>NZ_JBVILA010000040.1:0-4221 GCF_055580625.1 Amycolatopsis sp. NPDC031561 | reverse complement strand
TCAGACCGTGTGGGTCGGGGTGTCGCGAAAGCCACTTTCGCGACGTCAGACGTCCCGAAAGTGGCTTTCGCGACACGGCCACTCGGCATCAGACGCAGCGAAGGACACCTTCACCCCATCGCCAGCCTCGCCCATGAACACGCCACCTTTGACTTACACCCCAATAGAGCCGCCTTACCACTCACGAGGTCGAGAGTCAGCCGGTGTAACCCGCCACGATCTTCGTGTAGTCGTACTTGCCCTGCGCGATTCCCGCGCAGTTGTTGCAATCGCGGTTCACCGCCCAGAACGACAGCCGGGCGAGATGTTTGCTCGCCGCGTAGTCGCGGATCGCCCGGAAGTCGGCGACGCTGACGGTTTCGCCCGCCACGTCGGTCTTTCCGTTCATCGACGAGAGCCCGCTGCGCCGGTAGGCCGCGTCGTCGCTCAGGGCGAAGGTGGACTTCACGACGTTCTTCAGCCCGTCCACGGCACTGCGGGTCTTGCCCGCCATGTCACCGCCGCTGGAGAAGTCGAACGGCATGACCGACCACGCGTCGACGCCCGCGCCGAGTACCTTCGACTGGTTGATCAGCCGTTTGCCGGTCGCGTTGGGGCCGCCGACCTCGGTCGGGATGGTGATGACCACGCGCAGGCCGGGGTTCTTCTGCTTCGTGATCTTGATGGCGTTCAGGATCCGGTCCTGGACGGTGTAGTTCTCGAACTCGTCGGTGTTCTCGATGTCGAGGTCGATCGCCTTGAGCTTGTAGGCGTCGATGACCTTCTGGTACGCGCCGGCGAGTGCCGCGGGAGTGGTGCACTTCGTGCCGAGCTTCGTGCCGGACCAGCCGCCGAACGACGGGATGACGTCGCCGCCCTTGGCCCGGATGTTGCCGATCATCGTGGCGTCGGAGCCGGTGAGCGAACGGCTGCCGTCCCACTTCGGGTTGCAGCCGCCGTCGGAGAGGATGAACGCGAGGGTGAAGGCCTTGACCCCGGTGGCGTTCATCGCGGCGATCGGGTCCGTCTGTCCCGACCACTGGTACAGATAAGGCGAGGCCAGCACCGCGTCCGGGGCCGCCGAAGCGACGGGGGCGAGGCCGACGGCCGTGGCGAGAGCGGCGCCGACGGTGGTGGCCAATGTTGCCCAGCGTCGTAAGGATTTCATAGGTCCTCCAACTGGTAAGCGCGCAGCGATGCGCGCAGATGTGGAGCACCTCCGTCTTGACGCGGCGTATCAACCGGGAGGATGCGCTCTCTCACAGTGGACTAGACCATTGAGGACTGTCAATAATTCACCGGAATTCCCGCCCGGAACGACCGACCTTAGTAGGGGGGTCATGACCCGGAAAGCGGATCGACAGCTCCGCGATTACCGGCTAGTTTGCCGAAATGGTGGGGGACTCCCTGATGGCGACCGGAAGCCGCGGCCGAAGAGACCGGCTCGCCGCGCCGCGGCGAATACTGGGGACATGGAGCCTGTGGGACCTGCCGAGGCGGGGCCTGATCGGGTACCTGCTCCTGGTCGACGCGGCCGCTTTGGCCGCCACCACGTACCTCTTCGTGCTGCGGCCGCCCACGCCGTCGTCGCTGCTCCCGTTTTCCGGTCTGCTGGCCGGAATGATCCTGAGTTCGGAGCTTTCGCGGCCCGTCGAGCGGTCCCGCGCCGACACCCGGCTCGGCGCCGGACTGGACGCGGCCTGGATCTTCGCGGGCGCGTTGCTGCTGCCACCCGCGCTGGCCGCCGTGCTCGTCGTCGCCTCGGCGGGGTACCGCTGGTGCCGGATCCGGCGCGGAATCCCGCACCGCCAGGTGTTCGCGGCCTCCGCCACCATGCTTTCGGCACTCGGTGCTTCGATCATCCCGGTGTTGCTGGGTGCGCCGCCGTTCACCGGCGGGACAAGGGATTTCGAAAGCTTCGCGCTGGTTTTCGCGACCGGCCTGGTGTTCCTGTCCGTCGATGCCGCTTTGGCCGCGCCCGCCGCCGAATTCGGGGCCGAACCGTCGGGATTCGCCTTCGACGCGGCGATGGTCGCGTTCGGATTGCTGCTCGCCTGGTCGGCGGTGGACTGGCCGTTCGTCACCGTGGTGCTCGCCGGCGCGCTCGTGGTGCTGCACCGGGCGGGGACGATGCGCGCCCTGCGCGGCCATGCGGGCACGGACGCCGGCACCGGGCTGCTCACCGCGTCGTCCTGGTTGGACGGCTCCCGTACCCAATTCGACCTGCTTCGCGGCCGTGGCGCCGATCTTTCGCTGCTCATGCTCGACCTCGACCATTTCGCCCGGCTCAACGACCGGCACGGCAGGCACGTCGGGGACGACGTCCTTCGCGCCGTGGCGGACACCTTGCGCGCGGAGGTCCGCGCGGCGGATCTGGTCGGCCGGTTCGGCGGCGAGGAATTCGTCGTCCTGCTGCCCGGGACGACCCGGTTCGACGCGCACGCGATCGCCGAACGGATCCGGCTGCGGATCGCGTCGACGTTCGTCTCACTGGGTGGGACGTTCGCGGGGGCGACCGTTTCGATCGGGGTCTCGTCGCATCCCGCCGACGGCGAGACGCTCGACAGGCTCGTCGGCGCGGCGGATCAGGCGCTGCGCGCGGCGAAAACGTCCGGGCGGAACCGGACCGTCGTCTTCGAGACCGAGGATTCGCTCGACTAGTTTCCGGTCGGGACCCCGATGTCCTCGAACCACAGCTCCGGATGATCCTGGATGAATTCGGTCATCAGCGCGGTGCACGCCGGGTCGTCGAGCAGGGTGATCTCGACGCCGTTCTCCTCGAGCCAGCCGTGCCCGCCTTCGAACGTGGCGGCCTCGCCGATGATCACCCGGCCGATGCCGAACTGGCGCACCAGTCCGCTGCAGTACCAGCAGGGGGAGAGGGTGGTGACCATGATCGTGTCGCGGTAGTGCGGCCGCCTGCCCGCGTTCCGGAACGCGGAGGTCTCGGCGTGCATCGACGGGTCGCCGTCCTGGACCCGGCGGTTGTGGCCGCGGCCGAGCAGGACGCCGGCGGTGTCGAACAGTGCGGCGCCGATCGGGACCCCGCCCTCGGCCTTGCCGAGTTCGGCTTCCTCGCGGGCGACGGACAGGAGCTGCGCGGGATCGATCACGGGACTCACCTTACGGACTCGTGAGTGGTGAGGGCGGTTCTAATGGACCTGTATTTGCCTACCCACTGGATCCTGATGTCAGCTCGGTGAGCTTGTAGCGCCTGTTCTAGATGCCGATGTGGGCGAGTGGGGAAGATTTGAGACGCTCAACGTCCCAATTCCTCCGTTGATCAAGACCCGAGACCGGAACACCCCATCGACGATGAAGGAATCGGGACACTCAACCTGGATCCACCGGTGTGCTTGTCGGGTGATCTTGATGGTGGTTGTTGATCATGTGTTTGGTTGGTGGTCGTGGTGGATCACCGGTCGTCGCATCCGGTGTGTCCACTGTGGTCCGGGTTGTTGGGGCGCGGGGTCAGGTTGTTCGGTGTGTTGCGGTGAAGAGTGCCTGGTAGGCGGTTTGCCAGGGCCAGTTGGCTGGTAGTCGCAGGGTGATGCGGCGGGCGGTTCGGGTGATGCGGGCGGGGATGCCGATCAGGTGGCGGCGCAGCGTGCCGGTGCGGGCTTTGGCGTGAAAGGCGCTGGTGAGGCAGCCGGTGGCGCGGAGCAGGTTGTGGGTGAGGCAGGCCAGGATCAGCCAGGTGTGGTTGGCGGGGAACCGGCTTGAGGGGAAGTGCGCGAGGGCGGAGTCGTTGAGGTCGGCGAAGACCTGTTCGATGATCGCGTGCTGGCGGTGATACTCATCGGCGGTGTGCAGGTCGAAGCCGGTGTCGGTGAACACGGCGTGGTAGTGGAAGACGCGGAACAACTCGCCTTGGTCGTTCCGCTCGAATCTTGGGGTGCGGCGGACCAGCAGCCGTGCGGTGACCTGGCGGCCGGGATTCTCGGTGGCGTGGACGAACGCGGTCAGGGTGGTGTCGGCGATCTCGGCATGCGTGATCAACTCGCCGGTGAGCGGGTCGGGGATCGGATGCCGGTAAGCGATCTTCCTCCAGGCGTCCTCGCCGATGGCGTTGATCACGTTCTTCACTGCCGCGTTTTTCTGGGCGGTGACCGAGAAATAGGCGCCCGCCGCGCGGATCGCGGCGATGATCGGGCCGGTGAAGAACGCCGAATCGGCTCTCACCACGATCGTTCCGGTCGCTCCGGCCCTGCGTGCGAGACCGATCGCCTCGGTGATCATCGA
>NZ_JBVILA010000039.1:0-71012 GCF_055580625.1 Amycolatopsis sp. NPDC031561 | reverse complement strand
GGAACACCCGCTGCCACCCCTTCACCTGGACCAAAACCGCCGACGAAATCCTGCCCCACGCCACCCGTCAACGAACATCAGACGCGCGACACTAGCAGTTCCTGGAGCGCGACAATGGCCTCTGCTACTTCTCCGGATTCCCCTTGCCAGGATGCGATTTCGCGGCGAGTTATTGAGCAATCGGGGTGGTCAGCACCAAGCACCCTCAGTTGGTCGGCCAGCAGTTGCTGGAGTGCAGTAGCTGCCCCGGTAGCATCTCCGGATTTTCCTTGCCAGCGGGCGAGGTTACCGTGTGTGATCAACCGGCTGGACCACGATTCCAGCGCGAGCCCGGCCTACCGTGGAAGACTGGGATGACCTGCGAACTGGCATACCCTGCTTCAGGGATGGCACAAATCGACCTGCACCCGCTGGGCAGAGAACGCTTACGTGGAAATCGGGACGCTGCCGGGATAGTCGGAGTCCGAGACTGTCACGGTGACCCTGGATGATCCAGCGGTCCATGCCGAGGATGAAGTCGTGACCGGTTTCGGGTACTGGCAGGTGAACAACAGCACGAATCCGGCTATGCCGAGCAGCCCGATGAGCCCGCAGGCACCTCAACTGAAGCCGTCGCTCTCGGACCTCCAGACCAGCCCGCGATCCTCCGCCGGCAAACGGGCCGATAATGACACGATCCAGATTCTCCCGCCGCGAGGACAGAACCGAATGACCCTTTTCAGCCGGGTCTTCCGACCCTCCTCGACCTCCCCCGGTCCGACAACGCTGGGAAATGGACTGTGGCCCTCTCTGCGACAGAGCAGCAGATCTGGTCTCGCCGACCAAAACCGACGGTCATTGTACACCAAATCTCGCGGTATTAATTTCTTCACCAACGAGACTCGGCACCACGAATGGCCCAATATGAAACGGTTCTCGTCAAAATACGACAGCATTAGTGATGACTGCGTCTAGATACGTTACTTAACGAAGGTTTAGACTGCAGTGTCAACCTGTATTACAGCGCCTTCAGCGCAGGCCCTTCACAGTCTTCGAGGTTCTCGGGTTTTGGTCGCGTCCGTGGTCCTGATAGCCCATGCGGCGAATAGCACTGACCGCGCCCGCCGTCACGGTGGGATGACGTGCAGAGATCAGGAAAAATGGACGCTTTCGCTGCTCTCAGCGAGGTTCTCGAGGACTACAAAGCTTTCGTGCGGGGATTTCTCAATATTCGCGACCCGGAAATCTTGGCAAAAGTGCAGCGTGAAGTCGACAACGGGCTGATGTGGCCCGAGCCGTGGCTCGCGCTGAATCCGGCTTTCGAGCCTGGCGGTACTGTCGGTGAGCTCGTCGACCAGGAACTATTGCATCCGGACAATCGAGCCATCTTCCGTGCTCGTACGACGTCCAGCGCCGACGGGCAGGAAATCGCCTTTCACCAGCACCAAGTCGACGCCATCGAGATCGCCGCACGCCGCGAGTCCTACGTCCTGACCACGGGGACCGGATCGGGAAAGTCGATGGCCTACATCGTGCCCATCGTCGATCGCGTCCTGCGAGAAGGGTCCGGGCGAGGTGTCCGCGCGATCATCGTCTACCCGATGAACGCCCTGGCCAACAGTCAGCGTGGCGAGCTCGAGAAGTTCCTCGGCAAGGTCGCACCGCAGGTGACGTTCGAGCGGTATACCGGTCAGGAGAGCCGGGCTGAACGCGACGGTATCCTCGCCCGCCCACCCGACATCCTGCTCACCAACTACGTAATGCTCGAGCTGATGCTGACCCGTCCCCGAGAACGCACGAGTCTCATCACCAGCGCCCGGAACCTGTCGTTCCTTGTGCTCGACGAGCTGCACACCTATCGAGGCCGCCAGGGCGCCGACGTCGCCATGCTGATCCGCCGCCTGCGCAGGGCCGTGGGCGCGGAGCAGCTGCTGTGCGTGGGCACGAGCGCGACCCTTGCCGGTCCTGGCACCAGGGCGGAGCAGCGAGCAGAAGTGGCGATGCTGGCGAGCCGGCTGTTCGGCACACCGATCCCGGCCACCAATGTCGTCGGAGAGTCCCTGCGGCGAGCCACCATCGGCGAGAGCACGACACACCGACTCACCGCGCGAGTGCTCGCGAGCCCGCCAGCCGGCCAGGACGCGTTGCGCCGGGATGATCTGGCGATCTGGATCGAGCAGACCTTCGGGCTGGGTGAGGACGACGAAGGCAGGCTCGCCCGCCTCCCGCCAGTTCGGCTGCAGGACGCTGCGGGGCGGCTCGCCGAGCTGACCGGCACAGATCTCGTTACGTGTGCTCGAGCGCTCCGGGAAACGCTCCTGGTCGGTTCTCGTTCCCGTGACGAAGACGGACGTGCTCTGTTCGCCTTCAAGCTTCACCAGTTCATCGGCAAGGGCGATACCGCCTATGTCACCCTCGACCGTCCCGAGCGGCGATATCTCACGACGCACTATCAGCGCAGCGCTCCCCTGGGGCCAGCGGGTCAGCCGTTATTCCCCCTCGCTTTCTGCCGCGAGTGCGGTCAGGATTTCCTTGTCGTCACCAAGAAAAAGGGTGGTACACGGTTCGAACCTCGTCTGCTCGGTGGAAACCTGGGCGAGCAGGATAACTCCGCAGGACTGCTGCTGATCACTGACAGGGCGTGGCCGGACCGGTCATCCGAGGACTTGCTCGAACTCGTTCCCGACGACTGGATCATGGAGTCCGGGCAGAATCGTGTACTGGACAAGGCGCGCTGGCCGCGGCTGCCGAAGGGCGTCCAGGTGGACGTCTTCGGTGACGTCCGCGACGACGGCGTCACGGCCGCGTTCTTCGAGACATTGCATTTCTGCCCGGCGTGCAAGACCAGCTATGAAAGCGCGTCGCAGTCGGAATTCTCTCGGGTCGCGAGTCTGGGCACAGGAGGCCGAGCCAGCGCGGTGTCCGTCCTGTCCCAGGCGGTGGTGCGTACCTTGCGCGAGGCCGAGGACCTCGAAGCGGAGGCCCGCAAGTTCCTTGTCTTTTTCGGACAACAGGCAGGACGCCAGCCTGCAGGCAGGACATTTCAACGACTTCGTCCTCGTCGGCATGGTCCGATCCGCCCTGTATCAGGCGGCACTGCACCAGCAACGACACCACCCCGACGAGCCGCTCACCGACGAGGATCTCGGCCGCAGGGTGATCGAGTGCCTGAAGGTGAAGATCGGCGACTACGCCCTGAATCCGGATGTCGAATACGCGGCGAAGACGAAGGTCATCCGGGCATTGCGAGAATCGGTCACCTACCGGGTCTGGGCTGATCTGCGGCGCGGCTGGCGGATCACCATGCCCAACCTCGAACAGACCGGCCAGCTTCTGTTGACCTACGCGGGCCTGGACGAGCTGGCAGGCGACGAATCGAAGTGGGCAGCGAAGGGCCAGCCGCTCGCCGGCGCCGATCCCGTCACTCGACTGTTGATCATGGAGACGTTGCTGAACGAATTGCGGCGCAACATCTGCATCGAGTCGTCCTATCTCACCGAGGACCGCTACGAAGACATCAAGCGGGCCAGTCAGGAGTGGCTGCGCGCGCCGTGGGCGCTCACGGATGAACAAGGGGTCTACGCCGCGACCTGCTATGCGGGAGCCCGTCCTCGGGCACCCATCGGAATCGGTCGCGACCTGTATCTGTCCGGCCTGGGCCAGTTCGGACGGTGGCTCCGCCGCCCGGACCGATTCCCGCATCTCACGTCCCGGTTGACCGTGCAGGACGCCAACAAGCTCATCGCCACACTGTTGGGTGTGCTGGCTACCGTCGGCATGCTCGCCAAAGTCGAGGACCGCACCAAACGCACGGGGTACCGCGTCCAGTCCGGCATGATCGAGTGGCGGGCCGGTGACGGCGCACATCGCGCGCCTGATCCCCTCCGCACCAACACTCTCGCAGGCAGGGTCAACCCTTACTTCCGGCGTTTCTACGCGGAGACAGCGACCGGGCTGGCCGGGCTCGAAGCTCGCGAGCACACCGCTCAAGTGAGCCCGGGAAACCGGCAGGACCGCGAACGACGCTTCAGCGACGCGGAACTGCCCGTGTTGTATTGCTCCCCGACGATGGAGCTAGGCGTCGACATCAAGAGCCTCAACGTCGTCGGGATGCGCAACGTGCCGCCTACCCCGGCCAACTACGCGCAGCGTTCCGGCCGCGCGGGACTCTCCGGGCAACCGGCCGTCGTGCTGACCTACTGCGCCACCGGCAACGCCCACGACAACTACTACTTCGGGCGCAGCCAGGACATGGTCGCTGGCGCGGTCGCTCCGCCACGGCTGGAATTGAGCAATCAGGATCTCGTACGCGCCCATGCCCACGCCATCTGGCTGGCCGTCATCGATCTCGACCTCAAGGCGAGTATGACCGACCTGCTCGACGTCGACCTGCCCACGCAGCCACTACGCGAGGACATCGTTTCGAAGATCTCCGGGTCCGCCGCGAAAGCAGCCACGGCCATCAGGACGGTCCTGGGGGCAACCCGCGAGGTGACGAATGCTCCATGGTGGCGTGCCGACTGGATCGACGCCGCCGTCGCCGAAGCACCCCAGCGCTTCCAGCAAGCACTACACCGCTGGCGCGGGCTCTACCGGGAAGCCCGAGCCGAACTCGACTCCGCCAACGAAGTCCTCAAGACCATCGGCGCCTCCGAACCGGCGAAGAGGCGTGCCCGCGGACAGATATCGGAAGCCCGCGCCGCATTGGACCTCCTCAAGGGTGAAACCGATGACGTCAATCAAGGTGACTTCTACCCATACCGCTACTTCGCCTCCGAAGGATTCCTGCCCGGATACTCCTTCCCCAGGCTGCCGCTGGCAGCGTTCATCCCGGCCGAACGTAAGACCCGCCACGGTCAAGGGGACTACGTTCAAAGGCCTAGATTCCTGGCGATCAGCGAGTTCGGCCCGGGGGCGTTCATCTATCACGAAGGCGCCCGTTACGAGGTCAAACGGGTCAGCCTCCCCACCCGTGATGACGGCTCCGGCATCAACGTCACCGAGATCAAACGCTGCCAAGCCTGCGGCTACCTGCATGACAGCAACGGCCCCACCACCCACGAGACCTGCCAGTACTGCGGCTCGGGTGATCTGCTCACCATGAGCCGGATGATGAAGCTGCTCGCAGTGAAAACCCGCCGCCGTGATCGCATCAGCGCTGACGAAGAAGAACGCCAACGCGCCGGACACGAGATCACCACCGCCATCAGGTTCGAACCCTACGGCGAACGCGCCAGCGAACTGAAAAGCACACTCACCGATCACAACGGCGGTCTGCTCGCGAACCTCAGCTACGGCGACACAGCGCTGATCCGCCGGATGAACGTCGGGCTCCGCCGCCGCAAGAACAAGGACGAGCAGGGCTACCTGCTCGACACTCTCGACGGCACGTGGGCCCGCACTGCGGACCTCACCGCCGCGGACGGCTCGACGCTTCCCCAAGGACCCGACGATCGTGTCCAGCGTGTAGTGCCCTACGTCGAGGATCATCGCAACGCCCTGTTGATCAAACTCGCCCCGCACATTGCCAGAGAACAGCGCATCGCCGCGATGTACGCACTCAAACGCGCGATAGAAGCCGAGTTCCAGCTCGAGAGTTCCGAGCTCGCGGCCGAGCCGATGCCCGACCGGACCAGTGACCATGCCTGGTCGGTGCTGTTGATGTTCGAAGCGGCGGAAGGCGGCGCGGGAGTACTTCGCAGACTTGCCACCGAACCGGGCCAGATCCGCCGGGTGGCGCGCCGGGCCATCCAGCTCATGCATTACGACCCCGACACCGGCGCGGATCTCGGCAAGGCCGACCACGCCACCGAACCCTGTGCCCAGGCTTGCTATGACTGCTTGCTGTCCTACAGCAACCAGCTTGATCATCAGGCACTCGATCGCCACGACGTGATCGAGCTGCTCAGTCAGCTCACCACCGCCACCCTCACCGTCGACGACAGCGCCGAGACGGACAGCGGGGAACGACTGGCTCGTTTGGAAGAACACAGCAACGGGCTGGAAAGACAGTTCTTGCGCTTCCTCGCCACCCACGGCTACCGCTTGCCCGACGAGGCCCAGCAGATCGTCGAGGGCTACTACGTCCGCCCCGACTTCACTTTCCTCAGCCCCGACGGAAACGTCGCCATCTTCGTCGACGGCCCGATCCATGACAGCGCGCACCAGGCGATCAAGGACGAGGCGGCCCGGGCCAAGCTCGAGGACGAAGCCGGCTGGCTGGTCCTGCGGTTCCACCACGAGGCCGCACGCACCAGCGCCTGCGGAGATCCGCCGGGCTGGCAACACCTGGTGGCTGGCAATCCGACTGTCTTCGGCACAAGCAAGGACCCGTCATGACCATGACCGAGTTCCGTCCCGGCACCCTCGTCGCCGCGCGCGGCCGCGAATGGCTGGTCCTGCCTGGATCCCCTACGGGCATGCTCCTCGCTCGCCCGCTGGGCGGCCGCGACGACGAGACCACCGTTCTGCTCCCGGACCAGGACAAACCCACAGCCGCGACCTTCGACGCACCGAGCGTCGACGACCGCGGAGACGCCGCCCGCGCCCGCCTCCTTCGCGACGCGCTACGCCTGTCGTTCCGCGCCACGGCCGGGCCGTTCCGACCCTTCGCCCAACTGGCGGTCACCCCACGCAACTACCAGCTCGTCCCGCTGATGATGGCCACCGCGCAGGACACGGCCCGCCTGCTCATCGCCGACGGAGTCGGTGTCGGAAAAACCATCGAAGCGGGCCTGATCGCCGCCGAACTCACAGCGGCGAAGCCCAGCGGCTGGCGGTGCTCTGCTCGCCCCAGCTCGCTCCGCAGTGGCAGTCGGAGCTGCGTACCAAGTTCGGGATCAACGCCGAGCTGCTGCTGCCCTCGACGGCGAACAGGCTGGCACGTTCGGTGCCGTTCGGATCGACCGTCTACGAGCACTACCCGTACCTGATCATCTCCACCGACTACATCAAGCAGCACAGCCGCCGCGACGAGTTCGCCTTGCTCTGCCCCGAATTGGTGATCGTCGACGAGGCGCACACGTGCATCGCACCGACGTCGACGGTCGGCTCCTCCCCAGCACACCAGCGCTACATACTGCTGCGCAAACTCGCCGACGATCAGTCCCGGCACCTGCTGCTGCTCACCGCCACCCCGCACAACGGTGACGACGGCGCCTGGCAACGCCTCGTCGGCCTGCTGGACGGCCGCTTCGCCGAACTGCCCGTCGATCTTTCCGGACCGGACCACGACGAGGACCGCAAGCTGCTCGCGAAGTTCCTCATCCAACGCCAGCGCGCCGACATCCGCGACTACTTGACCGAGGAAACACCCTTCCCCACCCGCGAACGCGCAGAGGAAAGCTACAAGCTCACTCCGGCGTATCGGAAGCTGTTCGATCGCGTGCTCTCCTACTCCCGCGAACAAGTAGGCGATCCGTCGATCGGTGACGTCCGGCGGCGAGTGCGCTGGTGGTCCGCTATCGCGCTACTTCGTTCCATCGCGTCCAGCCCGGCCGCCGCGGAACAGACACTCCTCAACCGCTCTCAACTCGACGACGCCCAGAGCGTGGAAGACGCCGACTCGGTCGCCGGACCCCGCGTGTTCGACGTCGACCTCGACGACACCGTCGACGGCGACGACACCGCCTTGGGCGCCGCCGTCTCCACCAGCGACGGCCCTCACGCCTCGGCCCGTCGGCGCCTGCGCGGTTTCGCCGCCGAAGCCGCCGCTCTACGCGGGGTCAAGTGCGACGCGAAGCTCAAACGCGTCGTCGCCATCGTCAGCGCGCTGGTCGCCGACGGCTACCATCCGATCGTCTTCTGCCGCTACATCCCGACGACGGAGTACGTCGCCGAACATCTCTCGACAGCGCTACGCCGACTGCCCGGCGTACGCGTCGAAGCCATCAGTGGAACCCTTCCTCCAGAGGAACGCGAAGCACGCGTCAAAAACCTCACCGCGCACCCCGGACAGCGGGTCCTCGTCTCGACGGACTGCCTGTCCGAAGGCGTCAACCTCCAGGAAGGCTTCACCGCGGTCGTCCACTACGACCTGGCCTGGAACCCCACCCGCCACGAACAGCGTGAAGGCCGCATCGACCGATTCGGCCAGACCGCGAAGACGGTCCGCGCCGTCACCTACTACGGCTCCGACAACAAGATCGACGGCGTCGTCCTGGACGTTCTCCTTCGACGCCACGAGAGCATTCGCCGCACCACCGGCGTCTCAGTCCCGGTCCCGGCCGACTCCACCACCGTGATGAGCGCGATCTGGGAGTCCCTGCTGTTACGCGGCACCGACCCCCAGCAACTCTCCCTCGACCTCAGCGCGGCCACCGACAACGACACCGCCGACGCCGTCCTCACCCAGTGGATCGACGCCGCGGAACGAGAGAAAGCCTCCCGATCCCGGTTCCGCCAAGCTGCTCTCCACCCCGGTGAGGTGGAAGCCACCCTCGCCGATGTCCGCCGCTCCCTGGGCGGTCCCGCCGACGCCGAACGATTCACGCGGGACGCTCTGGCTCTGCTCTCCGGTCAGCTCACCGACACCGACGACGGGTTCATCGTGCGCATCGACACCCTCCCCCACGCATTGGTCGACCAGCTCCCGGCCACCAAGGCGTCAACACTGCGATTCCACCGGTCCCTGCCCGTCCCACCAGGTGAGCCGCTGCTCACCCGTACAGACCCCACCATCGAGGCACTCGCCCGCTACGTCCTAGACGCCGCTCTAGACCCCCTGCTCCCGGCCACCGCCCGTCCCGCACGCCGGGCCGCCGTCATCCGCACCTCCGCCGTCGACACCGTCACGACCCTGTTGGTCGTCCGGTTCCGCATCGAACTCGTCGTCCCCGGCTCACGCCGCACCATCACTCAGGTAGCCGAAGACGCCCAATTCCTTGGCTTCACCGTGCACAACGGGCTGGTCCGCTGGCTTGACCCGGCCGCGACAGCCGCGCTGCTCCTGGCCCCGCCCACCGCCAACGTCCGCGACGACCTTGCCCGCGGCCAGCTCCAGCATGCCCTGGACCGCCTGCCCGAACTCCAGGCCCACCTGGGCCTCCGCGGCAAAGCGATCGCCACCGAGGCGGTGAAGGCGCACCGCGCGGTGCGCCGCAGCAGTCATGTCGCACTCCGAGGGCTCCAAGCCCGGCTTCTGCCCCCGCCCGACGTCCTCGGCCTCTACCTCTACCTTCCAGATCGGACCACGTAGACCACTCTCACAGCGTTCCGCTCCATTGCCACGGTTGGCACAGTGCTTCCCAGCGAGGCCCTCACCCACGCCGTCGACCTTGGGGATGCCAGGCCAAACAGCGGAGGACTACCAGCTCACCCCGGGGATGACGATCAGCGCCGCGGTCGCCCGAGCCTGGGACGCCGCACTCGGCGCCCACCACGCCTGGAAGACCGCCGTCGACCGGCGCCCCGCCGGAGACCCCGCCACCGCGCTGACTCGGGACCGGTGGCTCCTGCCCCTGCTCTACGAACTCGGCTACGGCCGCCCCGAAACGCTCCCGGGAGGAATCGACCTTCCTCCGGGACTCGGCGAAACCCAAGCGACGCACTTCCCCCTCTCCCACCGCATCGCGTGGTCCTCCGGAACCGCTGAACCCACCACAGTTGTGCCCCTGCATCTGGTCGGCGGCGGCATCAGCCTCGACAACCGCACCCCCGGCGTCACCGCCCGAGCACCCCAATCGATGGTGCAGGACTACCTCAACCGCAGCCGCAGCAATCTCTGGGGAATCGTCTCGAACGGCCACACATTACGACTGCTCCGAGACGCCTCCAGCCTGACCAAACAGTCCTATGTGGAATTCGACCTCGACGACATCTTCGACAACCAGCGCTACGCCGACTTCCGGCTCTTCCTGCTCACCGTCCACGCCAGCCGCCTCGCCCCCATCGCCGACACCAGGGAATCAGACCCGTCCACGCTCACTCCCGAGAGCTGCTGGCTGGAGCAATGGCGCACCTCAGCGATCGCCGACGGCACCCGCGCCCTGACCAAACTGCGCGAAGGCGTCGCCACCGCACTCACCTACCTGGGAACCGGCTTCGTCTCCCACCCGTGGAACAGTCATCTGCGGTCCATGCTCGCGACCTCCCCCGACGCGGCCAAGGATCTGCACCGGGCGCTGTTGCGAGTCGCCTACCGGTTCATCGTGCTCTTCGTCGCCGAAGACCGCGACCTGCTGCACACCGCCAGCACCGACACCGACGCCCAGAACCTCTACAACGAGTACTTCTCCACCGCCCGCTTACGCCACCTAGCGGCCACCCGCACCGGAACCCGCCACACCGATCTATGGCCTGCCCACCAGATCGTCACCAACTCCCTCGCCGGCGACGGCCTCGACAACCTCGCCCTACCCGGACTCGGCGCCACCCTCTTCGCCAGGGAAAACCTCGGTGTCCTCGCTAACGCCGTCCTTCCCAATCGCGACTTGCTCGCCGCCATCCGCGCTCTCGCCGAGATCACCGACACCAAGACAGGTGCCGCTCGCCCGGTCGACTACCGCAACCTGGACAGTGAAGAACTCGGCGGTATCTATGAAGGACTGCTCGCCTACTCCCCGCGCTACAACGCGGACGCCCGGACCTTCAGCCTGGCAAAGGCCGCAGGCAACGACCGCAAGAAATCCGGCTCCTATTACACACCCTCCGGCCTCATCGCGGTCGTCCTCGACGAGGCCCTGGATCCGCTCATCGCCGAAGCCCTAGACGGCAAGGCCGACCCCGAAACCGCACTGCTGGCCATCACCGTCGTCGACCCCGCCGTCGGCAGCGGACACTTCGTCGTCGCGGCAGCACGGCGCATCGCCGCCGCGCTCGCTACGGTCCGCACCCACGACACGGAACCCAGCCCCAGAGCGCTCCGGTCAGCCACCGCCGACGTCATCGAACGCTGCCTCTACGGCGTCGACCTCAACGACCTGGCAATCGAGATCACCAAAGTCGCACTCTGGTTGGAAGCCTTCGACGGCACCAGACCATTTCCCTTCCTCGACGCCCACTTCAAAGTCGGCAACTCACTGCTCGGAACCACTCCCGCGCTGATCCGCACAGGCATCCCCAACGCCGCGTTCACCGTCCTCACCGGCGACGACTCCACATGGACCGCCAAACTCAAGGCCCGCAACAAAACCGAGCGTGCCCGCGAATCCGGACAACTGACGGCGTTCGACGTCGAAACCTCGACATTGACCGCACAAGCACGCGAACTGGAGCAAACCCCCACCACTACCCGGGCGACGATAAGTGTTCGAGCTGACGGCTGGCGTCGACTGGAAGCAGATCCAGAGTTCACCGCCAGGAAACTCGCCGCAGACGCATGGTGCGCCGCCTTCTTGCAACTCAAATCGCGAGCAACCGGCCAAAGCATCACCCACGACACCGTTCGCCAGATCATCGAGGACCCCAGCGGCGTTCCCGCGGTGCTCCGCACGACGATCGGTGACCTCGCTCGCCAGTACCGCTTCTTCCACTGGCATCTGGAGTTCCCCGGCATCTTCACCGCCCCCGAAACGGGCTCCGAAGGCGTCGATCCAGTGACCGGTTGGCAAGGTGGTTTCTCCTGTGTCATCGGTAACCCGACCTGGGAACGAGTGAAAATCCAGGACAAGGAGTTCTTCTCCGCGATCGGGCGCAACGACATCGCCGACGCCAAGACCGCCGCCATCCGCGCCACCATGATCAAGTCCCTGGCCACACAAGATCCGCCCCTGCACGACGCCTACCTGGCTGAGCTCCGCATGTCGGACGGCGTCAGCCACATCCTCCTTCACAGCGGCCGCTATCCCCTCACCGGTCAAGGAGATGTCAACACCTACAGCGTCTTCGCCGAAACCATGCGCACCATCACAGCGCCGACCGGAATCGCCGGCATGCTCACCCCCACAGGCCTCGCCACAGACAAGACCACCGCGCCGTTCTTTGCGGACACACTCAGCAAGCAGCGACTGCTCGCGTTCTACGACTTCGAAAACGAGGACAGAGTCTTTTCCGGAACCGATCACCGGATGCGTTTCGCGATCACCGTGATCGCAGGGATTGACAAGACCGTTGCGCTGACCCGATTCGCGTTCCTCATCCGCCATCTGGCCGACGTCCAGGGTAGACGCTTCGAGCTCGCCCCGGACGAGGTTCTGGCGTTGAACCCCAATACCGGAACGCTCCCGATGTTCCGGACCCGCGCGGATGCCGACATCACTCTGGGCATCTACCGCAGGTATCCCGTGCTCATCCGAGACGGAGCCACAGACGGCGGCCCATGGCGCTTGTCGTTCGGCACACTATTTCACATGGCCAACGACTCAGTGCTGTTCAGCCAGCCTGCGGACCTCGCTGCGGCAACGTTCAACGGCTGGTCATACGAGGGGCAAGAGCTCGAGTACCTGCCCCTGTACGAGGCAAAGATGCTCGGCCACTTCGACCACCGCTTCTCCACCTACCGCAACGCGACGCAGGCCCAGTTGAACGTCGGCTCTCTCCCGAGGCTGACCGCGGAGCAACATGACGATCCGCAAACTGAACCTTTGGCCCGATACTGGGTTGCCCAGCCAAAGGTCGCTGCGACACTGGACGGCAAATGGGACCGAAAGTGGCTACTCGGCTGGCGCGACATCACCAACGCGAGCAACATGCGCACATTCGTACCGGCCGTACTGCCGACCAGCGCCGTCGGCCATAAGTTCCCCCTTGCCTATCCCGAAAAGTTCGCGCACGGACCGCTACTGCATGCCATCTGGTCATCGATGGCCTTCGACTACATCGCTCGCCAAAAGATCAGCGGCACCGGGATGACCTACTTCGTTATGAAGCAAATCGCCTGCCCTAGCCCTACAACCTTTACTCAGACAACCTCATGGCAAGCAGAACGCACCCTTGCTGATTGGGTCATCCCGTACATTCTCGAGCTGTCCTACACTTCGTGGCGACTGCAGCCGTACGCCAACGACATGGGCGACCACGGCCCACCGTTCCGCTGGAATCCCGACCGTCGAGCGTTGCTGCGCGCCGACCTCGACGCCGCCATGCTCCACACCTACGGCCTAACCCGCACCGAGGCCGAGCATGTCCTGGACTCGTTCCCCGTCGTACGGAAGTACGAGGAGCGTGACTTCGGCGAGTACCGTACGCGCCGCCTTGTCCTCGAAGCCTTCGACCGGATGACCGATGCGGCCGCGCGCGGCGGGCGCGACTGGCTCCCGCTCTCGACACCACCGGCAGGTGAAGGACCCCGGCATCCGGCGACTCCTCATCCTGCGGTGCCACAGCCACGAAGCAGCGCCGCTGTCACTGTGCACACGACCACACATGATCTGCACCCGAAGAGCTCGAGGTAGAAGAGCATGAGTTTCCAGAGCCCGCAGCTGCCCTTGACGGACTTACTGCAGCAGGCCCGCATCGGCAAGCTGCAGCTCCCGGATTTCCAGCGGGAGTAACAAATGGGACGACGACCGTATCCGGTCGCTGCTCTCCACGCTCACGCTGGGGCATCCCATGGGGGTGCTGATGATGCTGGAGACCGGAAGCACCCACACCAGGTTCAAACCCAAAACGCTGGCAGGCGTGTCCTTGAAGGACGACGTCCACCCGAACCACCTCCTGCTCGACGGCCAGCAACGCATGACATCCCTGTACCAGGCGCTCACCGGAAAACGGCCCGTCGAAACCACCGACGCCCGCAAGAAGAAGCTCCAGCGCTGGTACTACCTCAACATCAACAAGGCCCTGGGTGATCCCGCCGACCGCGACGAGGCCATCGCGTCCATCCCCGCAGACCGCAAAGTCCGGTCGGACTTCGGTCGCACCATCGCTCTCGATCTGTCCACGCCTCACTCGGAGCAGGCCGCGGGCATGTTCCCGATGTCGCTGGCCTTCGACCAGGCCGCGGCGATGAAATGGCTGATGGAATACGCCGCCCCCGGCGGAATGGCCGACAACGCGCGGATCGTCACCGTGCAACGCTTCCAGGCCGAAATCCTGACCCCGATGATCGGCTACCGCATCCCCGCGATCCTGCTCGGCAAAGACACCACGAAAGAAGCCGTCTGTACCGTCTTCGAGAAGGTCAACACCGGAGGTCTCGCTCTCGACGTCTTCGAGCTCCTGACCGCCATGTTCGCCGGCGACGCGGCCTACTTCACCGAACGCGGCACCGACTTCCGGCTCAACGACAACTGGCGGCAGCTCAAAGAGCGGCTCGACCATCACCTCGTGCTCAGAGGGCTGCAGAGCAGTGACCTGTTGCAGGCAGTCACCCTGCTGGCTACCCACGAACGCCGCAAGCGCACCGAGACCACCGCGCCTACCGGAGACCTGCCCGCGACCAGCGCCCGCCGAGCCGACATCCTGAAACTCTCCCTGCAGGACTACCTCAAGTGGGTGCCACAGGTCGCCGACGGGCTGGAGTGGGCAGCGGGGTTCCTCGCTCAGGAAAACGTGTTCACCGTCGCCGATCTGTCGTACCGGACGCAACTGGTTCCGCTGGCGGTACTGCGAGTCCTGCTTGGCGACCAGATCGATGTCCACACCACGAGCCGGCGCATCCGCCAATGGTACTGGTGCGGCGTACTGGGCGAGTTGTACGGCGGCGCCGTCGAGACCCGCTTCGCCCGTGACGTCGAGCAGGTACCGGCCTGGGCACTCGGCGACACCGCCACCGTGCCGGAGACGGTGGCTCGCGCCGGATTCCGGGAAAGTCGCCTGCTGTCCCTGAAGACCAGGAACAGTTCCGCCTACAAGGGCCTCTACGCGCTGATGATGCGCGGCGGCGCGACCGACTGGAAGTACCGGAAGGTCATCGGACATGCCACCTTCGTGCCCCTCAAGATCGATGTCCACCACATCTTCCCGAAAGCGTGGTGTTCGAAGAACGGCGTCGACGACGCACATCGCGAAAGCATCGTCAACAAGACACCCATCTCGTATGAGACCAACCGGTCGATCGGCGGACGATCCCCCCGCGACTACCTCGCCAAACTGGAGAGGGACACCGGCCTGAGCGCGGAGGCGCTGGACACGATCGTGGCCACCCACCACATCGATCCCGCGCTCCTCCGAGCCGCTGACTTCGACAAGTTCTTCGAAGTCCGCACCGCCGCCCTGGTCAAGGTCGCGGCCGAGGCGATGGGCAAGCCAGTCGTGCTGGACCTCAGCGACCAGGCCGTCGCACAGTACGGCGACGACGAACGACCCGAGGAGTTCGAACCCGAACCGGACGACCAGGAAGCCGACGACGTCTGATCTGGTGTCACGCCACCCAGGCTCAAAGGATTGCCCCTAAAGGTTGTCGCGCAGTTCCGACCCCGGATCGGCGCCCACCTCGTCGGCCAGCCGTGCACGGATGCTGTCGAACCGCAGGAGTGCCTCCGCCTGGCGGCCGTTGCGGTACAAAGCGAGCATCAGCTGCCCGACGACCCGTTCGTCCAGTGGATGCGCATTCGCTCGCTCGGCCAGCTCGGCGCACAACTCCGCGTGCCTGCCGTGCGCGAGCGCCAGGTCAGTGCGATCGACGTCGACGGCGAACCGCTCTTGTGCCAGGCCTTCACGGACAGCGGCGATCCACGGAGTGTCGAGCCCCTCGAACGCCTCGCCACGCCACAGCCCTGCCGCCTCCTCCAGCAGCGTCAGCGCCCGCGCGTCGACTGCACTGCGAGCCTGTTGTACGAGGTGGCGAAATCGGAGCAGGTCCACCGCTTCCGGATCCACCTCCAGCACGTACCCGCCGCCCCGCCGCACGACCGCGATCTCACCCGCCAGCACCCGTCGTAGCCGCGACACGTAATTGCTGGCCACCGCGCGGGCCTTATAGGGCAACCGGTCCGCCCACACGCGCTCCAGCAGCTGCTCCATCGTGACGACCCGGTTCGCCTCCACCAGCAGAACCGCCAACACACACCGCTGCCGCGCGTGACCAACCTCCACCAACCGGCCATCAACCCGCAGCTCGACCTGCCCGAGCACACGCAGTTCTGTCGCCACGACGCCCTCCTCCCCAGGCCCCTTCCTACTCTGTCCGCACACCGTCGTACGACCGCTGACCAGGCGATTGCCAAAACGTGGTGAGGTCACGGCGAATCGGGAGTCCACCATCTTCACGAGTTCAGGCCGGTCGCGGCGCACGCCGCACGCGAGGGATACAGAACCACCGGACCGGCCCGACACAACCGAGGAGGACCGATGAGGAAATCGATCAAGGCAGCGGTGACCGGTACGGTGGCCGCAGGCGCGATGCTGGTAGCCACGCCGGGGCCGGCGCTCGCGGCGGACGATCACTACTGCACTGTGCCGGCCAAGACCTGCACCGCCGGTAGCACGCCAGCCAATGCGCAGCACCAGGTGTTCGTCTCCACCGGCAACATCAGGACGAACTACCGGATCAACGTCCGCGACGTGAACAACGGCAAGATCGTCTACAGCGGCTACTTCAATTCGGCGCTGTGGAAGGGCCTGTCCAACGTGTACTCCACGTACGACGCGACGATCATTTGCGACACAGGCTGCGCCGGCGCCACGGTACACATTTGGAAGTGACGCGAACCGGCCGGGTGCTGAAACACCGCAGTAAGGACGCATCGGGGCGGCTCGAGAAAGACGTTAGACGCAGGCCGCCTCGCCAATTGGCCTAGGCGTTGCCGACGCACCTGCAGGTCGGCAGAGTTGCAGGTGATGCGGTGATCAGTTCACTACTGGCGCCTAGGTGAGAAACCCGACCCGCTCGCTAATTCTGGAATCGAGGAAATATGCGTTCATTACCTTCCATCTTCACGACACTATCTGCATTGTTGCTTCTGGCGATGTCTCCCCTTTCAGCGGATGCAGAGCCGCCAGCAGCCGCCACCGGCGATCTCCAGGATGGCCTATGGGCAGTCGGCTTTGACCGAGCAGTTGCCGAGGCCAACGGTTACGAGGTGATCACTCGTCCAGGCGGCTATCAAGACTCTGTGCCGAAGTCACAGGCCGATGCGGCACGCGCAGGCTTGGGCGAGCCCTCCGGCGCGCTAGTGACGACCGATTCCGGCGAGGTGAGCACGAACGCGACGAACTACAAGTACGGCAACTGCGGATGGTCCATGGTGAGCATGTCCGCTCTCGGCAACTCTCGAGCCACCATGGACACCGGCGCCCACGTGCGCACCGACTGGTCTGGGATATGGGACGTGAACTGGCGTGTCATCATCACGGACAACGGCGGAACATCCACGCAGGGCGGCTATTCGGCTGCCCGAGGGAGCCACGACTTCAACCCGCCTGCTCGTACGCTCACACTGACCCGCGGCCCCGCCGCAGCCGGCGTGCCGGTCCACTCCTACGTCTTGCTCCTCGATGGAACGCTCTGCGTCTCCTTCGCCCCATCGGTCACGATCACCGTCACCTGATATACCCCCGTGTGATCAGCTCGCGATCACATCGCGAGTGATCGACGCCATCAGGGTCGAGGCCCGTGTCGGAGTTATGCCCGACGGGCCTCGCCTCTCTTGTTGTCGGCCAGCACCGCTGTACGCCGGTCTACCGAGCACGAGTGCGACGTTCTGGGCGGATACTCGATGACGCGGCTTCGCGTCTACAACGATCGGCGCATCCGAAGCCGGTCACGGTCTGAAAGTCACCGGGCTCCGCCGGCGCCAAGGCCGGGTGTTCGCGTTGGGACTGTTCCAAGATCGGTGTTTTCGGCCCGACACGCTGGGCTGAGGTCCGGCGGGATGGGCACTGTGAGTGATGACATCGGACCTTGTGAGTCCACGCAAGAGTGAGTCCAAGGCTGCGCGGGAGCTGTCGCTGGAGCAGGCCGCTGCGGCGGCGATGGTGGCCGAGGCGAAGGCGCGGGGGTTGGCCTTGACCGGCCCGGATGGCCTGCTGAAGCTGTTCACCAAGAATGTGCTGGAAACCGCATTGAACGAGGAGATGACCGAGCACCTCGGGCATGAGAAGAACCAGGCCGAGCCGGACCGCGAGTCGACGAATGTCCGGAACGGCACTCGGTCTAAAACGGTGGTTTCGGATGCTGCGGGCGAGGTCGGCATCGATGTGCCACCGGATCGGGAAACACGTTCGAGCCGCAGATCGTGAAGAAGCGGCAGCGCCGCCTTACCGAGGTGGATGAGATCGTGTTGTCGTTGTATGCGAAGGGAATGACGACGGGGGATATTTCGGCACATTTTGCCGAGATCTACGGGACTTCGGTCAGCAAGGAAACGATCTCACGGATCACCGATAAGGTCGTCGCCGAGATGCAAGACTGGGCCAGCCGACCGCTCGACGCGGTATACGTGACCGTGTTCATCGACGCGATCCACGTCAAGGTCCGCGACGGGCAGGTCGCCAACCGGCCTGTCTACGCCGCTATCGGCGTCACCGTGGACGGGCGGAAGGACGTGTTCGGGCTGTGGATGGGCACCGGCGGTGAAGGTGCGAAGTTCTGGATGAGCGTGCTGATCGATCTGAAGAACCGCGGCGTCCGGGACGTGTTCTTCCTCGTCTGCGACGGCCTCAAAGGCCTTCCGGAGGCCGTGACAAACGTGTGGCCGCACACCGTCGTCCAAACGTGCATCGTCCATTTGATCCGCAACACCTTCCGGCTCGCTTCTCGCCGGGACTGGGACACGGTGAAACGAGACATCAAACCCATCTACACCGCACCCAACCCCGACGCCGCGATGGCCGCACTGGACGAACTCGACGAGAAATGGGGAGCGAAATACCGGGCGATGAACCGGCTGTGGCGTAACGCCTGGAACGAGTTCGTGCCGTTCCTCGACTATGACATCGAGATCCGGACGATGATCTGCTCCACCAACGCGATCGAATCACTGAACGCCCGTTACCGGCGGGCGATCCGCGCACGCGGGCATTTCCCGACCGAGCAGGCCGCGATGAAGTGCCTGTACCTTGTGACCCGCAGCCTGGACCCGACCGGAGCAGGCCGCCCCGATGGACGATGCGCTGGAAGCCCGTACTCAACGCCTTCGCCATCACATTCGGTGACCGCTGGCCGGGAGCCGAAACCTACTGATCAACAACGCCGGAAACACCGATCACGGGACAGACCCCCTCATGGCCGGTCGGATGGACCGTCGAACTACCGGACGACGCGGAGCAAGAGTGGACGCGACTGGTTGCTGTACCGGTCGTCCTTGCCTCGACAGAGGAAGCCTCTAGTACCCGAGTCGCAGGGCGCATCGCTGCCACATGACAGGCTACTTCGCTCGCCTGGCATGGCGGGCGCGAGCTTCTTCGGTGGTGCGCTGGGCAGCGTCGGCGGGGGGCAAGTGTCGCGGATGTCCTGGTGGCCAGATTTGACCATGAGGTGGGTGACGTCCTGGCCGTCTTCGGCGTTGTGCGTCAAACCGGAATGCCGCAAATCGTGCGGCGTCCAGCCGCCGGTGGCCTTCTTCAGCGCTTTGAGGGCGGCGTCGTAGCCGTACCGGCCGCGGCCGGTGTCCGGGTCGAGGTCGCCCGGGCGGACGGTGCCCTTCGCGGAGCCTTTCGCCGCGCGGACGGTGAGGAACAGCGGGCCCCGGGCGCGAGCGCCGAGGTAGCGGGCGAGCAGCCGAGCGGCCAGGCCGCCGCGGTCCCAGGTGACGATGTCCGGCGCGCTGCCCTTGCGGGCGACGGCGGCGCGGGAGTTGCGCAGGTCGAGGTCCTCGACGTCGAGGGCGAGGATCTCTTCGGCGCGCGCGGTGGTCTCGTACAGCAGCACCCACAGCACCCGGTCGCGCAGCGGGTGGCTGGTGTCGCGCAGGAGCCGGTCGACCTCGGCGCGCGGCCGGGCGCGCGGGAGCGGTTTCGGCTGCAGGGCGCGAGCGAGCGGCAAGCGGGTTAGCGGTGGTCCAGCCGCGATCGCGGCAGAACGCGGTGGAGACGGCGATCGCGGCGCGCTTGGCGTTGAAAGTCGCCGGCGCCGCGCTCCCCCACCGGCCGGTGACCGCGGTCCGGAGCGCGGCGGCGGCCGGGTCGATGACGGCGTCGGCGGCGGACAGGTAGGCGCGGGTCGTGTCCGGCGCGGTGAGGTAACCGGAGCGGCCGCGCACGGTCGGCAGGTGCGCGGCCCACACGGCGATCGCGGTAGCCCGTCCGGCGCGGTCCGGATCGCGGCCACGGCCCCATCGCACTCCGTGTTCCGGATAACACGTCGGTTCACCGCGCGCGGCGCGCGGCGTCCGCCCAGGTCGGTTTCCTGCCAGGGATGGCTTGTTCCGAATAATAGGGCATTATCCGGAACAGGTCTAAGACATCTCCTTTGCCGCCCCAAGCTCGGCGACCCCGCGAGGGGGAGCAATTTCCGGCGCACCCAGGACGCAGCTTGCACTTGTCGTTTCGCGCGAATATAAAGCGAAGCGGGCCCCGAAGGTTCTCTCCCGATCTTTAAGGAGAGGACTACGCGATGTGGCTCTGGGTCTTCGTCGGCGGCTACGCCGTCTTCGTCGCCGCACTGGCCGCCTGCTGCCTTCGCGTCGCACTGAGCAGGCACTCGACCAAACCCCGGCGGGACATGGCCTACAAGATGTTCCGGCTCATCTGGGGCGTCAACCTGCTCGGCGGGCTGGCCACCGCGGTCGTCAAGCTCCACCAGGCCGGCCTGATGTGAGGTCACCCAGGGCGCTGGCCCGGCGGTCGCGTAGCGGTGAGTGGAAGGCGTCGTCGACGGAGCGGATCTCGCTGAGGCGTCCAGAGTTGAGCAGGGTGTTGATCGTGCGCGGGAGCAAGTACATCCGTCCGCCGCCGGGCTGACTGGCCCAGGGGGAGGCGCGGCCGGTGAGGACATCGATCGGTTCTTCGACCCGGTAGAGGTGGTAGTCGCGTTCCCGCCAGTGAGGTGGGAGGGAACGCTCGGGAAACGGTGTCCCGGCGGCGTAGGTCAGGTTTCCCCGCCCAAGTCCGAAGCGGTCGATCTCGGAGCCGGGTTCGAGCAGGTGCATCTTCTTGTCAATGAACAGGGTCAGCGGCGGCTCGCCGGCGGCGGGCTGGATGAGCCCTGATGCGGTCTCGACGGCAGGCATGCCAGTGATCTGGATCTGTTCCCGGTTGATCTTGCCGATCAGCTCTCCTACGGTCATCACCTCACCCGGTCCCGTATGCGGTTTCCAAAGCACGGGCTGGGTATAAGGGCGTGCTCGCGGTGCCTCCCCCGGGAGCGGCCAGTTCACACCCTGCCGGGCTTCGTTTAGTACCCGAGTCAGTTCGTCCCATTCGAGCTGTTGCGAGTCCTGGTCGCCGGGCACCACATGATCCTGCAGCACCACCAGTGAGACCGGCTCGATGGGCTCGGCCTGCGGCCACAGCCTCTCTTCAGCAGCCTCGTCCGGGGCCTCACGCTGGTCCTTGCGCCGCCCCTGCGTCGCCATCGCGTGAGGCGAGACTGCGGGCGAGGAGTCGTATTTCCGTTCCCAGCTCTTTGGGATCACTCCTAGCGGAGCGGGCATCGGCCGTCCGCTCCGGCGGCGCCGGGCCTGGACGGGAGGTGTCGCGGCCGGCGGTGCGAGGGCGGGGCCGGCCGTAGGGTGCTGGACGGTGTCGAAGGCCGCGGACCAGAGTTCTTCTACACGGTCGAGGACGGTGCGGCCGTCGGGCAGTTTGCCCAGGGCGATGAGCGCCTCGACGACGTCGATCGTGATCGCACGGTTCGGCAGCACCGGGCGGATCAGGACCTTGTGCACCGAGGTGTGCGATGGGCTCTTCCAGCTGTCGAGGATGTCAGGATCGCGCTCCGCGCGCGCGGCCAGCCATGCGGCGATCTGGTAACTGCTGCGATATCCGGAGCGGGCGTGCAGCCGGTGCAGTTCACAGTTCAGGTCCCGCAGCGGCCCCTCGGGCAGTTTCGGTTGGCTCCAAGCCCCCACGACGTCCTCCCCAGGCGTAGTGCAGTTCACAACAAGGTGGCACGAACTATAAACCGCTGTAAAAACACGGTCCACGAGAGAGCGAATCGGGCAGGCTCTACATCGTGGAAAACGGGCAAAAGATCCTTAACCGGGCGCAAACTCGTATAAATGATCGTCACAAGGACGTTCTGAGCTGCGTAAACGTTGTGGCACAGCTCGTGCCGTTCTGGCCGGGGCTGCCCAACACTCAGTACGTCGGAGGACCACCGTCATGTGGAGTTGGCTGCTGGCCAGCCCTGTCGCCGCCACCGGGATCACCCGCTGTGTCCTGGCCAAGATCCGCGCCGAAAGCCGCCGGCGTGAACTGGAGATCGTCCTGAACAACGCCACCCCCGCTGAGCGCGTCGCGATCCTCCGGGCGCTTCGCGATCAACCCGGAGCCGCTGTCCGCCGCCGAAGCGAGGCCGACTCATGAGCCTGGCACGGCAGGTACGTCGACGAACGCATTGCCGCACACCATCGTCTGGGGAATCACGAGCCATCGTCGGGAAGCGGCGAGGGCCGCGAGGCGAACTCGATCTCGTCGACCTTCACGCCGGCCTTGACCCGCCGGACGGCATCAGCCAGGACCGGCTGGACCTCGTCGCGCATGAGCGCCGCGACCTGATCGGACGTCAGGCCCTTGCCCGCGAGCATCGCGCCGAGCCGGGCCGTCTCGGCGGGCCATGTCGGCGCGGCTGCTCTTCCCCGTGGTCATCTCGGCCTCGATTCGTTTGAAAAACGCGTTCGTGAACCTGGATCGAGCCTGCCAGTAAACGTGCGGGTTTCCGAACACTGCGACCCTGGCGGAACGCCTCCAGCTCCCCGGCGAGGTCCTCGTTCGGGAGGGGATCCCGCCGAGGGGCTTGGCAGCGCGCACCAGAACAGCTCTCCAGCGTAGGCGTAGCAGTGCCGGTAGGAGGACGTGGACCTTTCTCCTCAGATTCTGCAGTTCTCCTCCAGGCCGCGGTCGACCTGGCTGTGGGCGCCTGACGAGAACAGCGCCCGCCGGGTACGCGGCTTCGGCCGTCCCGCTTACAGCAAAGGCGAGGAGCTGCTGCTGGTGACCGACATCGACATCGGCGTGACGGCCTGGGACAGCTGCCGCATGCTCGCCGAGATGGGGTTCACTTTCACCTGGCACGAATCCGAGCCCCCGTCCAACCGCAGTGGCTGGCCCGCTGACCTGCCCGGAATGCCCGCGGCCCTCAAACCCGAACCGAGGAGCTGAATGTCCGCTACGGCCGAAACCATGACCGGCTGTCCTGAGCAGATCTACGAAATGGAGGGCGACTTCAGCTCGTGCCGGGGCACCACCGGGCACGAGGGCCCGCACTGGTCGGGCACCTGGCGCTGGACCCAGCCCGACAGCTCTATCGGCGATGGTCATGTCCACTACGAGCCCTACGATCAGCCTGAAGAATGGCACCTTGACTCCGAACAGCCGGCCACCATGGCCGCCCTGCGCGGACTGCGCCACCAGCTGACGCCGATCGGGCTGAACGTCAGCACCACCGGCCGCGACCTGCACGAGTTCCAGCGCAATGTGTACCGGCCGATCATCGGACTTGGGATCGGCATCAATCGCCTTCTCGAACACCTTGGCGCTGCCCCGGTCACCGACGACGACATCGACGCCGCTCTCGGCATCACCCCCGACGTCGAGAACGAAGACGAGGAACCGTTCTAACGCCATGAAGATCACGACCGACAAAGCGCCGCCCCCGCCCTGACGACCTGCCCGCCGACGAGGCTGTGGATGAGGAGTGACCCGTTGCCGGAAAGTCCCGTCGACTCCGAGGCGGTGCGTCTGGTCCGCGATGCCGAAGCCGCCCACAAACGCCATAACCCGTACCTGCCCGAGGCTCGCGACCGCGGAGGGCAGCTGGCGCTGCTCATCGACTTCGAGAACTTGGTGCTTGGCGCGATCGCCAGCCTGCCCGGCCTGGCGGACCCGGTCCCGGCGACAGCGCTGACCTGGCTGTGCCGGGCCTACGGCTCGACCACGATCCGCCGCGCCTACGGCGACTGGGCCAACCCCCGCTTCGGCCGGTACCAGCCCGCTCTGGAACGCAACGGGATCGACCTCGTGCAGCTGGGGCACGGTCCCGGCCGCAAGAAGGGCGCCGACATCCGCATGGCCGTCGACGCGATGGAAACCCTGCTCATCCACCCCGGCGTCGACGCGTTCGTCCTCGTCTCCGGCGACAGCGACTTCTCGCCTCTCGTGGCGAAGCTGCGCGAGCACGGCAAGCACGTCATCGGTGTTGGCGCCGAGAGCGCAGCTAGCGCCCGGCTCGTGTCGGTGTGCTCGGAATACAAGCTGTTCGGCTCCATCGTCACCCGCGTCGACCCGCAACCCAACACCACCTGCGAGGCCGGGCCGCCAGTGCCGGCGGCCGCGCACACGCTCGCCGACGCCGAAGCGCTACTGGTTACGGCGATGGAGCAGATCACCGCCGCCACCCCCACCGCGGCGCAGGTCAAGGCGAAAATGGTCGCCCTCGACACGTCGTTCGACACCATCCATTACGGCTTCCGCAGCTTCCGCGACTTCCTTGCCCGTCTCGGGCATCGCGTATGCACCGTCGGCCACTCCGGACACGACATCACCCTCGCGCTCGTCTCGTCAGCTGATGAAGGCGCCACGAGCCCGGCTTCGGCAGGCGCCTCGGTGCGAACACCACCGACCGGCGGGTGAGAAGTCCCGGGAAGTCGGTGAGTGAGTGTCGGCAGGCGGTTCTGTCGGTGCCTGGGCGTAGCGTTTCCGGAATATGGATCGCGAGTAAGGAGCCGGCATGAGCGGGAGCGGGATCAACAAGCGCGGAATCGCGAAGCTCACGAAGGACCTGCAGCGTGAGTTCGACAAGCAGGGGCCGATCCGGATTCCGGTGAAGGTCGAGACGCCGGCGCTGCCACCCCTGGGGCAGGGATCGACCGTGCACAACTACCACGGGCCGGTGTTCAACGGCGATGCCAACGGAGCCCAGATCGCGTGGAACAACGACACCGTCACGCAGAACCAGCAGAACATCGCGAGTATCGAGGTGGCCCCGGGGTTCGAAGAACACGCCAAGCTGGTCACCGACCTGCTGCGGCAGCTGCCTCAGCTCGGCCTCGCCGAGCAGGAACATCGTGATGCCGAGAACGCGGCCAACGACGTCCTCAAGGAGATCACCGGCACCGAGACTCCCGAGCCGGGCAGGCTGCGCAAGGCGATCAACGCATTGCGCGGAGAGCTGTCCCCGATCGGCAACGGACTGATCAACGGCCTGGCCGATGGCGCCCAGGAGTGGGCGAAGGCCGCGATCGCCGCTCTCACCACCCTTCTCTGACCAACGCGAGCGGAGACACCAGTGGCGACCATCGATGAACACTGCGACGCCCTGCTCCTGCACCTCCATGAGACCGGAACAGGCGACGTCGACGAATTCCTCGCCAGCCGCGGCCTCGGCAACGACGAGCCCTTCCGCCTGGTGAAGTACCTGGAGGAGAGCGGTCTGGTCGACGCCACCTACGACGGCGGCGGCTCGATCCAGTGCGCTCTGAGCGGAGCCGGAGCACACCGCGCCGAAGAGCTGATCAAGACACGGCCGCGACGTCGTAAAGCGATGCTGAGGCGCCGCATGCTCGAGTGGCTGGACGAACACCCCGACGCCCAGGGATGGGACGACTTCCTAGCCAGCGGCCAGGCCCACTATGACGGAACGACCTTCACCGAAGACCAGCTCGCCCACGAGGCCAGATACCTCTACGACAGCGGCTACATCGACGCAGAAACGATCGACGAGGCAGAGGACGGCACGGTGCTCCCCCGCCTCACCGCAGTCGGCCAGGACTACCTCGACAACCTCACCAAACCCGACAGCGGGGGAAACGCCGCGGCCAACAACTACTTCGGGCCAGTGTTCAACGCACCCGTCACCAATCCCCAGATCGCATGGAACAACACCACCGCTCACCAAGCTCAGCAGGCCGCGAGCGACGAGCCCAATAAGACCCACGAGCGCTGACTCCGTCTCGACGACTTCGTCCGCGGCGTTCGGAAAGCGGTCCCCGACGTCGAGGGGCCCTGGCAGCGCACCGGCCACACCAGCGGGTGACACCGCCACCTGCAGGTGGTCAGCGGATCTCTTTGTGGAGGAAGACGATCGCACCTCCGGCCGCGGTGAGTCCGGCGACGACCAGGACCGACAGGTTACGCAGTGACACACCCTTAAGTTTTGAGACCAGGTGTTAGCCCGGAGAAACGAGATGGAGGTGGCTGCGCTTCGGTCGCGTAGGCACTTCCGGCACCGCTGGGCGTCCCAGGGTGACCGTTTTCGCCAGTCCGAAGACGTGGCGGTTGAACTCTTCGGAGGTGAGTTTGGTGCTGTCGATGATCACCTTGACGCCCGAGCCGTTCGCGCGCAGGTGCGCGAAGACCTTCTCAAGAACCTGTGATGACTCAGGGATGAGCTGGCTGCCGGGTTCGCTGCGGCGGTAGCCGCGTTTGGCCAGTTCGACACAGGCGCTGCGGTAACCCCATTCGGTGAGCTGGCCGAGTTCACCGAGTCGGTGGGTCAGCGCCATGGCCGACACACGCCATCGACGGCTGGCGTCGATGAGCTGGTCGGGGCTGGCGTTGCGGAGGTTGTGCGCGAGCACGTCCGCTCGGGGCATCAGAAAGGCGGCGGCGAAGCGGTCGGCCTGGCGTTCGGCTTCCCGACTCTGCACGCGTTCGGGTCCTTGGTGCATGACGAGGTGACCGAGTTCGTGGGCCGCGTCGAACCGCTGCCGTTCGGCGGTTTTGCCGGTGTCGATGAAGACGAACGGCTCGTTCTCCATGTAGAAGGAGAAGGCGTCGACGTCGCGGACCTCCTGGACCAGGGAGAACACGCGGACACCGCGGGCTTCGAGCAGGTGCACCATGTTCGGGATCGGCCGCTGGTCGAGGTCCCACTGGCCACGGACGCGCAGGGCGATCGTTTCGACATCGTGCAGCGATGCGTCCGGCGGCAGGTTGAGCGAGGGGACGTCGGCGGCGGGCAGCCGGAAGCGCTCGGAGATCCAGGTCGCGATCTCGCGGGCGATGGCGCCGGCCGCGAGCACGGCGTCGCGCCGGAACGCCGGGGTCTTGGTGACGGCGCGGAAGCTCACGGCGTCGACCGGGACCGGTTCGATCTCGGGTTGTGTGAAGAACTCGACAGGCAACCTCACGGCCTCGGCCAACCGGTCGAGGTACTCAGGGGTCGGCTCCTGGTGCCCCTTCTCCCAGCGGTTGATCGTCTGAGGGCTCAGCCCGGTCTGACGTCCCAGCTCGGCCAGCGTCTGTCCGCGCAGGGCGCGCGCCAACGTGAGACGTGACGGTGAGACGGACACGCGAGAACTCCGCTTCTGAGCACTAGATCGGCTGGACGTCGATGTCTGGCCCGGTGTCCAGATCGTCGTCCAGGGTAACGATCACACTAGTGTCCGTACGGTTGTACGGCAGCGGCGGAAGCGGGATCCGCTGGTGGTACCCGGTGATCTTGTCCTCGATGCGTTCCGCGGGCCGGGACAGCTCCGCGTACAGCATGCCGTCGCGGTAGGAGAACAGGAACAGCCACAGCTGCGGCCGCTCCTCCGGCAACAACTTGGACTTGCCGTCCCCAGTGACGTCGAACAGCGGCGCCGTGTACGGCATCTCGTCGATCAGGTCCCGCAGAACCGTGCGCAACCGCGTCTTCGGACTCGGCGTCCGCGAGGGGTTGAACAGGCCGGTGCTGTCGTTGCCCGGACGCACTACGACGTAGAAGGTTCGCGAAGGGTGCCAGGTCCGGGAGAGGCCTCCGTCCTCGTCCAGTCCCCAGCCTGTCTGTTCCCGGAAGCTGATGACCGCCTCGCTCCACCCGTCCTGACCAGGCGTCTGCAATGGAGCCAGCCGGCTGGCCGCGTCCTTCTTGCGCTGACTGCTCTCGACGACGCGATGCAGGAGGTCGACCGTGAGGTCGAGAGGGGCGAGCTGACTGTTGGACCAGGCCCGCCACGCGTCGAGGTCGTGCGGGTCCGGCAGGGCATGCGCGTGGGTCAAACTGCCTCCTCAGGGTCGAGACGACTATAGACCCCCCCTCAAATGAGGCCCTGTTTATTGCTCCTTGAGCGTGTCGCGACCTCGCCGAACAGTCGCTTTCCCGATTCGTCTACGGCACGGCCGTTGAGGTGGTACATTTACCCTCCAATCGAGGGGTTAAAAAGGAGGGTCACTTTGCTTGATGGATTGACTCCCGGCGCGCAGCTGCCGCGCCGGGAGATTCACCAGCGTTTTGGTGGCAGGCCGCAGAGCGGGATCAGCCCGTCCAGTCGCACCAACGTGGTCATGTTCTTCGCCGCGACCGACGCGCCGTCAGGCACTGGCTTCTCCGGCGGCGTGGGCGATGACGGGTACCTGCACTACGTCGGCGAAGGGCAGAGCGGCGACCAGCAGTTCTCCCAGGGAAACAAGGCCATCCTGAACCACCAGCACGATGGCCGGACCCTGGAAGGGTTCGTCGTCGACCCGAAGGGCGCCACCTACCTGGGCGAGTACGTGCTTGTCGACCACTACCAGATGGACGCGCCGGACCAGACGAATCCGCACCTGCTCCGCCAGATCATCGTGTTCCGCTTGAAACCGCTCGGCGATCTACCGACCTCCCTCCCCAAAGCGCCTCACGCTCCCGCCCGAGTACCTCGCATCCAAGCTGCCCCCCTCATGCTCTCCACTGAGCGGCGCCAGACTCTGCGTCGCAGCTCGCGCGCCGAGAGGAACGAACTGGCCGATCGGTACACACAGCACCTCGAGCGGATCGGCCACGAAACCCGGTTACTGCGCATCCTTCCCCCGGAGGAAGCACAACCGTTCAGCCCGAGCCTATGGGACGACACGGCACGTGAACTGGTCGAGATCAAGGCACAGGTCACCCGGGATCAAATCCGCAGCGCCATCGGATCACTGCTGGACTCCGCTCGATTCGTCGACGCGGCAGCCCTCGTGCTCCTCGTACCCACACGACCTCGACCAGACCTACTGGACTTGCTCAAGCACGCCGGCATCACCGTCGTCTACGAGGACGACACCGGCTGGATCCGCGAGGAGCCCGCCACCGACAACACCAGCCCGGCCGCTGGAACGAGCGCAGGGGCGACGTCGCCAGCGGTTCCTGCCCTGGATGCTGGCAACGGCCCCGACGAGGGGATCACCTCATGGCCGTAGCCGCGTTGGTGATCTGCGGCGCACTGGCCCTCGCGGCCCTGGGCGCCGTGGTCGTGCTGCGTCTCGACAGCAACGCGACCCTGCGCTCCGTGAAAGTGAAAGCACAGGCATGGAAGACCATCAACATCGACTTCCACCTTGAGCGTGACGCCGACAAGACCGACACACCCACCGCCGACGTACCAAGTATCACCGCCACCAAGGAAGCCATCCCCACAGCGGTCAGCTCGAAAGCAACCGCGCCCCCAGCCAACGACGAGTCCACACGACCTACACCGCGGTCTCAGCACCGTTCTACGCGCAGCCGTTCAGCTCAATCGACAACGACGCAAGACGCTGCCCCCACTGACCAATCGGTGCCTCCAAGCGGAGGCGCGCAATAGAGTTCAGCGTTCCACCGAGGACATCGTCGTCCACCAAGCACTCCCGAGGCAACGACCACCAGCTCGACAACCACCCCACTCACACGAGTTCCACCCCCTGCAGCTCCCGCTCCGCTGTAACACGCTCAGGGGCGCACCCGAGTTCTCCTCATGTTCAGATAGCAACGAGAACGGGGCTGGGCATGACAGGAAATGACGCGAAGCACACGGAACCAGCGCTGATCGCCGAAGCTGACAACGATCCTGGTTTGGCCACCGAGCTGCTTCTCGCGGAATACAAGGCACTACGCGATGAGATCGTGAAGAAAATGGACCATCGGACGGCCCTGGTGGCGTGCTCGGTGACGGTCAGCTCAGCCGTGCTCGGCTTCGGGATCGACCGCAAGAGCGCACCGCTGCTGCTGGTGTCACCGCTGGTGTCGCTGCTGCTAGGCATCCTCATCCTGTTCACCAACTCGCAGATCGGCATGGCCTCGGACTACCTGCGTACGCGGTTCGACGACCCACTCCTCTCCCCGCGGCACAAGCAGGTCGGGTGGCACGCCTCGAACATGCGCATCGCCTATAGGTTCGGCCTCCAGACGCTCAACTTTCGGATCCCGCTGGCTCTGATCGCGGGCTCCCCAGTCGTAGTGTCGGTGCCCATCGCACTGTCAAACGTCGACAGCTGGGTCGCTACGGCACCGATCTTGATCGTCGTTCTGATACTGCTGATCGTGTATACGATTCAGACGTTCACTCTCTGAGTCGGGTGCAGGCTGGGTGGCCTTGTCGGTCTGGCCGGTGTCGGCGTCGGGGGGTGCAGCAGGTGGCCGGGGTGGTGACCAGGCCACTGGGGCTCACCGGTACGCAGCGACCGCCGCGAAGTACACGGCGAGGGCCGTCATGGCGACCCCGCCTCCCACGAGCGCAGCGGCCGCGGCCGAGTTTCCCGACAATTTGGCGAGGATCGCCGCAACCAGCGCGAGCAGGAAGGCGAGGGGCAGGGCAAGCAGCAGCGCGAGGATCTCGATGTTCGTCATGCCTCGGACGCTGCCCGTACACCGGTGCGGCCAGCGAGCATCCTGTGAACACGCTGGCAGTGCTCGGTGTCCACCCCGGGTGAGCACTTCTAGCCCCACAGCTTCAAGACCAGATCACCGAAGTGGTCAGCTTCCGTGTCGGCGATGGAATCCGCGAGCTCGTTGTAGTGCGCGCCGAACTGGTTGCGGAGTGAGGCAATCCCTCCAGCCTTCTCGAACTGAGGTCCGAGCTCAGAGCTGTTCTTGACCTTGCTCGTGACCGAGTCCCAGAGCGTCTGCAGCGTGTAGCCGTCGTCCCTAGCCCCGCGGCACAGAGGCGGGATGTCCACGACAGCGTGTTGCACAGGGTCTAGAGCAGCAGACCGGCGGCACCTGCGACGGTTCGCGGGGCGGCCTTGCGAACCTGGTGAAGGGCATCCGCGACCGCTGCCAGGAGGCCAACGTTGCCTTCTTTCACAAGCAGTGGGGTGGGCGTACACCGAAGGCTGGCGGTTGCGAACTCGACGGCCGACTCTGGGACGAGGTGCCTCAGCTGCTCGCACGCTGAGCCGCAAGCCATTCGACCGCTCTGGGGGAGGCGGCCGAGTACCTCGTCCCGGACCTGCTTGGGCACGCCTTCGATGCGGATCGTGCCGGTCCTGTTCGGCCCACGGGCCAGCTTTACGCACGAGCACGCCACACGCGATGTCGAAGGCCTCTCCGAATACTGTTGGCGGGTGGTACGCCAGCTTGAAACTGCCATCTCGGCCTGCGAGCTTGACTGAGTTGCACTCAACTCGTCAATGGCACGCTGATTTTCTTCTTCCTGCTGGAACTTGACGAAGTTGAACAGCGTCTACTCCGGTTACTGCTCCCGACCCGTGCGTCGGACAGTGTCCGACGCACGGGTCAGGCCGTATTGACGAAAGCCGATCTCGTCACCCTACCCGGTCAGTTACCGATAGTACGCTTGGAAAGGTCCGCTTTTGTACGCTGAATGTACTCCAGCCACCTCTCGTACATTGACTCCGTACCGGCCGGCCTGCCATCGTCGACTGGCGTAAATCGAAGGAGGGCGCGACCATCCTCCGGGTATCCGAAATCAGCGGAGATCATCTCGACTGTTTCAAGCGGGTCCACATGGGAGTCCTTGTGGTCATACACCCAGGCCAGAGCGAGAAAGAACCAGACGCGAGCCTCTTCTTTCTCTTCGCGAAGAGGCAGCGCGCTCAGCAAGTCGGGAACACGATAATAGTCATCGGACAGGAGTAACGCGAGTTCCTCGAATGCGTCAGGGATAGCAGTAAAAGTTTCGTACGCCGCGAGAGCCACCTTGACTACATCGTCCGGAGTGAGCCACCCGTGCTCGAATCCATACGCCGCCTCGGCAGGGGTTAGCACCACCTTATCAGTCACAAACGAGGCTGGAATGCGAAACTTTACTAGGTCACTATCACTCATGGCTTGATCGCTATCCCATTAATTGTTCCACCGCGAATGAACATCTGATGGCTCATGATACCATCTCGAACTATCCACTCGTATCTGCCCGGCTTACCATTGAGTTCTCCTGGCATCTGGATCAGAGTGGCATCTCCTCTGCCATCCTTGCTGCTGATCTTGAACACGGTGCCCTTCTTGCTGATGTCGTCTACGACAAACGAGCCGGCCCTGTGCCAAGTATCAGCCTTGAGAGCCGATCCGGTGGGGGTTGCTTTCTTGACCAATTCGGCCGCTTCGGCCGCCGTGGGGATGCCGCACGGCCCCGTATTGTGCACCAGCACAGCAGTCGTATTGGCCAGCACATAGTAGGCATGAATGCCGTCAATGGACAGGTTGTAGACCGTGCGGCTCTCCGTGCGAGGAGTCACGGAAACCACCGTCACCGGATTTCCGCTGACGGCGTGCAACTGATTTCCTGGTTTGAGTTGCCCGGCATCGAGCCAACGACCTTGATCTTCAATCCAGAACGGATGACCGTCGGTCGCCTCGATGAGCCCCGTGGCGCTTCCAGCATCGCCGTCGAGATCGACAATGATCGATACGAGATGTTTCTGTCCGTCACCTACGATCACATCCGCGACGGCGCGGGTAGTCGTCTCGGCGGTGGTGACGTCGGTCGTAGTGACCATGTCGCCGACGCGTACATCTTTGATGGGCCTGCCGGTGCCGTCGGCCAAGAGGACTCGGGTGTCCGCGGTGAAGCTGTTCGTTCCACAGGGAAGACCGCCTCGCACGCCTGGCTTGAGGCTCCATCGGCCTCCCTGCCCAGCGAGCCCCTCCGCGAGCATGGTCGCGAAGAGGAATCCCATCGGATTGTTGTTTCCTGCGGGATCGGCGGCGCCAGCGCCCATCCCCATGACTTTCAGCTGGAACGACTTGCTGCAGAGATCGGAATTGTCGATGCAAGCGTTAAGGAGAAGGAGGTACACGCTGTACCGAGGGTCCCCGTAGGGATGCTCCTTCGGAAAGATCGTGTTTTCTTTTTCTCGCGCGATCTTCAGCAGAATCGGTATCAGCTTGTCGAGTCCGGGGGCGTCCATGCTCAGGCCGACACCGTTGAGGTACACGACACCCGTTTTTGGGTCGACCCAGGTAACGAGGCCGTCACCGTGGTCGGTGAGCCCGGCGCCTATGGCATCGATGTCGTTGCTGACGCCTTCGTCACGCTTCTGCTCATCGGTGCGTTGAGCGGTTTTGAGTGCTTCTACAGCGTGGGCTTGTGCGTTGCGCGCATGCTCCTCGGCCTTGGTGGCGGCGGCCTCGGCTCTGTCGGCCCAGCCACGGGCGACGGCGGCGTCGGATTCGGCCTTGCTGGCTGCCCTTCGTGCGATGGCGGCGTCGGCCTCGGCGTTGGCTGCCGAGCGTCCGGCGATCGCGGCATCCGAGCTGGCCGCGTTGGCTGCGCGGCGCGCCGCTTTAGCATCTCCTTGGGCTTGGGTGTCGGCCTGCGAGGCTCGTGCCCCGGCGGCGCGTGCGGCGGCGGCGTCTTCCGCAGCGGCCGCGGCGGAGCGTTGGGCGTCTGCGGCGGAACGTGACGCGGCGGACGCGGATTCGGCGGCCGCCGCCGCCGCCGTGTAGGCCGGTGCCACCTCGGCACTGGCTCGCTTGGCTGCCTCGGCGGCGCGGCTGGCGGCTGCGGTGGCTTCGGCGGCCCGGTCCTGGGCGGCTTTGGCCTGGTCGGTGCCGATGATCTTCGCTTGCTCGGCTACCTGCTTCGCAAGCTCAGCCGCTAGATCATTGCCGGTCACGGGAGCGCCCGGCGCGATTCCGGCGGGGTCGGCTATACCGGCTGCGGACGAGCCCGCCGCCTGTGCCGCGCGCACAGCGATCCCTGCCTGAACACCCGCGGCAATGGCTTCTGCCAGTGCCGCGTCTGCTTCGGCCTTGGTGCGATCAGCCGCGGCCATTGCCTGGATGGCTTCGCTCGCCGCTTGCTCAGCCAGTTGCATGGCAGCACGAGCGTGGTCGGCGGCCAGGGCTTCCTCGGCTGTGGCGGTCGCGGCGGCGGCGTTGGCCGCGACTGCGAACGCGTGTGTCGCGGCGGCTTCGGCCTCGGCCTTGTTCGCGGCGGCGTTGGCGCGTGCCGCCGCGCCTGCGGCCTCGATCGCCGCGGCGCGCGCCCGCACGGCGGCTCCGGTCGCTCCGTTGGCTGCTGCTCTGGCCTCGCCTGCGGCCGCGGTGGCGGTGTTCGCCTCGCTCCGCGCCCCGGTGGCGGCCTTCCGTGCAGTGTCGCCTGCTTCACCGGCAGCGACCCCCGCTGCGTATGCCTCCGCTGACGCGGCCCATGCGGCCTTGGCGTCGCGAGCTTGTTCCGCTTGGACGGCTCGGCGACTAGCGTCGGCTGCTTTGTCGTCCTCTCCCTTGGCTACGCCTTCGGCTGTTTCGGCAGCTTTGCCGAGGCGGGTGGCGTTGACGCGGGCGTCGGCGGCGATGGTGGCGTTGGCTTGCGCCTTGGCGCGGGCTCCGGCGGCGTTGCGGGCTTCCTGTTCCGCCCGTGCTCGCGCGGTGGCCGCGTTGCGCTGCTCCTGTTCGGCGACGAGGCGGGCGTCGCGGGTGCGTTTCGCCGCGGCCCACGCCTGCTGTTCGGCGCGTTCGGCCTCGGCTCGTGCCTGTTTGGTCCGCGACGCGGCGTCGGCTGCGGCCTGTGCTTGCTGGCGGGCGGCTTCGGCGAGGGTGGCTGCCGACTTGGCGTGGTCTTCGGCGGCTTGGCGCCATTGCGCGGCGTTGTCGGCGTGGACCTGAGCGTTGGCGTCGGCGTCGAGGGCCTTGCTGGCGGCTTCGGTGGCTTCGGCCGCGTGGAACGCCGTCTCTGCCGCTTTCGCTGCGGACTGGGCCGCAGCGGCGACGGACTTGGTGGTCTTGCCCCAGTCGATGCCATGGGTCAGGCCGGTCTCGGCGAGCTGCCGTGTCGCGGTCTCGGACATCGCCGTAGCGGTGGTGGCCTCGTGGGCTGCGGCGGCCGCGTTGTCCCATTCCCGTTTGGCGTCGCGGGTCTGCTGCGCCAGTTCGGGTGCGCGGCCGCGGTGTCCGGAGACACGGCCGGGTTTGTCTTCTTCGAAGATCTTTCCGGCCTTCTTGGCGGCTTGGTTGGCCAAGCCCATCGCGTTCGAGGTGTCGGTGAGGAACCGCACCGCCTGCACGCTCGAGTTGAGGATCTCCGTCCGTGCGTTCGCGGCCCGGGTGGAGCGGTCGGCCAGGTCCTTGAGTTCGGCCAGTGCTTTGTTCCGCGCGGCCATGGCCGCCTCGATGGCGGCGCGGGCATCGGCGTCGCGTTGGTTGGCGACGGCATAGCCGTGGTTGAAGAACTCGGCGATCACCACCGGGTCGTGCGTGTCCAGGGCGGCCTGGCCGACGGCCTTCACTTCGGGGCCGCCGTTCGCGACCATGGACACGACGCGGACCTCGATCTCCTTGGCCCGTTTCACCGCGTCGTCGGTGGCCTGGCGGTCCTCGTCGTCAGCGATCCGTTTACCGAAGGCGACGAAATCAGCGATCCGCGCGTCGTCGCTCGTCGCCAGCAACTCGGCCGCGCGGGTGCGTGCTGTCGGGCCAGCGGTACGGGCCCACTCGGCCACCTGCGCACGATTCTCCGCAGCGACCCGCTTCTTCCGCTCAGCGGCGGCCTTGCGTGCTTCGGCGGCGCCGACGTCCAGGAATTCCTTGATCTTCACCGGGTCGTTGGTCGCCAACGCTGCCAGCGCCGCGTCGCGCTCCTCGACCTCGCTGGAGAACTCGGCGATGTCCTGGACCAGCTGCCTGTTGAACGCCGCCTCTTCCTCGGAGATCGGCGATGGGGCCTGCTGGGCGGGCGCGGTGGTGGTCGGTGGCGGGGCATCGACGGCCTGGGCAGGTGCTGCCAGGCCGAGGAAAACGGCGAAGGCCAGCAACGCGACCAGCGCACGGGGGATCCCGCGACTGTGTCTGCGCACAGCCTTGGTCAGGTTGGTGTGCATGAAGAAGCTACTCCAAGAAAGGTCAGAGTGGTGTCTCGTGTGGACGGTTCTCACCGGGTGGTGACACGGGATTCGCCGACCCGTGCGGTTTCGGCGATTTGCCGCCATTGCGTAGCTTGGGTCTGGGCCCAGGTTTGTTCCTCGGTCCACGTGCCGCCGTTCTCGCCGGCGCGGTCGGAGATCGTCTTCCAGTCCTGAGTGGTGGTGGCCGCTCTGGCGAACTCCGCGACGGTGGCCCAGGTCTTGACCTGCTCCGCCGTCCTCGTCCGCTCCGTGTCCCAGGACTGGGCCACGGTGCCAGCGTGGTCGGCGACAGTCCGCCACGCCTGGGCCGCGGCAGCACGCGCTTTCTCCACGACGGCCGCCTCGGCACGCGCCACCGCGGCTTCTGCTTCCTCCGCGAACGCAATGACCTGGTTCAGCCGAGAGCGCCACAGCAGATCCTGATCGGCCATCCGCACGCGGTAGGCCTGGGCGTCGCACCGCGCCGCGCTCGCCCACTCATAGCCGAAGAACTCGACAAGGTCGGCGTCGCTCCCGGTGCGTACCGCGCGCCCGGCGGCGGCCCGCACCCACGGACCGGGGTCGTGCTCGGCCAGCCCGGCGACGAAGTCGCGGTCCGCCTGCGCCTGGCGGGCGACCTCCTTGTCCTTCTGGTTGTCCCCGCGCTCATCCTGTGCCCTCGCCTGGTCCAAGCCGGCGCGGACGAACTCATCCTGCTCGTCGAAAGTCCCGCGCGACGCACGAGTGGCCGCGGCGTAGACAGCGGGCGAGGTGAGCGGCGAGGTCGTCGCCAGCACCCGGCGAATGACGTCCGCGTTACGCGCGACGTTCTGCGCCGAGCGCGCCTTCGAGGTTTCGTAACCGCCACCCGGCGCCAGGAACCGCGCGACCGCAGCGTCGACGTCCTTGCTCAGCAACGCGTTCCACGCGGCTAGCCGCACATCGGAACGGGCGTCCTTCTCGGCGAGCCTCCGCACCATCGTCAGCTGCCAGGAAGACTCGCCAACGGCGACACCCGCCTCAGCTGACGTCCACTCGGTCGCCGCGGCCACGGATGGCGCGGCCGACGCGGCGAAACCCAAGGAAGCCAGCAGGGCGACCGCGGCCAACGATCGCTTTTCCATAACAATTCCCCCTCAACAATTAAAACTCTTCGCGTGATATGCCACATGGTCTACCCCGAGGGAGCTGACAAAATATCGTCGGCGCGGCCAAGGCGGTCACTCTCCTCGTATCAAACAACACCGACGATCGTCGTGCAAGCAAACTACATTTTCGCCAGTGATCAACAACACAAACCTTGGGATCGGCCCCAGCGAACGTAACGCCGGGCGGCGTCCGATCGATGCGCATGCGGGTGGAACGGTTTCACCACGTTTCGAGGGGATGCATGCATGCGTATTAAACGCGCGCGGGGAATGACGTTTTCCAGTGTCGGTCGTCACTTCGCCACGGGTTCACTGGCGATGGCGATAGTCGCGACGACGCTCGGCGTGCCCGCCGCCGTGGCTGCGCCCTCGCCCGCGCCGACTCCCGCGGCGGCGTCGGCACCGACGTTGCTCGAAGAGTCTACGACGGACGAGAAATTCAAGGCCGCCGCGGTTTTGGGGATCAACGCCCGGGAGGACATGCTGGTCCTCAACGACAAGAACTTCACGCTCGCACTGTGGCGCAAGGCCAAGGAAGGCAGCGAGGTGAAGTCCGCCGCGCTGCTGGCGTTCACCAGTTCTGACGAGTACGCGTGTACCCGGTTCATCAAGACCGGGATCTACGCCGCGAAACAGATCGACGACGACAACGAGATCGCCGACTACCTCGCTAAGCAAAAGGCACGCACCGCCAAGCGCAACGCCGTGGCTCAGGTACCTGGCATGGAGGCCACCGACGAGGTCATTAACCTGTCCGATAAGGAATTCGTCTTCCGAGTCTGGCAGAAGGCCAAAGACGGATCCGCGGTGAAGAACGCCGCCGCCGACGCGCTACGCCCGGAGAGCACGCCCGAGGAATACCAGAAGTTCATCAACAAAGGTATTTACGACGCGCGGGAGATCGACAGGCAGAAAGAGATCGCGGACGCGAAGGAAGCCGAGCGAAAAGCCAAAGAACTGAAAGAATCCCAGGAGGCCAAGGCCCTGGCCGTCTCCGCGGCGCTCGGCATCGTGGCCGACGACACCATGAAGAATCTGCCCGACCGGGACTTCGTGGACATGATCTGGATCAAGACCACCGGCACTGAGGTCAAGATCGCGGCACGCGCGGCGCTGGACGCCGGCACCCCCGCCTCGTTGAAGGGGTTCATCGCCACCGGCGTGCACGCGGCTCACCAGCGTGACATCGAGGCCCGCGATGCCAAGGACGTCGAGCTGAAGACACGTCAGATCAAGGATATTCTCGACGCCTCTGTGCGGGACGGGTTCCAGCCCAATCTGGTCGCCGCGGCCCGGGAAGCTCTCAAGACCCCGACGCTGGCTGTGCTGACCGCGTTCCTGAACAAGGGCCAGCACGACGCCGCCAAGCTCGACCTCGCCAAACCCGCCGAGGGCCTGGTCATCGAGCTCAAGGGCCTGCAGTCCGGCCGTTGCCTGCAGGTCGCGGGATTGTGGGGGCAGGGCGCGGAGAACAACGGCGCCGGCACCGAACTGTGGGACTGTGTGAACGGCAACAAGCAGCGCTGGGTGCTGCGCGCCAAGGGCAACGACAGGTACGCACTCCAGAACGTCAACTCCCTCAAGTGCCTTACGGTCGCGGGCGGTGGCGTGAACAACAACGACTCCCTGGTGCAGAGCGACTGCGTCGGCACGGCTCCCGAGCAGCTGTGGGAGTTCGTCCCGGTCGGTGACGACGGCATGATGGAGCTGCGCAACGTCAAGAGCGGCAAGGCCGCCACCGCCGCGGGCGGCGGCACCGACAACGCCACGCTGGTCGTGCAGTACACCAACACCCACGCCAGCAATCAAGCCTGGCGCTTGATCGACGTCAACCACACCGGTCAGACCATCGCCATGCAGCCCGGTGTCATCGAGCTCAAGGGAGTTCAGTCCCAGCGGTGCCTGCAGGTCTCCGGCGGTGTCGAGGACGCGCTCGCCGAGGGCCGTGGGACCGAGCTGTGGGACTGCGTGAACGGCGGTAAACAGCGCTGGGAACTCGTCGACCTCGGAGACCACAAATACGCGCTGAAAAACGTTAACTCGAAAAAGTGCCTTGACGTCACCGGCTTCCAGGCCCGCAACGGCGTGGCGCTCACGCAGTACAACTGCCACCTCGACGTCAACCAGCAATGGACCTTCGTCACCGGCAAGAACGGCGCAGCGAAACTGCAGAGCGTGTTCAGCGGCGGCGTCGCCTCCGTCCTCAACTCCGGGACGCACAACGGCGCGCAGGTGCAGCAGTTCGCCGACAGCAACGGCGACGACCAGCAATGGCTCGTCACCGCTCAAGGCTGACCTCACACGTGGCCTGTGGGTGTGCCCCATCCGATGGAGCACACCCACCGGCCACACCGTTACGTGTCCGACGAGCGCCGGCCGAGCGGACAAGGATCGCCAGGTCGACCGCGGGTGCGGCCCAAGGCGCGACCCACACCGGGACGCCAAGCCAACTGTCCGGAAGAGGCGGGGCAGCTTAGAGAGCATGGGCAAGGACATTGCCGAACCCGAAGAGAAACGTCAGCCCAACCACGCTCCCCACCATCATGCTCACCACGGCACGGCACGGCACGGCACGGCCGGATCGCGTCGCTCCTCCACCGTCTGCGTCCGAACAACCTGACGAGGAAGCCTTCCAAAGTCGGCGGACCAAGCGACAGAACCCGGTATCCGCGAGCCCGAGAGGTCCGAAACAGTCCGACACACCCCGACACCGGGGACATGCCGCGACCAGACGAAAGGTCTTGTCCGGCATCACTCGACACCGTCCGACACGCCCAGGTGCCGACTCTTAACCAGCTGGTTGCCGACTGCCGTTTCTCAGACTGGGGACTGTTCCAACTCGAAGATCATGGCCGCCCAACCTGTTGTCATTCAGCCACCCTAAACTCTCACACCAAATTTCCTGGAGCAGATCTGGAGCACAGCGTCGATCGCAACGGCACCTAACGACGCCGAAGCACACCGAACAGAGCTCAACTGCGCCAGCCGACCAGCGGGTTCTCGATAACCGCAGGTCAGCACCCTGTCCGGACCTGATTGGCAGTGAGGAGGTCAGGGGGTCGAGTCCCCTTAGCTCCACAGTGACGAAACACCGCCCACTTGGTAAACAAGTTGAGGTAGGGCAGTTTTTTCCTTCCACCTCACTTTGAGAAACGTGACACCGAACTTCAGCTACCGTTCAGTAACTGGGGCAAAACCGGGGCACGCCCATGACCCCGTTTGAAACGGGGTCACCAAAACTGCCCCAGGCCAGTGCCCAACCGGGTGATCCTGCAGAGATTTCTCTGGCGACCTCGGGTTTTGTGCGCCCCAGTAGGCAGCTATGTTCTGCCGGGATCAGTGGGCTGACAAAATCTCGATGCACCATCTGCAGCTCGAGCGCCAGAACGTCTAGAAGCCGTGTCGGCCTCAGAGTCCGTGATGACGGCGGCGGGCTCGCCCAGTAGGAGGGTCACCCCTACCGGCTTCGAGCAGGCGGTCGACCTGGCCAAGGCGTTGGGTGACCCGGTGCCCCTGCGGTTGCTGTAGCTGATCACCTCGGCCGAGGGCGAGAGCTGCGTCTGCGACCTGACCGCGGCGTTCGACCTCACCGGGCCGACCATCTCCCACCACCTGAAGGTGCTGCGCGAAGCCGGCCTGGTCGACAGCGAGCGCCGCGGGACCTGGGTGTACTACCAGCCCCGCGTGAAAGACCTTGGCAGCTCAGTGTCCTGCTGGCGGCTCCTGGGCTCGCGCCGGCGCCCTAGTTCGCGGACGCCGGCGGGAGGGCGGCCTGCGCGACCAACGCACGCATCTGCTCCACCAGCTCGGGCGAATGTCCAAGGTCGCCCCACAGTGCCGACGTACTGGTATCCCACAGCCGTCCGGACACGGTGCTGGGCGTGAGCATCACGCTGACAGTGCAGTGCTCCCACTCGCCGACGGCTGCGCTGAAGTCGCAGTGCAACAGGTTGGTGCGGATGGTCAACGCTTCCCTGGCCAGGTCGGACAGGTCAGAGGCGACCAGGAACACCAGCGGCGTGAACTCGCCGGGATTGGGGATCACCGTCCGGCTGTGAGTCAGCGTTCCGGCGCCGGTGTGCCGGGCGGCAGAGGCCATGAAGCGAATGAGGTTTGCGCCGAGCTCGGTCCGCTGCTCAACCGGCAGCCCGTCGATCGCGGCCAGCATGAGCAGCCGGTCCGGCTCCTGCTCGGCGGACATCGTTGTGTTCGCGATGTCCTCCATGATCATGCGCAGCATGACGTGCGCCGGCCGATCGTCGTCTCCGGCCGGTGTCAAGGGCGCGCGGGAACTGGAGATGATCGACGTCTCCTTTGCGCCCACCAGCGCCGTGACCGAGGGGTGCACCGGATCAGGCTCGGCGGCGATGTCGGCGAGGGCGTACTCGTGGTAGCGGCGCGGTTCGTCGCCCAGCTCAACAACGTCGCCGGCGCATGCCGCGCGCAGGAGGTAGGCGAGCACGTGCCGCGTCGAGCGCAAGTGGTCGAACAGGAACTCCCAGTCCCGACGAAGCAGGACGATCGCGGGAACGTCAGTCGGGGCAGGCGGTGGCACGAAACCGCGCGGCGGGTCGGCATGATCGACGACGACCACTGTCAGCCAGGTGTAGTCCTTGCCGTCCACCGGCACCGTACGGCCGCGGGCGTTGGTCATGCTCGCGCTCGCGAGCTTCAGGAGACGGACCGTTCCACTACCCTGCTTCAGCGCCTTCGTGACGTTCTTGCCCAGCCAGGACAGCTCGCGCTCGACATTGTCTGTGGGATCGGTGCGGCTCTTGGACTGGATCACGGCCGCCTGGTCGCCGACGAGCAAGAGCCCGTCGCCGAGTTCACGCACTCCGGACCCGACCCGCTGCTGCTCAGGCAGGAACACGAAGTCCGGCAGGCCCCAGGTTGCTGCCGCGCCGCGGATGGCGTCCTCGGCCGCATAGCCCTGGGTTTCGCCATCCGACAACGGCGAGACGTCCGGGACGCGACGAATCGCGGTGCCGGCATCTGTCTCGATCACCAGTGTGAGTGACTCAGCCACAATGCCTCTTCCGCCGTTCGGGCATGCACCGCACCACAAGCTCGCCGAGTCCGCTACCGAATTCCTACTGAGCACGGGCGGGCTGGCAGCACCTCGCACGCTCGGCACCGCGGCTGATCGGCAGGCACTTGACGACGCACTCGGCATCCCTGCCAACGCCGCGTCGGGTCGCCGAGGCGAAGCTTGTTCTCAGTCCGGCGGGCTAGGTTTCGAGTTGTCGGTGGTGGCAGTTTCCGTGGCTTCGTGGGGGTTTCCGGCGAGTGTTGCGTCAGTGAACGTGGGTTGGTGATCGAAGGTCGCGCCGCTGAAGCTGGGGGCGTTGCGGAAGTTCGCGGCGGTGAATACTGCGTCTCCGGTGAAGACCACTTTGCTGAAGACGGCGTTGCTTGCGAAGGTTGCGCCGTTGAAACGGGCTCCTTCGGCGAAGGCCGCTTTGCTGAAGGAGGTGGTGCCGGTGAAGGTCGCGTCGTAGAAGTGGGCGTTGTTGTCGAATGCGGCGGCTACGAACACGGCGTTGCTGGAGAAGGTGGTTCTGGTGAAGTCGGCTTGGTCGTGGAAGACGGTTGCGCTGAAGATGGCTTCATGGTCGAAGGTCGCCTCGTTGAACCGTGCGTGGTGGGCAAAGACGGCGGTTGCGAAGAATGCCTCTCGTTTGAAGGTGGTTTTGCCGAACACGGCAAGGCCGTTGAAGGTCGCGTCGGCGAATGCGGCACCGCGGTTGAAGGTGGCGGCGTCGAACTCGACGTTATTGGCGAAAGCCGCTCCGGTGAAGGTGGCCTGATCAGTGAAGGCTGTGTCGTTGAAGATGGTCTCACCGGTGAAGGTGGCGTGTTGGAAGGTGCTGGTTCCGATGTGTGCTTTGGTCAGGGCGAAGTTGATGAGTTTGGCGCCGGTGAGGTCGAGGTCGAGGGGCCCCCAGTAGGCGGTTTCGCGGTCGGGTTTGAGGTGGTCGTCGAGGAGGCGTTGGGCGGTGAGCCGGACTTCGCGTTCTTGAACGAGGGCCCGGTGGTACTCCAGTTGTTCGATGTCGGCGTCGTCCGGCGGGAATTCGTAGGGCATGCGGAGGTAGGCGCAGAGGACGTTGGCGATGGTCTGCCGCTGGGTTTCGTTGTCCTGGGCGAGGCGTTCGAGGGCGTAGAGCCCGCTGAGGCGGACCGGGGCTTTGTCCGAGCCGAGCAGTTCCGCGGCTTTGAGGTAGAGCTCGGTGATCCGGCGTGCCGCGGCGTCAGCGCGGGCGTCGTCGGCGACCCGTTCTTGGTGGGCGTGGGTGATGGCGGCGACGTCCTGCTGGTGGACGAGGGCGCGTTCGCGGTTATCGAGGTCGGCTTCGGTGGAGTGCTGGCGGCGCCACGCGAGGTAGAGCGCGACCACACCGCCGCTGCCCACGCCGATGCTCAGCCCGATCTTCAGTGCGTCGAAGCGTACTTTGACGAGGTCGGGGCCGGTGAGTCCGGCGGTAGCCGGCCACCACAAGGCGACGACCGCCGCCGCGGTTGGTACGGCGATCAAGGCCGCGGTGGTCCACATGGTTGTCCGGGTCAGCTCCGGTAGCCGCCGCACCGTCGTCGATGGCTTCGGCGGCGGGCTGGAGGCGGCTGGTCGCCGCGGGTCGTCGTCGGTCATGACTTTCATCGTCGCGTAAACCGGTTGCGGTGTTTCGGCAGGGATCTCGGCGATGATCGCTCAGCCATGGGTCGGTGCGTTGCCTGGGCTTCGTTCTGGGTCGGACGGGCCGGGTTTCGGGTTGTCGGCGGTGTCTTCCTGTGGCTCGTAGGGTTTTCCGGCGAGTGTTGCGGTGGTGAAGGCTGACGGCTGGGCGAAGGTTGCGTCGCGGAAGGCGGGTTCCTTGGTGAAGGTGGCGGCAGCGAATGTGCCCGGGGCAGAGAAGTTCGTCTTGTTGAATTTGGCTTGATCGGCGAATGTCGTATTGCCGAATAGTGCGTGGTGGAAAAGTGTGTTTCCGCGCAGGTAACGCTTTCGGAGAAGGTCGCCTGATTGAATGTAACTTGACTGAAGTCGCATTCGTTGAAATAGGCGCTAGCCCTGAAGGACGCGCCCTCAAAGTTGACACTATGGAAGGACGCATGTCGGAACCATGCAGTTGCATTAAAAGATGATTTTCGAAAGTGGGCGTAGTCTGCGAATTTTGTCCCTTTGAACCAGGCGATCTCGGTGAAGGTTGCGTCGTTGAAAAAAAGCGCTTTTGGCGAAAGTGGCGCGGGTGATCGTGGTGATTCCAGCGAAGATGGCATGCCCGAAGTGCGCGATCCCGACGTTTGCGTCTTTCAGGTCAAAGTCGATGAGGTAGGCGCCGACGAGGTCGAGATCGAGGGAGCCCCAGTAGGCGGTGCCGAGGTCGGGTTGAAGGTGGTCGCCAAGGATGCGCTGGGCCGTGAGCCGGACTTCGCGTTCCTGAATGAGGGCGCGGTACTGCTCGTATCGTTCGCTGCTGGCGTGGCCCGATGGTGGCTCGGTGAGTTCGTAAAGCATGCGGAGATAGGCGCACAGGACGTTGACGATGGTCTGCCGCTGGGTCTCATTGTCCCGGGCGAGCCGTTCGAGGGCGTAGAGGCCGCCGGGCCGGACGGGGGCCTTGTCGGAGCCGAGTAGTTCGACGGCTTTGGTGTAGAGCTCGGGTGATCCGGCGGGCCGCGGCGTCGGCGCGGGCGTCGGCGGGGACCTGTTCCTGGTGCGCCTGGGTGGCGGTGGCGACGGCCTGCTGATGGGCGAGGGTGTTCGCGGCGGTGCGTTCAGCCAGCTCGTGTGCCTCGTACTTGGCCAGCAGGTCGCGTTCGGTGGAGCGCTGGCGCCGGATGGCCAACACCGAGAGTGCCGCCGGTGCGGATCACCTCGAGCTTCACGCTGTCCACGCCGATGCCGAGCATCAACCACACCGCACCGACCGCGACCAGCAACATCACCGGGATCCCGACCGCGATCACCCAGCCCGGGATCGGCCGCAGCACCGGCCGCGCCTCCCCCGACGACATCGACGCCGCCTGGGCCGGCACCGGCAGCCGCCGCGCTGAGGACGACGTCGTCGTGTTCGATGGTGGGCTGGTGGCGGCCGGTGGCCGCAGGCCGGTCATGACCTTTATCGTCGCGGAACGCGGCGGGAACGTTTCGGCCACACGGCCCTGTTCACATCGCAGCCGAGGGTAGATAGCCGATGACGAGCAGCTCCTCGATAGACGCTGGAGCACTCACCTCTCCTTGCCCGGAGCCATCCTCGCCGGGCCCTACCGGGTCGCGCCCCTGGTAGCACCCGCCGACGAATGATCATGCCGGCCGTGATGCGCCAGCGCGCCCGCCGGAACACCGCGCGGTGTTGCCACACCGGATCGTCAGCAACCGCCCTGATGCCCGGCCTCCCCCTCCGGCTCTGCCTCGCTCCGGCTGTGACGGCGCCCAGCATCACAACCCACGGCGGGGAAACGGCCGCTCGATCGATGCCCGAACCACCCGGTCGCGATCCCAGTGGCCCCGCGACAGCCTCACCGGCTCCACCTACGGAAAGTCGGGGTCCGCCACCTGCGAGAGAGTCAACCCACGTTGACAAATACAGGAGGGCTAAACCCGGCCCTCATCAGCGGGCGTCGACCCGCGCGAGCACTACAAAAACCACGAGCGAAGGAGAACCATGCCTGACACCACAACGAAAACGGTCGTGGCCGTGGACGGCCCGGCCGCGGCGGGGAAGACCTCCGTGAGCATGTCCATGATGGCGTTCTTCGGTCTGCTCTACCTCGAAAGCGGCCGGTTCTACCGGATCATCGCGGCCGAAGCGCTGCACCGCCCTGTTCCCTGCAGCGCGGGTCAAGGTCTACCTCACCGCGACCCCCGCCGTCCGCGACGCCATCGAGATCGACCCCAACCACCTGTTCAGGCACCAGGTCATCAGCCGCATGGCGAGCGCATACCGCGACCGGCGCAGCGAAGCGGCCTCGATCGCGTAGTCTCCGACGTCTCATCTGATGCGCGCCGCAGACGGTCGGATGCGCGTTTATGGACAGGGATGTTTGTAGCTGATACCTGGAAAATATGAATCCCACTGGGCCGCGGCGATGGGCGCATTGGGACGCGCGCAGACTGCTTTAGCCGCGGCTTCCGGGTCGAGATACCAACGCCATGCGACCGAGACGGCACTGATGCTGGTGCCGATCAGGGTTTTGCCATCAGGTCCGAATGCGAGAGAGTGTACGGAGCCGGTCCGCCCTGGCAGCGCGATCGTGTACAGCACACTTCCGAGTTCTTGCAAGTTTCTGACAGTGATACTGCCGTCGTCGTCCGCTAACGCGACGAGGTTCGCGGTAGATGAGATCGCGCCCGCATGCAAGACCTCCTTGAGCTCGATCGTCGTCACGGCTTCCTGTGGTTGATTGAGATTCTCCATATTCCACTTGGTCAGGCCGCGCGCTTCTCTGGTCAGGCCAACTCTATTGTCGACGATCACATTGCTGCCCCATGGGTCGGGCCTGGCCACTCCCAACTGTCCCGCTCGTGTGGGCTTGCTCAGTTTGCTGATAGTCCACAGGCGCACTGATCTCCCTGGGGGTGTGGAACTGCCCGGATCGATGAGACAGTGGAGCAGGATCGCCTCCTTTGCCACGAATCTGGTGCCGAAAATGAAGCTTTGCCCCAGGTCCGGTCGTTCGTCACAGGAGAGCGGTCCCAGCAAGCGGGGCTGGCGCGGCTCGTCCAGGTTCCAGAGTTTGGCCGACGCGGTTCTCCCCACACCGTCTGGACCTGAGGGGACGTCGAGGGTCACGAGGAACCGCCCGTCGGCACTTAGTGCGCCGACCCGGGCTGGGACCGGGATAGCAGCGGATTCCTCCGGCATCTGTGGCCGATCGACGTTCCAGACCCTGACTGTGGGGGTTTTGGTCGGCTCGTTGTCGCTGGTTGCCGCTACCTTGCCGCCGACGCTTGCGCTCCATCCGCCGCGAAAAGTCCCGTACCTTGTCCACTGATGGTTCGAGACCCGGTAGAGCTGCGTCATGTTGTCATCGGTGGAGGACCTCAGGACGGTTTGCCCGTCAGCGGCCGCTTGTGCGGTCAGTGGGTTGCCGTCGTCGTTGTCCAGGACTGCTTGGTCTGCCGCAGTGGCAATGAGACTGTCTCGCGTCGATGTCGACGGGGCCAATCGGTAGGCAGCGAGGCTGAGAAGCGCAGCGCCGCCGGGGTCGCTTCTGGCCAAACTATTGATGTCGTCGAGCGCTTTGAGAGCTATCGCGGTGTTGCGTTCGCGCGCGACTTGATCCTGGGCATGCACCGCGTACACGGTGACGGAGACCGCGAGCAGCAACAAAACGGTGAGCAGCGCGAGAAGTCTGCGCTGCCGTCGAATCACTCGCCTTTTCCCGTCGCGCTCCCGGGCATCCGCAGCGATGCCCGCGTCGAGGAATTCTTGCTCTTTTTTGCTTGGCCGTCCTCCGTGGTCGACCCAGTCACCCACTACGGCGAGCCGGGTGCCGCGCAGCAGCACACTGGGATCGTGGCCGTGCCGGCGCCACGCCGCGGCGGCATCGGTGAGTTCGCGGTGCACGCGCTGTCCCTCGCGATCATCGGCCAACCACGCGGCCAGGCGTGGCCAGGCCTTGATCAGCGCTTCGTGGGCAAGCTCGACCGTGTCCTCACCGCACGTGAGCAGCCGGGCTTGGGTGAACCTGTCGACGACATGCGCCAGGGTGGGGTCGTCGTCGAGTTCGCCGGTGCCGATTCTGCGTCTGGTGTGCTCGGTTCCTCCGCTGAGCGCGGTCAGCCGCCGGAACAGGTCACGGGCCAGGGCCTGCTGGCGGTCGTCGAAAAAGGCGAATACGGCCTCCGCGGTCTTCGCCAGAGCGCCGTCGAATTCTCCCGACGCCTGAAACCCGGCCAAAGTGAGTGTGTTGCCTTTTCGACGTCGCCACGTCTCCAGCAAGGCATGGGACAGCAGTGGCAGCACACCGGTCCGGCCGTGTGTCTGCGCGACGAGGGTGGTCAGCAGAGCGCTCTCCACCGCGCACTGAGCCCGACGGGCCGGCTCAGTGATGGCGCGGCGCAACTCGTCCGCAGTCATCGGGCCCACGGTCACCTGGGCGTCCTGCAGCGCCTCGGCGAGTTTAGGGTGCAGGGCGCACTGCGGGTAGAAGTCAGCGCGCACACCAATCACGACCCGGCAGCGACTGCCCTGCACGGTCGCCGCAGTGAGCAGCAGGCTGATGAACGCTGATCGTTCGTTCTCATCCTGACACAGCGTGAACACCTCTTCGAACTGGTCCACGACCATCACGATCTCCGCGCCGGACGGCTCCGCCAGGAGAGCCCGACGCACCAGCCTGTGCAGGCCGCGTGGCTCGCTCGCCAGCTCGTCGCGCACAGCTCGCGGCCCGCTGTCGGTCACAGCTGCGAGCTGGATCGCGCACTCCTCCAGCGGATGGCCCCCCGGGGTGAACACGACGACGGTGGACACCAACCGTGGCACCAAGCCCGCATGAAGCAGGGACGACTTCCCGGATCCCGACGGGCCGAACACAGCGACGAATCGCTGGACCGCGGTCCGGCCGAGGAGATCGTCGGTGAGCCGCTCCCGTCCGAAGAAACGACCAGCATCGCCGCCACCGTAGGGACGCAGGCCCACATACGGCGCTGACTCGTCATCTGCTGCCGGTGGCCCGGTCGGCGGCGCCGTCAGCTCCGCGGTGACCGAACGCCATCGCCGCTCCCACTGCTCCACGTCGCCGTCACACGCCCGTACATACGCCAGCGTGACCTCAAGACCCGGCAGCCGACGCCCACCGGCCGCGTCCGACAGCGTCGTCGATGAGTAATGCGCCCGACGAGCCAGCTCCCGATACGACGGACCACCCGCCTTCTCCCGCACTTTCCGCAGGTCAGCGGCGAACTCGGCGAGGACTGAACCATCACGTTCCAGTGGTCGCTCCGCACGCGGCACGTTCCACCACCCCCTCCCCCAGGCTGGTGACCGATTGTCCGGACGTTGTTGTCCGGCGTCCAGCCCTCGGCACCGGACAACCCATACGCACTACAACCAGTAGCCGTGCCTCGCTCGCGAGAGACGAAGCACAGCCGGCCCGTCCGGCACCTACGAACCGGAGAAAGGACGAGACACATGCGTTGGTTCACGAACCCGTTCGCAACATCAGGACTCGACACAGCCCGTCCCGCCGCGAGGCACGCTCGAACGAATCGCCTGCCCCTGTCCCTGGCCGCTGCCGCCACGGCTGTGGCCAGTGCGATCATGGCCCCTGCCCCAGCCCAAGCAACCTCGGAACAGGTCTGCGGCTTCTGGGAGAACCACGTGGGCGCCTACTACGAACACTGCAACGCCCCCACGACCATTCTCATCCGCGTGGACCGCGCGGGCGGAGGCACCGAGAACGACTACTGCCGGCTGGTGAACCGCAGGCGCACCCCGCTGGGCCCACCCGCCCAGATCGACCACGCCTACTACATCCGCTCGGGAGTCTGCCCGGTCTAACCGGGACCGAGGGGTGCCTCACGCGCCGCACGCTGCACGGGCACCCCTCACGCCTCCAGCGAGGTTGATCCACAACGCCAAGCCGCGCGAAACATCGTGGCCTCAAACCTCGCCGCGACCGCTCCACCGCACTGTTAGCTCTCGTCACCGCGGGCTGGCGCTGACCAGTCCGGGCGGGTTGCTGAAGCTGTTCACCAAGAACGTTCTGAAGACCGCACTCAACGAGGAAGTCACCGAACAACTTGCTGCCAGGGCGGCGCACTCCACCGCGGCCGCCTAAACAACCGCCGTCGTTGCCTGCGACCTGTGGCAACCCGGACCCTCGTTCGGCTACTCATCGAAGTGGCCCACCGGACGGCATACCGTCGCTCTGCGTCCCTGACCACCGCCGGAAATGGCGACTGTCGCCTCGAAACGCATCAAGTCTCGCGTGCACCTACCCGGTCAGCAGTCTAAACCAGCCAGCACAGCCAACCCGGTCTCGCGAGCAGTGAGATAGGGCCTCACGTCGTGAGCCCTGGTTCCGTTGTGAATGGAGACGTCGACTACGTTCCGCCCGAAGAACGGGGCCAATTTCTGCGGGTTCGCCACTACGTCACCGAGGTCGGCGATGTTCGTCCAGTTCCGTACACTGCCAGGCCAGGAACCAGATTCAGCAACCGGGGCGGGAGCGAGCCGGTGGAAGATCAGGTTTGGCCAGCCCAGAGGTGAGCCGAGGGTGATCAACGTCGTCACCGGACGCGCCTGTGCTACGCACATCGTCTCGTATGCGACTACCGATCCAAGCGAGTGAGCGACGATCACAGAGGTGCGGTCAGTGATCACGTTGAGGAGTCGTTGTTCAGAGCCTAATCGTCCAGTGCCGGCGAGGGCGCGGGGTACATGGAGCCGGAGTCTGTCTGGTCTGCTGCCAGATTGGCGGCTGCTTCCGCGTCTAATTTCGCCTCATCTTGGCTCCCTAGTGACAGATTCGCCTCGGCTAGATTCACGCAGCGCAGTGTCGCGCCGCTTAGGTCCGCCGAGCGTAGATCAGCCCTACTCAGGTTGGCGTCGTGCAGGTACGCCCCGCTCAGGTCCGCCTCGCGTAGATCCGCTCCGCGTAGGTCTGTCTCACGCAGGTATGTTCCGCGTAGATCAGCCCCACGTAGGTCGGCTGCACGCAGGTCCGCTAAGCCCAAGGCCGCGCTGCGGAGATCAGCTCCGATCAAGTCCGCCTCGATCAGGTTCGCTTTGAGGAGATCGACACCTCGCAGGTCCGCGCCACCAAGATTCGCCGTCTTCAGGTTCACGCCGCGCAGTTTCACCCCGACCAGGTTCGCCCGTCGTAGGTTGATCGTGATTTCGGGCCAGCGGGACGGCCCGGTTGCAGAGGTGTGGCGTGTGAGGATGTCCAGGGCGGTTTGGCGGATGGCCTGTTCCTGGGTGCAGGCGTCGTGGCGGTCACGGGCGTCCTGGTCTGCGTCGTCCGGGAGGTCAGCTGGGAGCTGAAATGGCATGCGGAGGTAGGAGCACAGGACGTTGCCGATGGTTTCGCGTTGTTCGGGGGTGTTCTGGGCGAGGCGTTCCAGTGCGTACAGTCCGGCCAGCCGGACTGCGGCCTTGTCCGAGCCGAGCTGGTCCGCCGCCTTGGTGTAGAGATCGGTTATGCGACGCTCAGCTGCGTCGAATCGGCTCTCCTCCGCGGTCTTTTGTTGCTGCGCGAGTGTTTTCGCGGCGACGTCTTGCTGATGGGCGAGGGTGCGTTCGCGGTTGTCGAGGTCGGCTTCGGCAGAGTGCTGCCGCCGCCAGGCGAGGTAGAGCGCGACCACTCCCCCGCTGCCCACACCGATACTCAAACCGATCTTCAACGCGTCGAAGCGCGCTTTCACGAGGTCAGGGCCGGTGAGTCCGGCGGTGGCCGGCCACCACAACGCCACCACCGCCGCCGCCGTCACCACCGCGATGATCAGCGCGGTGGCCCACATCGCCGTCCGGGTCAACTCCGGCAACCGCCGCACCGACGACATCGGACTCGGCGAAGGTGTGCTGGCGGCCGCGGGCCGTGGGTCGTCGGTCATGACCATCATCGTCGCAGAATGTGGCGGGAACGTTTCGGTCGCCGATCTGGATCGTCAGCGATGTTTTGGTCGCAGGTGATGCTGGAGCAAGGTCTCGGCGAGCCGCGTCGGCGTTCTCTGCATCTTCAGTTGTCGCTGTCAGCGACGGCTGTCCTTTCGTTCAACTTCGCCTCGTCTAGGGCTCCTTTGTCCAGGTGTGCCTTGCGCAGGTCCGCTCCGCGCAGATCCGCCCCACGCAAGTTCGCCCCGCGCAGGTCCGCCCCGTTCAGGTGCGCTTCACGCAAATCCGCTTTGTACAGATCCGTCTCGCTCAGGTTCGCCCCAGTCAGGTTTGCCTCATATAGATGTGCCCCTTGTAGTGTCGCCTCGCGCAGATTGGCCCACTGCAGTCTCGCCCGGTTCAGCGTCGCCGCGCGCAGGACCGCATTAACTAGGGTTGCCCCGCTTAGATTCGCCTCGTGCAGGTCCGCGCTGTAAAGGTCTGCCCCATTTAGGTTCGCCTCGTGCAGGTTTGCCTCGTGCAGGTCCGCACCGTACAGATCTACCCTGCATAGGTTCGCCCGCTTCAGGCGAATGGCTAGTTCTGGCCAGTGCTGCACCTGCTGGGATGGGGTGTTGTGGCGGATGAGGATGTCCAATGCGGCCTGGCGAATTTCTCGTTCCCGGACTCGAGCGTCGTAGCGATCACGGGTGCCCTGGTCTGCGTCTGCTGGTAGCTCGCCTGGAAGCTCGAACGGCATGCGCAGGTAAGCGCACAAAACGTTTCCGATCGCGTCCCGTTGTGCGGGTGTGTTCTGAGCGAGACGCTCCAATGCATACAGCCCGGCCAGCCGGACCGCGGCCTTGTCCGAGCCGAGTTGGTCGGCAGCCTTGGTGTACAGCTCGGTGATCCGACGCTCAGTCGCGTCGTGGCGAGTGTCACCCGCCGCTTCGTTCTTGGCCAGCAGGTCGAGTTCGGTGGAGCGCTGCCTCCGGATGCCCAGCCAGAGGATGAGCACGCCGCCAAGGCCAACACCGAGGGTGCCGCCGGTGCGGATCACCTCGAGTTTCGCGCTGTCGACGCCGATGCCGAGCATCAGCCACACCGCACCGACCGCGACCAACAGCATCACCGGAATCCCTACGGCGATCACCCAACCGGGGATCGGCCGCAACACCGGCCGCACCGCACCCGACGACGTCGTCTCCGGGCCCGCCGTCCGGGTCAGCTCCGGCAGCCGCCGGACCGACGAGGTCGGGCTCGGCGGCGGACTGGTGGCAGCCGGAGGCCGCGGGTCGTCGGTCATGACCATCATCGTCGCGGAACATGGCAGGAACGTTTCAATCCTTGTCCAAGATGCGACCGGGCGGTGGTGGTCAGGGTTCTTCTGGGGGTTGAAAGGTTTTGCCGTCAAGCGTTGCTTCGGTGAAAGTGTGTCGTCGGCGAAGGAGGTCGTGTTGAACGCGACGTAGTGCGCGAAGACCGCATCGGCGAATAGGGCGCCGCCTTCGAATGTGGCTTCGTTGAATAAGGCGTCGTCGGTGAAGGATGCCTTACGAAAGTGCGCTGTCTTAGCGAAGGTTGTCTCGTCGAATATGACGGCGCGGGTGAAGATGGCGGCGTCGAACTGGGCGCTGCGACTGAAGGATGCGTTGAAGAACGTGGTGTTGCCAGTGAAGGTCGCCATGCCGAAGTTGGCGTGACCGGTGAAGGCCGTCTGGTAGACCACGGCGTTTCCGGTGAAGGTGGCGTGGCGAAAGGTGCTGCTTCCGATACGAGCCTTGCCCAGGTCGAAGTCGACTAGTTGTGCGCCGGTGAGGTCGAGGTCGCGCTCGCCCCAGTAGGTTTCGCCGGAATCGGTTCTGAGGTGGACGGTTATGAGGCGTTGGGCGGCGAGCCGGACTTCGCGTTCCTGGATGAGGGCGCGATGCTCCTCGATCTGGGCGATGTCGGCGCCGGCGATCGAGGGTTCATGGAGCTGGAAGGGCATGCGGAGGTAGGCGCAGAAGACGTTGACGATGGTCTGCCGCTGAGACTCGTTGTCCTGCGCGAGCCGCTCAAGGGCGTAGAGGCCGGTGCAGGCGCCTCCGCGTGCAGCGGTGCCCGGACGATGATGTGCTCGGCGTCGGACAGGTAGGTCTCCAGGTGGCAGGGCCGCTGTAGTTGTAGGACACCGTCACCGGGAGCGCCGTCGCGAGCTGTTGCCAGGCCTTCGCCGCGTCCCGGTCCGCCGATGACCTGTTCAGCCCTTGTGGGGGATCATGAAGATGTGGCTCGTGTTGGCGTTGTGCGTTGAGGTGGATCCGTGTAAGTCGGTCAGGTCTTCGACGGTGCCCTGTACTGCGCCGTCCATCCCGTCTACCCACTTCACCATGACGTAGGCGCTGAACCGGGGGTCACAGTCGGCGCGGATGGTGAAGTTGGGTAGGTGCAGTGGTACGTGATGGTGGTGCACCGCGTGGGACATCTCGCGGAGTTCTCCGGTAGCCCGGTTCTTGTGGCAGACCTCGTTGCCCTTCCACTGGGCGACGTACAGAGTGAAGGTGGCCGTCGATGTGGTCGGGGCGGGTGTGTCGCAGTGCTTGTCCTTCTGCGGGTAGCAGGTCTGGTATTGGGTGTTGGCGACGACGCTGAGGTGGGTGAAGCCAGGTGCGAAGGTGAAGGATCTGAGTACCGGCTCCCGGGCGATCATGCGGGGGTCCGGTCCCACGTGCAGGAGGCCACGCGGCACCACACCCGCCTGGGCGGGCGCGCCTGTTGTCATGTTGTCCACGGACGTGTCGGCTACCTCGATCCGCCCGCTGTCCAGCCGGAACTGCGCGTCGAGGTCTTCCCTGAGCGTGGCGGCGCGGGCGTAGGCGGTGCAGGCGACTGTGGTGGCGACACCGGGATGCAGCAGGAAGCGTGTGGTCAGCTGGACCTCTTCCTTCTCCCGCTCCGATGACGCGCCTTCCTGCAGGATGTTCTGTCCGGTCACGAAGTTCTGCTCACCGCCGGGCCACCGGCACCGGACCTCGTTGTCGAACAGCGAGCGGTGGGTCGCCGAGCTCGCGCGCATCACCGACACCACGTACGCGGTCTGCGTCGTCGACATCTCGAGCTCGACGCTGCCCAGCGCCACCACCTCATGATCGGCCTTCCAGGATCCGCCAGGCGCTGCCTTGGGCGTCCGCGGCGCGAGTATGCGACGTGGCGCGAAGTCGTATCGGATGGCGGCGTCGGCGGGCGCGGCGGCGGGCGCGGGTGTGGAGGGATCTGCGTCATTGAATGCCGTGCTCGACGGGATCACGATCGCCACGAGGACCGCAGCGGCGGCCGCGAGTGATCGTGGGCGCCGCCGGCCAGAGCCGGAGGCCGGGTCCGGAGTTTCGACTGCGGAAACCGGTGTCTCCACGGTGAGCTGGCCGTTTGTCACCTGCCAGTGCCGTAGCAGCTCGGCGAGGTCGTGGTCAGTCGCCCCACACGCGGTGGCGATTGCGGCAATCGTCCGATAATCGGGTGGAACCGTTACTCCAGAACAGTATCGATGCAGAGTGGAACTGCTTATATGCGCTTTTCGGCCAAGATCTGAATAGCTCAGCCCGCTGCGCTCCTTGAGCGCAGCGAGAAGTCGCGCAAGCTCGCTGCGCGTGCTCGACACATCCATCGACCCTCCCAAATCTCCGGTGCCGAGCCAGTATGACACCATCCCACCCCCTCCGAGAATCCCCTGATCAGGACCGTTTCACGCATCCCGGGACAACACACGTTCCGGTAACCCTTGCCGCCACAGCCCTTCACCCGACATGGTTGTTCCGCACCCCTCGCGGACCGTCATCAAATTCACCACCCGGGCCATCCGTATCCACAGAAACTCGACACCTCGATCCCCCTCATGAAGGGTTATGTGTCATCGCCGGAATAGTTCGTCACGCTAATTTCTCACTGGTGAAAGGAGACCGTGCGTGAGGAGAATCCTGTCGTTCATTCTCGGTGCCGTGGTGCTGGTCGTGCTCGCCCCGGCGGCGACCGCGAGCACTGTCATCCATGTCAAGTTCAGGCCGCAACAGGTGCTCGCGCCGAAGGTGCCCGAGGCAGAGCCGGGTGAGCCGGTGAAGTTCGACCAGGAGGTCAAGGCGCTGGGCAGTGTGGAGCTGGAGATGTCGGCGACGCAGACCGCCTACGTCAGATCGGTGATGCGCGCGAACTCGGCCACCTACCGCTCGCTGCTCGACAACGAGGTGCGGTGTACCTGGCCTGGTGGCGAGCAGAGCTTCGTGACGGGACAGAACATCCTGCAGAAGGGCGCGTCCCTGGAGCCGGAGAAGGAGGATGTCCAGCTCACCACCCGCTTTCTGGTTCACCCGGGTGTCGCCACGAAGGTCACCTGCACCGCGTACGTCCGTGCCGCCACGATGCGGAAGAAACTCGACGCCCGGTTCCAGTTGTATGACGGATTCCTCGAGTTCGCGGACACGTCCGTGGACAACACCACGGCCGGTCTGCCCGCCCAGCGCGCCACGCCTCGTGGCCTCGTGCGTGTCGGGCCGGGCCCCGAGGTTGTGGCGCGCGAGCCCGCGTTGCCGTACTTCACCCTCGCGCCAGGCTTCACGAAACTCAGTGTCTTCGCCGACACCGAGTACAAGACGTGCTATCCGCAGAAGGACAAGGACTGCAGCAAACCACCGGCCTCGACAGCCACGTTCACCCTCTACGTCAACCAGTGGAACGGCGACAAACTCTGCCAGACCAACAACGCCACCACGACCACCCGCGAGATGTCCTACTCGGTACACCACCACTACGTGCCGCTGCACCTGCCCGACTTCACCGTCCGGGCCGACTGCGAACAGCGGTTCAACGCCTACGTCCTGGTGAAGTGGCAGGACGGTATGGACGGCGGCGTGCAGGGCACCGCGATGAGCCTGACCGATTCACGCGGGTCGACCACGACCCACAACGCCGACATGAGCCACGTCTTCGTCGTCCCCCTCAAGAGCTGACGACAACGAGGCGAACTCCGCATCCTCGATCTCGACGACGTCGACTCCTGTATCGCCGGAGCATCCGTGCAGCGGCGAATAGACGGCGATCCATCCTCAACACCCAACCAGGAGGTTTTCACCCGAAACTTTCAATTCGCGCTGACGCTCTCGCCTTCACGTGCGATCCGATCAAATCGACAAGAAGCCAAGCGGCGCCAAAAATATGAAAATACCGTGAATTCGAGGAACCCCTACTGGGGCCCCCAGAAAGTTCTGCAGGTGATCAACCGCAGCATCCGACAACGTCGTGGACGAGTAGCGCGCTCACCGCGACAACTCCCGATACGGCGGACTACCCGCCTCTGCCCGCAGTTTCCTCAGGTCAGCGGCGAACTCTAAGAGCGGAGACCTGTCCAGCTCCAACGGTCGTTCCGCCGTCCAGTCCCCGACACCGGACAACCCATCCGCGCTACACAAGGCGGTGGATCGCTTCCTTCGAGTCACCACATCGCCCGGAACTGCCGGGCCACGAAATACATCACGAAAGGTGAAATTCATGCGTTTGTTCAAGGCACTGCCCGCAACACTCGGGCTCGTCGCTCTGGCGACAGTCGCCCCGGCAACCGTGGCGCAAGCCGCCCTGGCGTCACAGGACGGCGATGTGTCGATCACCGCCTACTCGGACTGTCCCTCCGGCTGGTTCTGCGCGTGGGAGCACGCAGGCGGCCAGGGCCGGATGGTGCGCTTCCAGACCGGCTCCGCCGACCTCCGTGGGCAGAACTTCAACGACCAGATCTCCTCCGTCTGGAACCGCACCAACAGCATCTGGTGCACCTACCTCGACATCAACTACCGCGGCGAGGGCTGGCGCGTCTCCTCCGGCTGGCAGGGAAACACCAGCGGGTACAACCGCAACGACAACATCAGCTCTCTGCGCGACTGCTGAGAACGGAGGCGACTCCATGCGTTCAGCCAACGTCCTCAGCACAGCCGTCGCAATCGCGGCTCTGGTAGCCAGCCAACCGGCCGCAATAGCCCACGCGGACACCGTGTCGGCCGGGGCCTATGACGATTGCCCAGCCGGCTGGTTCTGTGCCTGGGACGGGCCAAACGGCACCGGCAGGGTCCTTATGACCCAGGTCAGCATCCCCGACCTCAGTACCGTCGGCATGGACAACCAGATCTCATCGCTCTGGGATCGAACCGGCGTCATGTGGTGCGCCTACGATGAACCGTATTATCGCGGCATCACGTTGCGGGCAGGGAACAACTGGAGAGGCTCGCTCTTCGGGAGATCCGACAACATGAGCAGCTCGCTCGTCAGAGGCTGCTAGCCGAACACATACGGACACTGCTGGTCTCGAGCGCGGTAGCCACTCGAGGCCAGCACTGTCGGCCCGCAGCTCTCCCTGACCTCCTATCTCAACTCTTCTCAACACGGCACCCAACGCCAGCTCCGGTCACAAGGAGAGTGGTTCCGTGCTCGCTTCGCCTGGACTCTCCGGCCGACGTCCTCGCTCCGTTCCTCCGGCAGACAACGCCCACAGCACCGACACGAAAGGTGGAACACCCATGCGTTCGAGATTGAGCGTTGTCCTCGGGCTCGCCATACTGGTCGCCACCGCCTCGGTGACACCAGCGCAGGCGTCAGCTCCAGCTCCGGCGACGCGAGCTGGGGACGCGTTGATCACAGCCTGGGCGGACTGCCCGCCCGGCTGGCTCTGCGTGTGGGAACACACCAGGGCACAAGGCCGGATGGCCCGCCTCCAGACCAGCCTGTCCGATCTCGGGAACTTCGGCTTCAACGACCGGATCTCGTCGCTCTGGAACAGAACCACAGACTCATGGTGCGCCTATTCCGGAATCGGCTACGGCGGCGACCGCTTGCCCATCGAACCAGGCCAGAAAATAGACTTTAGTGACAAAGGCTGGGACAACACGATCAGCGCGCTACGCCGAGGAATTTGCTAGCGGTGCTACCAGCGAAAACAACTCCCGCACGCGCCGAGTGGGCAACCGGTGCTATTCGACCCCACTCGGCGTCCGCACACGCCAGAGCGTTCACCAGCACACCACCTGTGAATAGTCCGAGACCTTCGCTGACAACGCGACCCGATTCCGGTTCGGTCGCGAACCCGGCGGAACGCCCACTGATCCGTGGACGTGGGAAGACCTGCCTTAACCGGCAACGTCCATGCGTCCCACTGGTCGCCCGGCGTCATCAGGCCCCGCAGGAGCCGACGACTGCACTCCAGGCAGCCCGCTGAGCGCATATCCGGGTCTGTAACGACGGACGAGGCGATCGCGACTGCTACCCGACGGATGACGATACGGGTTCTGCATTGCAGCGCTGAGGGGGCAGACCGTGACTACTGCACGAATGAGGTTCAGCGCCATCTTCTTTGGCTTCGGCGTAGTTTTACCAGGTGCGAACCAGCGGCCCTGCGTCTTCATCCCACAGCCGGTCCCGCGCTCGGGCAGCTCGCGCCGCGCCTTCTCCGCCGGGTCGTCCGGCTCGTCGTCCCTCTTGCCTGGAGGCCAGCCTGGTTGCGCTGCTGGTCTGCCTCGTACCCATCGTCCTGCTGCTGCGCAGGGCTGCTCGCACCGGTCAGATCCGCCCCCGACCGCGCACGTAACAGGTCGGCCGCACCACTTGCACCGCTGGGCAGTGCGCCCACGCAGAACGTCGGCAGAACCACGAGGATGGTCTGCGCAGCGACCGAGGACTCGACACTCGCGCTCGGCTGGTGGATCGCTGGGTGGCCCCAGGGGCTCAAGGGCTGCCGTTCGAGCAGTCAGCCGCCCGCATCCGGTACTCGTGCGGTGGCATGCCGTACGCGCTGCGGAAGCGGCGGGTGAGGTGGCTGGCGTCGACGAATCCCCAGCGGCGTGCCAGGGCATCGAGCGGCAGTAGTCCGGTGATCAGGTCCTCGCGGACCCGGGCTAGCCGCTTGGCGCGCAGCACCCCGGAGAAGGTGTCCCCGGACTCGTGGAACAGCCGGGCGAGGCTGCGAGTCGACAGTCCGTGGGCAGTGGCGACGTCATCGACGCTCAACTGCGGGTCGTCCAGCCGGGCGTCGACGAACCGCTCGACCGCAGCCCGTCTACTGATCCTCAGCGCCTGAGGGTCGAGCGGGGGGCCGGCCGGAGTACCCCCCCCCCCCCCCGAGGACGGGTTGACACTCCACACGACGCCAAGCTGCCACTTCCTGCGGGAACGCAACTCGTTCAAGTATCTGAAACGACTAGCCCCAGAGAGTTCTCATGTCGAAACCTCTGCCCTACGGTCCAGCCGATGACGAAGCCGCCCGGGGCTACGTCCGCGAAGCGTTAAGCCTTTCCCAACGAGGTAATTGGGAAGCTCTACTGGCCGACGATCGCGTCCTGCAGACCTATCGCGTGCTCAAGAGCCTCGATGCCAGGGCGGCCGAGAGGTCCGTCCGTGAACGCGACGCGATCAAGCTCACCGAAAACCGGCGTGACGCCGGGCTGATCACCGCTGCCGAGTATGCCGACCACTATCGCCAGTTCACGACCTGGCGTAAACGAGCGAGTCGGTTCAACACCGTCTTGCACCAATACCTTGACCTGACCGCCGACCGCGTCCGCAAGGTCCACCACGACAGTGTCGCTGAATCGCTGCGGTCCACGCTGCTGGCCCTGGCGGCCGCGGTCGACGACCACCGCCAAGCACACGCCGGAGAGGAGTCCCTCTCCGACACCGCCCTCTGGGCTCGCCTGCGGCTACTCCCCTGGCCCACTGCCGACGACGCCGGTCACCGGCTCGTAGACGCGGTGGCCGCCGAACGAAGCCGCCGAACAGCCGCTCGGCACCACAAGAACAGCTCCATCCAGTACCAAGGCTCACACGTCACCGGTGAGAACGTCGACGTCGCCGACCTGCTTCTCGAAATCACTGACAACGCCGAACCGACCTGCGACCGCAGCCAGCTTGTCGAACTGTGGAAACAACGAACCCCGGACCTACTAGAATCAGACGCCGCGAAGGTCGCAGCGAGCACGAAGAAGGGCTCCTATGCTACTTATAGACTCCGCAGATCACTTACTTTCCTGGAATCAAATGGAATGATCGAGCGGAATGCAGAAGGCGACACCGCCAAAGTCACGGTGATCAACCGGAACGCCCTGCTATCACTGCGCCGACAGTGGGACATAGCGCATTTCCCGCTCGACGACTCCGAGCTTTAAGGCCGCCCCCTCCACCTGATTCGAGTGAACCCGTCGGCTTTGGTATAGAGCTCGGTGATCCGCCGCGAGGTCGCGTCGACGCGGGTGTCGTCGGCGACCCGCTCCTGGTGCGCTTGGGTGGTCGCGGCAACCGGAGTATTGACGGCCGGCCGCGAAACCGAGCCCAGTGAAATTGTTTCCGTCGAGGTGCTCAACCAGCGAGGAACACACTGGAATGTGCCTTGCTGGACCTGGGCGGCAGCGAACGAATTGCGGAGTGAGGTCGAGCAGGCCGCGCAGTGGTTGCTCGCCAACGCGAAAACGTCTAACGAGGCGACACAGATGGTCATGACTTTCGAGTCCGGAGCATACGCATCGCTAGTTAACAAAAGCTATCTGACCGAGTGCCGCGAGGAGAAGGTCCGTACGAGCTGGAAGCGATCGCCAAAGCAGCCCCGAACTGGGAAGATGAGCGCAACGTGGTGATCGCTCATATCAAGAAGTTCGGCGACGGTGACCGCCGGATCGGCAGCAGAGCAGGGCAGTCCCCATCAGCCAAGATTCGCCAGTCGAAGGCACGGACCCTCGATACAACAGGCACTCTCAGGAGTTGGCCATCCCTTCATCGAGATTCGCCTCTTTAAGATTCGCCTCTTCCAGGTCCGCTCCAGCTAGATTCGCCCCTTTCAAGTTCGCTCCCCCCAGGTCTGCCCTTTTCAGGTTCACCCCCGTCAGGTCGGCCTCTTTCAGGTTCGCTAAAAACAGCTTCGACCCTTCCAAATTTGCTTTAGCCAGGTTCGCCAAATGCAATTCTGCGCCCCCCAGGTCCGCACCCTCCAAGTTCGCCCCAGCCAGGTTCGCCCCACTCAGATTCGCCCCACCCAAGTCCGCCATGCGCAACTTTGCCCCCTGCAAATCCGCCCCGGCCAGTTGGACTCTGTCCAGCTTTGCCCCACCCAGGTCCGCCCAGCGCAACCTCGCCCCCTGTAGATTCGCCCCAATCAGGTTTGTCCCGACCAGCTTCACTCTGTCCAAAACTGCTAACTGCAGATCTGTCCCACCCAGGTCTGCCCCGGCTAGTTTCGCCGCGCTTAGTTTCGCGTTGCGAAGCACCGCCCCGCCCAACTTCGCTCCGGCCAGGACAGCACCACTAAGGTCCGCATTGTGCAGACTCGCCAGACGCAGGTCCGCTCCACCGAGGTTTGCCCCAATAAGATCGGCCTCACACAGGTCCGCCTTACTCAGCTTGACCATGGCCAGGTTCGCTCCGCTCAGGCGTGCCCCGCGCAGCTTTGCACCCCGCAGGTCCGCCCCGGCCAGGTCCGCCTCGCTCAGGTCCGCCCTGGTCAGGTCCGCCCTGGAGAGGTCCGCCCAAGTTAGATCGGCTCCGATCAGCTTCGCCCGCTGCAGCCGGATGATGATCTCAGGCCAGTGCTGCGCTGTCTGGGCTTGGGAGGTGTGACGGGTGAGGATGTCCAGCGCGGTCTGGCGTGTTTCTCGCTCCTGGACTCCGACGTCGTGGCGATCGCGGGTCTCCTGATCGGCATCCGAAGGCAGGTCTTCTGGGGGTTGAGCCGGCATCCGCAGATACGCGCAGAGAACGTTTCCGATTGCCTCACGTTGCTCGGGAGTGTTCTGGGCAAGGCGCTCCAGCGCGTACAGCCCGGCCAAGCGGACTGCTGCTTTGTCCGAGCCGAGTTGGTCGGCGGCCTTGGTATACAACTCGGTGATCCGGCGCTCGGCCGCGTCGTGCCTGGTGTCAGCCGCGGCTTGGTGCTGATAGGCGAGTGTGTTAGCGGCGGTGCGCTCGGCCAACTCGTGCGCCTCGTACTTGGCCAGCAGGTCCAGCTCGGTCGAGCGCTGGCGGCGGATGGCCAGCCAGAGCACCAGCACACCGCCCAGGCCGACACCGAGGGTGCCACCGGTGCGGATTACCTCGAGCTTCGCGCTGTCCACGCCGATGCCGAGCATCAGCCACACCGAGCTGACCGCGACCATCAACATCACCGGAATCCCAACGGCGATCACCCAGCCCGGGATCGGCCGCAGCACCGGCCGCACCTCGCCCGGCGACGTCGGCATCACCGGGCCCGCAACCGGAGCAGGAGCAGACAAGCTGGCGGCGGTCACATGCGGTTCAGGTTGGGTCATGTGGTGGGAGTCGCCGAGGAGGGCCCGGTTGGTACGCACGATCCACCCGAACGACCGTTTCTCGAACACTTGGTACCAGCCGGGTTTACTGAGTCATCGCTGTTGCCGGCTACGGATCCGAGGCGACAAGGCTCGCCATCCAGCGTTGCAGCGTCGAACGATTTTGCCTCCGAAGGTCGCCCTGTCGAATGCGGTGCTGCCGAACGTCGTTGGAGGCCTAGAGCACCGCCGAGTTCAACTGGTGCCGCCCCGACCTGCACAGCCGCCACCGCAGCCTGGACAACATCGTCCTGCTACCCGAGCACCAGGACACCGGCCCCTTCGCCGACATCATCGCCAAGTCCCCGGTCGCGACCGCCGCCCTCCTGTTCGGCCAGATGGACCGCAGAGTCTCCACCGCCCGACTCCCCGACCTCCCATCGGCGAAATGCGCCGCGATCCTCAGCCAGGTGTGGACACTGTCCAGCTGCGGCGACCTCGACACCGTCAACCTCGGATCAGCGCGGCGCTCTTGGTCGGGCCGGGACAGCACGACGTGGGCGGCGTAGCTCATCAGCACGGCGAAAAACACGGCGTATCCGCTGAAGAACCAGAGCCACATGGCGGCGGGTATCCGGACCGCTCAGACGGCAAGGAGAGCGCCGGGGTGCCATGGGCCCGGTGCAGCTAGCTGGACATAAACTTCGGCACAGCAGAGCGAACGGAGACGAAACGGAGCCCAATCGTGGTCAACGCCGAGGTGAACAAGCCACAGATTGACCAACATCCCCGCTGGTCAGCGGGGATGTTGGTGTGGTGGGCCGCCTGGGGCTCGAACCCAGAATCTACGGATTAAAAGGGCTCAGCCATGCCGCCTGGTGACGTTAAGTGTCAAATACTGCCAGTTTGCGCAGGTCAACAACAGTCTTAGCCGGGAACGAGTGCCGTCCTGCGCCGCCCCGTGTCGGGTTCTACGTCGGCAACGGAGCCCAATCGGAGACGGGATAGACCCAGCAACCTATGCCGTGAGAGCAAGCTTCTGCCACAGGCGACTGCCATGGTCACCCGGTTCGGCCGCGACGCAGTCCCGGCTGTCCGAGCCGCGTTTAGGCTGAAGCACCTGTGGACGGTTGTGCGTCGTAGGTTGACGCGGTGACATCAGCGACTCTCACAGGAGATCTCTGCCTCGGGCACATCGTCGCGGCGGCCGGGCTCAGGTGGGCGACATCGTGCTCCTTCGGCACACCTACACCGATGATGGGCTTCAGTCGCCGACGGATCTGACCACCGCTCCCTTGCTCACCTACACCCGCAAACAGGGGATCAACAACAAACTCCGCCGGATCCCTGTGCCAGTTTGGCTGATCTTCATGGCCGACGGCGGCCGGCGCTCTCGGTTCCTCACCGCCTACGAGAACCACGGCAAACTCCCCTCCGCGCCGAGGCCGAGGCCGAGACCACGACCGGACGGCCGCCGACCGTGACCGCCCTCGCCCGGCGCGTCGGGTTGGCGTACACCACCTTCCGCCGCAACTACCCGGACATCGTCCACCGCCCCGACGCCGGCAGGAAGCCCGGCACCAGTCCGGGAAGCAGCACGACACTGCAACGGCTCACCGAACAGAACACCCGGCTACGGCGCACAAATCGCGAACTCTCCGCGGACCTGGCGCTGGCGATGGCCACCGTCCAACGGCTCAGTCTCGACAACCATCACCTTCGTGCCGAGCTCGAAGCGCTCTGTAGCGTCAGTCGCATCAGCACCAGACCACCCAGCAGGTGATACGGCCGAGTAACCCGCCATCGGCCTGTCAGGGCTGGTGCTGGTCGCCACGTGGCGGTGGCTCCAGGCTTGTCGTTCGCCTGACCACGGTGCGATTTCTCAAGCGCTACCCCGGATCCGCTGCCGGGCGGCTGGCGCCCGCGCTGCCTGATGCTGCAGATCGCGCCTATCAGGCCGACTATTGGTCGTTGCCATACCTCCGCCGACAGGTCGCCGCAACGAGGTTGCAACACGCTCATCCAACTGCCGTCAAATCACTACGCCATTTGCCCCAGGCGGGCGCCAAGCAGGTGGTACATAGATCAACTCGTAACGCCCCGCGACCCCTGAGCGACCTCGAGAATAAGGCGGAGGAGGTCCAATGACTGAGGAAAATCCAAGCTGCCAGCAGATAGCCGATCAAATCGCTTCACTCAACGACGAAGTCAAAACGCTTCAACATATTCTGGACACTGAGCCGGATCTCTCAGCAGGGACACGTCAGTTTGTCCACCAGCGAATTCATGAGGATCAGGCGAGGATTAACCGTCTTGCTCACGAGTTGATTCTTTGCCGATCAGATCTCACCGTCGTCGGAGTTGAAGTGACTCAAGGCATCCAGTTCTTTTCCATCAATGGTCAAGGGAGCGGCTACGCGCCAGACAACAGTGTCCCCCTGATTGCGCAGCGTTCTACCGTCTTAAGGGTGTACACCGACCGCAAACGGCTCGCTTCGCAAGCCTCCGGGCCAATATTTCCCATCCGCATATCCGGCCGAGTCATTGTCGACCGCATCGAACAAGACGGTTCGCTCCGCCGACTATCCACGGCCCGGTCACTGAACGGATCAATCGCAGCGCGAGCGGCCGCATCGATCGATCGCGGCGACCCCAATCACACGCTGAACTTCCGCATTCCGGCGAACGACTGTCAGGGGCACCTCCAGTTCACAATCGAGGTCTTCGACCAAAGCCAGGTAGTGACTCAGCTGACCGCCGAGTCCGGTCCAGCAAGTTTTTCGACGCGGGTATTTGCCCGCTTTGAGCCTGTCCCTACCTTCCGGATCCATGGCGTGCTTGTCCATTACACTGGGGACGACATGAACCTCCCTGCACCCAGCGGACTCGATCTTGCCGCCACACTCGAGTACGTGATGCGCACTTATCCGATCGGCCGGATCGAGTTCGACGACTGCACCGAAATCGAGTTTGATAAGAGTCTCCGGACCCCTGGCGGTGGATGCGGGCCCGGTTTCGAAGGAGCGGGCGGTTTGATGCAACTACTCGCAGACTTCGATGAGCATAGTGACAGAACCTCCATCCACGTTGCGCTGATTCCGAGGGATGCGCGCATGTCAGTAGGTGGCTGCGGAAACCGAAACATCGCCGCAGCCAAGGACGGTGCCGGAGCCATCCTGGCTCAGGAGATGGGGCATGCATTGGATCGAAAGCACGCCCCCTATGCACCTGGATTCGACACCAACTTCCCTCACTACGACGACTATCCATGGGGCAGTATTGGCGAGTATGGATTCGACGTGGTCACATCCGAAGTGCACGATCCGACGTACGTGACCGACTTCATGAGTTATGACTCGGACACATGGATATCCCCATACACTTATATGGGGATCCGCGAGGCGATGAACAACCGGTTCCGGATTGACTCCCGCGCTCATTCTTCAGAAGCGACAGATGATACTCGACAAGAGATGCTATTCCTCTCATTCCGCGTGAATCGCGATGGCGCCGTCGAAGTACGACCCAGCTTTCATTTGCCTGCCCGCTCGAAGCCGATCGATCGCAACCCCCTGGCGGACGTGTCTTGCGAACTGCTCGACAGTGCCGGCGAAGTGCTAGTCTTTCACCGGTGCCGACGTCGAGGACCTCACTTCGATGTGAATGCTCCACACGTCGACTTTCGAGAGATTCTACCCTGGGCAGACGAGGCTGCCGCGATCCGCTTCGTGCGCGGCAAAGAGGTACTGCACGTTCATCCGATTGAACAGTCTCCACCCGAAGTAAAACTGGCAAAAGAAGCCGTGCAATATTCGAAATCGCCCATGAAGCTGACTTGGGCGGGCAGTCATCCTGAGCAGGTGTTGACATACTTGGTTCGTTACAGCAGCGATGCGGGGCAGACGTGGCGGGTCGCGGCAGCCAACCTCGGCCAAGCGGAGTGTTGGCTACACCCGCGTTCACTACCCGGGGGCGAACAATGCATACTGCAAGTAGTAGCCTCTTCCGGCATCCGCACGACAGTCACCCACAGTCGGCCTTTCGAATTGCCTGTGAGGCCGCGCGAGGCCATCATCCTTTCAGTGGACGGGTCCGATAGTGGTCAAGTGGTCCTTCGTGGTGGCGCCTTCTCGTCGAAATTCGGGCTCGGCCTCCCTCAGGACGTGACCTGGAGCTCAAACCTGGACGGGCTCCTTGGACATGGTTTCGAGCTCGTCGCCGATCAGCTAAAGACTGAGGGACTCCACGAGATCACAATGACAGCGCCAGACGGGCTAGGCGGCATGGTCACGGCATCCACATCGACTAGGGTGACTTTTCCATTGGTTGCTTCTGCTGCCCCGATACCGCGTCAGCCTGGCGAGAGCTAGTGTCGTGAGTCGTTGATTCGGCCGCAGTAGGCGACGAGGGTGTTGAGGATGTCGTCGGCGGTCTTGGTCCAGGCGAACGGCTTGGGGTTGGCGTTCCACTCGTTGGTCCACTGTCGCACGTCTTTTTCCAGTGCGGTGACGCTGCAGTGGGCTGAGCGGCGAAGTTTCCGGTTGGTCAACTCGGCGAACCAGCGTTCGACGAGATTCAGCCATGAACTGCTGGTCGGAGTGAAATGCAGGTGGAATCGGGGATGACGCAGCAGCCAGTTCTTGATCTGCGGGGTTTTGTGGATGGCGTAGTTGTCCAGCACCAGATGCAGATCCGGGCATTGGCCCGGATCAGCCCCGAGGGCGCAAAGCGCATCGCCGCCCTGGGCACGATGGCACCCGCCGAACTCCGCGTGTTCCTGGCCGAGGTCGCCGCGACGCGGCGGACAAGCCGCGACACTCCCACACCGTCGGTCATGAATGTCCTGCTCGGGTTGAAGCGCACCGAACAACCCAGCGGGGTACCGGACACGCTGTGGAAAGAGAGTCTCACAGCCTGCCTCCGCCGCAGCGGGGTATTCCGGCAGCAGGGCACCGAACTGGAATTCGAGCACATCACTTACGAGGAATTCCTGGCCGCCTGCCACATCAGCAGACCACCAGAACGTGGTCACGAGGAACTCGAGCGCATCCTCACCGGCCAGCGCTACCGATCCGGAGGTCGGAAGATGTGGACAATCCCCGACGACGAGACCATGTCCTACCTCGGTTTCCTGATCGACCGCCTCCGTGACAACGCCGAGCCGGAACTCCTCAAGCTGACCGCGACGAAGAATCCCAGTGGCTGCTGGCTTCTCGCCGCGCTGAAGCGGCTCGGCACCTATCTCCCCGTCGATGTCGAGCTACAGGCGGTCAACAAACTCACACAACACACCAAGATCGGGCGTGCAGCCCGGTTCGCCGCCGCGATCGACCTCGAGAAGGTGAACGAGGTGGACCCCGAGTCCGTGGCGCTCGCCGAAGCAATCTCCGCCTTCGCGATCGAAGTTTCCCGGGTGGCATCCGCCGAAGGACTGCTCGCCTTCGCCCACAGGCGCACCGACGGCCTGGCCACACTATGGAGACTGATCCGCTCACCACAGATGGTCAGCAACAAAACCGTGCCTGGACCTCCTGACCGCCTGGATCGCCGACAGCCGCGCCGACGCTACGACGCGGGTCATCGCGGCCTGGGCCGCCGCGCACCACAACGACCCCACAGGGACAGAACATCTCCTGCGTTTCGCACGCGACCCCGGACTGAGCAGCGACACGCGAGGAGAGGCCGTCTACCGCTTGATAGACCTACGCCACCCGGCGGCAACGACAGTCTGCGACGAGTTCCTGCAGGAGCCGCACATGACACGCCGCGACCGCAAAGCCCTCCTCCGACTGGCACCCGCCAGCCGTGATCGGAAGGCCGACCGTCAACGGGTCTCGCCTGGTGGGGCACCACGCGCACGCGGCGGCCCCACCAGGGGATTTCTTAAGCAGAGCCAGGCCGGGCCAGATCGGTCACTGAACTGTGAGCTGCCAGTCGAGGACGATGGCAATCTCATGGATTGCCGGGATAACGGTGAAGTCCAACAGGCTCGCTGCCGCCCCGATGTACAGGAACACGCCGTCGCTGCCGGGAAACCAGATCATCTCGGTCGAGTCCCCTGCGTCGAATTTGAGGGCCACGTCCCCGAGCCACCACGAATCGCCATCGACCGCTCTTAAGAACGACGTCAGCCCGTCAGCTTCGCCTTCCGCATCGAGCTTCCCCAGGGGCCTGGCCACCCGCGACCGGCCTTCGCCGGTCGCGGTGGCCACGAACCTCAGCAGCCTTCGCTTCTCCTCGATGCCAGCGGCTTCCGGCCACTGCAACGTCAGCGACTCGAAAGTCGGAGGCACACCGACCTGGGCGACGAAATCTGGTGCGATGTCAGCGAACTCGCCGGGCTCGTCGCGGAAGACGATCACCTCGACCGGGTCACTCATATTTTCCTCCAGACCCGGAACACCCGCCTGGCCGTCCGCTTCTTACCTGTGTGGATGTGCCATCGTCCCACATGTGGCTTTGTGCGCTTGGAATATCGCCTGCTCACGTCGTGTGGAGCGTGTAGAGCGATCCGATGTCTCTTGTACCCGATGCCTTGCCCACCGACCTTCACCTTGCGGAGGATCTTGTTCGCCCGGCTCGCCGCGCTCGCTGACCGAGTCGTCGCGGTGAACCACCGCCCTGCCTTCGACGCCACCCGGCCGACGGCCTTCACCGCTCCGACGGCGGCGCCGATCCACTTGGACGCGCCACCGGTGAGGGCCCCGAACGCATACTGGGCGGCCGCTCCCCAGTTACCCTGGATCGCGTTGCCCACCGCGGCGACACCGCTCGCGATCGAGCCGATCGGTCCCGGCACCCACGAGACCACCTGGGCCACCCGCGTCACCGCGCCGACGAGCGAACTGAACCAGCCGTGACCGTCGAGGTCGAGACTGTTGACGGGATCACCGGCGACGTAGTCGTAATCGTTCGCGGAGCCCCCCTCTTCGGGATCCACCGAAAGGAACCGTCCGAGCACCGGGCTGTAGGGCCGCGCGCCCATCTGAACCAGTGCGATCCCGCCCGCGTGTTCGTAGGCACGCTGGTGTTCGCCCAGCCAGCCGTAGTCCATCGAGCCGGGCGAGTTGTCGGGCACCCCCTGGGGGTCGACCGCTCCGGTACTGCTCAACGGCTGACCATACGGGTCGAAGGTGCGCAGTGTGCCGACCTGGTGGCCGGCCACGTCAGTCGTCAGCACCAAGTCACATCGCCGCCTGGTTCGTCGACAGACTGCGAACCGTCGAGCAAACGGAGACGCTGCAGTCCCAACACGACCAGCACGTCGACGCAACCCTCACCGAAGTGCTGGAAAAACTCGCCATCCTGGTTCGACGCCATTTGAACTGCACTCCACCAGCAAGAGCGGGATCTTCTCAGGAGTAGGGTTCGAAGTATCCAAGACACTGTTGCCCTTGCCCCGCCACGGAGTCGACTCGCTAATGGGACGACGCATGTCGGGCAGGGAAGGCATTGGCGCGCTGCTGGCTCAGTTCCTCACCCGCCTGGCGGCCGACTCCGGTTCCCTGGGGCCAGATGACGGGCCCCGGCTCGGCAGGGTTGCACTCGACCTGGTTGTCGCACTGCTGGCTCACGAACTCGAGGCCACGGACAAAATCACCCCTGAGACCCACCGGCGGATTCTCATCCTCCGCATCAAGGCCTTCGTTCACCGTCACCTCGACGACCCGGGCCTGACCCGACTGCGATCGCCGCCGCCCACCACATCTCCGTGAGCTATCTTCACCGCCTGTTCCACGCCGAAGACGCCACGGTCGCGGCCTGGATTCGCCGCCAACGCTTGGAAAACGCTCGCCGCGATCTGGCTGACCCCGCGGTGCGTTCCACCGCTGTCAACACAATCGCGGCACGCTGGGGCTTCTCAGGTGCCGCAGACTTCAGCCGGGCCTTCCGCACTGCCTACGGCATCCCACCTACGGCCTATCGGCATCAAGCCTTCCGCTGCTCAGAGTCCACCCAGTGCTAAGAGCTGTGGACCCACTGTCAACGACACCTGTGCGACACGTTGACATGCTTAAGAGGCGGGGACTGTTCCAAGATCGGTGTTTCCGGCCCGACACGCCGGGCTGAGGTCCGGCGGGATGGGCGCTGTGAGTGATGACATCTGAGGTTGTGAGTCCACGCAAGAGTGAGTCCAAGCCGGCGCGGGA
>NZ_JBVILA010000038.1:0-71246 GCF_055580625.1 Amycolatopsis sp. NPDC031561 | reverse complement strand
CCCCCCCCCCCCCCCCCCCCCCCCCCCCCCCCCCCCCCCCCCCCCCCCCCCCCCCCCCCCCCCCCCCCCCCCCCCCCACGGCCGCTCGGCATCGGACGCGACGAAGGACACCTTCGTCCCGTGGCCAGCCTCACCCACGAACACGCCACCTGTGCCTTACTCCTCAATAACCCGAATCGCCACTCACGACCAACCCGGCCCGGTCCCGTTAATTGTGTTGCGCGCGGAGCGATCCGTTCGCATCCTTCTGCACATGACTTCGACCCTCGCCTTCCTGCCGACGCCCTCCGTCCTCCGACGGGTGCGGGTGCAGCAGCAGGCCGGGACCTGGCGGAGGCCGACACCAGTCCGACCGTGAGCGCCGCGCTCGTCGCGGGCCTGCTCGCCGGCTTTGGCATCGCCATTCCGGTGGGCGCGGTCGCGACCTATCTGGTGGTGCTGACGGCGCGGTCAGGGCTCAAGATCGGCGCGTACGCCGCGCTGGGCGTCGCCACGGCCGACGGCCTTTACGCCCTGGTCGCGGTCCTCGGCGGCAGCAGGCTCATCCCGATCATCCAGCCGATCGCCGGTCCGCTGCGGTGGGTTTCGGTGGTGGTGTTGCTCGGGCTGGCGGTCCACATCGGATTCACCGGGGTCCGGAACTTCCGCGACTCCGCGAAGGCCGACGTGACGCAGCCTGTCGCGATAGGGCCGTTGAAGGCCTACGTGAGCCTGCTCGGGATCACGCTGCTGAACCCGACCACGGTGGTCTATTTCGCGGCGCTCGTGCTCGGCAGCGAGGACATGGCCGCGGCGACCGGGGCGGAGCACGTGGTGTTCGTGCTCGCCGCGTTCGTGGCTTCGGCGAGCTGGCAACTGTTCCTCGCGGGCGGCGGCGCGGTACTCGGCAAGGCGCTGACCGGACGTCGTGGACGACTGGTCACCGCGCTCGCGTCCAGCGCGCTGATCACCGTGCTCGGAATCCGCCTACTCTGGTGAGCCTGGAGGCGACGGATGGCGGAGACACTGCTCGAGACGGCGCAGGCGGGTGACTCGGCCGCTTTCGGGCGGCTGGTCGCCCCGTTTCGCGGCGAGTTGCACGCGCACTGTTATCGCATGCTCGGTTCGGTGCACGACGCGGACGACGCGCTGCAGGAAACCCTCGTCCGGGCCTGGAAGAGTCTCGATCGCTTCGACGGTCGCGGGTCGATCCGGCCGTGGCTGTACAAGATCGCCACGAACCGCTGCCTGACGGCGATCGAGCGACGGGGACGTCGCGAGCTGCCCGCCGACCTGGGCCCGGACGCACCGGAAACCGAACGCCTCTGGCTCGAACCGTATCCGGATCAGGGGCCCGAAGCCGGGTTCCTGATCCGGGAGAACATCGAGCTGGCCTTCGTCGCGGCGTTGCAGCGCCTTTCGGCGGTGCAACGGGCGGTGCTCGTGCTTCGTGAGGTGCTGCAGTTTTCGGCGCAGGAGGTCGCCGATCAGCTGGAGACCACGGTGGCCTCGGTCAACAGCGCCCTGCAGCGCGCCCGCAAGGTCGTGCGGCTTCACGGCGAGCCCGGGCCGGTCGGCGATTTCCGGGAAGTGGCGGGCAAGTACGTCGCGGCTTGGGAAAGCCGCGACGTCGACGCCATCGTCGCGATGCTCACCGAGGACGCCAGGTACAGCATGCCGCCGCTGCCCGAGTGGTACCAGGGCCGCGACGCCATCCGCGCGTTCCTGCTCGACGGTCCGCTGGCCAGGGATTGGCGGCTCCTCCCGGCTCGTGCGAACGGTCAGCTCGCGTTCGGCACGTACCTGTGGGACGAAAGGGAGAACGCCTTCGTCCCCGGTGGGCTCGACCTGGTCGTGCTGAACGGCACGAAGATCGCCGAAGTCGTGTCGTTCCTGACCGCCGATCTGACCCGGTTCGGATTGCCGGGCAAGATTCCCTGATCGAGGACCGCAGGTGTCCGCATTGGTTGCCAAGCTCTGCCTATGACCGAAACCACGGCACGCCCCGCTTCCCTCCACTCCTACCTCGCCTACCGCGACGCTCCGAAGGCGCTTCGTTGGCTCGAAAGTGCCTTCGGCTTCGAGACCCTCATGGAGTTCCCCGATGACAAGGGCCTGATCCAGCACGCCGAACTGCGGCTCGGCGGGGTCTCGATCATGGTGTTCAGTGCGGAGGAGGACTACGACCATGCGACCCGCAAGGGTGAGACCGTCGGCCACGGCCTCTACGTCAGCCTTGCGACGCAAGAGGCCGTGGACGCCGTCTTCGCCTCCGCCGTCGAGGCCGGCGCGACGCAGGTCTGGGAACCGGCGAACACCGAATGGGGCAACTACCGCTGCCGGGTCGACGATCTCGAAGGCTACGAGTGGACCTTCGGCACGCACATCCCCGGCGAACCGCAGGCCGACTGGAGCTAGAGCAGCCGGGCGAACCATTCGCGGCTGCGGCGGAGCAGATCCAGCTGGTGTTCCCGTCCGCGAAGCGAATGCCCTTCGCCGGGATACACGACGAGGTCGTGTTCGACACCGAAGTGGCGGAGCGCGCGGTGGAAGAATTCCGCCTGGGACAACGGGACGTTCGTGTCTTCCGCGCCGTGCACGATCAGCACGGGAGTCTCGATCTTCGACGCGAAGGAGATCGGGTTGACTTGATCGTGCCGGTGCGGGCCGGTCCCTTCCCAGCCGATACTCCCGCTGTGCGCGGCTTCCACCAGCGGGCCGAGTTCACCGGTCGCGGAGAGCATGCTCCAGTCACAGATCCCGGCGACCATCAGGGCCGCCTTGAACCGGCGGGTCTGCCCGACGGCCCAGGCCGTCATGTATCCGCCGTGACTCCCGCCCACGATCCCGAGCCGCTCCGGATCGGCCACTCCTTCGGCGATGAGGAGATCGATCCCGGTCTCGATATCTCCCCATTCCTCCAGGCCGACCCGTCCGGCGACGGAAACGGCGAATTCGTGCCCATGGCCTTGTCCCCCACGGGGATTCGACAGGAAGACGGCGTGCCCTGCCAGGGCCAGCCACTGCGCGGACGGGAACCAGCCGAGCATGAACCGGTCCGCGTGCCGGTCGTAAGGTCCGCCGTGAACATGCGTGACCAGCGAGAAAGGCCCGTCGGCCCGAGTCTTTCCCGGCGGCAGAACGAGCAGGCCGTCCAACGCGAGGCCGTCGGACGCCTTGTATGACAACCGTTCCTGGGCGCCCCACGAAATCCCGGCGAACTCCGGCGCCGTGTCGCTGACTTGCGTCAACGCCCCGCCCACCGGTCCACAATGGACATCTTTCGGCCGGTACGCGGTACTCAGCACGGTGACCACGATCTCGCCGTTCGAGGCCACCGCGTCGCCTTGCCCGCGCCAGAACGACACTTCGCCGGACCCGAGCCGATGGAGGGCCGTGTCGAGCCCGTCGGCGACGAGCACCAGAGGAGCACCGGAATCGACCTGCGCGAGCTTGACCGGGCAGGTCGATTCCTCGGTCAGGTTCCGATGTTCCCCTGTTTCCACGGAAACGTCGAAGACCGCCCGGCCACCCACCAGTTCCGGATTCCCGAGATACGCGATATGCCAGCCGTCCTCGTCCCGCCACCAAACGGGGCTGGCGGCTTCGACCGCGACCCGGCCGAGATCGTGCCGCTCACCGGTTTCCAGATCCAGCACGGAAAGCCGGGGTTCGAGACCACCCGGATCGGCCTCCGGCGTCGGCCAGGTGACGACGGCGAGCGCCCCGTCGTCCGGGCGGCGGGCGACGTCGACGACGTGGTCTTCGATCAGCGTACTGATCTCGCCGGTCCGCGGGTCGAAACTCCGCAGCCGCGCCGGGCGAAGGCTCTCACTCCAGACCCAGATGGCCGGCGCGGGCGTCTCGTCCTCAGCGATGAACGCGATCCGGTCGTGCAGCGGCAGAAACCCGGTGACCTCGCTCTGCCAGGCGAACAGTTCCTCGTCCCCCGAACAGACACGGCCGTCCCGGAGGAAATAGAGGGCATCCACGGACCACTGGGGCGAGGATCCTTCAGCCAGCTTCCGCGGCTTTTCGCTGCCATCCACAGCGGCGAGCCAGATCTCGGGGACGCCTTTCGCGATGGTCGAAACCTGGTAGGCGACCCATTTCCCGTCGGAGGAGAGCGCGGGTACCGATGGGACATGGCTGTCGACGATCAGCTCAGCGGTCAGCATGTCCCCATCCTGCCGGAAGTTACCGTGCCAACGCTTTGCCCAGTTTGTCGAGCCAGTCGCCCGTTCCCTGCTCCCGCCAGCTCGGTTCTTCGTGACCGTCGAGGAAGGTGCCCTGTTCGATCAACGTCAGCCGGGTGCCGCCCGCCTCGGCTTCGAACAAGACCGTCGTCACGGACACGGTCGCCGGGACGTCGTTCGCGGAGAGAGTCGACGCGTAGACGATCCGCTCGTTTTCGGCGATGTCCGCATAATCCGACGTGAAGGCCATCCGTTTCTCGCCATCGGGCGGACCGGTGGTGACTTCTCGGCCGCCGACCCGGAAGTCAAGGGAATGGCCGCCGCCCGGCACGGTGAACCAGCCCGCTTTCGCGGCAGGGTCGGACCAAGCGGCGAAAACGCGTTCGGGCGGAGCGGCGTAGACGCGTTCGAGGGTGAAGGTGGCGTGTTTGACGGTCATGACTCTTTCCCTTCATCGGAGCTCAGAAAGCCACCAAGGCGATCGAGCCGGCGTTCCCAGCCGGTGCGCTGCCCGCCGAGCCAGTCCTCGGCCATCCGCAGGCCGTCCGGTTCGAGGTGGCAGGTGCGGACTCGCCCCGCCTTCTCCGTCCGGACCAGCCCGCAGGTTTCGAGCACCTGGAGGTGCTGCATCACGGCGGGCAACGACATCGACAACGGCTGCGCGAGCTCCCCCACCGAGGCTGGTCCCCGGGTGAGGCGCTCGATCATTTCGCGGCGCGTCCCGTCGGAAAGCGCCTTGAACACCTGATCCATCCGTTGGTTAGGCACATGCTTAACTATCCGCCCACGCCGAGCGATAGTCAAGTAGATGCTTAACTTTTTAGTCTTCCGCGGTCATGCCTTCGACGAGCAGCCACTGCGAGGCGAGGTACGAGGTCAGCACGAAGGTCTCGAGGTTCGCCCGCACCCGCTCACTGGTGACGAAGTTGCGGCGGATCAGGATCGCCAGATCCGACGCGGAGAACAGCAGCGCGCCGGCAGCGATCCAGGTCCGCCGGTCACCCGACGGGACCACCATTCCGCCGGAGACCTTGGCCTTCGGCGCCAAAGCCGGGTCGGCCGCGAGGGTCGACGTCGTGCTCAACAGTCCTCCGTAGACCGAAAGCACCGAGGACACTGGAGACGGCTTCGGCAGCGCCATCGCGATAGCCGCCGCAGCCCACGCTCCGAGCCGGGGCGACGCGGTCGCGGCACGCGGACGGGCACCGCGACGCCACAAGAACGCGGAGTACAGCACCTGCATCACGCCGAACGACGTCGCGCCCTTGATCAGTTCGCGATCCTCGTGCGACCGGCCCATGAAATGGTCGCCCGCACCGGCCGCGACCAAACCGGCGATGAGCAGGCCCTTCTCCCCTGGTGCAAGCGTTTGCGCCCGGGCGACACGAGCGGCGAGCACGGGGACCGCGGCCGGTTTCGTCACCAGTTGCAACCGCCGGTTGCCCGTCCTGGCGGAGTACACCGTGCCGATCGCGGCGACGCCGAACAGCACCCGCTCGGCGAACTTGAGGGCCTTCACGAACCACCTCCGGAACTTATTTTTGGGTAAGTTACCAGGAGGTCAGCTCGCCGACGTCTTTTAAACGGCCTCGCGGAAAGTGTTCCGGTACGCGCTCGGCGAGACACCGAGCGCCGCCTGCAAGTGCTGGCGCAGCGAGGCGGCAGTGCCGAACCCGGCCTCGGTGGCGACCTTGTCCACCGGCAGGTCGGTTTCTTCGAGCAGCTGACGTGCCCTTTCGACCCGCTGCTGGGTGAGCCACTGCAACGCCGAAATCCCGACCTCGTCCCGAAAACGCCGCGTGAACGTCCTCGTGCTCATCGACTCCTTCGCTGCGAGCTCGCGCAACGTCAGCGGCCTGCCGAGGTTCTCCAGTGCCCAGGTCCGCGCCGCCGCCGTCGACGACGACTGCGGTTCCGGAACCGGGCGGCGGATGAACTGCGCCTGCCCGCCCTCCCGGTGCGGCGAGACGACCGTCCCGCGCGCGACCTCGTTCGCGACCGCGGCACCGTGATCACAGCGGATCATGTGCAGGCAAAGGTCGATCCCGGACGCGACGCCCGCCGCCGTCAGCACATTGCCGTCGTCGGTGTACAGCACGTTGGGATCGAGGGCGACCTTCGGGAACTTCGCCTGGAAGTCCAGCGCCGAACGCCAGTGCGTGGTCGCCTTCCGACCGTCGAGCAGGCCGGCGGCGGCGAGCACGAAGGCACCCGTGCAGATCGACGCGATCCTGGCGTCCGGCCGGATCAGCGCCAGCGCCAGCGCGAGCGGTTCGGTGAGGTCCTGCCCGGTCGGCTCGTACTCGGTGGACGACGCGGGGATGACCACGGTGTCGGCCTCGGCCAGCACCTCGGGTCCGACCGGGACGGAGATGGTGATGTCGGCATCCGTCCGGATCTGCCCCGGCTCCGGCGTGCAGGTGACGACCTCGTAGAGCCGCTCGCCGTCGGCCGATTTGGCCGTGCCGAACAGCCGGGTGACGATGCCCAGCTCCATCACCAGCATTCCGTGCCGGACCAGCACGGCGACCCGATGGCGGTCCGGATGCGCGAAAAAGCCCATGGCTCGATTCTTGCACATGTTGGCCATCGGGCCACTCGCGTTGACCAGAGGACCGAGGGACGGTGGGGACATGAACGTGTTGTGGATCTTCGCCCATCCGGAACCTCGTTCCCTCGGCGGCGCGCTGCGCGACGAAGGCTTGCGCACGCTCCGCGCCCAGGGGGCGAACGTCCGGGAGTCCGACCTGTACGCGATGAAGTGGAAGGCGGTCGTCGACGCCGACGACTTCGGTTCAGCGGCACCGAGCGATCACTTGATCGTCGGCTCGACGTCGAAACACGCCTTCGAGACCGGCGAACTCAGCGACGACATCCACGCGGAGCACGAGAAACTGGACTGGGCGGATTCCGTGATCGTCCAGTTCCCCCTGTGGTGGTACGGGATGCCCGCGATCCTCAAGGGCTGGTTCGACCGCGTGTTCGTCAAAGGTTTCGCTTACGGCGTGCGGCGCCCCGACGGCAAAACGTCGCGTTACGGCGAAGGAGCGCTGGCCGGGAAGCGTGCCATGGTCCTGCTGACCGCGGGCGCGCCGGACGCCACCATCGGACCGCGCGGCGTGAACGGCGAGATCGACGACCTGCTGTTCCCACTGCAGCACGGAACCCTGTGGTACGCGGGAATGTCCGTCCTTCCCCCGCTGACGATCTGCGGCGCCGACCGAGTTTCCCCCGAGCAGTACGACGACGCCGTCGCGGCCCTGCACGACCGGCTGCGCACACTGTCCACTCGCGACCCGATCCCGTTCCGCTCCCAGAACGGCGGCGACTACGACGAGCACCTCGTGCTCCGTCCGGATCTAGCTCCCGGCCGGAGCGGGAACGGCGTTCACCTCCTCTAGACCTACGAGGTCCGCATCGGCGAAGAAGGTTTCGGCCGCCTTGAGCGCGCCTTCGTCGAGCAGGACGTCTCCGGGACGGCTTCCGTTGCCGAGCAACTGCCCACCCCACCGCATTCCGAGATATTCGGCGGTTTTACGCAACGTTCCGATCACCGGTTCCGCTTGCTCCGGCCGCTCGGCGAGCGCGCTCACACCCCACAGGGTCTTACCGCGCATCCGTGCCTTGAACTCCAGTTCCGGCTGATCCAGCCAGCTCGCCCAGTGGTCGAAGTACAGCTTCACCGACGCCGAAACGCTGTACCAGTAGACCGGCGACGCGATCACCAGATCCGTGGTGGCGAAGGTCGCGTCGAGCAGCAACCGCTCGTTTCCGGCCGGTGGCACCAAGTCCTCACCGTCGTGCTTCCGGTCGACGAAAGGCGTCAACGGGACCTCGGCCGTCCGGATCCACCGCTGCCTGACGCCGCGAGGAAGCTCTTTGGCCGCCCGCCTCGCCAGGATCTCCGTGTTGCCACCGGCACGGGCACTCCCGACCAGGAACAGAAAGCTTCGATCGTCGGCCATGGCGATCCCCCTCCGAAGTGATTTCAAAGTACATGTATGTGCAAGCAGATTGTGTCACTGCATGTAAACTGGTGTCAAGGAAACTAGGGAGGTCGCCTTGACCGCCGATGAACTGGCGTGGGGCCGCGTCCTCGCGCTGCACGGGCGCATCGAGCAAGAACTCGCGAAGGCATTGCAGCGACGGCACGGACTCGGTCTCTCCGAGTTCCGCGCGCTCGGCAAGCTGGCCGCGACCGGGAAGGGTGTCCTGCGCATGCAGGAACTCGCCGAGGCGATCGGGCTCAACCAGAGCTCCGTGAGCCGAATGGTCGTCCGCCTCGAAGACGCCGGGCTGACCGAGCGCGACCCGTGCGAGAACGACCGCCGCGGCGTGTATTCGTGCATCACCAAGGAAGGCCGGAAACGGCACGCCGAGACCGAGCCGACCTATCAGGAGGTGCTGGCGGCCGCTCTCGACAAGGCCGAAGCCGACCCTGAGCTGAAGGACGCCGTCGCCGCGCTTCGCGGCGTCTCTTGAGCAGCGGCGCGGGTCCGTAAAGGAGCGTCTCGTCGCTGGCCGGCCGCAAGTAGTCCTCTAGATGCGGTCGGTGAGAGAGCGCCCGGCGTCCTGAAGGCCACCCTTGAGACGTTGAGCGTCCTGAAGGTGGCCTTCAAGACACCCGCGACAGGCACCGAACCGGGCATCGTGAGTGGCGATTCGGGTTATCAAGAGAACCCGAATCGCCACTCACGACCAACCCGACCCCCGCCTCCCGAGAAGCCGATCTCCACCCTGGGGATGACCTCCACCGGACGGACGCGCGAAAGTCCCGCGCCCGGCTAGGTTCGCCGTATGAAACAGCCGTCCGCGCTCCCCGGCCGCGTACCGCACGTCCTCGACGTGATCGTCGCGCTGGTGCTGGTGGTCTCCGTCGGCGGGAACCTCGCCGCGAAGACGTGGACGTTCACCGTCGCCATCCCGATGTGGCTCGCCTGGGCGACGGTCGCCGCGTGCGCGATCGCGATCGTGGTGCGACGGCACTGGCCCGTGGCGGCCTACGGCCTCGGCCTGTTCAGCCTGATCCCGGCCGTCCTCGCGGGCAACGGGCTGGGCCCGGCCGCGATCCTGGCCATGGCGTGCGCCCTCTACACCCTGGCACTGGAACACCCGCGAGCCCGCTCGCTGATCGCCTTGGGCCTCGGCCTGCTCGTCGTCGCGGTCCTCGAGGTCGTGCAGCTCGGGCCCTCCACGTTAGCGTCGATCGCGTTCGCGGGCGGCGGGGTGGCTGGCTCCTGGGCGCTGGGCTGGACAGCGCGACAACGGCAGGCGAACCTCACCCTGCTCGCCGAATCCCAGGCCGATCAGGCGGTATCCGACGAGCGGCTGCGCATCGCGCGTGAGATGCACGACGTCGTCGCCCACAGCATGAGCCTGATCGCGGTCAAAGCGGCAGTGGGCAATCACGTCGCCGAGGAACAGCCCGAGGAAGCGCGCGAAGCGTTGCGGGTCATCGAACTCACCAGTCGTGAAACCCTCGTCGAACTCCGGCGGATGCTCGGCGTCCTCCGTTCCGGTGACGGCACTCCCGAGGCCGCGCTCGGCCCCGCGCCGAAACTCGCCGATCTGCGGACCCTCGCCGAACGCGCCGGGCAGGCCGGAGTGCGCGTCGAGCTGACCGGCGAGGTGGTGGACGAGCTCCCCGAGGGCGTCGCGCTTTCGGTCTACCGCATCACGCAGGAGGCGGTGACCAACGTCGTGAAGCACGCGGGACCGTCGGTCTGCCGGGTCACGATCACCGAAAACCCCGGTGAGGTCAGCGTCGAGATCGTCGACGACGGCCGCGGCGAAGGCTCGGCCTCGGCCACGGGCGGGCACGGCTTGATCGGCATGCGCGAGCGGGTCGCGGTCTACGGTGGTGACTTCGAGGCGGGACCACTTCCCGCCGGGGGATTCCGGGTGTTCGCGCGGCTGCCGTACGCCGTCAAGGAAGTGGGGACACGATGATCCGCGTACTGATCGCCGACGACCAGGCGTTGCTGCGCGGCAGCTTCCGCGTGCTCGTCGACAGCGCGCCGGACCTCGAGGTCGTCGGGGAGGCGGGCAACGGCCTCCAGGCGGCGGAACTGGCCGAGAAGGAACGTCCGGACGTCGTGCTGATGGACGTCCGCATGCCGGAGCTGGACGGGATCGAAGCGACGAGGCGGATCTGCGCGTCGGCCGCGACCGAAGGCGTCCACGTGCTGATGCTGACGACGTTCGATCTCGACGCCTACGTCTATTCGGCGCTGCGCGCGGGCGCCAGCGGATTCCTGCTGAAGGACACTCCGCCCGCCGAGCTGCTGACCGCGATCCGGGTCGTCGCGGCGGGCGAAGGACTGCTCGCCCCGTCGATCACGCGAAGGCTCATCGCCGAATTCACCCGGCTGCCCGAGGCCGGACAGCGCGTCGCGCCGTCGCTCGACGGCATCACCACCCGCGAGCGGGAAGTACTGAGCCTGATCGCGCGCGGCCTGTCGAACGACGAGATCGCCGGGACGCTGCATCTCGGGCTGGCGACGGTGAAGACGCACATCGGCCGCCTCCTGCACAAACTCGCGGCGAGGGACCGGGCGCAGCTGGTGATCGCGGCCTACGAATCCGGTCTGGTGCGCGCCGCTCTCTGATCCGGACGTTGTCTACGCCACACGCGAAGTGACCGTTGAGTAGCTAGGCTGCGGATTCATGAGCAGTGCGACGGAGCCGCTCGGGACGCCGCCCGAGGACGAACCGGACATCCACACCACGGCCGGCAAGCTGGCCGACCTGTACCGCCGGTATGACGAGGCGGTGCACGCGGGTTCCGCGAGGGCGGTGGAGAAACAGCACGCCAAGGGCAAGAAGACCGCTCGCGAGCGGATCGAGCTACTGCTCGACGAAGGCTCGTTCGTCGAGCTCGACGAGCTGGCGAAGCACCGTTCGGTCAACTTCGGCCAGGAGAAGAACCGTCCCTACGGCGACGGCGTCGTCACCGGCTACGGCACCGTCGACGGCCGTCCGGTGTGCGTGTTCAGCCAGGACGTCACCGTCTTCGGCGGTTCGCTCGGCGAGGTGTACGGCGAGAAGATCGTCAAGGTGATGGACCTGGCGATCAAGACCGGCCGCCCGATCGTCGGCATCAACGAGGGCGGCGGCGCGCGGATCCAGGAAGGCGTCGTCTCGCTCGGGCTGTACGGCGAGATCTTCAACCGCAACGTCAAGGCGTCCGGCGTCATCCCGCAGATCTCGCTGATCATGGGCGCCAACGCGGGTGGGCACGTCTACTCCCCCGCGCTGACCGACTTCGTGGTGATGGTCGACAAGACCTCCCACATGTTCATCACCGGCCCCGACGTCGTGAAGACCGTGACCGGCGAAGAGGTCTCCTTCGAGGAGCTCGGCGGCGGGCGCACGCACAACACCCGTTCGGGTGTCGCGCACTACCTCGGTTCCGACGACGAAGACGCCATCGCGTACGTCAAGGAACTGCTCTCGTTCCTCCCGGCGAACAACCTGTCGGAAGCGCCGCTGTTCGAGACGGACTCCGCACCTGGCGGGTTCTTCGACGACGTCACCGAGTCGGACCGCGAGCTCGACACGCTGATCCCGGACTCGCCGAACCAGCCGTACGACATGCACGAGGTCATCAACCGCGTGGTCGACGACGGCGACTTCCTCGAGGTGCACGAACTGTTCGCGCCCAACATCCTGGTCGGGTTCGGCCGGGTGGACGGGCGCAGCGTCGGCATCGTGGCGAACCAGCCGACCCAGTTCGCCGGCTGCCTCGACATCGACGCGTCCGAGAAGGCCGCGCGGTTCGTGCGCACCTGCGACGCGTTCAACATCCCGGTCCTGACCTTCGTCGACGTCCCCGGTTTCCTGCCCGGCACCGACCAGGAGTGGAACGGCATCATCCGGCGCGGCGCGAAGCTGATCTACGCCTACGCCGAAGCGACCGTCCCGCTCGTCACCGTCATCACCCGCAAGGCGTACGGCGGCGCGTACGACGTCATGGGGTCGAAGCACCTCGGCGCGGACATCAACCTGGCGTGGCCGACGGCGCAGGTCGCGGTCATGGGCGCGCAGGGCGCGGCGAACATCGTGCACCGCAAGACACTCGCCGCGGCCGCCGCCGACGGCAAGGACGTCGACGCGCTGCGCGCGGAGCTGATCCAGGAGTACGAAGACACGCTCCTGAACCCGTACGCGGCGGCCGAGCGCGGTTACGTCGACTCGGTGATCGTGCCCGCGCACACCCGCGGCCACGTCGCGAAGGCGCTCTCGCTGCTCCAGGGCAAACGCGAGACCCTGCCGCCGAAGAAGCACGGGAACATCCCGCTGTGAGCGCGCCCGAAACCCCGCTGCTGCGGGTCGTCCGAGGAGATCCGAGCGACGTCGAGCTCGCCGCGCTGACCGCCGTCGTCGCGGCGGCGGCGAGCGCGCGGGCTCCGGAGCCCGCGCCGAAACGGGAATCGTGGTGGGCGGACAAGGCCTCGCTCGTGCGGGCCCCGCTCGCCCCCGGCGACGGCGCCTGGCGGGCTTCGGCACTCCCTCGCTGAACCGGCTCCCCGCGAGAAGCGCGGAACGGGATCCCGAGGGCTATCGTGACAGATCTGGCGGTCCGGCTCGTCCGGTTCGCCAGGTCTTAGGTATCCGCGATCGCCCCAGAAAGCCGTGCGTGACGAACCAGGACCATCTCTCCGCCGAGTTGCGCCGTCTGCGCAAAGCCGCCGGGTTGTCCGGTACCGAGGCGGCGATTCTCACCGGCCTCAGCCAGTCCAAGGTCTCGCGGGTCGAAACCGGCGCGTTCATGCCGACCGAGGACCAGGTCGTCGCGCTGTGCCGCGCCTACCGCGCGCCCGCGAAGATCCGGCGTGCGCTGGTCGCGATCACCCGGGACCTCCGTGAGGAAGCGTCGTCCGCCCGCGTCGTACTGCAGCGCGGCGCGTGGCGGATGCAGCAGCGCATCGGCAAGATCGAGACGGCGTCCGCCCGGATCCGGAGCTTCCAGCCGACCATCGTGTTCGGCCTGCTCCAGACCCGCGACTACATCACCGCGCTGTTCCGCGACCCCCTGCCGGACAGCGAACGCGACCAGACCGTCGAGGCCCGGCTGGAGCGCCAGCGGATCCTCGATTCGAACCGTGAGTTCCACTTCGTGATCACCGAAGGCGCCCTGCGCTGGAACATGGGCGGCGCGGCGACCATGCAGGCCCAGCTCGGCCACCTCATCGAGCTGTCCTGCAGCGGCCGGGTGCGGCTGGGCGTGATCCCGTGGACCACGCCGGTCTCGGTCCCCGTCCTCCACGGTTTCGACATCTACGACTCCCGGGCGGTCCTTCTCGGGACGCAGACGGCGACGGCGATCGTCACGGACGAACGGGAAGTCGCCGACTACGAGAAGAACTTCGCGGAAGTCGAGCGCTACGCCACTTACGACGACGTCGCCTGTGCCCATTTGGCGCGGATCGCCACCGACTACCGACAGCTCGCGGTCGAACCGCTTTAGTGACCAAAGACCCTTGGCGCTATGCACTCCGAGAGTGCATCGTGAGTAAAGCGGCTTGCGGTGAAGGTCCCTTTTCCTGCGCCGAACGCGATCACCGGAGCCGTTCACCGACCAATCGGAACAGATCACCCGATATCGCCAACCTTGCTGCCGCGCAACCCGTCTACTTGCCGAAACAGTCACTGGGGAAAGGCCCTCCGATGACCATCTGGCACGAACGCATGACCGACTGGCACAAGTCGACTTACACGCACTGGGAAGAGAACGCCTGCGTCGAGGTCGGCGGTTCGCCCGGCCTGATCGGCATCCGCGACACCAAGCAGTGGGCGCTGCCGGACGAGACCCGCCCGATCCTGGTACTCCCGGCCGAGTCCTTCGCCGCGCTCCTCGATCACCTTGGCCGATGAACGACGTCGCCGAGCCGTACATGATCCACGATCCGCGGGAGATGGCGGGCCAGCTGATCAACGGCAACTGGATCGTCGCGCGCTGGGAACACCTCGGCGAAGACGAGGACCTGGAGCACTGGACCGCCGTCCTGCGCGAGAACTGCGAAGAACTCGATGTCGACCCGTACGTCATCAACATCCCGCGCAAGAGCCTGACGATCGTCTTCAACGGGGCACTCCCCGCGCCGACGTTCGAACAGCTGGAGAATTCGATAGCGGCCATCGAGTACCACCGCTTCCTCGAACGCGAAATCGGGCCGAGACGCCTGAACTAGGCGACCTTCGGGGCGGCACGCATCCCGATGTACACACAGTCCGTGCCGGTCGAGAGCGTCGAAAACACCACGGGCATCCAGTCCTCGCTGAACGACGGGCCGGCACCTGACGCGGCGAAGACGGTGTCGGTGACGGGCACCAGATCCATGTCCAGTGGCGGCGAAAAGTCCTTCATGCCGCCGACGAATTCGTACCTCAGCCGCGAATCCCCGGTCACCGTGATGATCACGCCTTCGCGGCGGTAGACGCCCTCGAAGCGCGCCAGGTCCACGATCGGCGGTTCGGCGGGCGGCGCGAAGGCTTCGGGAATGCGGACGCCGGCGAACTCGTCGAGCAGTTCACGGAACAGGGCCGCGTAAAGCTGCCGGGCGCCGCCGCCGTTGGTCACCAGCGCGACGGCCACTCCCGCGGACGGCACCACGCGCAGATACGCGTACTGCCCGATGGACGCGCCGTCATGACCGATGCCGGGTGTGCCGTCCCAGTCGTAGAGCGTCCAGCCGAGCCCCCAGCCGTCCGCGCTGACCGTCCACTTGTCGGGGACGTCGGTTTCGCGGCGCTGCATCGCTTCGACCGTTTCCGGTGCCAGGACACGGGTCCCGTCGGGCGCCAGGCCGCCGTCGAGGTGCATCCGCGCGAGCCGGACGACGTCACCGGCGGAGGCGATCACCCGCGCGCCCGGTCCCGCAGACCGCGGCATCAGATCCCAGGCGGGCGCGGGGTCCGGATCCTGCCCAGGTTCGCCGAGGTGGCTCATCGCCGCGCGGAAACTCAGCGCCTCCTCGGGCAGGGTCATCGACTGCTTCAGCCCGAGCGGCTCGAAGATCAGCTCCTTGAGCGCCTGATCCCAGGTCAGCCCGGTCACCACTTCGGCGATGCGGCCGAGCACCTGGTACCCGACGCTGCTGTAGGAGACCGCGGTCCCCGGCGGGCAGTCCATCGCGATGCCCTTGCTCGCCTCGACGAAGCGGGCGATGCACTCGTCACCCCGGCCGGTGTCCAGGTGGAAATCGCAGGTGAGGCCGCTGGTGTGACTCAGCAGCTGCCGGATGGTGATCGCCCTGGTCGCCTCGGGATCGATCGTCTCGAACTCCGGCAGCACCTCGACGACCGGTGCGTCGAGGTCCAGCGCGCCGGTTTCGGCCAGCCGCATGACCAGGGTCGCGGTGTAGATCTTGGCGATCGAACCGAGCTGGAACACCGAATCGGTCGTCGTCTCGACGCCGGTCCCGCGGTGCAGGACGCCACTCGCGAGTTCGTGGATCTCGCCGTCCGCCAGCACGGCGAGCACGGCGCCCGGAACGTGGTGGGCGGCGCGAAGCTCGTCCAGCTTGGCCTGCCAGCGGCCGGCGTCCCAGTTCACGGTGTTCGTCATGGCTTTCCCCTTCGTTGCGTACGTCGTTCTCGTCTTGCGCACACTGTACGCACAAGCGATCGTCGTGCGCAAGAAGCAGGGTCGCTTGAACAGGGCCGGAGCCGTGCCATATAGTCCACGCGGAATAATCGATACGGAATCTTCCGAGAGGATCATGCATGGCCGCGAAACTCACTCCGCTCGCCATGGCGGTGCTGGAGCTCCTTCACGAGCGGCCCATGCATCCCTACGAGATGGCGCAGCTGATGAAGGAGCGCTATGTCAGCACGCGAGTCAAGGTGAAGGCCGGATCGCTCTACCACACGGTGGATCGCTTGCAGCAGAACGGTTTCGTCGAGATCGTCGAAACGCAGCGCGACGGGAAGCGCCCTGAGCGCACCGTGTACGCGATGACGGACGCCGGTCGCGACGAGTTCGTGGACCGCGCGCAGGACATGCTGAGTACGCCTGCCGAGGAGTACCCCGAGTACCTCAGCGCCCTCGCCGTCATCGACGAACTCGGCCCCGAAATGTCGATCATCCAGCTCAAGCACCGTGTCCTGCGCTTGCAGGCCTCCGTCGCCTCCGACCAGGTCGTCCTCGAAAGCCTGGCCGAAGAGCACAAACTCCCCGAGATCTACTTGCTCGACTGGTCCTACGCCACCGCGCGGCGAGCCTTCGAGCTCGAGTGGACCCAAAAACTGGTCGAAGACCTGGAATCCGGCCGTATCGACTTCCCGGACCATTGCAAGCCTCATTTGAACCTGGTCACCAAGGACGACACCGATGAACGTAAGACAAGCTAATCCCTGGGCCGCGCTTTCCGCGCTGTGCCTCGGTTTCTTCATGATCCTGCTGGACACCACGATCGTTTCGACCGCGATCCCCGCGATGCTGCGCGAACTCGGCGCCGGACTGAACGCGATCGTCTGGGTGATCAGCGTCTACCTGCTGGCCTACGCGGTGCCGATGCTGTTCGCCAGCCGCCTCGGCGACCGCTTCGGCCCGAAACGCGTTTACCTGGCCGGACTCGTGGTCTTCACGCTGGCCTCGCTGTGGTGCGGGCTGTCCGGCACGGTCGAGATGCTCATCGCGGCCCGCGCGGTGCAGGGCCTCGGCGCCGCTTTGATGACGCCGCAGACCCTGGCGTTCATCAGCCATCTGTTCCCGCCGTCGAAACGCGGCCCCGCCATGGGACTCTGGAGCGGTGTCGCCGGGATCGCGGCGATCGTCGGCCCGCTGCTCGGCGGCGTGCTCGTCGACCATCTCGGCTGGGAATGGATCTTCTTCGTCAACCTGCCGGTCGGCGTGGTCGCGCTCGCGCTGGCGCTGCTCAAGGTGCCGGACTGGCAGCCGAAACACTCACATTCCTTCGACGTTCCCGGGATCCTGCTCTCCGGCGCGGGACTGTTCCTCGTCGTGTACGGAGTCCAAAATGGACAGCAGTACGACTGGGGACGCGTGCTCGGCCCGATCACCGTGTTCGAAATCATCGGCGCCGGCCTCGCCCTGCTCGTCGCTTTCGTGGTGTGGCAACGGTTCAACCGCAACGAACCGCTTCTGCCGCTGAGTGTCTTCTCGAACCGCAACTTCTCGGCCGGGACACTGACTTCGGTCACCGTCGGCTTCGCGATGACCGGCATGTTCCTGCCGCTGGTGATCTACATCCAGGCCGTCCTCGGCGAGTCACCGACGATGTCCGGCCTGCTGTTCGCGCCGATGTCCTTGCTGGCGGGCATGATCGGCCCGTTCGTCGGCCGGGCTTCGGACAAGGTCAACGGCAAGGTCCTGCTGATCATCGGGCTGACCGCGCTGGCGGCGGGCATGGGACTGGTGGCCCTGATCGCCCGGGCGGGCGCGAACGCGTGGACGCTCACCCCGGCGCTGCTGGTGGCGGGCGCCGGGATCGGGTTCATCTTCGCGCCGATGGGCAACATCGCGATGAGTTCGGTGGAGCCGCGACTCACCGGGACCGCGTCGGGCATCTTCAACACCGCGCGCCAGGTCGGCGGCGTGCTCGGCAGTGCCGCCGTCGGCGTGCTGCTGCAGGCGCGGATCAGCGCCTCGATCGCCGACGAGGCGGCATCGGCCGCGACAGCGTTGCCGGAGCAGTACCGCGCGCCGTTCGCGGAAGGGGTCGCGAAGGCCGCGGAATCGACCGGGGAGTTCGGTTCCTCCGGGCAGTCGGGCTTTTCGGGACTTCCCGCGGACGTGGCGGAGCAGGCCCAGCGGCTCGCTCTCGACGCCGTCCACAATGGACTGACGGACGCAGCCCGGGTGACACTGCTGCTTCCGGCGGCCGTGCTGCTGCTGGGCGTGCTCGCGGCGCTGACGATGCGTCGTCCGGCTCCGCGTGTGCCTCCCGCTCCGGCTCCGGAACCTGTCACCAGCGCCGCCTGACCCCGGTCGCGCATGTCATGAAAGGGGCTTTCAGGACATTTTTCGTCCTGAAAGCCCCTTTCATGACATCGGAGCACCCCTCCCCAGTACAAGGAAAGGCCCGTTCCTTGCAAATTTCGCAAGGAACGGGCCTTTCCTTTCATCCGCGGGAGGGCGGAAGCTTCCTACCGTCGGTACCGCAGGCCGAAGCCGTACGGGTACAGCGCCTTCTTGCCGTCACCGACGTTCACCGGTTCCTGAGCCGCACTCGTCGGCCAGCTGAACGTCAGTTTCCCGGTCGGGTTGTAGTCGCCGTAAAGCACATCGGCGACACCGGCGCCTTCGCTACCCGGGAGCCAGGCGGCGACGAGGCCGTTGAATCCCGGCAGTTGCGAAGCGATGTCGAGCGGACGCCCGGACACGGTCACCACGACGACCGGGACCCCGGAACCCTTCAGTTTGGCGATCGTGGCGAGATCTTCGGCGTCGAGCCCGAAGCCATCGGGCCGGTCTCCCTGCCCTTCGGCGTACGGCGTTTCGCCCACCACTGCGACAGCGACCTTGTAGCTGGTGTCGATTCCGTTACCCGCACGGTCATACGTCACCGTGGTTCCCTTCCCCGCGCCCGACTTCAGCCCGTCGAGAACGGTGGTGCCCGGGATGACCGGGCCGCTCTGGCCCTGCCAGGTGAGCGTCCAGCCGCCCGCCTGGTTGCCGATGTCGTTCGCGTTCTTGCCCGCGACGAAGATCTTGTTGTTCTTCTTCGCCAGGGGCAGCACACCGTCGTTCTTCAGCAGCACCTGGGATTCGCGGACGGCCTGCCTGGCCAGTTCGCGATGTTCCTTGCTGCCGAACGTCTTCTGGAGCGAACGGTCGGTGTACGGATGCTCGAACAGGCCGAGCTTGAACTTCTCCGCCAGGATGCGGCGGTTCGCGTCGTCGATCCGGTCGCGCGAGACACGGCCCGCCTCGACCTCGGCCTTGAGGTAGGAGATGAACTGCGGCGCATCCCACGGGACCATGAACATGTCGATGCCCGCGTTGACCGAAAGCCGCACTTCTTCGGGCGTGAAGCCTTCCTGACCGTCGATCTGGTTGATCGCGTTGTAGTCCGAGATCACCAGGCCGGAGAACCGCAGTTCCTTCTTGAGGACGTCGGTGATCAGGTACTTCTGGGCGTGCATGCGCACCCCTTGGAAGCTGGAGAACGAGATCATCACCGAGCCGACGCCGCGGTCGATCGCCTCGCGGAACGGCGGCAGGTGGATCTGGCGCAGCTCACGTTCGCTGACCTCGGTGTTGCCCTGGTCGACGCCGTTCGTGGTGCCACCGTCGCCGATGTAGTGCTTCGCGGTCGCGAGCACCGAGCCCGGCTTCTCGCCGAGCCTGCGACCTTGGAGACCGGTGATGGCCGACGCGTTGGCGATGGCGTCGCGCGGGGTTTCGCCGAAGGACTCGTAAGTACGGCCCCAGCGGTCGTCACGGGCGACGCACAGGCACGGCGAGAAGTCCCACTGCGGTCCCGTTCCGGCGACTTCCAGTGCCGTCGCGCGGCCGATCTTCTCGACCAGACGCGGGTTGTTGGCCGCGCCGAGGCCGATGTTGTGCGGGAAGATCGTCGCGCCGTAGACGTTGTTGTGGCCGTGCACGGCGTCGACGCCGTAGATCGTGGGGATGCCGAGCGGCGTCGAAACCGCCGCTTTCTGGTACGAGTCGACCATGTCGGCCCAGCCGGCCGGAGTGTTGGAGGCGGGGACGGAACCACCGCCGGACAACAAGGACCCCAGCTTGAGAGCGGCGGCCTGGTCGGGGGTGACCGCACCGCGTTCGGCCTGGGTCATCTGGCCGATCTTGTCGTCGAGGCTCATCCGCTTGAGCAGGTCGTTCACCCGCGCGGACGTCGAAGCGTGAGGATTCTTGTACACGGGCCCCGGGCCGGCGGACGCCGCCGGTGCCAGGGCCGAACCGGCCAGGAGCAGGCCTGCGAGCAGAGTGGTTTGCGTCGTGCGAAGTGATCTTCTGACGCGGAGGCGGGACGACATTGTTTCCTCCGTAGCTCGAACAATCCATATGTTGCGCGCCACAACAAACTAGCTCCACGTCCGGGTGTCCCCGGTCACAATTAGGCAACGGCGGGCCGTCGAGTACCTTCCTCAAGTGCGTTTCGTCCTCGCTTCCCAGTCCCCCGCCCGCCTCGGCGTCCTGCGTTCCGCCGGCTTCGATCCCAGCGTCGTCGTCTCCGGCGTCGACGAGGACGCGGTGGCCGCGTCCCTGACCGACCCGGCCCCGGAAGAGCTGGTCCGCGCGCTCGCCGCGGCGAAGGCCGAAGCGGTTTTCGAGACGCTCACCGGCTCTCACAGTGACCATGTCGGACACGCCGACATGGTCATCGTGGGCTGCGATTCGATGCTGTCGATCAAGGGCGAAATGGTCGGGAAGCCGATCACCCCGGAAGCCGCGCGCGAGCGCTGGGCGTCGATGGCGGGCGAAACCGGTGAACTTCTGACCGGCCACGCCATCATCCGCGTCGAGAATGGTGAGCGGACGAAGGAAACCTCAGGCACCGAGGGCACCACTGTTCGCTTCGGCACACCGTCGCAGGAGGAGATCGAGGCCTATATCGCGTCCGGCGAACCGCTTCAGGTGGCAGGCGGTTTTACGCTGGACGGGCTAGGCGGCTGGTTCATCGAGGGCATCGACGGCGACTTCTCGAGCGTCATCGGCATCAGCCTGCCGCTGACCCGGCGTTTGCTGACCGAGGTCGGCGTGAGTGTCATCGATCTCTGGACGCGTCCCGCATCCTGAGACAGCTCCCACACGATCGGGTGATCCGGAAGAGTCCTGCCTTGCCGAACGTTCTTCACGTTCGGCCAATCAGGAAACTTTCACGCACCGGAGTCGCCCCGTGTCTTTCATTCGGACCTACACCAGGCCAAAAGTCTTCGCGGTGGCAGTTCTCGGCTCGCTCGTCGTGGGTGCCCTTCTCGGCCTCCTCGCCAGGAGCACCGAAACGAGCTGGCTGACCGAACTGCTCGGCCAGATCGGCACGATCTTCACCACGTTGCTGCAGATCGCGGTGATCCCGCTGGTCTTCACGGCGATCGTGGTCGGCATCAGCAGCCTGCGCAATCTCGGTGGCGGTAAGAAGGCCGCCCGGCTGGGTGGCAAGACCGTCCTGTGGTTCGCGATCACCTCGTTCATCGCGTCGCTGATCGGCATCGCCGTCGCGAAGCTGTTCAACCCGGGCAGCGGCGGCCTCGGCGAAGGCGTCGCCGCGACCGCGAAGAACACGGACAGGGCCGCCAAGGCCACGTGGGGATCGTGGAGCGACTTCATCAACGGGTTGCTGCCGAAGAACTTCTTCACCGCCTTCACCGAGGGCGAGACGCTTCAGGTGCTGTTCCTCGCCGTCCTGATCGGCGCGGCCGCCTACAGCCTCGGCGACAAGGCGAAGCCGTTCGTCGACTTCACGAGCAGCGTCTTCGAGATCATCCAGCGCTACCTCGGCTGGATCGTGCGCCTGGCCCCGATCGGCATCATCGGCCTGATCGGCGAGGCCGTGTCGACCTACGGTGACGCGCTGTTCAAGCCGCTGTTCACCGCCACTCTCGCGGTGTACGTCGGCTGCTTCCTGGTGCTGCTGGTGGTCTACCCGATCCTGCTGCAGTTCGTGGCGAAGGTCAGCCCGCTGAAGTTCTTCTCCAAGGCGGGCACGGCGATCCAGTTCGCGTTCGCGTCGTCGTCTTCGGGCGCCACGCTGCCGCTGACCCGCCAGGCCGCGGTGAACCTGGGCGTCCAGCCCGGCTACGCGGGTTTCGCGACCCCGCTGGCGAGCGCCACGAAGATGGACGGCTGCGCGGCGGTGTTCCCGGCGATCGGCGCGATCTTCATCGCGAACCTGTCCGGTGTCTCGCTGAACTTCTGGCAGTACCTCGGGATCATCGCGGCCGCCGTGTTCGGCGCGCTGGCGACCGCGGGCGTCACCGGCTGGCTGGCCGCGCTGACCCTGACCGCGTCGCTCATCGGGCTCGACCCGGCGCAGGTCGCGCTCGGCATCGCGCTGATCTACTCGGTGAACCCGATCATGGACATGATCCGGACCGCGACCAACGTCGCGGGCCAGATCGTCGTGCCGGTCATCGTCGCCCGCAGCGAAGGCCTGCTGGACGACGAAGTGCTCAACTCGCTGACGGACCCTTCGCCCACTGACAACGGCGAAGCGGCTACGTCGGAGAAGGAGCCTGTCGCGGCGGGCTCGAAGTAGCTTTCCAAGCGCGTGAAGGCCCCCTTCCCTCGGCTGAGCCGAGGGAAGGGGGCCTTCACGCGCTGCCGACCGGTTACTTAGGCACGCTAAGCAGGTGATAGCAAGGGACCTTTGCTCACGTTAGTTAGCGTGCTAAGCAACGTGAGCAAAGGTCCCTTGCTATCGCCTCAGGGACAGGCGCGCAGGTCCGCCTTCGTGAGCCGCACGTCCGGCCAGCCCCTCAGCTCCGAAGGCGAGGTGTACCGGCGCGTGCAGCCCACCGAGCCGCTGGCGACCTCGTAGACCTCCGCGAGCACCGGCGCCGCCTGGCACCGGGCCGAGCCGGATTGCGCACCGGGGCATTCGTGCCGCACGACGATGACGTCCGCGACGCCGTCGGCGGTCACGTCGTTCAGGGCGATCGTCCCGGCGTCGGAGTAGTACGGCTTCCCGGGGTCCCGCCAGACCCCGCCGCGCGCGACGAACAGCTCGCCCGCCGAACCACCGCCGGTCTCACCGCGAACCAGGCAGACCGGCGTCGCGCCGTCGACGCAGCGCAAAGAATCGCCCTTGAGGGTGACCCCCAGGTCGTTGATGATCAACGGGAACACCGCGTCCGCCCCGATCCGGACCACGCCCTGCTTCCCCGCTTCGTCGGCCAGCAGCACGACGGGCACCCCGCCGACGGTCATCGCGCCGATCTCCCGGCAGGCCGAGTGACCGCAGTTGACCTTCGGCGCACTCGGGGCGCCATCGGGCAAAGGAGCCGCTCCGGGTTCACCGGCGGGGACCGGAGCGGACGGGCGGAGCAGGATCACGGTCACGATCACCCCGGCCGTGACCACCACGGCCAGCAGCGCGGTGAGCAGCACCGATCGCGATGTCCGCGCTTCCTGAGTCCGCATATCCGAGAGCGTAAGTGATCTAGCACAGAGTGCACGTCTATGTTGTTCCCGTGACGAACCCCGGATTGCCCAACGCCCTGTTCCTCCCCACGGCGAAAAAGCCGAAGGACTTCACGAGCGCCGAGATCGAGCTCCGCCGGACCAGCGACGGCCGGATGGCACTGATCGCCTTCAGTTCGGTGCAGCGCCTGGTCGAATGCTGCGGGCAGCACCAGCCGTGGGCACTGGTCAAGGCCGAGCACCTCGGCCGCGTCTACCAGGTCCAGCCGTACGACCTGATCGTGCTCGATTCAGACCTTCCGGAAGAACTGCGGCACCGTGAGGCGCTGGTGTAAGCCTTTCCAGGAGAACTGCGAGGCCGCGAAACGCTGCTATAAACAGTGTCACTGGGTGGCCTTGCTCTCATCAATCGGGGCGGGAACTTCCGTAAACTGCTGCGGAGCCGCATCGGGGCGGCCCGACGTGCGAACGCAGGAGGTACGGCGTGACCGAGCAGGCCGGCACAGGTGGTCCGGTGACCAAGATCCTGATCGCGAACCGCGGCGAGATCGCGGTACGGGTGATCAGGGCGGCGAAGGACGCCGGGCTGACCAGCGTGGCCGTCTACGCCGATCCGGACCGTGACGCACCCCATGTCCGTCTCGCCGACGAGGCCTTCGCCCTCGGCGGCACCACCGCGGCCGAGAGCTACCTCGTCTTCGACAAGCTGCTCGACGCCGCCAAGCGCTCGGGCGCGGACTCGGTCCACCCCGGCTACGGGTTCCTCTCCGAGAACGCGGACTTCGCCCAGGCGGTGATCGACGCCGGGCTGACCTGGATCGGCCCGAGCCCGCAGGCCATCCGCGACCTCGGCGACAAGGTCACCGCGCGCCACATCGCGCTGCGCGCGGGCGCCCCGCTCGTGCCCGGCACGAAGGACCCCGCCAAGAACGCGGACGAGATCGTCGCCTTCGCCGACGAGCACGGCCTGCCGGTCGCGATCAAGGCGGCGTTCGGCGGTGGCGGCCGCGGCCTCAAGGTCGCCCGCACCCGCGAGGAGATCCCGGAGCTCTTCGAATCCGCGACCCGTGAAGCGATCTCCGCCTTCGGCCGCGGCGAATGCTTCGTCGAGCGCTACCTGGACAAGCCGCGTCACGTCGAGGCCCAGGTCCTCGCCGACCAGCATGGCAACGCCATCGTCGTCGGCACCCGCGACTGCTCGCTGCAGCGCCGTCACCAGAAGCTGGTCGAGGAGGCGCCCGCGCCGTACCTGACCGACGAGCAGCGCAAGCGCATCCACGAGTCCGCGAAGGCGATCTGCAAGGAAGCCGGCTACTACGGCGCCGGGACCGTCGAGTACCTCGTGGCCGTCGACGGCACGATCTCGTTCCTCGAGGTCAACACGCGGCTGCAGGTCGAGCACCCGGTGTCCGAAGAGACCACGGGCCTCGACCTCGTGCGCGAGATGTTCCGCATCGCGCGCGGCGAGAAGCTCCGCATCACCGAGGACCCGGAACCGCGGGGCCACTCGATCGAGTTCCGCATCAACGGTGAGGACGCCGGCCGCGGCTTCCTGCCCGCGCCCGGCACCGTGACGAAGTTCGTCGCGCCGAGCGGCCCCGGCGTCCGCGTCGACTCGGGGGTCGAGTCCGGCAGCGTCATCGGCGGCCAGTTCGACTCGATGCTCGCGAAGCTGATCGTCACCGGATCGGACCGGCAGAACGCGCTCGAGCGCAGCCGCCGGGCGCTGGCCGAGATGGTCGCCGACGGGATGGCGACGGTCCTGCCGTTCCACCGCGTGATCGTGGACGACCCGGCGTTCATCGGCGACGAGAACGGTTTCAGCGTGCACACCCGCTGGATCGAGACTGAGTTCGAGAACAAGATCGAGCCGTTCGTCGCCCCGGAAGCCGCCGAGGCCGAGGAAGAGCAGCCCCGTCAGAACGTCGTCGTCGAGGTCGGCGGACGGCGTCTCGAAGTGTCGCTGCCCGGCGGGTTCTCGCTCGACGGCGGTGGCGGCACGGCCGTCAAGGCCAAGCCGCGCAAGCGGGCGGGCGGCACCAAGGCCGCGGTCAGCGGTGACGCGGTCACCGCGCCGATGCAGGGCACCATCGTCAAGGTCGCCGTCGAAGAAGGCCAGCGGGTCGAAGCGGGCGAGCTGGTCGTCGTGCTCGAGGCGATGAAGATGGAGAACCCGGTCACCGCGCACAAAGCGGGCACCGTGACCGGCCTTTCGGTCGAGGTCGGCGCCGCTGTGACGCAGGGAACCCAGCTGTTCGAGCTCAAAGACTGACGGATGTCGTGGTTGACGGCGCCTCGCTCGGCCTACCATCGCAAGGGTGAGCGAAGCGCCGTCTCCGCAGCTGCGGATCAGTGACCAGGATCGAGAGTCCGCGCTGACCGCGCTCGGCGAGCACATGAGCGTGGGCAGGATCGACATCGACGAATTCGGCGAGCGGTCCGCTCAGGTCACCGCCGCCAAGACGCGCGGCGAACTGTCCGAGGTCTTCCTCGACCTGCCCGAGCCGCACCCGCTTTTCGACACTCCCAAGCCAGCCGTGAGCGAACCGGTGAAGCCGCCGTCACCGCTGGCGGGCATCTCCCCGGCTCAGCGGGTCATGGGCGCGATCCTGCCGATCCTCTTCATCGCCTCCATCGCCCTCATCGTCACCACCGGTGTGACCTGGTGGTTCATCCTCGTCCCGATCGGGATCAGCGCCCTCGGCGAGGGCATCTGGGGCAAGGGCTGGGAGAACGCCCACAAGAAGCTCACGAAGCAACGCCGCCGGGAACTGGACGGCTGATCCGCCCGTAGACTCGGAACGTGAGTGCCGAGAGACCGGACATGCGGCTGAGCGACGCCGAACGCCAAGACGCGCTCGACGCGCTGGAGGAGCACGTCCGCACCGGCAGACTCGACCTCGACGAGTTCGGCACGCGCTCGGCTAAGGTCAGCGCCGCGAGGATGGCGAGCGACCTCGAGCCGCTGTTCACGGACCTGCCCTCACCCCGGCCCAGCGCGCTGCTCCCCCTGCCGCCGATGCCCGGCGTCGCGCAGGCGTCCGCGAAGAACGAGGCCCCGCCGTCGAAATGGCTGACGGCCAGTGCCGTGCCGATCGCCGCGGCGGTCGCGATCGCGCTGTTCTTCTTCACCCGCGGGACGTTCATCGTGTTCCTGCTCCCGCTGGCCGTGGCGCTGATCATGAGCCGCCGTCGCTGAAGATCCGGTTACCCTCGAAGAGTGGAACCGGTGGAGATCAACGCGGGCGAGTACTACCTGCGACAGCTGCGGGCGGACAAGGCCCTCGACGACCGTCCGGCGCTGGTCGCGGCCTTCGCCGATCCGACACACCGCAAGTACGTCCTGAACTACCGCTTGCGGGACCTCGACGAGGCGACCGAGTACGTCGCGCTGCGCGCGGCCCAATGGGCCGGTGACGAACGCTGCTCCTGGGCGGTGGCCGAGCCGACGACCGGGGACCTGCTGGGCGAGGTCGGCCTGCGGGATCTCGACCTCGACGTCGGGTACGCGGAGGCGTCGGTCTGGGTGCGCGCGGCGTCCCGGGGCAAGGGCGTCGCGAGCACCGCGCTCAACGCGGCCCTGCGGTTCGGTTTCGGCGGCCTCGGCCTGCGCGAGGTCAGCTACCGCTACGAGGAGACGAACGAGGTTTCGGCCTCGGTCGCCCGGAAATGCGGGTTCACCCTGGTCGGGCCCGAACTGGACCCGGCCCCGACCGGGGAACGCCTCATCCGCTGGCGCCGCACCGCCTGACCTCCCCCGCGTTTCGTCCTCTAGTTGCGGTAGTACGTCGTGCGAACTACCGCAACTAGAGGACGACTTGCGGTGGTCAGAAGGGGTAAGCGGGCGGCGGGTTCCGGACGGTGACCCAGCGCGTCTCGGTGAAGGCCTCGATGTTCGCCGCCGCACCGCCGAAGCGGCTTCCGGTGCCCGAAGCGGCGACGCCGCCGAAGGGGCTGTTCGCCTCGTCGCTGACCGTCTGGTCGTTGATGTGCACGATCCCGGTCGGGACGCGGTCGGCCAGCTCCAGTCCTTTGAGGACATCGCGGGTGATGATCCCCAGCGACAGCCCGTATTCGCTCGCCGTGGCGAGCCGTACGGCTTCTTCCGCGTCGGAGAACCGCACGACCGGCGCGACCGGGCCGAAGATCTCCTGGGCGACGGCCGGCGCGTCCGGCGGCACGTCGGCGAGCACCGTCGCGGCGTAGAACAGCCGGTCGTATTCGGCACCGGCCGCGACCCGCGCACCCGCGGCGACACTGGCGGTGACCAGCTCGTGGATCTTGTCCCGCTGCCCGGCGTCGATGATCGGCCCGAGCGCGACCTCGTCCCGCGCCGGATCGCCGACCCGCAACGCGGTCGCCTTCGCCGCCAGCCGCTCGACGAAGTCGTCGTAGAGCCGCTCGTGCACCAGATGCCGTCCGGTGGTCATGCAGATCTGGCCCTGATGGAAGAACGAGCCGAAGGCGGCGACTCCGGCTGCTTCGTCGACATCCGCGTCGTCGAGCACGATGAGCGCGGAGTTCCCGCCCAGCTCCAGATGTGCCCGCTTCAGGTGTTTCCCGGCGAGTTCGCCGACCTTCCGCCCTGCCCCGGTCGAGCCGGTGAAGGAGATGACCCGGACCGCCGGATGCGTCACCAGCGTTTCGCCGACGTCCGCGCCGCCCGGCAGCATCTGCAGCACTCCCGGCGGCAGGCCCGCTTCCTCGAAGATCCGCGCGAGGACCACGCCGCCGGTGACGGCGGTGCGCGGATCCGGCTTCAAGATCACCGCGTTCCCGAGCGCGAGCGCCGGGGCGACCGAGCGGATGCCCAGGATGATCGGCATGTTGAACGGCGAGATCACCGTGACTACGCCGGCGGGCACCCGGCGCGCCATCGAAAGACGTGGTTCCTCGCTGGGCAGGAGCTCACCGTACGGGCGGCCGGGCAAGGCCGCCGCCTCGTAGCACTCCTGCTCCGCGACGTGCAGCGAGAAGCCCGCCACACCCGGCACCGCGCCGACCTCGCGCACGTTCCACCAGCTGATCTCGTCGGCGTGCTCGGACCACAGCCGGGCGGCCTTGCGCAGGACGGCGGCGCGCTGGACGTGCGGTGTCGCCGCCCAGGCCCGCTGCGCCTCGGCCGCGGTTTCCGCCGCCTTCGCGGCGTCTTCGGCCGAGGCCATCCCGACGCTGCCCAAGACCGCACCGGTCGCGGGCTCTGTGACGTCACGGGTGCCACCGGTGCCGGGCACCCACGCGCCTCCGGCGAAGATCCGGTCCGTCCACGTCGACGAGTCGAGAAACACCACAAGGCCGCCTTCCGTCTGTGCCTGATCAAGGAGCCCGCGGCCGCGATCGACGTCGGCAGGGCGCTGATCAAACTTCTCCCGTTCGCGGTCAAAGGCCCTGCCACCGCGATAGCGGGGCCTTCGGCCGCGCGGGCTGGGACGGCCGACGCTATGCCAGATTCACCCGATCAGGCAATGATCCTTGCGCGCGTGGCACAGCGCTGGGCGGACCTGATCAACTCACCGGTTCGATGATCCCGGAGCGTGCTTCCGGCGCGGCCGAACGCAACGCGTCCGCGGCTTCGTCGCTCGGCTGCGACTGCGACTCCCGTTCCGCGTCGACCCGCGCCTTGTACACCTCGACTTCGCGTTTCTCCTCGTCCTTCGACCAGCCGAGCACCTCGCCCACCAGCGTGGCGACCTGCGCGGCGCAGTCCACCCCGCGGTGCGCGTACTCGATCGAGATCCGCGTCCGGCGGGCCAGGACGTCTTCCAGGTGCAGCGCGCCCTCGTGACTGGCCGCGTAGACGACCTCGACACCGAGGTAGTCCGGCGCGTGCTCCAGCGGCTTGAGCAGTTCTGGCCGTCCTTCGCCGAGCGCGAGGACTTCGTGCACCATCGAGCCGTACCGGTCGAGCAGGTGGCGGACGCGGTACGGGTGCAGCCCGTGCTCGCTGGCCAGGTGGTCGGCCTGGTTCACCAGCGCGTGGTAGCCGTCGGCACCCAGCAGCGGCACCTTGTCCGTGATGGACGACTGCGGCCTGCCGGGAAGGTCGACGGCCGCGGCGTCGACGGCGTCGGCCGCCATCACCCGGTAGGTGGTGTATTTGCCGCCCGCGATCGCGACCAGTCCCGGCGCGACCCGTGCGACGGCGTGCTCACGCGAAAGCTTCGACGTCTCTTCGCTTTCCCCGGCGAGCAAAGGCCGAAGACCCGCGTAGACGCCCTCGATGTCGTCGTGCGTCAGCGGTGTCGCGAGCACGGTGTTGACGTGTTCGAGGAGGTAGTCGATGTCGTGCTTGGTCGCGGCGGGATGCGCGAGGTCGAGGTTCCAGTCGGTGTCGGTGGTTCCCACGATCCAGTGATTGCGCCACGGGATGACGAACAGCACGGACTTCTCGGTGCGCAGGATCATGCCCGCTTCCGAGACGATCCGGTCGCGCGGGACGACGATGTGCACGCCCTTGCTCGCCCGGACGCGGAACCGGCCGCGGCCACCGGAAAGCCGCTGCAGTTCGTCGGTCCAGACGCCGGTGCAGTTGACCACTGCGGAAGCATGGATCTCGGTTTCACGGCCGTCTTCGACGTCGCGCACGCGGACACCGGAAATGCGGTCCGCCTCGCGGAGGAAACCGACCACCTGGGTGGAGGTGCGCACCACGGCGCCGTAGTGCGCGGCGGTGCGGGCGACGGTCATCGTGTGGCGGGCGTCGTCGGATTGCGCGTCGTAGTAACGGATCCCGCCGATCAACGCGGACCGCTTCAGCGCCGGGACCATGCGCAGCGCGCCCGCGCGGCTCAGGTGTTTCTGGCCGGGGACCGACCGTGCGCCGCCCATCGTGTCGTACATCAGCAGGCCGGCCGCGGTGTACGGGCGTTCCCAGATCCGGTGGGTCAGCGGGTACAGGAAGCTGACCGGCTTCACCAGGTGGGGTGCGATCGTCGTCAGCATCAGCTCGCGTTCACGCAGAGCTTCACGCACCAGGCCGAACTCCAGCTGTTCGAGGTAACGGAGCCCGCCGTGGAAAAGCTTGCTGGACCGGCTCGACGTGCCCGAAGCGAGGTCGCGCGCTTCGACGAGGGCGACCCGCAGGCCGCGCGTGGCGGCGTCGAGGGCGGTACCCGCGCCGACCACTCCGCCACCGATGACGACGAGGTCGAACTTGTCCTTGCCCAGCCGCTGCCACGACTCTTCCCGCTTGAGCGGTCCCAGCCTGGCGGGGCTGTTTTCGGCTTCGCGATGAGAGCTTGCCACGTGACATTCCTCCTTGGGGCCGCTGTGGCTCCAGCATCGCACGATCGGCCGCGACCGGTCCGTTGTGCGGGTGACACGTGTGGCGTAACCCTCGTCGATCTTGAAAGAATTCGTCCGCTCAACGCCTGGAAGGAACAAATACGCGGCGGTAACGTGCGTCGGACGTGGGTCGGCAAGGGCGCCGTAGCACACCGTGTACGACCCTGCGCGGATTGTCCAATGTGGAGGTCGAACGGTGAGTGTGGGAGCCATTTTCGTCTGGGAGCTGCTGGGAACAGCGGTCCTGATCCTGTTGGGTAACGGCGTGGTCGCCAACCACGTGTTGCGGAAGAACAACGGCCACAACGGTGGCATCGTGATGATCACCCTCGGTTGGGCGTTCGCGGTCTTCGCCGGTGCCAGCATCGCCGCGCCGAGCGGTGCGCACCTCAACCCCGCCGTGACGCTCGGCCTCGCCATCGCGGACAAGACGAAGTGGGCGGACGTCCCGATCTACTTCGCCGGGCAGATGGTCGGCGCGATCCTCGGCGCAGTGCTCTGCTGGGCCGCCTACAAGCTGCAGTTCGACGACCACCCCCAGCGGGACGAGACGCTCGGCATCTTCTCGACCGCGCCGCAGATCCCGAACAAGGCCTGGAACCTCGTCACCGAGATCATCGGCACCTTCGTGCTGGTCGCGTGGATCCTGCTCAGCCCGGTCTACGCCAACGCCACGGGTGAAGGCGGCACGCCGAACTTCGGCAACTCCGCGCTCGGCTACGCGGGTGTAGCGTTCGTCGTGCTGGTCATCGGCCAGTCCCTCGGTGGCCCGACCGGTTACGCCATCAACCCGGCCCGAGACCTCGGCCCCCGCATCGCGTACGCGTTCCTGCTGCCCATCAAGAACAAGGCCAACCCGAACTGGGGTTACTCCTGGATCCCGGTCGCCGGTCCGCTCATCGGCGGTGCCCTGGCCGCGTGTGTGTTCCTCGCCGTCCACAACCTGACCTGAGACTGGAGCTTCGATGACTTCGTACGTAGCCGCGATCGACCAGGGCACCACGTCGACCCGCTGCATGATCTTCAACCACTCCGGCCGGGTCGTCGCCGTCGACCAGCGCGAACACGAGCAGATCTTCCCGAAGGCGGGCTGGGTCGAGCACAACGCCGAGGAGATCTGGGAGAACACGCGGGCCGTCGCGGCGGGCGCGCTCGCCAAGGGGGACCTGGTCGCGAGCGACATCGTCGCGGTCGGCATCACCAACCAGCGCGAGACCACGCTGGTCTGGGACCGCACCACCGGCAAGCCGGTCTACAACGCGATCGTGTGGCAGGATACCCGCACCGACAAGATCGTCAACGACCTCGGCGCGCTCGGCGGCGGGCAGGAGCGCTACCGCGAGAAGGTGGGCTTGCCGCTGGCGACCTACTTCTCCGGACCGAAGATCAAGTGGATCCTCGACAACGTTGACGGCGCCCGCGCCAAGGCCGAAGCGGGCGACCTGATCTTCGGCAACATGGACACCTGGGTGCTGTGGAACATGACCGGCGGGGTCGACGGCGGCGTGCACGTCACCGACCCGACCAACGCCTCGCGGACCATGCTGATGGACCTCGACACGCTGGAATGGGACGCCGAGATCGCCAAGGAGATGACGATCCCGCTGTCGATGCTCCCGGAGATCCGGTCGTCGTCGGAGGAGTACGGCAAGGTCCGCGAGAAGGGCGCGCTGGCCGGGGTCCCGATCTCGGGCATCCTCGGCGACCAGCAGGCGGCGACCTTCGGGCAGGCGTGCCTCTCGCCGGGTGAAGCGAAGAACACCTACGGCACCGGCAACTTCATGCTGCTCAACACCGGCACCGAGAAGGTCATGTCGGACAACGGGCTGCTCACCACGGTCTGCTACAAGATCGGCTCGAACGACACGGTGTACGCGCTCGAAGGATCGATCGCGGTCACCGGTTCGCTCGTGCAGTGGCTGCGGGACAACCTCGGCCTGATCGGCTCCGCGGCCGAGGTGGAGCAGCACGCCCGCACCGTCGAGGACAACGGTGGCGCGTACTTCGTGCCGGCGTTCTCGGGCCTCTTCGCGCCGTACTGGCGCTCCGACGCCCGCGGCGCGATCGTCGGCCTCACCCGGTTCGTCAACAAGGGGCACATTTCGCGGGCGGTCCTGGAGGCGACGGCGTTCCAGTCGCGCGAGGTGATCGACGCGATGAACGCCGACTCCGGTGTCCCGCTGAAGTCGCTGAAGGTCGACGGCGGCATGGTCGTCAACGAACTGCTCATGCAGTTCCAGGCCGACATCCTCGGCGTGCCCGTGATCCGCCCGGTGGTCAACGAGACCACCGCGCTCGGCGCGGCGTACGCGGCCGGTCTCGCGGTGGGCTTCTGGAAGAGCGAAGACGACATCCGCAACAACTGGGCGCAGGACAAGCAGTGGGACCCGTCGATGGACGAGGCCCGCCGCGAGTCCGAGTACCGCAACTGGAAGAAGGCCGTCACGAAGACCTTCGACTGGGTCGAGGGCGAAGACTGAGACTCGCGGTTCGCGTGAAGGCCCCCTTCCCTCGGCTGAGCCGAGGGAAGGGGGCCTTCACGCGCTTGGGTTTCAGCCGAAAGCGCCGCCGCCGGTCTGCGGAGCGCCCTTCGGCGTGACCTTCACCTGCGGCTTCTTGCCGGAGAGCGGCGGCGGCGTCCCGCACGGCTTCGTCAACGCGGCCGGGACGACGGCCCGCGAGCTGCTGCCGGGCGGCGCGCTGGAACTCGACGGCGGCTGGCTGCTGGACGGCGGCTGGCTGCTCGATGGCGGCTTACTGCTGGACGGCGGCGCGGTGGGCGTCGTCGTCGGTGGCAGGCAGACGATCTCGAACTCGACGGTCGCCGTCCCGCTGGCGGCCGGGAGGTTCGGCCCGCCGTCGCAGTGGAAACTCGCCTTGTACTTGCCCGTCTTCCCCGCCGCGTTGCCGTGCCCGATGTACGGCGCCTGATTCCCCGAGCCCGACTGGACTTGGAGCGTGACCGGACCGGTCAGGCCCGCCGACGTCACCGCGGTGCGCGTGCCGTAACAACTGGCGGTGAATTCCAGCGCTTGCCCGGGCGCGACCGTCGCCTGGCTGATCCACAGTTTCGGCGGTGGCGCGGTCGCCGACGCCTGCGGCGCGAGGATCACTCCCGCCGTCATCGCGAGCAAACCCGCGCCCGCGACGATTCTCTTCATTCCCATGATCTTTTCTCCCTCAGTGCGAGCCCTCGCATCAAGAACACTTCCGGGAATGGGAAAAGGTTGCCTTTCACGACAAAAACCTCGTGAGTGGTAAGGACGGTTCTAACCGTCCTTACCACTCACGAGATCAAAACGCGGTTCCGCCGCCACCGGTTTGCGGCGCCCCCACCGGAATCTTCGAAACCTGACGACCCGCCGCGGGTTTCACCGGCGAAACCGAGCTCGTTTTCGGCGGCACCGGCTTCGGCTTCGGCGGTTTGCTCGACGAAGTCGGCAGCGCGACCACTTCGAGATTGATCGTCACCGTCGTCGTCTTGCAGGTCGCCTTGACCGCGTAGAAACCTGGTCTCACCTTGTCGCCGATATGCGCGACGGCACCGAGGATCACCGGGTCTTCCGAAGTCACCTCGAACTTCGCGATGCGGTCCAGCGCCATGGACTTCACCTCGCCGAGGTCGGCGACCGGACAGCCGACCGAGACCAGGAGCTCCTCCCCCGGAGTCGACTTCGTCGGGGAGAGGGCGACGAACGGGTACTGCATCGGCGGCGGGCTGGGAGACGTCGTCGGAGTGGCCGAGACGTCCTCGGCGTACGCGGCGGCCGGGGCCATTCCGCACGCCACCACCGCCACCATCAGGGCGGACCGGTACCTGATCATGGAACTCACCTCTGGATCAGCCGAGCGAAGACGATGATGTTGTCGAGATAGTTGTGCGATGCCTTGTCGAAGACCCCGCCGCAGGTGATGAGCCGCAGTTCCGGGGCGGTGGTGTCGCCGTAGACCGCGTCGGTGGGGAACTTGTCCTTCGCCACCCGCTCGACCTTCGTGACCGCGAACTCGGCCGTCTTGCCGTCCTTGCGGGCGACCGAGACCTTGTCGCCGGGCGCCAGCTCCTTCAGCCGGAAGAAGATGCCCTGCTGCTTGTTCCCGTCGACGTGCCCGAGGACCACCGAAGGCCCGACCTCCCCCGGGGTCGGCCCGTTCACGTACCAGCCCGCCTGCATCGGCTGGGTCACCGGCGGCACCTCGACGGTGTTGTCCGCGTTGAGCCCCAGCGGGACCAAGGTGGACTTCGCGCCGATCTTCGGCACGTCGATCGAGACCGGCTCCGCCTTCGGCATCCCCTCGGCGGCGGCCCCGCCGTCAGCGGCGGGCGCCTCGGGTTCGCTCGGCTCGGCCGACGGCGTCTCCGCCTGGCTCGCGACCGCCTGTGGCGCCGCGTCCTGGCCGGTCTCCCCCGGACCGGACAGGACGAACGCCAGCGTCGCCAGTACAGCGAGCAGGACGACCGCGAGCACCAGCGGTGCCCGGCGTCCTCGCCACCATGTCGACTTCATGTTCACCCCTGTAGTGAAACGGCGTGGCGGTGACTGAGCCGGTCCCGGCCCCCAGACCGGAACCGGCTCGTCGTTCACCCCCACGCCTGCCTGACGCGAAGCGCGGCCGGACGGTTGCCCGCCCAGGTCACGAAATGATCGCGATCGCTACGCCCGGTCCGCACGACGACGGTACGCGGCCGCGCCGACCCCGCCCACCACCAGCGCGAGACCACCCGTGACGGCGGCGAGGACACCGACGTGGTCGGCGGGCCCCTCGGTGCCGCCGGTCTGCGGGGCACCGGCCGGCACCTTCGCGACCTGGCCCTTCTGCGGGAGCACCTCGAAGGTCACCGTCGACTTGTCGATCCAGCAGCTCAGCGTGACCTTGTACTTGCCCGGCTTGACGTTCTTGACCACGGCGGTCTTCTTCGTGACGTCGGCCGTGAGCACCGCCGAGGAGATCGCCGGACCACCGTTGTCGTCCTCGCGGTACCTGCAGTCGAAGTCCAGCTTGACCTGGTCACCGGCGCGCCCCTTGGCGGGCGAGATGCTCAACGGCTTCTTGAGTCCGTACAGAGCGCCGTGCGGCCCCGGCCCGTCCACGTCCTCGGTCGGCGACGGGGACGAAGATGGGGACGGGGAGGGAGACACCGACGAAGAAGAAGGTGAAGGAACGCCCGTCGGAGAAGTCGCGAAAGCGGCTCCGGGCGCGAGAAGAAGGAATCCGGCAATGGTACCGGCGGTGAGCATGATGGTGCGCTTCATTGGATTACCCCTGAAAAGGAATGTGGATGGAAATCGGAAAGAAGAATCCCGCGCCCCTGTTCCCCCAGTGGCGGTTCTCTGTTTCTCCGACACCCTCATGACGCCCCGGCCGGGGGCCGGGTTGCCCGGTTTCATCACGAAAAGGTCGCGAAATCCGGGCGAGGGAACTACCGCCTCGATTCGCACCCTGGTCACCAGAAGTACGTGAAGGCCCCCTTCACTGCGCTAGACGCAATGAAGGGGGCCTTCACGTACTTGGTAACTCAGGACGCTGTACTGCCGTCACCCGCGCGGGCGCCACCGGAAGGAACCGCGCCCACCTGCCGGGCAGGAACGGAAAACGTTGCGGTATAAGACTTTCCGTTGCAGTTCACGGTCAGTGGGTAGCTCCCGGGCGCGGTGCCCTCCTTGAGCTCGACCTCCGCGCTGACGTTCGCCGGGACCCCGATGAGCGGTCCGTAATCGTACTTCCCCACGCTCAGCACCGGCGAGGAGAACGTCGTCGACGTCGGCGCCTTCAGCCCGTCGCCAGGGCACTGCGCCAGCGCCACATTGGAATCTCCGTGCACGTACTTGTTGACCAGCCCGAGTTCGTAAGCGGTGTTGTCATTGAGCTGCACCGTGACGCCGGGATCGGGCTGGGGTTGCTGAGCGAGACCGGTCGCCGGCCCCGCCAGCACCGCCGCACCGATCGCCACCACTCCGGCGAGAACCCTGCGAATCACGAAAAACCCCTAGCTGTCAACGAAACACCGACACGCGCTAGACGCGGTCACCCCCGCGAGGGTTGCTTCGCCGGAGAAGATCAGTCCAAGTCGTCGTGGCGCATCAGCTGACGGCCCGCTTCGGTGATCGATCCCGAGAGCGACGGGTACACCGAAAATGTCAGTGCCAGGTGTTCCACTGTGAGCTGGTTCTGGACGGCGAGCGCGATGGGAAGGATGAGCTCGCTCGCGTTCGGCGCCACGACCACCCCGCCGACGACAACGCCGGTGGCGGGACGGCAGAACAGCTTCACGAAACCGCGTCGCAGGCCTTCCATCTTCGCGCGGGCGTTCGTCGCGAGCGGGAGCATGATGGTGCGGGCGGGCACCTCACCCGAGTCGATCGCCTGCTGGCTGATGCCGACGGTCGCGATCTCGGGGTGGGTGAACACGTTGGCGGCGACAGTCTTGAGCTTGATCGGCGCGACACCTTCGCCGAGCGCGTGCCACATCGCGATGCGGCCCTGCATGCTGGCCACCGAGGCGAGCATGAGCACCCCGGTGCAGTCTCCGGCGGCGTAGATGCCGGGCGCGCTGGTGCGGGAAACCCGGTCGACGCCGATGAAGCCGCCGGGGCCGGGCTCGATGCCGACCTTCTCCAGGCCGATGTCGACGGTGTTGGGCACGGAGCCGACGGTCATCAGCGCGTGGCTGGCTTCGATCACGCGGCCGTCGGCGAGGTGGATCTCGACGCCCTTTTCGGTGCGCTCGACCTTGTCGGCGCGGGCCTGCTTGGCGACCGTGGTGCCGCGCTGCGAGAAGACCTCTTCGAGCACGGCGGCGGCGTCGGCGTCCTCGTGCGGGAGCACGCGGTCGCGACTGGACACGACGGTGACCTTGACGCCCATCTCGGTGTAGGCCGACGCGAACTCGGCGCCGGTGACACCCGAGCCGATGACGGCCAGGTGCTCGGGCAGTTCGCGCAGGTCGTAGAGCTGACGCCAGTCGAGGATGCGCTCGCCGTCCGGCACCGCGCCGGGCAGCACCCGCGGGGTGGCGCCGGTCGAGATGAGGACGACGTCGGCGTCGAGGGTCTCGACGGTGCCGTCGTGGGCGGTGACGGCGACCTTGTGCGTGGCGAGACCGGTCTCTTCGTCGTCGAACCGGCCCTGGCCGATGACGACGCGGACGCCCTCGCGCTGGACACGGGCGCGGATGTCGGCGGACTGCGCGAGGGCGAGGCCCTTCACGCGGCCGTGGACGGTCGGCAGGTCGACACTGGTGTCGGCCATGTCGGTGTTGATCCCGAGTTCGCGGAGGTCGTGCATGTTCGCGAGCGCGCCGGAGGAGGCGATGAAGGTCTTCGACGGAACGCAGTCGTAGAGCACGCAGGCGCCGCCGAGACCGTCGCGTTCGACGATGGTGACGTCGGCTCCGTGCTGGGCCGCGACCAGTGCCGCTTCGTAACCGGCGGGGCCTCCGCCCATGATCACGATCTTGGTCACTGGTCTCCTCCTCGCAGCGGTGTCTGTGACTGCGTTTACCGTACGCGGGCGACCGTTGGGCGGATTGAGTGGCCGGACACGGCATGTGCGTCCAGCCGGGTGACCGCCGGGTCGCTAGGCTGTCGCCGTGCCGTTGTATGCCGCGTATGGATCCAATATGGAGCCCGCCCAGATGTTGGAGCGCGCTCCGCACTCGCCGATGGCCGGCACCGGCTGGCTGGAAGGCTGGAGGCTGACCTTCGGCGGCGAGGACATCGGCTGGGAAGGCGCGCTGGCGACCATCGTCGAAGATCCGGGCTCCCGGGTCTTCGTGGTGCTCTACGACGTCACCCCGCTGGACGAGGACGGCCTCGACCGCTGGGAAGGCGGCGAGCTCGGCATGCACACCAAACTCCGGTTGCGCGTGCAGACCATGGAGGGCTCCGTCCTGCCCTGGCTGTACGTCCTGGACGCCTATGAGGGCGGACTCCCGTCGGCGCGGTATCTCGGCGTTCTCGCCGACGCCGCCGAAGCCGCGGGCGCGCCCGCGGACTACGCCGACGCGCTCCGCACCCGTCCCTGCCATGGGATCAGCGGCTGACACCCACCCTGTGGATACCTCGGCCTCTACGGCCGTCCACAGCTTTCACCCAACCTGGTGAAAAATCGGACTTTCGCCTGCTACCACCCCGAAATCAGCGCGCAGCACAGGCCCCCGGAAAGCTTTTCCGGGGGCCTGTGGATAACTCTGCGAACTGTGGATAACTCGGTCAGGCCAGGGTGGCCAGAGCGGTGTGGACCAGGGTGCGGACGCCGCACAGCAGCGACCGCTCGTCGAGGGTGAAGGTCGGGCGGTGGATGTCGGCCATCGGGCCTTCACCCGGCCACACGCCGAGCCGCGCGAAGGCGCCCTGGACGTGCTCCAGATACCACCCGAAGTCCTCGCCGCCGGACGACTGCTCGGTACCGGCCACGGCGGACTCGCCCAGTGCGGCTTCGACACCGGCCCGCATCAGCGCGGTCGATTCCGGGTCGGAGACGACCGGCGGGACCCCGCGGCGGTAGTCGAGCGAGAACCCGACGCCGGTCGGCGCGAGCAGCGACTCGACCGAAGACGCGACGAGCGGTTCCAGCATCGTCCAGACCTCGTGGTCCGCGGTGCGGAGCGTGCCGCGCAGCACCCCGTCCTGCGGGACGGCGTTGGCCGCCTGCCCGGCGTGCACCGCGCCCCAGACCAGGACGGTCCCGGACCTCGGGTCGACGCGCCGCGAGAGGACCGCGGGCAGCGACGTGATCACCGTGCCGAGCGCGTGCACCAGGTCCGCGGTCAGATGCGGCCGCGAGGTGTGCCCGCCGGGCGAGGTGAGCCGCAGCTCGATGAGGTCGGCGGCGGACGTCAGCGCACCTTCGCGCAGGCCGACCTTGCCGACTTCGAGCCGAGGGTCGCAGTGCAGCCCGTAGATCCGCTCGACGCCTTCCATCGCGCCCGCCGCGATCATGTCCAGCGCGCCGCCGGGCATGACCTCCTCGGCGGCCTGGAAGATCAGCCGCACCCGTCCGGGGAGCTCCGGTGCGCCCGCCAGCGCCCGCGCCGCGCCCAGCAAGATCGCGGTGTGCGCGTCGTGGCCGCACATGTGCGCGGCGCCGTCGGTCTTGGAGGCGTACGGGAGCCCGGTGGCCTCGGTCAGCGGCAGGGCGTCCATGTCGGCGCGCAGCGCGACACAACGGTCGCCGCTGCCGATGTCGCAGACGACACCCGTGCCGACCGGCAGTACCCAGGGCTTGAGCCCGACCGAGCGGAGCAGGGACATGACCATTTCGGTCGTGGCGAACTCGTGGCGGGAGAGCTCCGGGTGCGCGTGGATGTGCCGGCGCCACGCGAGGACGTCGGTGGCGTTCGCGCGGAGCCAGTCATCGAGCCAAAAAGGGCCGCGTCCGGCACCAAGATCATGCACAGGTGCCATGCTGACGCCGGCCTCGGAAATCAGCGCGGTGGGCGCCTCTTTAGGGGCAATGACGCGACCCTCCGGGTCGCCTGGAATGTCCGGACGTGAATCGAGCACCGTCACGCCGCACCTCCTCCCGCAACACAGTTGCCTTCGTCTACCACCGTACGAGTGATCACTGAAGACACGCTGGGTGCCGTTCGATCTGTGATACGCATTTGCGATAGATCGTGCACCATGCAGATGACAAGCCGCTCGTCGAGTGATCGAGCCCTAGACGGCCGGTAGTGGATCTGCGTTGAACGGCTTGGAGGAATTCGGCCCGGGCTAAGCGGAGAGTCTCTCTACTTACCGGTAGCGGTTCAGGACTTCTTTTTCTTGGAGCGGGAGCGACGGCCGAGGATCACCAGGCCCAGCAGGATCGCCGCGACGATGCCCGCGATGACCTTGTTCTTGGTCTCCTGGCTGTTGGCCTTGTCGGTCTCGGCGGGGTCGAGCACCGGTCCCGGAGGTGCCTGCGAAAGCACGTCCTGCACCGCCGCTGCCTGCATGATCACCGGCGCGGGCGCCTGGATCTCACCGGCCTGCGCGACCGGCGCGCAGACGACCAGCCCGGCGATCAGAAGCCCGGCCAGCTGCCCGAGACGAGACCTTGTAGCCATGACTCCCTTTCATCGGCGACGCGCGTTTTCGATTCTGCACTGTGCCGGGTTCCGGCGTCAGCCGCCACGCGGAGGACCGGAGAACGCCGCCAAGATCCGCTGGGCGGCCAGCGTCGGGGTCAGTTCACCGTCCCGGACCGCCCGTTCGACGTCCGGAACGACCGCTCGCACTTCGGGATGCGCGGCGAGCCGTCCGAGAAGCTGTTCGCGGACCATCGCCCAGGTCCACTCCACCTGCTGCCGCCGTCGCCGTCCGTCCAGTTCCCCGGACGCGGTCAAAACGTCACGGTGACGGCCGATCTCGGCCCACACCTCGTCCAGCCCGACGTCGGTGAGCGCGCTGCACGTCAGCACCGGCGGGGTCCACTCGGCGTCACGCCCGTAGATCATCCGCAACGCGCCGGAGAGTTCGCGGGCCGCGCGTTTCGCGTCGCGTTCGTGGTCGCCGTCGGCCTTGTTGACCGCGATGACGTCGGCCAGTTCGAGGACGCCCTTCTTGATCCCCTGCAGCTGGTCGCCGGTGCGGGCCAGGGTCAGGAACAGGAAGCAGTCGACCATGTTGGCCACGGTCACCTCGGATTGCCCGACCCCGACCGTCTCCACCAGCACGATGTCGTATCCGGCCGCTTCCATCAGCACGATCGTTTCGCGGGTCGCCCGCGCGACACCGCCGAGAGTCCCCGAAGTCGGCGAAGGGCGGATGAACGCCTTCGGGTCCACCGCGAGCCGAGCCATCCGGGTCTTGTCGCCCAGGATCGAGCCGCCGGTCTTGGTCGACGACGGGTCGACGGCCAGCACGGCGACCTTGTGCCCGGCCTCGGTCAGATCCGTGCCGAGCTGGTCGATGAAGGTCGACTTGCCGACACCGGGGACGCCGGTGATGCCGACACGTTGCGCCCCGCCCGCGTGCGGAAGCAGCTCGACGAGGAGCTCCTGCGCCTGCGCCCGATGGTCGTCGCGGTTCGACTCGACGAGCGTGATCGCCCGCGACAGCACCCCGCGGTCGCCCGCGAGGACGCCCTTGGCCAGCTCGCCGACGTCGATCTTGCGCGGCAAGGTTCAGGACTCCTGGGCGGTCAGCTGTCCGATGAGGTCGATCGCCGCGTCGGCGATGACCGTGCCGGGACCGAAGATCGCCGCCGCGCCCGCCGCGCGCAGCTCCTCGTAGTCCTGCGGCGGGATGACGCCGCCGACCACCACGATGATGTCCTCGCGGCCCTGGTCGGCGAGTTCCCCGCGCAGCGCGGGGACCAGCGAGAGGTGCCCGGCGGCCAGCGACGAAACGCCGATGACGTGCACGTCCGCCTCGATCGCCTGCCGCGCGACCTCGCCGGGAGTGGAGAACAGCGGGCCGACGTCGACGTCGAAACCGATGTCGGCGAAGCCCGTCGCGATCACCTTCTGGCCGCGGTCGTGGCCGTCCTGGCCCATCTTCGCGACCAGGATCCGGGGACGACGGCCTTCCTCCTCGGCGAACTTCTCGACCAGCTCGCGCGCCTGCTCGACGTTCTCGGCCTTGCCGACCTCCTCGCGGTACACACCGGAGATGGTACGAATCTGCCCGGAGTGGCGCCCCCAGATCTTCTCCAGCGAGTCGGAGATCTCGCCGACCGTGGCCTTCGCCCTGGCGGCGTCGATGGCCAGCGCGAGCAGGTTGCCGTCGGACCGCGCGCCCGCCGTGAGCCGCCGCAGCGCGTCCTGCGTCGCGTCCTCGTCCCGCTCTTCGCGCAGCCGCCGCAGTTTCTCCAGCTGCTGCGTGCGCACGCCGGCGTTGTCGACCTTGAGCACGTCGATCTGCTCGTCGTCGGTGACCTTGTACTTGTTGATGCCGATCACCGGCTGACGGCCTGAGTCGATCCGCGCCTGCGTCCGCGCGGCGGCCTCCTCGATGCGCAGCTTCGGGATGCCGGCGTCGATCGCCTTCGCCATCCCGCCCGCCTGCTCGACCTCGGTGATGTGGCCCCATGCCTTGCGCGCGAGGTCGTAGGTCAGCTTCTCGACGAACGCGCTGCCGCCCCACGGGTCGATGACGCGCGTGGTGCCGGATTCCTGCTGCAGCAACAGCTGCGTGTTCCGCGCGATGCGGGCGGAGAAGTCCGTCGGCAGCGCGAGGGCCTCGTCGAGGGCATTGGTGTGCAGCGATTGGGTGTGGCCCTGGGTCGCCGCCATCGCCTCGACACAGGTGCGGACGACGTTGTTGTAGACGTCCTGCGCGGTCAGCGACCAGCCCGAGGTCTGCGAGTGCGTCCGCAAGCTCAACGATTTGGAGCTCTTGGGCTCGAAGCCCTTCACCAGCTTCGCCCACAGCAGGCGCGCCGCGCGCAGCTTCGCGACCTCCATGAAGAAGTTCATCCCGATCGCCCAGAAGAAGGACAGGCGCGGTGCGAACTTGTCGACGTCCAGCCCGGCCTCGGTGCCCGCGCGGATGTACTCGACGCCGTCCGCGAGCGTGTACGCCAGCTCCAGGTCGGCGGTCGCCCCGGCTTCTTGCATGTGGTAGCCGGAGATGGAGATCGAGTTGTACTTCGGCATGTTCCGCGAGGTGAACGAGAAGATGTCCGAAATGATCCGCATCGACGGCTGCGGCGGGTAGATGTAGGTGTTGCGGACCATGAACTCCTTGAGGATGTCGTTCTGGATGGTCCCGGCCAGTTTGTCCGGCGTGACACCCTGTTCCTCGGCCGCGACGACGTAGAGCGCGAGCACCGGCAGGACGGCGCCGTTCATCGTCATCGAAACGCTCATCTTGTCGAGCGGGATGCCGTCGAAGAGCTGGCGCATGTCGTAGATCGAGTCGATCGCGACGCCCGCCATGCCGACGTCACCGGCGACGCGCGGGTGGTCGGAGTCGTAACCGCGGTGCGTCGCGAGGTCGAAGGCGACCGAAAGGCCCTTCTGCCCGGCGGCGAGGTTGCGGCGGTAGAAGGCGTTCGACTCCTCGGCGGTGGAGAAACCCGCGTACTGGCGGATGGTCCACGGCTGGTTGACGTACATCGTCGGATACGGGCCGCGAAGGTACGGCGCGACACCGGGATACGTGCCGAGGAAGTCCACTCCGGACAGATCGTCGGCGGTGTAGACCGGTTTGACGCCGATGCCCTCCGGCGTCTCCCAGGCGAGCGCGTCGGGACCCTTGCCGGTCGCGGCGTGCAGCGCCTCGGTCCATTGAGGACGGTCGACCGGGTCCGGGGCGCCGAGGTCGACGCCTGCGAAGTTCGGGATGGTCATCACTGCACTCCGAGCTCGGTCAACGTGCCGGTCAGGACTTCGAGGGCGTCACAGCCCGTGAAGAGGTAGCCCGAGACGTCCGCGTGGTCGCCGGGTTTTCCGGCGAGAAGCACTGACGTGGCGCCTGCTTCCTTCAACGCCTTCGCGACGCTGTCCGCTTCTTCCGCGTAGGAAGTGTTGCTTCCGCAGAGACAAGCGACCTTCGTTCCGCTGGCCCGGAATTCCGCGACGACGTCTTCGGGGGCGCCGGGGTTCACGGCCTCGATCCCGCCCGCCTGGAAGAGGTTCGCCGCGAAACTCGCCCGTCCGGTGTGCGCCGCGACCGGGCCGAGCGTGGCTAGGAAGACGCGGGGACGGCTGGGGTGCGCGTCCGCCCGGTCCCGCAGGGCCTCGAACGCCTCGGCGTACCGATGCCGGGGCAGGCCGCCCTCCGGCAGGTCCTCGACGGGATCGCGAACGACCGCTTTCTCCGTCAGATTGGGGAATTCGCTGACGCCGGTGATCGGATCGCGACGGGTCGCGAGCCGCTTCGACCGCTTTTCCCAGGTTTCGGCGAGCCGTCCGGCGAGCGCGCCGGACGCCAGCTCGGCCTCGATCCCGCCCGCCGCTTCGATCGCGGTGAACTCGCGCCACGCGGCCTGGGCCAGGTCTTCGGTGAGCTTCTCGACGTACCAGGATCCGCCCGCGGGATCGATGACACCGGCGAGTTTGGACTCCTCCAGCAGGACGGCGTGCGTGTTGCGCGCGATCCGCGCGGAGAACGCGTCCGGCTGGCCGATCGCGGCGTCGAACGGGAGCACGGTGATCGCGTCCGCGCCGCCGACCCCGGCACCGAAACAGGCGAGCGTGGTCCGCAGCATGTTCACCCACGGGTCACGCTGGGTGAGCATCGCGGGCGAGGTGACCGCGTGCTGCCGCATCCCCGCTCCCTTGCCGCCCGAAACCTCGGTGACGCGGGCCCACAGGCGCCGCGCGGCGCGGAACTTGGCGATCGTGAGGAACTGGTCGGCCGTGGCGGCGAGCCGGAACTCGACCTGACCTGCCGCGGTGTCGACGTCCAGCCCCGCTTCGGTCAGCGCCCGCAGGTACGCGACGCCCGCCGCGATGGTCGCGCCGAGTTCCTGTGCGTCCGAGCCGCCCGCCTCGTGGAACGGCAGGCCGTCAGCGACGATCGTCCGCACCTTCGGGTGACTGACGGCGACGCGCGCCGCCAGTTCCGCGGCGGGGGCGAGCGGATGCGCCGAACCGGTGCGCGCGGTCAGGCCGATCGGGTCGGCGCCGAGCGTCGCGGTGACCGCGCTCGCCGGGATCTCCCGTTCGGCGAAGAGGGTGAACAGCTCGTTCGCGGCGGCTTCGTACTCTTCGCCCGCGTCGAGGGTGACAGGCGCGAGGTCGACGTAGACCTCGTTCAGCGCGTCGGCCAGGTCGACGACGGGGACCCCCGTGCCGCCCGCGCGCAGCCAGATCGAGCTGACGCCGCCTTCGAGGTCGGCGAGGATCGCGGTGTTGGTGACCTTGGCGTCGCGGCGCGCGTACCGGCCGCGGATGTCCCATCCGGTCGTCACGGAACCCTCGGGCCGGGCGCTTCTCACGAACGGCGGCAGACCGGGGAAACCGGTTTCCTCGACCGTGTCGTCGGCGGTGTAGAGCGGCTGGATCTCGAGGCCGTCGTACGTCCGGGTGACGAGCTTGCTTTCGGGCAGGCCTTCGAACCCGTCATCGATCGCGCCGCTCTTGCGCAGCACACCGGCGACGAGCTCGCGCCACTGCTCACGGCTCACTTCCGGGAACTCGGCGGCCAGCTTCAACTCGTCCGGAGCGTCCGGCTCGTCGGGTGTCGGCACTGACTCCGTCTCGGCCACTTCCGTCATAACCCACGATGTTAACGGCCCTTAACAGGACCTACCTGTGACGCTAGTCGCGCCGAGGAGTGGTCTTGAGTGACCTTTCGGACCACGTAGTCCGTGAAGGACTCCTTGAGGGACTCTGGGTCCCTCGAAGTTCCCCTCACCCGGCCTGAACTGCACCTCTAGCCCCCTGCGGCATCACCAGCCACGACGACAGCGCGTGAAGGGGTCCTTCACTGCGTCTAGCGCCGTGAAAGGTCCGTTCACGTACTTTCGAGTGACCAGGGTGCCGGAGCGGGGTGGGTCGGGTTGGTCGTGGGGGGGGGGGGGGGGGGGGGGAAAAAAACCCCCCCCCCCCCCACGACCAACCGGACCGACCACTCACGAGAGGTCCGTTCACTCCGCCAGGGCACGGTGCATAGGCCCGCCACGGGGGCATACGCCACAATTGGGGCCGTGCCGTCCGACACCCCCGAGTCCAGCGAGAGCCCCGCCGACGAGAAGCGTGTCGTCGCCGGGCGATATCGGTTGCGCTCGGTCATCGGATCAGGGTCGATGGGCACGGTCTGGTCGGCCTACGACGAGTTCCTGCACCGCCCGGTCGCGGTCAAAGAGGTCCGCCTCCCGCCCGGCGTCCCGACGGCGCAGGCCGATGAACTGCGCGAACGGACCCTGCGCGAAGCCCGCGCGATCGCCGTCCTGAGTCACCCGAACGTGATCATCCTGCACGACGTCGCGCGCGAGAACGACGAGCCTTTCGTGGTCATGGAGCTGTTGCCGTCGCGCAGCCTCGCGCACATCCTGCGCGACCACGGGCCGCTGACGGTCGAGCAGGCCGCGGCGGTCGGCATCGCGGTGGCGTCGGCGCTCGAAGCCGCGCACGCCGCCGGGATCACCCACCGTGACGTCAAACCGGGGAACGTGCTGGTCGCGGGCGACGGCCGCATCAAGCTCACCGACTTCGGCATCGCGCGCAACGTCTCCGAAGCCACCATGACCCGCACCGGGATGATGCTGGGCTCCCCCGCCTACATCGCGCCCGAAGTCGCCTCCGGCGGCGCGGTCGTCCCCGCCGCCGACCTGTGGGGTCTCGGCGCGACGCTGTTCGCGGCCGTCGAGGGCTCACCGCCCTACGACGCCGACGGCGACCCGCTCGAAACGGTCGGCAAGGTCGTCAACGGGAAGGTGCCGAAGCCCGGCCCCGGTCCGCTGTCCGACGTCATCGGCGCGCTCATGAAGAAGGAGCCGTCGAAGCGGATCACCCTGCGCGAGGTGCGGCGCCGCCTGTACCCGCTGCAGGCCAAGACGCTGATCGACCTCTTCCCCGCCGAGCTGTTCCACACGCCCGACGGCAAGAAGACCACCGCGCACCTGGACGCGACCGACACCCAGGTGATCAAGCCGGTCGTTCCCGACAAGCCCGGTGAGGGCACGAGTTCCGAACTCGCCGCCGACCCGGGCCCGCTGCCGTTCCTGAACCAGCCGGCCGCGGCTCCGGAACCTCCGGCCGAACTCGCGCCGATGCCAACGGTCGTCCCGCTGCCGCCTCGCCCGCCGGGACGGTCCCCGGCGGCCAACGTGCTGCTGGCGCTCGCGTCGATCGTCATCTTCCTGCTGGCCGCGGGAGGCGGGTTCGTGCTGGCCAGGACCGTCGGCGGGCAGGATCTGCGGCCGCCGGAGGGTATGCAGGAGGGCGACACGATCGTCACTCAGCCGCCGCCGAAGCTGATCACTCAGCAGGGTGACGCCAGCACGGTGAACGGCATCAAGGGCGGCCGGTTCAGCATCAGCGTCCCGGAAGGCTGGCAGAAGTTCGTCGCGCCGCACGTCACCAGGGGTGTGCCGAGCACGGTGGTCCAGTACGTCTCGCCCGACGGCCGTCAGGTCGTCCGGGTCGAGCGGCTGAGCGGTTTCCTGGCCGACAGCCCGCCGCCCACCTATTTCAGCTGGTTGAAGAGCCAGCATCCGGACATCGACCCCATCGGCGAGCCCGACGTCGTGCCCGGCCGGGGCGACAACAGCATGCGGTACACCTACCGGACGACCGAGCGCTCCGCCGAGACCAGGGACGCCACGAACGAGACGATCAGGCGCACGACGTTCATGGACCTGTTCAGCGGGGGCACGGACCTGTGGATCCTCTCGGTGACGTCGCCGATCGAGCAGGAGACGACCGCGAAGACCGCGGTCTTCGAGCCGATCGCGCGGTCACTCGTCGTCGACGGCTAGCCGCGCGAAGTGCTCCTTCGACGCACGCTGCTGCGCCAGCCTCCGCAACACCGAAAGCAGCCTGTCGCCGAGAACGGTCTCCACGACGGCGATCTCGATGATCCGCTCCAGTGACTCGACCCCGGCGATGCCTTCGAGGTCCAGGTCGGCGGTCCGGTCGGCGATCTCGGCGTAGGCGTCGAGTTTCTCGAGATACCAGCCGTGCCCGACGTCCCGGATCGCGCACAGGACGCCGACGAGGGCCTGGATGATCAGGTCGTCGTGGTCCTTGCAGGGCCAGTTCCGGCGCTCGGCGAGGTCCCGGACCGTGGCGAGCGCCCATTCCCGGCTTTCGCCGTCGACGACCTGGCGGGAGCTCGTGATGCCTTCCTGGGCCAGGCCGAGGATGCGATGGGGGCTGGCCGTTCCTTCGTCGACCGCGGCCAGCACCTCGCCGACCGTCGCGAGCGAAAGGCCGCCGACGTCCATCAGCGCCCTGATCAGCTTGATCCGCTGGACGTGACCGTCGTCGTACTTGGCCTGATTGGGGCTCGTCCGCTCGCCCGGCGGGACCAGCCCCTCCCGCAGGTAGTACTTGATAGTGGCGACCGGGACCCCGGCTTTTTCGCTCAGCTCCGCCATCCGCACGCGTTGTCACTCCGATCTCGGGGACGGTTCCAGGGTCATCCCTGAAGATTTCTCAGGATGGATAGCTTAGCTTCCCATAACGGAGAGCTTGACTATCCATCCCGGGAGGACCCATGACCATCTTGACCGATCTCCGCGAGAGAACCCGCACCTGGCACCGGGGTTCGTACCGGCTCGCCCAAGCCTTCGCCGTCATCACCGTGCTGTGCGTGCTGGCGATGCTGATCGACCAGCGGACGCTGAACGGCGCGCCGCTCTGGGCGAAACCGTTCAAGTTCGCCGTCTCCGCCGCGCTGTACTTCTTCACCTGGAGCTGGCTCGTCTCCCTGCTGCCGAAGTTCCGGCGGACCGCGAACTGGCTGGCGAACGTGCTCGTCGTGATCTTCGCCGCCGAGTACGTCCTGGTGGTGTTCCAGGCCGTCCGCGTCCGGGCGAGCCACTTCAACAACGAGACCCCGCTGGACAACACGATCTTCCAGGTCATGGGCGGGATGATCGCCGTGCTGTGGATGATCAACCTCGTCCTGACGATCGCCGTCATGTTCACCCGGCTCCCCGACCGCGCGACGACGTGGGCGGCCAGGATCGGCGCCGTCCTCGGCATGATCGGGATCTCGCTGGCGACGCTGATGAGCAGTCCCACCCCGGACCAGCAGGTCCTGCTCGACGCGACCGGCCAGTCCGCGATGATCGGCGCGCATACGGTCGGTCTCCCCGACGGCGGCCCTGGCCTGCCGATCCTCGGCTGGAGCACGGTCGGCGGCGATCTGCGGATCCCGCACTTCATCGGACTGCACGGACTTCAAGTGCTTCCGCTGCTCGCGCTCGCGCTCGGTGTCCTGGCCGCGCGTTACCCGCGGCTTCGCGACGACGCCGTCCGGCTGCGGCTGGTCGTGATCGCCGGCGTCGGCTACGCGGGCCTTCTCGCGCTCCTCACCTGGCAGGCTCTCCGCGGCCAGTCGATCGTCGCCCCGGACGGCCTCACCCTGGCCGCCTTCGCCCTGCTCGTCGCCGTCGTCGCCTTTAGCGGGCTGATCGCGATCGGGCGGCCGTCGAGGGCCCGGGAGCTGGAGGGCTCCGTCCGATGAGCGTCGAGACCCTGTTCACCTGGACCTTTCCGCTGGCGACGCCGTTCTGGCTGCTGATGATCTTCCTGCCTGGCTGGTCGTGGACCCGCCGGATCATGGCCTCGCCGTGGGTGCCGCTCGTGCCGCTGCTCCCGTACTTCGCGCTCGCCATCCCGCATCTCGGCGAACTCTGGACGGCGGTGAGCAAGCCGGATCTGGACGTCCTCAGCGCGTTCACCGGTTCGCCGTACGGGGCGGCCACGATCTGGGCCCATCTGATCGCCTTCGACCTGTTCATCGCGCGGTGGATGTACCTCGAAGCCCGCGAGCACCGCATCCACCCGCTGGTGACGGGCCCGATCCTGGCGCTCACGATCTTCCTGTCCCCGTTCGGGCTGGTGGCGTTCCTGCTCGTGCGAACTGTCCGGATACGCTCGTCGGCATGAGTGAGAACGAGGTCGCGGCGGCCGCCGCCATCGCCGAACGCACCGGCGTCGAGAAGCACGACATCGCCGTCGTGCTCGGTTCGGGCTGGCGCCCGGCGGCGGACGTCATCGGGGAGCCCGAGGCGGAGATCCCGCTGGGCGAACTGCCCGGATTCGTCGCGCCGGGCGCGGTCGGGCACGGGGGAACCGTCCGGTCGGTCCGCGTCGGCGAGAAGCGCGCGCTGATCATGCTGGGCCGCACGCATTTCTACGAGGGCAAGGGCATCGACCCGGTCGTGCACAACGTGCGCACCGCCGCCGCCGCGGGCGCCCAGACCGTCCTGCTGACCAACGCGGCCGGTGGCCTGCGCGAAGGCTTCCGCGTCGGGCAGCCGGTGCTGATCTCCGACCACCTGAACCTGACCGCGCGTTCGCCGATCGTCGGCGCGAACTTCGTCGACCTGACGGATCTCTACTCGAAGCGGCTGCGCGACATCGCCCGGACCATCGATTCTTCGCTGGAAGAGGGCGTCTACGCGGGACTCACCGGGCCGCATTTCGAGACCCCGGCCGAGATCCACATGCTGCGGACGCTCGGCGCCGACCTCGTCGGCATGTCGACGGTGCTGGAGGCCATCGCGGCCCGCGCCGCCGGGGTCGAGGTGTTCGGGCTTTCGCTGGTGACCAACCTGGCGGCCGGGATGACCGGGGAACCGCTGAACCACGAAGAGGTCCTCGAAGCGGGCCGTCAGTCGGCGACGCGGATGGGCACCCTGCTCAGGGAACTCGTCGCCCGCGCCTGAGAAGTGTCAGGAAAGGGGCTTTCAGGACAAAAAACGTCTTGAAAGCCCCTTTCCTGACATCCGGAGAAACTCAGCCCGCGAATTCGGGAAGCCGCTGGGCGACCTCCGCCGGTGACGGCATCGCGGCGACCTCGTCGGCGAGTCGCCGCGCCGCCCCGAGGACAGCCTCATCGGTGAGCAGCGTTCGTACCTGCTCGTGGATGGCGTCCTCGACGATTTCGGCACCGATCAGCTGCGTGCCCACCCCGGCCGCGACGACGGCTTGGGCGTTCGTGAACTGATCCGCCCCCTGCGGAAGCACCAGCTGCGGCAGCCCCGCGCCGAAGGCACCGAGCGTCGTCCCGCTGCCACCGTGGTGGACCACGAGGTCGACGTGCGGCAGCAGATCGTTCTGCGGCACCCAGGTCTCGACCCGGACGTTGCCGGGGACTTCGCCCAGCAGCACCGGATCCACCGCCGGACCCGCCGCGACGATGACGTCCGCCTCGATCCGCGCCAGGCCGGCGATGGCCCGCTTGAACACGTCTTCGTCCCCGAACGCGGTGCCGAGGGTGAGGTAGATCAGCGGACGGCTCTTGTCCCGGCCCGCCACGCCCGCCGGGAGGTCTCCCGGTTCGGCCCAGCCGACGGGACGCAGCGGGATCCTGTTCGCCCCGGCCAGGAAGTCGGGTGATTGCACCGACGCCGGGCAGATGTCGACGACGGGATCCCCGAAGGACGGCAGGTTCGCGCCTTCGAAACCGACCTCCGCGGCGAATTCCGCGAGACGGCCGAAAATGACGTCCATGAGGTCATCCGGCGAGAACCGGCCGAAACCGTGTCCGATCGCGGGGATGCCGGCGAGGCGGGCGGCGATGGCGCCCCCGGCGTTGCCGCTTTCGTAGACGACGAGATCGGGCCGGTGCCGCTCCAGCAACGGCGTGAGATCGGCGACGAACCGCCGGGGCATCACATTCCCGAACACTTCCCCGATGATCGGATGGAACGACTCGGGCGGGGCATCGGAGGCGTTGGGCTTGGGAGCGTCGGGCCCGACGACCGACTCGTACGCCTCCCGCATCCCGAATCCAGCGGTTTCCACTGCCAGACCGGCCTTTTCGACCACCGTCAGCATGTCGTCACCGGTGGCGAACACGACTTCGTGCCCGGCGTCGCGAGCGGCGACGGCGAGCGGTAGTAGGGGATAGAGATGACCATGACTCACCAAAGAAGTGAAGATCAATCGCACCCTTTCCAACGTACCCGTAGGCTGACTCGGTGACGACTTCCTTGACCCCGGAACTGCGGGATCGGGCGTTCCGCTGGATCGCCGACGATCCGGACGACGATTCCCGTGTCGAGCTGCAGAACATCCTCGCCCGCGCGATGGGCGGCGAAGCCGGTGCGGCCGACGAACTCGCGGACCGGATGTCCGGCCCGCTCGAGTTCGGCACCGCCGGGCTGCGCGGTCCCGTGCGCGCCGGCCCGCAGGGCATGAACGTCGCGGTGGTGACCCGCACGACGGCCGGTGTCGCGGCCTGGCTGACCGCGCAAGGACATTCCGGCGGAGTCGTGGTGATCGGCCGCGACGCGCGGCACGGTTCGGAGGCCTTCGCCGAGGCCGCCGCCGAGGTGCTGACGGCCGCGGGTTTCGCGGTGAAGGTGCTGCCCGGTCCGCTGCCCACCCCGGTGCTCGCGTTCGCCGTCCTGGAGCTCGGCGCCGTCGCGGGCATCCAGATCACCGCGTCGCACAATCCCCCCGCCGACAACGGTTACAAGCTCTACGACGCGACAGGCGGCCAGATCGTCCCGCCGTCGGACGGCCAGATCGAGCGGGCCATCGAGGCCGCTCCCCCGGCGATCAGCGTGCCGCGCGAGCCGGGCGCCGAGGTGCTGGGCGCCGAACTCCTGGACGCCTACCTCGCCAAGGTCGCGCTTCTCCCGCGCGGCCCGGAACGCGGGGTCAAGGTCGCCGCGACGGCGTTGCACGGCGTCGGGGCGGAGACCCTGCGCGCCGCGTTCGCCCGCGCCGGTTTCACCGATCTCCACGTGGTGGCCGAGCAGGCCACACCGGATCCCGACTTCCCGACGGTCGCCTTCCCGAACCCGGAGGAGCCGGGCGCGACGGATCTCCTGCTGGCACTGGCTTCCGAGGTGGACGCCGACCTGGCGATCGCGCTCGACCCCGACGCCGACCGGTGCGCGCTGGGTGTCCGCGAGCGGGACGGTTCGTGGCGAATGCTGCGGGGCGACGAAACCGGCGTCCTCCTCGGCTGGCACGTGTTGTCCACTGTAGACAACACAGACAGCACAGTCGGTGCGGATCCTTTGGTGGCCACGACGATCGTGTCGTCGTCGATGCTCGGCGAAATCGCGAAGGAGTTCGGCGCGCGCTACGCGGAGACGTTGACCGGGTTCAAATGGCTGGTCCGCGCGGGTGACGGTCTCGTGTTCGCCTACGAAGAGGCGCTCGGCCTCTGCGTGAACCCTGGTTTCGTCCGCGACAAGGACGGCATCTCCGCCGCCGTGCTCGCCGCGGGACTGACCGCTTCCCTGCGCGCGGCGGGCCGCGGGCCGCTGGACGTCCTCGACGAACTGGCCGCGAAGCACGGAGTGCACGTGACGGACCAGGTTTCGTTGCGGGTCACCGATCTTTCGGTGCGCGAGAAGCTGATGGCGGGCCTGCGCGCCGATCCCCCGGCGTCGCTGGGCGGCACCGGCGTCACGATGGAGGACCTCCTGCCCGACGCCGACGTCCTCCGCCTGACCGGCGATGGCGTGCGCGTGGTCGTCAGGCCGTCCGGGACCGAGCCGAAGCTGAAGGCGTACCTGCAGGTGAAGCAGGCGGTGACCGGTGACCTCGCCGAGGCGCGCACCGCCGCGGACGCCCGGCTGGCCGCGCTCCGTGCCGACATCGAGTCCCGGCTGGCCTGACGACCGTGGCCCGGTTGCTGATCGTCCACCACACGCCGTCGCCCTCGACGCAGGCGATGTTCGAAGCCGTCCTCTCCGGCGCGAACCATCCGGACATCGAGGGCGTCGACGTCGTGCGGCGCCCGGCACTGGGCGCGACCGTGCCCGACGTCCTCGGCGCGGACGGCTACCTGCTCGGTACCCCGGCGAATCTCGGCTACATGTCCGGTGCGCTGAAGCATTTCTTCGACACCGTCTACTACCCGTGCCTGGACGCCACGCGCGGACGTCCGTTCGGGTTCTTCGTGCACGGCAACAACGACACCGCCGGCACCGTGCGCGGAATCGAGAGCATCACCACGGGCCTCGGCTGGGAACGCGCGGCTTCGCCGGTCCTCGTCACCGGGGAACCGGGCAAAAAGGATCTGGCCGCCTGTTTCGAACTGGGCGGCACCCTCGCGGCCACGCTCATGCCCTGACACCCCTCGCAATTAGTCCTCTAAATGCGGGGGGAGTGAAAAGTAAAGGGGCCTGTCACCGGAAGCCCTGGGGGTCGACCTCCGGCAACAGGCCTAGGCCAAGGGTTCGCCGTGATGGCGATCAACCTTGGCTGCCCAAGCGTACTACATGGAGCACGATCTTGTGCACCCGCCTGGGAAAACGCCTCTCACTCCGGCGTCCGTACACCCCCAGGGCACGGAATCCGGAGCGAGAGGCCAGGACACGGCACGAAACCGCTCACAACTGTAAACCACTGCATACATACGCTGTCAACAGCTGCGGACAGGCCGAATCGCGTTACACTCCCACTACGGAACGGGACGACGAACGAACGGGGGGTCATGTCGCCGCACCAGACCTTCGCCCAGAAATTGAGCGCACTGATCGACTCCGTGCGCGCGGACGAAGGCGCCCCGCACAGCTATCGCGAGCTGTCCGCGGCGATCGATCGCGCCGGCGGGCCCGCCATGTCGCCCGCGTACCTCCAGCAGCTCGCGACGGGCAAACGGATCAATCCGAAGATCCACTACGTCGAGGCACTGGCGCGGCTTTTCGGGGTCCCGATCACCTACTTCTTCGAAGAACAGGAAGCGCAGCCCGTCGGTGAGGCGAAGCTCATGGCCATGCGCGCGCAGGAGCTCTCCCCGCAGGGCCGCCGCCAGGTCATGGATCTGCTGGAACTCGTCGAACGATACGAACGGGCCGAGCGCGATCAGCCGGGCGAAAGCCGATGAAGGAACGCGAGCTCCGCAAACGCTGCCGCAAGATGCTGAACAAGCTCGACATCGAACCACCGCTCGACGTCGGCGTGCTCTGCGAGCGGCTGGGCGAGCAGCGCGGCAGGCCGATCCGGCTGATGCCGTATCCGCTGGAGGTCCCCGGCCCGTTCGGCTGCTGGATCGCCACCGGATCGGCGGATTACATCTTCTTCCAGCAGGAGACCACGAAGTCCCACCAGGACCACATCATCCTGCACGAACTCGGGCACATGCTCGCCGATCACCATCCCGGCGGGGACGCCGAACCCGCCGACTTCCTGCGCGGCCCCGCGCCCGGGTTCGACGGCGACGCCGTCCACCGCGCCTTACGCCGCACCTCCTACGATGAGGCGCACGAATGGGAAGCCGAGACCGTGGCGACCATCATCCTCGAATGGGCGTCGGTCTTGAACTACACGATTCCCCGTCGCGCCGACAACGATGACGTCCGCCGTGTCCAAGGCGCGCTGGGCGACCATCAAGGGTGGATGTGAACTCGCTGTTCTCCCCTCTCAACGTCGTGGCGATGGTGCTGTTCGCGACGGCGCTCGCCTGGCGGATCTACCAGACGTACCGGGCGCCGAGGGTCCTGCCGAACTGGGCGATCACCATCACGATCGTCTGCGTCGCCGGTTCCTTCCTCGCCCAGCAGAAGCTCATCTCCGGCTGGCTCGACGGGCTGACGGGCAAGGGCACCGGCCGTCTCGTCAACAACATCCTGCTCGCCATCGGGGTCTGCGCGCTGCTGATCGTCTTCCTCGGCTCCGCGCTGGGCCCGCGCAGACCGCGCCGGGTCCTCTTCGAGCTGATCCCGCTGACCGGCGCGATCGCGCTGATGCTGATCGCCATGGCCGTCACCCCGCCGCAGGCACGCGGGCTCGCGCTGAGCCCGAAACTCGTGCACGAGCCCGGTGTGGCGCTGTTCTACCTGGGAGCCGGGCTCTACCTGATCTACGGCCTGTCCGCCTGTGCCTGGTGGATCCTGCGGTACATCCGCACCGCGGACCGCCATCTGAGGACGGGCTTGAAACTGAGCGCCGCCGGACTGCTCTGCCTTTCGGTGGGCAGCGTCTTCCGCGCGCTCTACATCGTGATCGCCTGGGCGTTCGGACCGTCGATCCCGCTCCTGCTCACCGTCGCCGTCCCTCTGGTACTTCTCGGGATCGTGCTCTTCCTCGCGGGGATCACCTATCCGGGCGTACGCGCGCGGTTCGCCGCGCTGCGACGTCGTCGCCAGCACCGGCTTCACCACGAGCGGCTGACGCCGTTGTGGACCGTGTTGGCCGAGATCTACCCGAACATCGTGCTCCGGACCACGCCGCAGGGACCGTGGGAGCGGTGGCGCCCGCGCACGGTCCACCGCCACTACTACCGCCGCGTGATCGAGATCCGGGACGGGCTCGTGCAGCTGAGCCCCTATCTGGAAACCGATCTCACCGCGCTCGCCGTCGACGATCCGCTGGCGGCGGCGGAGGCGCTGAAGACGGCGATCGCCCGGCAGGCCGCGGGCGAGGAGAACGACGGGCGCGCGAAACTCGTGCTGCCCGGCGGCGGCGCCGACATCGAATCCGACGTGCGGCCGTTGCTCGCGCTCTCGGCCGCGGTATCCCGGAACGAGGCATGACCTTGCAGCTTCTCCTTACCGCGGAACGGATCCTGCCGCGTCCGAGCACCCCCGTCGAGGACGGCGCCGTACTCGTCGAGGGCGACCGGATCGTCGCGGCGGGCCCCCGCGCCGAGGTCGAGGCACAGACGTCGCCGGACGCCGAGAGGCTCGACTTCCCCGGCGCCACGCTGATGCCCGGCCTGTTCAACGCGCATGTGCACCTGGCGTTCGACGCCACCCGCGAGATGCTGCCGAACTTCCTGGCGAGCGACGACGCCGCTCTCCGCGCCGGTGCCAAGGACCGGTTGGGACAACTGCTGCGCAGCGGCGTCACGACGGTGCGGGACCTCGGCGATCGTGACGCTCTGGGCGCGCGGGTCCGGGCTGAGCTGGCAGTCGAAAAGATCGCCGCTCCACGGTTACTGACCGCGGGCGCACCCCTGACAGTCCCCAATGGACATTGCCACTTCTTCGGCGGAGAGGTCGCCGACGACGGCGCGATCCGGGCCATGGTCGACGCCAACGCGGCCGCCGGGGCGGACGTCATCAAGGTGATGGCCAGCGGCGGCCAGATCACCGAGGGCGGCGCGGACATGTGGGAATCCCAGTTCGGCGTCCGGGAACTCCACCTGATCGTCGAGCACGCGGCGAGCCACGGGCTGCCGGTCGCGGCGCACGCCCACGGCGCCGACGCGATCGAGGCGTCGGTCGAGGCGGGCGTCCGCACGATCGAGCACTGCACCTGGATGACCGGGCCGCAGCGGCAGGACCGGCGTGACGGCGTCGCCAAACGGATGGCCGACGAGGGCATCGCGGCCTGCTCGACGAGCAGCCGCAACTGGCGGACGATGGCCGAGCGCATGGGCGAGGAGCTCGCGAAGACCGTCTACGGCAGGCTTTCCTGGCTGGAAGAGCTCGGCGTGCCGCTCCTGTCGGGGACCGACGCCGGGCTGCCCGGTTCGGTCTTCGACGATCCCGTCGGCGCCCTCGAACTCTACGAATGGCTGGGCTTCGGCCGTCGCCGGATCCTCGAGATCGCCACCGAGGACAGCGCGACAGGACTCGGCTTGGGCGACGTCACCGGACGGCTCGCCCCCGGCCTGAGCGCCGACGTCCTGGTGGTCGACGGCGACCCCCTCGCCGATCTTTCCGCCCTCCGGAACCTCCGCATGGTCCTTTCGCGCGGCGCCCGGGTCTGACTCCCGAAAGTGGGACGGCAACTTTGGTGACAGCGTTTTAAAACAGTGTTATCTTCTCCTTTCCCACCACGAAGGGAAGATCACATGGAAGGCCCGATCAGACTGTTCACGGTCATCGCGCTCGTCTCACTGCCGACGGTGATGTACGGCGGGTACGCGCTGATGGGTGTCCTGCGCGACCGGAAACTGACCGAACACCAGCGGAACATGTTCCGCGCGGGTCACGCCCACGCCGGCGTCCTGCTGGTTCTGGCGCTCGTCGCGCTGCAGATCCTCGGGCAGACCGGGCTCTCGGACGTCGCGTTGTGGATCGTGTGCTCCTTGCTCCTGTTCGGCGTGCTCGCCCAGTCCGGCGGCTTCTTCCTGCACCTGGCACCGGGCAAGGGCAAGCTCGGCGGACGGGTCACCAGCGCCGGAGCCGTCATGCTCGGGGCGGCGATGCTGACCACCGCGTACGGCGTGGCCTTCCCCTGACAAAAGCGCCGGCGACGGCTCGTTAAGCTTGCTGACGTGCCTGAATACCTGCCGACAGCCCCCGCCAAGGGGACCCGCGACTTCCTGCCCGCCGAGATGTCCGTCCGGACGCAGGTTTTCGGCCATCTCTACGACGTCCTCGAACTGCGCGGCTTCCTCCGCTACGACGGGCCGATCCTCGAACCCGCCGAGATCTACGAGCGCAAGTCCGGCCAGGAGATCGCGGACCAGCAGCTGTACACGCTGACCACCAAGGGCGGCGAGCGGCTGGCGCTGCGCCCGGAGATGACCCCGTCGGTCGCCAGGATGATCGCGGGCAACGCGAAGTCGCTGCAGTTCCCGGTGCGCTGGTACAGCCACCCGAACTGCCACCGCTACGAGCGGCCGCAGCGTGGCCGGGTCCGCGAGCACTGGCAGATCAACGCGGACATCTTCGGTTCGGACAGCGCGAACTGCGAGATCGAGATCTTCGAGCTCGTCCACGACATGATGAGCGCACTCGGGGCGACGCCGGACATGTTCCAGGTGCGCGCCAACGACCGGAACCTGCTCTCTTCAGCGCTCACCGACATCGTCGGCGTGACCGCGGAGCAGCTGCCGCAGGTGTTCACCCTGGTGGACCGGTGGGAGAAGTCGGACCGCACGAAGCTGAGCGACACCGCGGCCGAGATCGGCCTGACCGACAAGCAGTTCGAGAAGCTGACCGAGACCCTGTCGTCCGGCGCCGCTCTGCTCGACGAGCTGCCCGAGCAGGTCAAGGAGAACTCGAACCTGGTGAAGGTGCTGAACAGCGGCGCCGCGGACCTGATCACGTTCGACCCGATGATCGTGCGCGGGCTCGCGTACTACACGTCGACCGTGTTCGAGGTCTTCGACACCTCTCCGGAGAACCGTCGCGCCCTCTTCGGCGGCGGCCGGTACAGCGACCTGGCGTCGTTGTTCACGTCGCAGCAGATCCCCGGGATCGGCTTCGGCATGGGCGACGTCACGCTGATCGACTTCCTCGACACCCACGAACTGACGCCGAAGCCGCGCAGCGAGGCCGACGTCGTGGTGATCCCGGTGGTCGAAGAGCTCACCGACGCCGCTCGCGACGTCGCGGGACGGCTGCGGAAGGCCGGTCTGCGCACGCTCACGCCCGTCGAGCTCCGCAAGCTGGGCAAGGAGCTCACCCGGGCCGACAAGGCCGGGGCGCGGGCCGTGGTGATCGTCGGCCAGGAGGACTGGGACGCCGGGAACGTGACGGTCCGCAGCCTCGAGACCCGCGAGCAGGAGACCGTCGCCGTCGACGCCGTGGTTCCAACCGTCAATTCACTGCTCTGACGACGAAAAGCCGGCGCCCTCGAGTGGGCGCCGGCTTTTCGTTGTCAGCGCGACAGGGTCTTCATGGACGCTTCGGGGTACCGCTCCCCCGCGACCGCGTCGGCCGGGACGGCCTCCTCGATCGCGGCGATGTCCTCGGCGGTCAGGTTCAAGCCGACGGACGCGACGTTCTCTTCGAGGTACTTGCGCCGCTTCGTACCCGGAATCGGCACGACGTCCTCGCCTCGGGCCTGCACCCACGCCAGCGCCAGCTGACCCGCCGTCACACCCTTCTGCCCGGCCAACGCGCGGAGCGCTTCGACCATCGCCAGGTTCCGTTCCAGGTTGCCGTCGGCGAAACGCGGCTGGGTCGTCTGACGGAAGTCGCCGTCCGCGAAGTCCTCTTTGGACTTGAAGCGGCCGGTGAGGAAACCGCGCCCCAGCGGGGAATACGGCACCAGCCCGATACCGAGCTCACGGCAGACCGGGACGACCTCGTCCTCGATGTCGCGCGACCACAGCGACCATTCCGTCTGCACCGCCGTCACCGGGTGCACGGCGTGCGCCCGCCGGATCGTCTCCGGACCTGCCTCGGACAACCCGATGTGGCGGATCTTCCCCTGCTCGACCAGGGAGGACAGCGTGCCCGCGGTCTCCTCGATCGGCACGTCCGGGTCGACGCGGTGCTGGTAGTAGAGGTCGATGTGATCGACGTTCAGCCGTCGCAGCGAGGCCTCGACCTGTTGCCGCACATAGAATTCGTCGCCGCGGATCCCGCGCTTGCCGGGATCGGCCTCGTCGCGCACGATGCCGAACTTGGTGGCCAGCACGACCTGATCCCGTTTGCCCGCCAGCGCGCGGCCGACCAGTTCCTCGTTGCGGCCGAAGCCGTACATGTCGGCCGTGTCGATCAGCGTCACGCCCAGCTCGATGGCGCGGTGGATGGTCGCGATCGATTCGGTGTCGTCGCCCTGGCCGTAGAACTCGCTCATGCCCATGCAGCCGAGCCCTTGCGCGCCGACTTCCAGCGTGCCGAGCCTGCGTGCGGGCAGGGTGGAACCCGTCATGATTTCTCTCGCAATTCTTTCGGTTTACTTGCCGGCGGCGCGGGCGAGCCGCTCCGGGTAACGCTCACCGGCGATCGCCTCGACGGGTGCGGCCTTTTCGATGGCCTCGATATCCACTTCGGACAGTTCCAGTTCCGCCGCGGCGGCGTTCTCTTCCAAGTACTTGCGACGCTTGGTGCCCGGGATCGGCACGACGTCGTCGCCCCGCGACTGCACCCACGCGAGCGCCAGCTGTCCGGCGGTGACACCCTTTTCCGCCGCCAACGCGCGCAGGGCTTCGACGATCGCCATGTTGCGCTCGAAGTTGCCCTCGGCGAACCGGGGCAGCCCGCGGCGCATGTCGTCCGCCGGCAGGTCCTTCATCGAGGTCACGCTGCCGGTGAGGAAACCGCGGCCGAGCGGCGAGAACGGCACGACACCGATCCCCAGCTCGCGAGTGGTCGAGCGGATCTCGCCTTCTATGCCGCGGGTCCACAGGGACCACTCGCTCTGGAGAGCCGTCACGGGGTGGACGGCGTGCGCGCGGCGGATCGTCTCGGCACTGGCCTCGGAGATCCCGGCGAACCGGATCTTGCCCTCGTCCACCAGCTCCGCGAGCGCGCCCCAGGTCTCTTCGACCGGCGTGTCCGGGTCGACGCGGTGCTGGTAGTAGAGGTCGATGTGATCGACGTTCAGCCGTCGCAGCGACTCTTCGCAGCTCTGCTTGACGTAGGCCGCGTCGCCCCGTGCGGCCATCCCGCCGTCTTCGGTCCAGATGATGCCGAACTTGGTCGCCAGCACGACCTGGTCCCGCTTGCCCGCGATCGCGCGGCCGACCAGCTCTTCGTTCGCCCCGGCGCCGTAGACGTTCGCGGTGTCGAGCATCGTCACGCCGAGTTCGAGCGCGCGGTGGACGGTGGCGATCGACTCCGCGTCGTCGTCCCGGACGCCGTAGGCCTGGCTCATCCCCATGCAGCCGAGCCCCTGCGCCCCGACTTCCAGACCGCCGAGCCTCCTGGTGCTGATCACGCTGAAATTCCCTCCACGGTGGTGCCGGTGCCGAGCACCTTGCGTTCCACCTGGTCGTAGTGGTCGATCTTGTAGTCGAGGATGTCGAGGCAGGCCTGCAGCTCGGCGATCCGGTCGGCGACCGACGTGCGCTGGTCGACGAGGATCGCCTTGCGCCGTCCCGCGCTCGACGCGCCGTGGTGACGGAGGGAGGCGTACTCCCGCATGCGCTTGATGGGCATGCCGGTCAGGCGCAGCTTGGTCAGGAACCCCAGCCACCCGAGGTCGTCGTCGGTGTAGGCGCGGCGCCCCGCGGCGTCCCGCGCCGGGGGCTCGACGAGTTTGATGCGCTCGTAGTACCGGAGAGTGTCGATGGACAACCCGCTACGTCGCGCGGCTTCCGCTATCGAGTAGCTCATGTGAACGACAGTACGACCTGGAGTGCGCTCCAGGTCAACTCCGAATTCCCGCGATTGATAACAGCGTTGCGTTACGCTCTGCTTCATGCCCCGCCCCAGGACGCACGACGAGAACCTTCGGCTGAAACTGCTGGACCGCGCCGGTGAGCTCATCTCGGCCGACGGCCCGAAGGCCCTCAGCCTCCGCAAGCTGGCCTCCGACGTCGGCACGTCCACCACGGCGGTCTATTCACTCTTCGGCGGGAAGACGGACCTGGTCAGCGCCCTGTTCTCCGAAGGCTTCCGCCGCTTCGGCCAGCGGATGTCCAGGGTCTCGCTGAGCGGCGACCCGGTCGAAGACCTGGTGCGGCTCGGCGTCGCGTACCGGAAAAGCGCGCTGGCCGACCCGCATCTCTACGCGATCATGTTCACGAAGTCGGTGCCGGGTTTCGAGCCGGCGGAGGAGACGTCCGAGCAGGCTCGCGCCACGATGGCGCCGCTGGAGGAGACGATCCGCAGGGCCGTCGCGGACGGCGTCTTCATCGGCGCGCCGCCCGAGGTCATCGTCGTGAGCTGCTGGGGCACCGTGCACGGCCTCGTGTCGCTGGAGCTGAACGGGAACCTGCCGGAGGCGTACACCGTGAGCCCGGCTTACGAGATCGCGCTGCGGGCGAACGCCACCGGCTGGCTGCGCCGGTGACAGATCGCGTTTAGCCCGCTAAACGCGATCCGGTGGCCAGGCACCCCAGCTCAAGTACATGAAGGCCCCCTTCATGTACTTCCCTGACCCGCGTGAAGGCCCCCTTCCCTCGGCTCAGCCGAGGGAAGGGGGCCTTCACGCGCGCTCCCACCCCCAGAGCGCGTTTAGCGGGCTAAACGCGATCCGGCGGTCAGTAGAGCGGCAGGGTGCCCTGGTGCAGGACGTTTCCCGCCGCGTCCAGGACGGTGATCCCCACCTTCGCGTTCGCGTAGTCCTGACTGACGCCGTCCGGAATCCAAGCCGCGAAAGTCCCGTTCGCGACCGTCGCGTCGATCGTCTTGCCGGTCCCGAAGTCGAGCTTCACGGCGGCCGCGGCCTCGGGAACGGTCCCCGGGTAGGCGTTCCCGGGCTTCACCTCTCTGCCGTTCCGGTCCACCCTGCCGACCGTCTCGGTCCGCAGCGCGCGAATCGACGACGGGTCCCGCCGCTGAGGAAAGGCCCGGTAGTACGCGGTCTTCCCGTCCCGGTATCCGAGTCCGCCTTGGCACAGGACGACCTCGTCGCCGAGGCGGGCGACGACCACCGCGACGTCGTCGCCTTCGAGCAGTGCGCCGGCCTGGTAGGCATCCACGTCGGGCACCGCTTCGGACGCTCCCTCCGTGCAGACCTTGAAGAACCCACTCGCCGGCGATTCCCGCTCCGGCGTCACCGGCCGGTCGATCGCCGACGCGGCGGGCAGTGACGCCGGCGGCAGGAGGTATGGCGCCTGGTAGTGAAGAGGCCGGGATTGCTCACCGGGCGTGGGCCCGACCGAGTAGGCGGTCTTCATCGGCTTCATCTGCCCCAGGTACACGAACAGGTTCCCCCGCCGGAAGACCGGGATGTCCCTGAAGGACGACGAGGCGTCGTTCTGCCCGGTTATCTCCACTTTTGGCCAGCTGGGGTCGGCGACGCCGGCGACAGTCCCGCCGTCGGTCATCAACAGGGCCGCGGTCTTCCCACCGTCGGTGTAGATCGGCTTGTCGTCCGGATCGGAAACGGTCGCGGTCGTCCGCGTGGTCTCGCAGAAGAAGGGCTTGTCACGCGCCATCACCGCCACGACGGTGACGGCCGCCTCTCCGGCGACGGTGAATTGCGGCACCCATTCGTTCCGGTCGGGGAAGTTCGCGCTCCTGCTCTCGGACTGGACGACCGCCCAGCACCGGTTCATGGCGTCCACCGCCTTCGGCCGGTCGAGGGAGAAGTCAGGGTTCGCGACGTCGGGTCCCGTGCCGTCCGGGTCCCGGATGATCACGGTCGTCACCAGGGCGCCCACGAGGACCAGGACGACGGCGGCCGCCGCGGCGACGATCGGCCATCGACGCCGCGCGGGTTTTCCCATCCCCTCCCGCAAGGACATCCGCAGGTTGTCGAGTACTTCCGGAGGGAGTTCACGCCTGTCGGGCAGGCCGAGGTCGTCGGTCATTTCTCCTCCAGGGCGGCCCGCAGCTGCGCGCGGGCCCGCGAGATGTGGGCGCGGACGGTCACCTCGGCGACGCCGAGCAGTTCGGCGGCGTCCGGAAGGGAGAGATCGCCGAGCAGGCAGAGTTCGACGGCCTGGCGCTGCGACTTCGGCAGTTTCGCGACCAAGGCGAGCACTTGCCGGAGACGGTCTTCGCCGTCGAGCTGGTCGACGACGGTGTCGGCGTGGTCGGACACCGACCGGGGTTCCGGCAGCCGCCGGACGAGCCGGAGCCGCCGCCCGGTGCTGCGGTGTTCGGCGCGCGCGAGGTTCCCCGTGACGGCGTACAGCCACGGCAGCGCGCTGTCTCGGATGAGCGTGAGGTCCGCCTTGCGCCGCCAGGCGGTGAGAAAGGTCGTCGATGTCAGGTCTTCGGCCGACGCCCAAGACCCCGTCAGCCGGTAGGCGTGGTTCCACACCGACTGGGCGTGCCGTTCGAAGAGCTCGGTGAACGCCCCGTGGTCACCGCCCGCCGCCGCACGCCAAAGCTCCGTGTCGCTCTTGTCGGGAGGCGATCCGCACGAGTCCACCGGCACCCCCGCCGTTCCGGTCACTGTTCTGGTCACATCCATCAGTGACCGGCGACGGCGAAGATGTTGCGAACCCGCGTCACCGCGTCGCGTTTAGCGGGCTAATCGCGACGCGGTGACGCGCTCAGACGGCCCCGTACTGCCGGTCACCCGCGTCCCCGAGACCCGGCACGATGAAGCCGGAGTCGTTCAGCCGCTCGTCGATGCTCGCGGTCACCACCCGCAGCGGCAGCCCGGTCTTCTCCAGATGCGCGATCCCCTCGGGTGCCGCCAGCGCGCAGATCGCGGTGACGTCGGTGGCGCCCCGGTCGGTGAGCAGCCGGATCGTGTACTCCATCGACCCGCCGGTCGCCAGCATCGGGTCGAGCACCAGCACCGGCCGGTCGGCGAGCGATTCGGGCAGCGACTCCAGGTACGGCGTCGGCTTGAGCGTCTCCTCGTCGCGGGCGAGCCCGACGAAGCCCATCTGGGCGTCGGGGATCAGCTTGTGCGCCTGATCCGCCATCCCCAGCCCGGCCCGCAGCACCGGCACGAGCAGCGGCGGACTCGCCAGCGCGTAACCGTCGGTGCGCGCCACCGGCGTGTGGATCCGGTCGATGCGCACGGGCATGTCCCGCGTGGCTTCGTAGACCAGCATGACGGTCAGTTCGTGCAGCGCCGCGCGGAAGGCGGCGCTGTCGGTGCGCGCGTCGCGCATGGTGGAAAGCCTGGCCTTGGCCAGTGGGTGATCAACGACGTGCACATCCATGCCGGTCAATTTAGCTCGTCAGCCCTGTCGCGCGAACCAGCCGACCCAGCGGCGCTGCCACGGTGTCTCCACCGAACGCGCGTGGTGATTCGCCCGCGCCCACGCCACGGCCTCGTCGGCGGAGAGCCCCGAAAGGGTGGCCAAGCACGACATGACCGTGCCGGTCCGGCCGACTCCGCCGTAACAGGCGACCTCGACGCCTTCTCCGGCCGCGGCCCGCTCGTGCAGCGTCACGATCCGCCGCCGCGCGTCCGCCCAGTCCGTCGGCAGCAGGAAGTCCGGCCAGCGGATCCATTCCCGCTCCCAGTCCATTTTGTGGTCGTGCTTCCGGCGCAGCTTCGCGCCGCCCAGATACAGGCCGAAGTCCGGCGAAGGCCCCTCGGGCCAGGGACGACCCAGTCCCCGCCCTCGTACCTTGACACCGTCCGGCAGTGCGATCGCACCAAGTAGTGAGTTCCCCATCACGGCAGAATCCCACTGTCGGCCATAAGATGGACGCCCGGCCCTCCCACCGGCGCTAGGCTCCTGCGCGTGAGCGAAGAGCCAGCCCTGCCAGGACCCGAACAGATGCGCATCTCCGACGCCGACCGTGAGCAGGTCGCGCAGGTGCTGCACGCGGCGATGTCCGAGGGGCGCATCACCATCAACGAGCTGGAAGAACGGCTCACGATCGTCTACGCGGCCAAGACCGTCGGCGACCTCAAACCGGTCACCGCGGACCTGCCGCAGACCCGCTCGGCGATCCAGCCGGCGACGTCGCGCGCGCTCGGCCTGCCCGACGACCGCATCGGCGGGCATCCGGGCTCCGGCGCCTCGATCGCCGTCATGTCCGGCGCGTCGCGCAAGGGCAGCTGGGTCGTCCCGCCGCAGCACAACAGTTTCGCGTTCTGGGGCGGGACCGACATCGACCTGCGGTACGCGCGCTTCGCCGAGAAGAACACGACGATCACCGCGGTCGCGATCATGGGCGGGGTCGACATCATCGTGCCCGACGACATCAACGTGGACGTCACCGGAATCGGCTTCATGGGCGCTTTCGAGCTGGAGGACCGCGCGGGTACGCCCGCCGCACCGCCGACCGCCCCGACGGTGAAGATCACCGGACTGGCGTTCTGGGGCGCCGTCACCGTCGTACGGAAGCCACGTAAGAAGGACGCACCCGAACTCGAAGGCTGAGCCGAACCAGGGGACCGTCTGATGCGCCGAAGTTTCGTAGCGATCGCTTGCGCCGCACTGCTTTCCGTCACCGCCCTCCCGGCGGCGGCCGCCGGGAAGACCGATCCGCGCCAGGCCGCGATGGACGCGGCGGTCGCCGCGGGCATCCCGGGCATGGTCGCCGTCGCCGACGATTTCCGCGGGGTCAGCGGCGTCGCGAACATCACCCGGCCCGGTAAGCCCACCGCGTCGGGACGCTGGCGGATCGCCAGTGTTTCCAAGGTGTTCGTCGCGACCCTGGTCCTGCAGCTCGTGGCCGAAAAGCGCGTCGGGCTGGACGAGCCCGTGCAGCGCTACCTGCCGGGGCTGCTGCCGTACCCGGAACCGATCACCGTCCGCCAGGTGCTCCAGCACACCAGCGGCCTCCCGCGTGACCTGCTCCCCGAGGACTCCTGGGCGACGGGGCCGGAGATCGACACCGAGCGCTTCGAGCATTTCGACAGCGACGACGAGATCCGCCTGAGCACGTCGAAGCAGCCGCTGCAGTTCAAGCCCGGAACGAGCTGGGCGTACTCCAACACCGGCTACAACGTCCTCGCCCTGCTGGTCGAGAAGACCACCCGCAAGCCGCTCGAACGGGTGCTGGCCGAGCGCATCACCAGGCCGCTGCACCTGCGCGACACCTCGCTCCCCCGTGACTTCCCGTTCCTGATCGGCGCGGCCGCCCGCGGCTACGAGCAGCTGTACGACGCGCCTCGCGGCCTCACCGACGTCACCACCTACAACTACTCGCGCTACTACGGCGCGGGCGGCATGGTGTCCTCGGGCGCCGACCTCAACCGCTTCTTCGAGGCCCTGTTCGGCGGCCGTCTGCTGCCCGCGGATCTACTCGCGCAGATGAAGAAGACGGTCCCGGCGGGCGGCATGGAGTACGGCCTCGGCCTGATGAAGCTGAACCTCAAGGAACTCGGCGCCTGCGCGGAGGACATCACCCTCTGGGGTCACGGCGGCGACTTGCCGGGCTACAACACCCTCAGCTTCCACGACGAATCCGGCAAGAACATCTCCACGATGGCCACTGTGGACCTCACCGCGTCGCCGGACGCCTCGCTCAAGCGTCAGCTGCCGATGATCAACGAGTTCTGCTCGCCGGTGATCCCGGCCAGGGCCGCCGCCCAGGCCCCGGTGCCCAGCTTGTAGGCCGCCTACACTCACCCGTATGACAGCTACGACCAGCTCGTCAGCGGCGACGGCTACCCCGGCGCCGCTGACGGACGCGACTCGCGACGAGGCGAGCCTGCGCCGGTTCCTGCACGGGCTGCCCGGCGTCGACCAGGTCGGCGTCGAGCAGCGGGCAGCGGGCCTCGGCACGCGCAGCATCAAGAAGGCCGCCAAGCTCTGGGCGATCGACACCGCCATCTCGATGGTCGACTTGACGACCCTCGAAGGCGCCGACACGCAGGGGAAGGTCCGCGCGCTCGCCGCGAAGGCCAAGCGGCCGGACCCGGAACGGCCGGACACGCCGCAGGTCGCGGCCGTCTGCGTGTACCCGGACATGGTCGAGACGGCTGTCGAGGCCCTGCGCGGTACCGGCATCCACGTCGCGAGTGTGGCCACCGGGTTCCCGGCGGGCCGCACCAGCCGTGAGATCAAGCTGGCCGACACCAAGATCGCCGTCGACGCCGGTGCCGCCGAGATCGACATGGTGATCGACAGGGGCGCGTTCCTGGAGGGTCGCTACCTGGCGGTCTTCGAGGAGATCCAGGCGATCAAGGCCGCCTGTGGCAGCGCGCACCTCAAGGTCATCCTCGAGACCGGTGAGCTGGCCACCTACGACAACGTCCGCCGCGCCTCCTGGCTCGCACTGCTGGCGGGCGGCGACTTCATCAAGACCTCCACCGGCAAGGTCTCGCCCGCCGCGACGCTGCCGGTCACCCACGTGATGCTGCAGGCCGTCCACGACTGGTTCGCCCAGACCGGTGAACTGCGCGGCGTCAAACCCGCCGGTGGCATCCGGACGACCAAGGACGCGATCAAGTACCTGGTCGCGGTGCACGAGGTCGCCGGCGAGCAGTGGCTGACCCCGGATCTGTTCCGGTTCGGCGCGTCCAGCCTGCTCAACGACCTCCTGCTGCAGCGCCGCACCCAGGCCGACGGCCACTACAGCGGCCCCGACTACGTCACGGTGGACTGATCCATGGGCATCTTCGAGTACGCGCCCGCGCCCGAATCGCGCGACCTCGCGAACCTCAAACCGCACTACCGGCCGTTCGTGAACGGCGAGTTCGTCGACGGCTCCGGTGAGCCGCTCAAGACGATCAACCCGGCCACCGAAGAGGTGCTCGCCGAGGTCGGCACCGCGTCGGTGTCCGATGTGGACATCGCGGTCAAGGCCGCGCGCAGGGCCTACAACAACGTCTGGTCCAAGATGCCGGGCTCGGAGCGCGCCAAGTACCTGTTCCGCATCGCGCGCCTGATCCAGGAGCGCTCGCGGGAGCTGGCGGTGCTGGAGAGCCTCGACAACGGCAAGCCGATCAAGGAATCGCGCGATTCCGACGTGCCGACGGCCGCCGCGCACTTCTTCTACCACGCGGGCTGGGCCGACAAGCTCGACTACGCGGGCTACGGCCCGAACCCGCGGCCGCTCGGCGTCGCGGGCCAGGTCATCCCGTGGAACTTCCCGCTGCTGATGCTGGCGTGGAAGATCGCGCCCGCGCTGGCCACCGGCAACACCGTGGTGCTCAAGCCCGCGGAGACCACGCCGCTGACCGCGCTGGTGTTCGCCGAGATCTGCCAGCAGGCCGAGCTCCCGCCCGGCGTGGTCAACATCCTGCCCGGCGCCGGGGACATCGGTGCCGCGCTGGTGGGTCACAACGACGTCAACAAGGTCGCCTTCACCGGATCCACCGACGTCGGCAAGGCCATTCAGCGCCAGGTCGCGGGCACTTCGAAGAAGCTCACGCTGGAACTGGGCGGCAAGGCCGCGAACATCGTCTTCGACGACGCCGCGCTCGACCAGGCCGTCGAGGGGATCGTCAACGGGATCTTCTTCAACCAGGGCCACGTCTGCTGCGCGGGCTCGCGTCTGCTGGTGCAGGAGTCCATCGCCGAGGAGCTGCTCGAAAAGCTCCGCTACCGCGTCTCGACGCTGCGGCTGGGCGACCCGCTGGACAAGAACACCGACATCGGCGCGATCAACTCCGCCGAGCAGCTCGCGAAGATCAAGGGCCTGGTGGAATCCGGCGACGCCGAGGGCGCGCAGCGCTGGACCAGCCCGTGCCCGGTGCCGGAACGCGGTTTCTTCTTCGCTCCCACGGTGTTCTCGGATGTCCAGCAGTCGATGCGTATCGCCCGCGAAGAGATCTTCGGGCCGGTGCTTTCGGTGCTGACCTTCCGCACGCCGGATGAGGCCGTGACGAAGGCGAACAACACGCCGTACGGGCTCTCCGCCGGTATCTGGACCGAGAAGGGCTCGCGCATCCTGTGGATGGCGAACCAGCTCCGCGCCGGCGTCGTCTGGGCCAACACGTTCAACCGCTTCGATCCCGCCGCGCCGTTCGGCGGCTACCAGGAGTCGGGTTTCGGCCGCGAAGGCGGACGCACCGGACTGGAGGCCTACCTCGATGTCTGACCGTATTTCGGTGGCGAAGACCTACAAGCTCTACATCGGCGGCAAGTTCCCGCGTTCGGAGTCCGGCCGGGTGTACCCGGTCACCGACAGCAAGGGCAAGTTCCTGGCGAACGCCTCGCACGCGTCCCGCAAGGACGTCCGCGACGCGGTTTCCGCTGCCCGCAAGGCTTTCGGTGGCTGGTCGTCGGCGACGGCGTACAACCGCGGCCAGGTGCTGTACCGCGTGGCGGAGATGCTGGAAGGCCGCCGCGAACAGTTCGTCGCGGAGGTTTCCGCGTCCGAGGGCGTGGCGGCGAAGAAGGCTCAGTCCCTTGTGGACGCCTCGATCGACCGCTGGGTCTGGTACGCGGGCTGGACGGACAAGATCGCGACCGTGCTCGGCGCGGCCAACCCCGTCGCGGGCCCGTACTTCTCCTTCACCGTGCCCGAGCCGACCGGCGTCGTCGGCGTGCTCGCGCCGCAGCAGTCGTCGCTGCTGGGCCTGGTGAGCGTGCTGGCCCCGGTGCTGGCGACCGGCTCGACCGCGGTGGTCGTCTCCAGCGCGGACCGGCCGCTGCCCGCGATCACGCTTTCGGAGGTCCTGGCGACGTCCGACCTGCCCGGCGGGGTGGCGAACATCCTGACCGGACGGGCGTCGGAGCTGGGTTCGTGGCTCGCCTCGCACGGCGACGTCAACGCCCTCGACCCGACCGGCACGGAGCCCTCCGCGCGGGCGGACCTGGCGCGCGACGCCGCGGGCACCGTCAAGCGGGTCCTGACCGTGCCGGACACCGAACCGGACTGGACGGCCGACGCCGACATGGCGCGACTGCGCCGGTACCTGGAGGCGAAGACCGTCTGGCACCCGCTGGGCGTCTGACCCCTGTACCCCACCGCAATTAGTCCTCTAGTGTCGCGCGTCGTTAATTAGTTTACGGGCGTGGGTTTGCGATGATGGGTTATGCCTTCGTCGGGTTTGGTGGTCAGCAGCGAGGATCGGGCAGTCTTGG
>NZ_JBVILA010000037.1:0-74936 GCF_055580625.1 Amycolatopsis sp. NPDC031561 | reverse complement strand
GACAACCCCGCCAAGAGCGTCAGTGGCTTTCCGGGCCAGACCCTGCCAGGCCCCCGTCCGTACACATCATCATCACTGTGGCTTTCGCGACACGGCCGCTGGGCATCACGAACTTGCGAACACTCGCACGGAGAATCCAGTAGGTACCTCAGGCGCCCTTGGCTAGAACCCGAAACGCCACTCACGACCAACCCGACCCACCACTTTCTGCCCCTCTGGTCGCCTCACATCAGCAGCAACGGCAGCGTGTTCATCGCGGTGTGCACGGCGATCGGCGCCCACAGGTTGCGGTAGCGGGACCACAGGTAGCCGGTGAACAGGCCGAAGAACCCTTGGAAGGCGACGATCGCGCCCAAGGTCAGGGGGAGTCCTCCCTGGCCGTGTGTCGGCAGATGCAGCCAGGCGAACAGCAGCGACGCGAGCAGGATTCCCGGCCAGCGCCCGAAAAGCGCCTCCAAGCGGGTCTGCAGCATGCCGCGGAAGAAGACCTCTTCGAGCACGTTCGCGGTGAAGAAGGTCAGCGTCGCGCCCACCGCGAGAACCACCGGGTCGGGATAGTCCTCGGCGGTGGGGAGCGGTGGGGCGAGCGGGCCCAGGACTGACAACCAGCCGAACACGAACACGGCCGGGATCGGCGCGAGCCACTGCCAGGTCCGGCGAGGCCGCCACGTGAGCCGGAACGGATCCGGTTCTCCCGAGGTCCGCAGGATCCGCAAGAGAAACAGTGGCAGCAACAGGAACACGAGTGGTTTGGCGAGCGCCCAGACGTCGCGGACGAGTGCTTGATGTCCCGCCGTGGACACCAGGAACAACGCCAAGGGCCACAAGAAGGCGATGAGCGCCAAGGCCGTCGCTTGTCTGCTCAGTCCGCGCCGGTCGGTCACTTCGGGGAGCAGTCTGGGTGCGTGGAGCGGGACCCCGTGGACCAGCAGGATCCCGATCAGCGCGGGAATCAGGGCGCCCGCGAGGGAGAGCCCCTTGTCCGAATCCGCGGACGGCTTGATCGTGTCGTGCCCGGTCGCCAGCAGCAGCGCGGGGGCGGCGGCGAACACCGCGACCCCACCGACGAGGATTCCCCAGGCGACACCCGAACGGGTGCCGGTTTTTTCCATCACCGGAAAAGGATCATCGAAGCGGGGCGTGCCCGCGTCATCCTTTCGGACGACTTCAGCCGGCCAGGTGCTCCCCTTCTGTGCTGCCCTTTTGGCCCTTGTCCTGGTTTCCCGATCTCGCCAAGCTGCTCTTGTCCTGAACAGACAGGGGAGTGGTCGTGGTGAAGTTCTGGAATTCGCTGGGGATCGTCGGGGCGAGCGTGCTGTGCGCCGCCGGGATCGCGGTGGGATCGGCCCCGCCCGCCGACGCCGCGGCCAAGGCGAGCTACACGTGGCTGGACCTGGTCACCGGACGTGGCTACAGCGGTACCACCGCCCGGTTGTCCGGGAACGAAGCCGAAGTACCTCCGCGGGGCCCGTCGCTGGATTGCCGGGATCCGCATCTTTCCGGATCGGGTTACGCGCTTTCCTGCTTGGGAGACGACTTCCAGGTCTTCGTCGACTGCTCGGACGGCGACCGGTACGCCTACGGCCGGGGCGCGGGGGAGTACCGGATCATCTTCACCTGCCCCAGTGGCGCCACCGCGCTGCGTGGCGGCGCCTTCGGCAACTGAGGCCTCAGTCGACCGCGATGACCTTTTCCAGGCTGCGCAGGCACAACGTGAGCGCTTCGTGCTTCGGGGTCTTCTCCCGGACCATCTCCCAAGCCGTGTAGAGCAGGCTCCACAGCAGCTGCAGCAACCATTCCTTCGTCATCGCCGGGTCGACCGTGCCCTCGCGGTGCCCGCGTTCGATGAGCCCGAGCAGCACGCGGTCGTCGTCGCTCTCCTCCTGCCATTCGGGCCGGGTCATCAGATCCGGCATGGTGAACAGCAGCTGGAAGACGTCGGCGTGTTCGAAGTACTCCTGGCACAGCCTCGCCAGCGCCGCCGGGGCCGGGCCTTCGTCGAGCCGGGCCCGTTCGGTGCCCTGGGAGATCTTGTCGAGGGCGTCGTGGCTGATGGCGTCGATCAGGTCCGAGCGCTCCGCGAAGTATCTGTGCACCGTGGTGCGCCCGACGTTCGCCGCCGCCGCGATGTCGGCCAGCGTCGCGCTCGGCTGTTTCGTCAGCTTCTCGATGGCCGCGTCCAGGATCGCGCGCCGGGTCCTCGCCCGGACACCCGTCTCGGTGACCACACCCTCACTCATGGCCGGTACCGTACCTCGCTCCCCGATCCGGAACTCGCTTGACGATTTTAGAACACGCGTGTTCCATTGGGAACCATGGATACTCCACGATTGAAGGTGCTGTGGTCGTTCGCGCGGCCGCATAAGGGGGCACTCGCGATCGGCCTCGTGCTCGCCCTGCTCGGCTCCGCGACCGGCCTGGCCACGCCCATGGTCACGAAGTGGGTGCTCGACTCGCTCGGCTCGTCGGCTTCGCTGGCCGGACCCGTGCTGGCGCTGCTCGGCCTGATGCTGGTGGGCTCGGTGATCTGGCTGACGCAGTGGATCCTGCTCGGCACGGTCGGCGAGCGGGTGGTGCTGAAGGCGCGGGATTCGATGGTGCGGCGGTTCTTCCGCGCCACGATCCCGGCGATCACCAAGCGGCCGACAGGGGAACTGGTCACCCGCGTCACCTCGGACACGGTGCTGCTGCGCGAAGCGGCGTCGTCCAGCGTGATCGGCCTGATCAACGGTGTCGTGATGCTCGTCGGCACCCTGGTGCTGATGAGCGTGCTCGACCCGGTGCTGCTGGGCACGACGGTGGCGGCCGTGGTCGTGGTGATCGCGCTGTTCGCGTGGCTCATGCCCGCCATCGCGAAGGAACAGGAGAAGGTGCAGGACAGGGTGGGCACGCTCGGCGGTGTGCTGGAGGGCGCGTTGCGGGCGATCCGCACGGTGAAGGCCAGCCGTGCCGAAGCCCGGCAGTCCGAACGGATCCTGGTCGACGCGGAGGCCGCCGCGGTGCACGGCGTCCGCGCGGTGCGGCGGCAGGCCGTCGCCTGGGTGGTGGCGTGGTCGGGAATCCAGGGCGCGATCCTGGTGATCCTCGGCCTCGGTGCCTGGCGCGTCGGCGCGGGCCTGCTCGAGGTGTCGAGCCTCATCGCGTTCCTGTTGTACGCGTTCGCGTTGATGGAGCCGATCACCGAACTGAGCCAGAACATGACCGCGTTGCAGTCGGGGATCGCCGCGGCAGGCCGGATCCGGGAGATGGACGCGATGGAGATCGAAGAGGACAAGGTGTCTTCGCGGCCGGAAACCGTGCGCGAGCAGGACGGCCCGGTTCTGGAACTGCGCGGGGTGACCGCGGGCTACGGCGGCCGACCGGCGCTGCGGGACGTCTCGCTGAAGATCCCGAGGCGCGGGCACACCGCGATCGTCGGGCCGTCCGGTGCCGGCAAGACCACGATGCTGTCGCTGATCATGCGGTTCGTTCGGCCGCAGTCGGGTTCACTGCTGCTGGACGGGCGTGAGTACGCGGACCTGCCGTACGCGGACGTGCGGACACGGCTGGCCTACGTCGAGCAGGAGACGCCGATCGTGCCGGGGACGATCCGCGAGAACCTGCTCTTCACCCACCCGGACGCGACCGAAGAGGAGGTGCTGCGAGCGCTCGGCGAAGTCCGCCTGAGCGACAAGATCGCCGCCCTCGAGGAAGGGCTGGACACGCCGCTGTCGTCGACGTCGGTGTCCGGCGGGGAACGCCAGCGGATCGCGCTGGCCAGGGCGATCCTGCGCACGCCGGACGTCGTGCTGCTGGACGAGGCGACCGCGCAGGTGGACGGCCGGACCGAGAGCGCGATCCACGACTGCATCCGGCGGCGGGCCGTCGAGGGCGCCGTGGTGACCGTGGCGCACCGGCTGTCCACGGTGATCGACGCGGACACCATCGTGGTGATGGAGGAAGGCCGCGTGCGGGCGAGCGGCAGCCACGAGCAGCTGCTCGCCACCGACACGCTGTACCGCGAACTGGTGGAGGCGCTGCGGATCGCGGGGGAGGGTGCCCCGGTCCCCGGCTGATCGCTCAGGCGGAGACGGCGCGGACCCCCGGCGGCATCTCGCGGTTGACCTCGTCGAGCCGGGTGGCGACGGTCCGGCAGGGTTCGCAGCCCGCCAGATGCGCGGTGATCAGGTTCGCGCGGCGGTCCGGCACCCCGCCGCGGAGCCACGCGCCCATCCGTCGCCGCGCTTCCTGGCAGCACGGCGTTCCCGTTTCGGGGACCTGCGCCTGCAGGAAGGCTTGGCGCAACCCTTCACGGGCGCGCAGGGCCAGGACGGCGGCGCCGTTGGGGGACACCCCCAGCAGCGGGGCCACCACCTTCGGCGAGTCGCCTTCGGCCTCGGTCCGCCACAGCACGGTCCGCCAGCGGCCGGGGAGCGCGCAGTAGGCGGTCCACGCCAGGCGAGCGTTCGAGCGGAGGATGAGGAGCTCCTCCGCGCCCACGGCTCCGGCGGCCATTTCGATCGCCGGAGCCGTGCCGTACAGCTCGACCCGCTTGCGGTGATGGCTCCATTTGGCCACCAGGTTCCGCATGGTGACCGCGAGATAAGGGCGGAGGTTGTCCCGGGGGCCGCCTCCGGCGCGGATGACGCCCAGGACGCGCACGAAGGCCTCGGCCACGAGGTCGTCCCGTTCCGCGGGCTCGGTGACCCAGCCCGCCGCGAGACGGCGGAGCGGTTCGGCGTGCCGCCGGAACAACGCTTCGCCGGCGGCGATGTCACCGGCGCGGAAGGCGTCGAGCAGCTCAGCGTCCGCTGCGTCCGGTTCGACGTCGTCCCTCATCCGGGTCACCGTAACCCGCCGAACGGCGGATCGCGATGACCACGGTGTCGTCGGCGTGCAGGACGATGTCGAGCATCTCGGTGGCGAGGGCGTCCGGGATCTCCGCGGTCGGCCGCCCGGCGTTCCGTCGCGCTGCCGCGAGCAACCGGGCTTCCCCTTCCTGGAAGTCTTTGCGGCTTTCGACGAGCCCGTCGGTGTAGATGACGAGCAGGTCGCCGTCGGCGAGGGTGCGGTGCACGAGGCTCCGGCTGCCGGGATCGGGGAAACCGATGCCCCGGCCCGAAGTCGCCGCGGCGAGCAGTTCGGTGCCGCCGTCGGTGACGAGCACCGGACGGGGGTGGCTGCCGTTGGCGAAGGTGACTTCGCCGGTCGCCGGATCCAGCCGGGCCAGCAGTACGGTCGCCATCAGATCGGGTTCGATCGTCGCCAGGGTGCGCGCGGTCCGGCCGATCAGATCGCGGAACGGATGGCCTTCCAGCGCCAGGGTGCGGATGGCGTGGGTGACCGTCAGCGCGTGCCGGGTCGAGGTGACGCCGTGCCCGACCGCGTCGACGAGGGTGATGTGGACGCAGCCGTCGGGCAGCACGAACCAGTCGTAGAGATCCCCGCCGGTCGGGGAATCCTGCTGGCTCGGCGCGTAGTGCACGGCCAGCTCGAAGGGACCGGCGGGCGGTGGCGGTGGGCGCAGCGCGTCTTCGAGCTCGCGGAAGATCACCGCGTGCGCCTTGCGGAGTTGCTCGTCCCGTTCTTCCAGCTCGACGTACATCGCGAGCACGCCGCTGTTCGTCTCGGCCAGTTCGTGTTTGAGCTCGCGCTGGTCCTTGGCGACCGCGTCGGCACGGGCGACCAGCGCCAGCATCTCGTCCCTGGTGGCCACTTCGTCGTCGTCCGCAGCCGGAACGGGCTCGGCGCTCGCGTCGAGATGCCAGGTCAGCCTCGTGCCCTCGCCCGCGGCGGGAAGGAGGGGGAGCGTGGTGCGCCGACGACGCCCGACGGGCCGGGACGACTCCAGCGTGACGGACAGCCGCCCGTCGGCCATGGTGGTCGAAAGCTCCGGCGCGGGACCGTTTTCGGCGAGCAGGGACACCGCGAGCACCAGCCGGGCGCGTTGTTCGGCCGGGACCCCGGCGGCCGCGCACGCCTCACGCACGCGACGGCGTAACCGGACAATGGAAGTGTCGGTCACGGAAGCCCCTTTCCCGGCCCGAAGGCGATCAACGCGGCGTCGTCGCGAAGGTCGCGGTGACGGTGGGCGAGATCCGCGGCGAAGAGCGTGGTGGCCGGGAGCGGCCCGAGCGCCGCCGGACCGCGCCAAGCGGCGCTGATCCCGTCGGTGTGCAGGACCAGGAGTTCGTGGCCGGTCAACGGAAGTGCCCGTACCCGGACGGACGGCAGGGTGAAGCCGACGACGCCGGGGATGCTCAGCAACGGCTGCGTGTGTCCCGGCGTCAGCACGAGACCGCCGATGTTGCCGACGCCGCAGAACTCGAGCCCGCTCTCGGAGAGCCGGGCGAGCGCGACCGCCGCGCCGCGGGTCTGCCGCAGCGTCCGGTGCATGGCGTTCAGGTGCTCGGGCAGCGGGCGGTCGGGATCGCGGCGGAACACGGCGATCGCGGCTTCCGCGGCGTCACTCGCTTCCGGGCCGTGGCCGAGTCCGTCGACGACGACCGCCGTGCGGACGCCGGGCATCGACGAGACGGCCAGCGCGTCACCGCACCGCTCTTCGCCTTCGCGGGGGAGCCGGACGTGCGCGAAATCGGCGATTTCGTGTCCCGGCGCGAGGATCCTGGCGGCCGCGACGGTGCCGACCCCCGCCGCGGAGCGGATGCGGAACTCGGTCGCGAGCCTGCCGACGGCGCCGAGTCCGGTGCCCAGTGTTTCCGTGGTGCTGTTGCCGTCGACACGCCAGTGGTCCAGATCGGCCATCCCCGGGCCGGTGTCCACGGCGTGGATGTCCACCCCCGGCCCGGCCAGTGAGCGCTGGACGAAGACGGAGCCGCCGCCGGTGTGCTTGTCGAGATTGCTCGCCAGTTCCGAGGCGACGACGGCGGCGCGTTCGGCGAGGACCTCGGGAAGACCCGCCTCGGCCGCGACTTCGCGAGCGGCCCGGGTCGCCGCGTAGACCGCGCTGACGTGGTCGATGTGGACCAGCCGGGTGAGCGACGCGTCGGCGACGGTCATGGCTTCCAGCGGACGACGGTGACCGTGGTGCCCTCGCCGGGCACGGTGTCGATGGTGAACTCGTCGACCAGCCGCCGGGTGCCGCCGAGGCCGTGCCCGAGACCGGCGCCGGTGCTGAAACCGTCGGTCATGGCCAGCTCGACGTCCCCGATACCGGGACCTTCGTCGCGGACGGAGAGGGCGAGCCCCACCCGCCCCCGGCGGTCCCGGACGACGGCGATGGTCATCGTGCCGCCACCGCCGTGGATGTAGGCGTTGCGCACGAGTTCGCTGGCGGCGGTCACGATCTTCGTCTGGTCGACGATCGAGAAACCCGCCGCGACCGCGTCGGCCCGCACCGCGTGCCGGGCGGTGAGCAAATCCTCTTCCGCGCGCACGGCGTGGTCACGCGCTTCGGCGGCGGCGAGCTCGTCAGGAAGCACGAGGCGCCTCTTCGGCGGCCTCGACGGGACGGCGCCACCCCAGCAGTTCCATGGCCTGTTCCGCGTTGAGCGCGGTCTGGACGCCGGTGAGCTGCAATCCCAGCTCGGACAACGTGATCGCGACGGCGGGACGCATCCCGGCGACGATCATCCTGGCGCCGAGGAGCCGCCCGGTGGCGGCCAGTTCCATCAGCACCCGGGCGACGAACGAGTCGATGATCTCCAGCCGGGAGATGTCGAGGATGACGCCGCGGATCCCCTTGTCGGAGATCCGGGCGGTGAGTTCGCCGGTGAACCGGAGCGCGGTCGTGTCGTCGAGGTCGCTGAGCAGCCCGCTGATCAGGATGTCCCCGAGCTGCAGGATTGGCAGGCCCGCTTGCTCGTTCACCCGGTCACCACGCCGGGCCGGGCGTGGTCGTCGATCAGCCGCATCGCGGAGGCCAGCGCGTCGGCGAGCGAACCGCGGGTTTCGATGTGCGAGAGGTCGATGCCGAGCTGGGTGACGGTCTGCGCGATCGACGGCCGGACACCGCTGATCAGGCATTCCGAGCCCATGAGCCGGACGGCGCTGACGGTCTGCAGGAGGTGGTGCGCCACCGCCGTGTCCACTGTGGACACACCGGTGATGTCGATGATGGCCACCCTGGCCTCGTGGGCCTGGATCGCCTCCAGCAGGTTGCTCATCACCACCTGCGTGCGGGCGCTGTCGAGGGTGCCGATCAGGGGGACCGCCAAGACCTGGCGCCACAACCGCACCACCGGGGTGGACAGTTCCAGCATCTGCTGGTGCTGGCGGCGGATGATCTCTTCCCTGCCTTCGACGTACACCGAGAAGGTGAGCAGGCCCGCGGCGTCGAGGAAGCGGTTCACCTGCAGGGCGGCCTGGTAGCGGACCTCGGGATCCTCGGTGCGGCGTTCGAGGGCGGCGAGCGTGGTGCGCTTGAGCGCGAGGATCGCCATGGCGGTGGAGGTCGGCGCGGCACCGGCGCGGGCACGGCGTTCGGACAGCCCCCGCAGCGCGGCACGGACGGCTTCGTCGCGGTCGACGATCCGTTCCAGGCGTAGCTCTGTACCGAGGGCCACGCGAAGCGCTTCGAGGAGTTCTTTGGCCTCGCGCCGGAGTTCCTGCTCGCCGGTCCACGCGGGCGAATCGGTCAGCTGCCGTCGGACCCAGTCCTCGACCAGGCCTTCCTGGTCGGCGTCGAAGATCCGCGACAGCAGGTCCCGGACGGCGGAGTCGTCGGTCCCCTGCACCACACCTCCACGGTGTTCGTGTCGTGCGAGCACGACTGTTGTCATATGACAACAGTGACCCTACTCCAGTGGTGGCGTGGACACCCTCTGGGCGTCAGAACCCCGCCGCGGCCTCGCGGAACTCGCGCAGCCCGGCGGCGAGCGCGGTCCTGGCCTCCGGAGTGAGCTTTCCCAGCACCGACTCCAGGCTTTCGCGGCGGCGTGCCCGCAGGTCACGCAGGTACGCGCGGCCTCGGTCGCTGAGCCGCAAGGTGACCTCGCGACGGCTGTGCGTGCCGGGCAGCCTGTCGACGAAGCCGACGGCTTCCAGCCGGTCGCACAGGCGGCTCACCAGCGGCGGGGTCGAACCCAGCAGCTCGGCGAGGGCGCGCAGGTTCAGCCCGTCGTGGTGGTCGAGAGCCACGACAGCGCGTACCTGGGACGTCGACAGCGGACGCGGTGACGCCTCGCGAGCGCGTTCGAACATGATCTCGAGCAGCTCGGCCGTCTCGGCCACCGCCGCCGCCACCGTTTCGGTGCCGGGCGGCTCGGAGGACCGATTCACGACACCCACTCTCGCATCCTTATGCTGAACTTGTCAGCTCAGCACATCGCGGCACGTCCACCGGCCGGTCCGCCAACGCGGTGCGGACGGCTTCGCCGGTGTCCGAGTGAGACGCCGGTTCCCGGTGTGCGGAGGCGACGACGTGGACAGATCCTTGGCGGTCGAGCGGATTCTGAGAGGCGTCCAGCCGCACCAGTTGCTCGACGGCCTGCGTTCGGCGCTCAGGGAGCATTTCGGCGCCGTGGTCGTCGACCTGCTGATGGCCGACTACAGTCTCGCGGAACTGCGGCGGGTGACCGTGCTGCCCTACACCACCGACCCGGTCTCGGTGGCGGGCACGACGGCGGGCGAAGCCTTCACCACGCAGGGCGCGACGTTCGAGACCGTCGAGGACGGCATCCGCGCTCACCTCCCGGTCTCCGTCCGCGGTGATCGGCTCGGCGTCCTCGCCGTCACCCTCCCCGAAGACCAGGAACCGCCCGTCTGGGCCGAACTCGGCCGGTTCGCCGAGGCACTGGCACACGAGGTCTTCGTCGCCGACCGCGACACCGACCTCTACGTACAGGCACGCCGGTCGTCCCGGCTCACGCTCGCCGCCGAAATGCAGTGGCAGCTGCTCCCCGGTCGCGCGTGCGCCCGCCCCGAATTCGCCCTCGGCGGGCAGCTCGAGCCCGCGTACGCCATCTACGGCGATTGCTTCGATTGGTCGGCCTCCGCGCGCAAGCTGTCGGTCACGCTGGTCAACGGCATGGGGGACGGTGCGAGTGCGGCGCTGCTGACCAACCTCGCGATCAACGCGCTTCGCAACGCGCGGCGGGCCGGGATCCCGCTCGATGCCCAGGCCGAACTCGCGGACCAGGCCCTCTACGCCCAGCACCGGGGCCAGGAGCACGTCGCGACCCTTCTGCTGGAGTTCGACCTCGCGACCGGCGCGATCGACGCCGTCGACGCCGGATCGCCCCGCCTGTGGCGGTTCCGCGACGGCAAGGCCGACCGGGTCACCTTCGACGAGCAACTGCCGCTCGGCACCTTCGAGGACACCGCGTACACCGTGGAGCGCCTGCAAGCGCTGCCCGGTGACCGCTTCGTGTTCGTCAGCGACGGCGTCTACGGCGTGGAGGGCCCGCACGGCGAGCTCTACGGAGACCGTGAACTGGCCGAAGCCATCGTCGCGACCGCGGACCTGCCCGCGGCCCATGTGCCGAGGGCGGTGCTCGCCGAGCTGGGCGAGCACCGGGGTGACGGGCCCGCCGCCGACGACGCCATGGTCGTCTGTCTCGACTGGTTCGGGCCGAACCCCGCCGCCGACCTCGCGGTGACCGCCGGATCCTGAGGCCGCTCGGCCTGCCCGGTGTCGCGCACGCGTGTTCACGATGTGGGAGCGGGAATGAAAGCCCGCCCGCCGATGTCGCAGCCGTCATGGTCACCCCTTTCGATGATCCGGCCTGGGCCTCTCTGACCGGCCCGCACGCCCACTTCGCCGAACGCTTCGGCCAGGTCCTGCGCTACCAGGTCGATGTCGCCCCCTTCTTCGCGCTGCCACCCGAACCGGACGACGGCGTGTGGGCCGACGTCGCCGCGTTGGCGGGCCCTGGCGAGACGGTCACCGTCCACAGCACACTGCCCGTCCCGGCGGATTGGGAAGTCCTCGGCAGGATCGCCGGGGTCCGGCTGGTCGACGTCGCGCTCGAAGTCGCCGAAGATCCCGAAGCCATCCGGCTGGGACCGGAGGACGTCCCGGAGATGCTCGACCTCGTCGAGCGGACCAAACCGGGACCGTTCCGGCAGCGGACCATCGAATTGGGGACATACCTGGGAATCCGGCGTGGTGGCGCGCTGATCGCGATGGCGGGGGAGCGGCTGCACCCGCCCGGCTGGACCGAGATCAGCGCCGTCTGCACCGACTCCGCTTACCGAGGTCAAGGGCTGGCGACCCGGCTCATCCGCGCGGTGGCGGCGGGAATCCGCGCCCGTGGCGAGCGGCCGATGATGCACGCCGCCGCGACGAACACCTCCGCCATCCGCCTGTACCGGTCGATCGGTTTCGAGCTGGCACCGCGGCCGGACTTCGTGTCCGTCCGTGTCCCTGAAACCACCGAAGGAGGACTTCATGACAGCGTTGCCCGTGATCGATCTCTCGCGGTTCCGGGTTCCCGGTGATCGCGAGGCGTTCCTGGCCGACCTGCGCCGGGCGGCTCGCGAGGTCGGGTTCTTCTACGTCGTAGGGCATGGCGTGCCGCCGGAACTGTCCGAAGGGATCTTCTCGGTGGCGCGCCGCTTCTTCGCGTTGCCCGAGGCGGACAAGCTCGCCATCGAGAACGTCGAGTCCCCGCAGTTCCGGGGATACACCAGGACCGGGAACGAGTACACCGGCGGTTCCCGCGACTGGCGGGAGCAGATCGACGTCGGCCCGGAGCGCGCAAGCGCCGAGCCGTCGCCCGGCGATCCGGCGTGGGCGCGGCTGATCGGCCCGAACCAGTGGCCCGAGGCGGTGCCGGAGCTGCGCGAGGTCACCTTGGCGTGGCAGGCGGAGGCGTTGCGGGTGAGCCGTGAGGTGCTTCGCGCGCTCGCGGCGAGCCTGGGGCAGGACGAGGGCTACTTCGACGCGTGGTTCGACGACGAGGCCGCCACGCACCTGAAGATCGTCCACTATCCGCCGAGGCCCGCCGCCGACGAACAGCAGGGAGTCGGCTCGCACAAGGACTACGGCTATCTCGCGCTGTTGCAGCAGGACGAGATCGGCGGTCTGCAGGTGCGGGGAGACGACGGGAGCTGGATCGACGCCGTGCCGGTCCCGGGCAGTTTCGTGGTCAACATCGGCGAGATGCTGGAAATCGCGACTCAGGGCTACCTGCGGGCGACCCGGCACCGGGTGCTCAGCCCGCCCGCCGGGGTGGACCGCTACTCGGTGCCGTTCTTCCTCGCGCCGCGTCTCGACGCCGTCGTCGAACCGCTGGAACTGCCCGAAGATTTGGCCGCGGCCGCTCGCGGGATCAGCCAGGACGCGGACAACCCGTTGCTCGCCTCGTACGGCGAAAACGCCCTGATCGGATGGTTGCGTTCGCATCCGAAGGTGGCGAAGCGCTGGTACCCCTCCTTGTGAAGACACGCTAACGAGCGAATTCAGAAACTCGCGATGGACTGAACAGCGCCGCCGGGCCAGACTTCGCGCAATGAAGGCATTGGTCAAAGCCGACCGGGCACCGGGGCTGGAACTCACCGACGTTCCGGACCCCGCGGTCGGCCCCGGCGACGTCGCCGTCCGCGTGCTGCGCGCCGGGATCTGCGGTACCGATCTGCACATCGATTCCTGGGACGACTGGGCGGCACGCACCATCGCCGCGCCGCTGGTCATCGGGCACGAGTTCGTCGGCGAGGTGGTCGAGATCGGCCGGTCGGTGACGACGGTCAAGGTGGGCGATCTGGTCAGCGGCGAGGGACACCTCGTCTGCGGGAGCTGCCGCAACTGCAAGGCGGGCAGGCGGCACCTGTGCGCCAGGACCAAGGGCCTCGGCGTGCACACCGACGGCGCGTTCGCGCAGTACGCGGTGCTGCCCGAGATGAACGCCTGGGTGCACCGCACCAAGGTCGACCTGGACATCGCCGCGATCTTCGACCCGCTGGGCAACGCCGTGCACACCGCGCTGTCCTTCCCCGTCATCGGGGAGGACGTGCTGGTCACCGGCGCCGGCCCGATCGGCATCATGGCCGCCGCCATCGCGCGCCACGCGGGCGCGCGCAACGTCGTCGTCACCGACGTCAGCGAGCACCGGCTGGAACTGGCCCGCAAGGTCGGCGTCGACCTGGCGCTGGACGTCTCCTCCACGACCATCGCCGACGCGCAGGAGCGGCTCGGCATGGCCGAAGGCTTCGACGTCGGCATGGAGATGAGCGGACGGCCCGAGGCGCTGCGCGACATGATCGCGAACATGTCCCACGGCGGCCGTGTCGCCCTGCTCGGCCTCCCCGCCTCCGACGTGTCGGTGGACATCGCCGCCGTCGTGCTGAAGATGATCCAGATCAAGGGGATCTACGGCCGCGAGATGTTCGAAACGTGGTACTCGATGTCCGTGCTGCTGCAAGCGGGACTGGACATCTCGCCGGTGATCACCCACCGGTTCGGCTACACCGAGTACGAGAAGGCGTTCGCCACGGCCAGGGAAGGCCGTTGCGGCAAGGTCATTCTGGATTGGACGGAGAACTGATGTACGGCGCGATGCGCGACGACCTCAAGGCCGGGCTCGCCGAAATCCGGGAAGCCGGGCTGTACAAGGGTGAGCGGGTGATCCGGGGACCGCAGCGGGCTTCGGTCAGCGTCGCCGAAGGCGAGGTGCTGAACTTCTGCGCCAACAACTACCTCGGCCTCGCCGACCACCCGGCCCTGGTCAAGGCCGCGCAAGAGGCGCTGGACCGCTGGGGCTTCGGCATGGCGTCGGTGCGGTTCATCTGCGGGACGCAGCAGCCGCACAAGGAACTCGAGGCGAAGCTCTCGGAGTTCCTGAGCACCGAGGACACGATCCTCTACAGCTCCTGTTTCGACGCCAACGCAGGGCTGTTCGAGACGCTGCTGACCGACCAGGACGTCATCATCTCCGACGAGCTGAACCACGCGTCGATCATCGACGGCGTCCGGCTGTGCAAGGCGAAGCGGATGCGTTACCGCAACCGCGACGTCGCGGATCTGGAGGCGCGGCTCAAGGAGGCGTCCGGCGCGCGTTACCGGATGATCGCCACCGACGGCGTGTTCTCCATGGACGGTTACCTCGCGCCGCTCGACGAGATCTGCGCGCTGGCCGAGCGCTACGACGCCCTGGTGATGGTGGACGACTCGCACGCCGTCGGCTTCACCGGCCCGACCGGTCGCGGCACGCCGGAACTGTTCGGCGTGCAGGACAAGGTCGACGTGCTGACCGGCACCCTCGGCAAGGCGCTCGGCGGGGCGAGCGGCGGTTACACCTCGGGCCGCGCGGAGATCGTCGAGATGCTGCGGCAGCGATCCCGGCCGTACCTGTTCTCGAACTCGCTCGCACCGTCGATCACCGCCGCGGCGCTCGCCACGCTGGAACTGTTGGACGAGTCGAGTGAGCTGCTGGGCAAGCTGCGCGCCAACACCGAACTGTTCCGGCGCCGGATGACCGAGGCGGGTTTCGACCTGCTCCCCGGTGAGCACCCCATCATCCCGGTGATGATCGGCGACGCCGCCAAGGCGGGCAAGATGGCCGATCTGCTGCTCGACCAGGGCATTTACGTGGTCGGGTTCTCGTACCCGGTGGTTCCGCACGGCAAGGCCCGGATCCGGACGCAGATGTCGGCCGCGCATTCCACCGACGACGTGAACCGGGCCGTCGACGCGTTCGTGACGGCAAGGTCCATGATGGACTGATGATCGATCCGCGACGGCTGCGGGTACTGCGCGCCCTCGCCGACCACGGCACCGTGACGGCGGCGGGCCAGGCGCTGCACCTGACGCCGTCCGCCGTCTCCCAGCAGCTGGCCGCCCTCGAAGCCGAGTGCGGCCAGCAGCTGTTGAGACGGCGGGGCAGGCGGGTTTCGCTGACCCCCGCGGGTGAATTGATGGTGGTGCACGCGAACGCCGTCGCCGCCGAACTGGAACGGGCGCGGGCCACCCTGGCCGCGCTCGACACAGGTGTCCAGGGGATGGTGCGGCTGGCGAGCTTCGCCTCCGCGATCACGATGGTCGTCGCGCCGGCGATCGCCGCGCTGCGCGCCGGTTCCCCCGGGGTTTCGATGCAGGTGCAGGACGTCGAGGGGCACGCGAGCATCCCGCTGCTGCTCGACGGCGAGGTCGACCTGGCGATCACCGAGGAGTACCGGCTCTCGCCACGGACGGATGAGAGCAGGCTCACCCGGTTCCCGTTGTACGCGGAGCCGTTCGACGCCGTGCTGCCCACCGCGCACCGGCTGGCGGAAGCGTCCGAAGTGGACATCGACGAACTCGCCGACGACGACTGGATCGCGCCGAAACCGGGGAATCCCTGCCGCGACGTGCTGATGATCGTGTGTGCCAACCCGGCGATCCGGCACGTGTCCGACGACTTCCACGCGATCACCACCCTGGTCGCCGCGGGCGAGGGCGTGGCCTTGGTGCCGCGCAACGCTTTCACCGCCGTCCCGGGTGCTGTCGCCGTCCCGTTGCGCGGCGAGCCACCGCTGCGCCGCGTGTTCGCCGCGGTCCGGCGGGGGAGCGCGGATCATCCGCTGCTCAAGACCGTTCTCGCGGCACTGCTGGACGCGGCCCCCCGGCATGCGAATGCGGACCCGGGGGCTCGCCCTTAGGATCGGGGCTCCTGCCGTCGAAAGAAAGACAGGGCGCGGATGCTCCAGATCGATGGCCTCACCTGGATCGTCACGATCGGGTTGATTCTCGGGCTGCTGGCACTGGATCTCGTCCTGGCGGCCGTGCGGCCGCACAAGGTCGGCTTCGGCGAAGCGGTGGCCTGGTCGGTCGGCTACATCCTGGTCGCGGTGGCGTTCGGCGTCTGGCTGACGCTGGCGCACGGCGGCGACTTCGGGCAGCAGTACTTCGCGGGCTACATCGTCGAGAAGAGCCTGTCGGTCGACAACCTCTTCGTCTTCGTGATCATCATGAGCACCTTCGCGGTTCCCGAGGAACATCAGCACAAGGTGCTCACGTTCGGCATCGTGGTCGCGCTGATCATGCGCGCGATCTTCATCGCGCTCGGTGCCACACTGCTTTCGTTGTTCTCCTTCATGTTCCTGCTGTTCGGATTGCTGCTGATCTACACCGGGATCCAGCTGTTCCGGCATCGCGACGAGGATCCGGACATCGAGAACAACGTGGTGGTGCGGACGGCGCGCCGCCTGCTGCCACTGTCCAAGGAGTACGACGGCGGCAAGCTGTTCACCCGGCTCGAAGGGAAGCGGGTGGGCACGCCGCTGGTCGTGGTGCTGCTCGCGATCGGCGGGATCGACCTGCTGTTCGCGCTGGACTCGATCCCGGCGGTCTTCGGCGTCACCGACGAGCCGTACCTGGTCTTCGCCGCCAACGCTTTCGCCCTGCTGGGCCTCCGCGCGCTGTACTTCCTCGTGAAGGGCCTGCTCGATCGCCTGGTCTATCTGTCGGCCGGGCTCGCGGTGATCCTCGGGTTCATCGGGATCAAGCTGATCCTGCACTGGGCCCACGTCGACATCGACGACAGCGTTCCGGAGATCTCGACGCCGATCAGCCTCGCGGTGATCATCGGCATTCTCGTCGTGGTGACGGTGGCGAGCCTGCTCAAGACCCGAAAAGATCCTTCCGCCAAGGCGCATCCGGGCTCGCTGCGCGCCTCACGTCCCGCTTCCGAAGACGACTAGCGCCAGCCGTTGGCGAGGAGGTCGAAGATCTCCTCGACACCCTTTCGGGGATCCGGCGTTCCCCTCGTGAGCGCCGGGATGTCCAGGACGAACCGCGCGAGCGCGCGGCAGGCGGCATCGCCGGGGTCCGCGCCGGTGTCGTCGGCGATGGCGGCGCCGAGGGCCGCGGCGTGCCGGGTCCACATGCGCTCGCCGTACTCCTGCAGCGCGGGGGTGCTGTTCACCAGTTCGGTGAATTCGGCGTACTGGGGATGCTCCGTGAGCGGGAGCCAGGTGGCGAGCACGTACTCGCGCAGCGCCTCGACGATGCCCTGACCCGCCGCGCGCTCCCGTACTGCCGCGATCAAGCGCTCTTCCCTGCCCTGGGACTCGTCGAAGACCAGTGCTTCCTTGCCGGGGAAGTGCTTGAACAGCGTCGTGGTCGACACGTCGGCCGCCTCGGCGATGTCGCGGATGCTCACCTGGTCGTAGCCCCGCTCCAGGAACAGGTCCAGCGCGGCGTCCGCGAGCGCCTGACGGGTCGCGGCCTTCTTGCGTTCACGCCGTCCCGGTGTCTCCATGAGCGAAGTCTAGCGCATGAGTTGCCACGGTCACGAAGTTGACTCATTGCACTTTTTAACTCGTTCTGCTTTTCTGGGTTCATGACGATCAGCATCATCGGAGCGGGCCCCGGCGGCCTGACCTGCGCCCGCATCCTGCAGAAGCACGGCATCCCCGTGACGGTCTACGACCGCGACCCCCATCCCCACGCCCGTAACCAGGGCGGCACCGTCGACCTGCACGCGGACGACGGTCAGCTCGCCCTGCGCGAGGCGGGCCTGCTCGACGAGTTCTTCGCGCTAGCCCGGCCGGAAGGGCAGGAAATGCGCAAACTGGATCCCGCTGGGACGCTTTTGGAGCACCACGTCCCGGACGAAGGCGAACTCTTCCGCCCGGAGATCGACCGAGGACGGCTACGCGACCTCCTGCTCGACTCGCTCGAGCCGGGCACCGTGCGGTGGGGGCAGGCCCTGGACAAGGTCGACGGCTCGCGATTGTCCTTTGTGGACGGGACGACCGTCGAAACGGATCTGATCATCGGCGCCGACGGCGCATGGTCACGGGTCCGCCCGGCGGTGTCCTCGGCCGTCCCGGAGTACGCCGGGATCACCTTCCTGGAAGCCTGGTTCGACGACGTCGAGAACGCGCACCCCGAACTCTCCGCCCTCGTCGGTCAGGGCAGCGCCATGGCGGCCGACGGCGACCGCTGCCTGTTCGCCCAACGCAACGGCGGTGACCACATCCGGGTCTACATCGTCCAACGCCTGCCCGCGGACTGGGTCGGCGCCAGCGACACCCCGGAGCTCCGCACCCGGCTGCTCGACGCGTTTTCCGGCTGGGCGCCGAAGATGCTGCGGATGATCACCGACAACGACGGGCCGTACATCGATCGCCCGCTGTTCGTCCTCCCGGTCCCGCACACGTGGGAGCACTCGCCGATGGTGACTTTGCTGGGCGACGCCGCCCACCTGATGCCGCCGCTCGGCGTCGGCGCCAACCTGGCCATGCTCGACGCCTGCGAACTCGCCCTCGCGCTGGCCGGCTCCGCCACGATCGGCGATGCGGTCGCCGCTTACGAGAAGATCATGCTGCCCCGGTCGGTGAAAATCGCCCGGGATCTCGAGAACGGCGCCGAGGGTTTGCTCGATTTGGACTAGCGCTGAGGTTTCACGCCGCATTTCCGGAAATCGGCAAGGGCTTGGTGCTCCCGGTTTCCGGAAAGTGTCGGTGGCTGGTTGTAGGTTCGTCGGGTGGCTACTACTGAAGCCTTTATGGCTCCCTTGAAGGAAATTCCCGATCCTCTCACCTTGGGCGATGAGGAGTGTGTGGCGTTGGCGCGGGCTGTGTCGGCTGATATCGCGCGGTTGGAGGCGGTGCGGTTTCGGGCGGTCGCGCAGTTGTCTCGGCATCGGGATGGTGCGCGGAGTGTGGTGCAGGAGGTCGCTTTCGCGTTGTCTGTTGTGGACGGTCATGCGGGTTCGATGGTCGCCGCGGCGGAGGCGTTGACGTCTCGTCTGCCTCGGACGTTGGGGTTGATGGATCAAGGGAAGGTGAGTGGGTTCGGGGCGATGAAGGTCGCGGCGGCGACGGCGTGGCTGTCCGACGAGGATGCTCTCGCTGCCGATGCTCTGCTGGAGGATCGGTTGCCGGGGAAGAATTCTGGGCAGATTCGGAAGGCGGCGGGTCATGCGGCGATCACGGTGGATCGTGAGGGTGCGGGCAGGCGTGCTGAGCGGCATCGTGGCGGGCGTCGGTTGACGATGCGCCACGGTGAGACGGGGGTGGCGTCGATCGAGGTCGAGGACGGCCCGGTGGAGAAGGTGACCGCCGCGTATGTGCGGATCGATCGTGAGGCTCGGGCGTTGAAGACCGGTGGGGAGACCCGCACGCTGGACCAGCTCCGTGCCGACGTCGCGCTCGATCTGCTGTTGGGTGGTCAGGGCGGGAAGAGTGAACGGGCGGAAGTGTTTCTGTACATGGATTTGTTCACCTATCTGGGGTGAAGGATGATCCGGCGGAACTGGCGGGGCATGGTCACATCCCCGCCACGTTGGCCCGGGAGATCGCGACCGGGGCGGACACGGTGCTGCGCCGGATCATCACTGATCCGTTGTCCGGGCAAGTACTTGACCTTGGCCGCGACCGGTATCGCCCCACTGCGGGTCTCGACGAGTTCGTCCGGGTGCGGGATCGTGAGTGCCGAAGACCGGGCTGTCACCGTCCCGCTCGGGCCTGCGATCTCGACCATGCGGTGCCTTGGGAGTTCGGTGGCCATACCAATGCTGATGAGCTGATCGATTTCTGCCGTCGTGATCATCGGTTGAAGGACGAGCCTGGGTGGGTCTATCGGCTTGCGGCTGATGGCACTCTGACGATCACCACGCCTACTGGGCAGTCCTACGACAGCACGCCACCACCGCTGCACGAACCCCGCCCGGCTGACGAACCACCGCCGTTCTGAGCCGTCGCCGCAAAACGGCCACGGCACTAGCGCGGTGGTAGGAGTCGCCGTCACCACGCGCCGCAAGTCTGCGCCTCGTTGGCCGGAGAGCCGCCCTTTCCGCTTTGGTGATCGCCGACAAAGCCGTATACCGCTGAGAAGCACCAGTGCCGTGATCGTGAGCAGGGAAGCGATCCACGGGGCGGAGGTCTTGCCTACGAGAGTCGTGATCGGCACGGTCAGGAGCATGCCGCCGACCGAGAGGCCTTGAGCGAGCCTGGCGGCCACGAGGATCACGGGCGCGAGGATGCCGATCGACGCGTGGCCGACCGCGAACACGACGGCCGTGCATGGTCTAACCCAGGAAGTCGCTGACCAGATCGCTCGCCTCGGGACGGCATTCGTCGAAGTAGGCGTGCCGCGCCCCGGCGAAGAGACGCATCCGCGCGTCGGGAATCCGGCCGGCCAGCAGGGGTGCGTTCGCCGGCGGTGCGAGCAGGTCGTCGTCGCCGTGGAGGACCAGGGTCGGCGCCGTGATGTCCGGGAGCGCGGCCCAGGCGTCGTGGCTGTTGCTCGCGACGAGATGTCCGCGGACCGCGTGCGGCGGCATGCCGTGGGCGCCCAGCACCCGGTACGGGCCGGGGTGCGAGGCACGCCAAGCTGGCGTGTACATCAGGTTTTCCAACGTTTCCCGCGCTTCGGCCGAGGAGCGCCTGGCGAGGGCAAGCCGCACGTCGTTCGACCGCTCGACACCGTGCGTGCCGCCCGGCGAGGTGCAGCCGAGGACGAGCCGCCGTACCCGGTCCGGATACCGCGCGGCGACCCATTGCGCGACGCGGCCGCCCATCGAGGTTCCGTAGACGTCGGCCACTTCGACGCCGAGTTCGTCGAGGACCGCGATCACGTCGTCCGCGAAACCCGTTGTGGAGTAAGCGGAATCGGGTGCGTCGCTGGCACCGGTGCCGCGGTAGTCCATGGTGATCGTGCTCGGGAAGTCCCCGCGTGTGCGATCCCACCAGGTGTGGTCGTTCGCCTGCCCGGCCAGCAACACGAGCGGCCTGCCCGTGCCGTGCCACTGGTACGCCAGCCGGGTGCCGTCGGTGGCGACGGCGTGGCCGGTGCGGGGGAGCGTGGTCATCCTTCTCCTGTTCGGTCTTTCCAGAGCCGGGCCGAGAGCCACTCGTCCTCCCGCACGGTCTGGTGGATCTGCTGGACCAGCGCCCGCGCGACGGCGTCGACGGCGGGCGTGACCCGGCCGGTCTGGGGCATGCCGAGGACGACGGTGCGCCAGACCTCCGGTTCGGCGACCGGGGCCGCGCTCAGGGTGCCGTGGGCGACGTCCGCGGCGATGTCGATGCCGGGCAGGATCGTCCAGCCGTGCCCGCCCAGCACGAGGCGTTTCTGCAGTGTCATGGAGTTGGCCTGCACGGTGACCTCCCTCTCGGCGCCCGCCTCGCGGGCCGCGCCGTCGATGAGGGTCCGGAGCCTGTCATCAGGGCTCATGATAACCACATGACCGAAGAAGTGGCCGCGATCGTCGAACTGGTGGCGGAGTTCGTGGATCGCGAGGTCCGGCCCGTCGCACAGGAGCTCGACCACACCGTCGTCGCGAAACTCCTCGCCACGTACGGCATTCAGGAGCAGAAGGACGCCTACCTGCCGAAGATGGCGACCGGCGAGATCCGCGCGACGATGGCCCTCACCGAGCCCGGCGGCGTTCGGACCTGCAGGCCCTCCGCACCACGGCGCGGCATGAGGGTGACGAGTACGTCGTCAACGGCAGCAAGACGTGGATCACCAACGCGCGCTGGTCGCAGCTGGTCGCGCTGCTGTGCAAGACCGACCCGGCGGCCGAGCCGGCGCACAAGGGGATCTCCGTTCTGCTGGTGGAGAAAGGGCCGGGCTTCCAGGTCTCGCGGGACCTGCCAAAGATCGGCTACAAGGGCGTCGAGAGCTGCGAGCTCTCCTTCGACGACTTCCGCGCCCCTGTCACGGCGCTGCTTGGTGGCGAAGAGGGGCGCGGCTTCGCCCAGATGATGCGGTGCCTGGAGATCGGCCGGATCCAGGTCGCCTGCCGGGCGCTCGGAGTCGGACGGGCCGCGTTGGAGGATTCCCTGCGCTACGCCCAGGAACGCGCGGATCTGGAGGCGGGGATGGCGAAGCTGTTCGCTTCCGAGGCCGCACCGTCGTCGCGCTGGAGCAGGTCGTCGCCGCGCCGTTCGCCTCGCGCCAGCTAGCCGACCTGGGCGCGCGGGTCATCAAGATCGAACGCCGGGGCGTCGGAGACTTCGCCCGTGACTACGACCGGACCGTGCACGGCCAGTCGAGTTACTTCGTCTGGCTCAACCGGGGCAAGGAAAGCGTCGAACTCGACATCAAGGATCCGGCCGATCGGGCGCTGCTCGGCTCTATGATCAGCCAGGCTGACGTGTTCGTGCAGAACCTCGTCATCGGACGAAGAAAGCGTACGACCTGCTGGTGTAGTGCGAAACCGGGCTCGTGATGTCCACCGGGACCCCGGAGACCCCGGCCAAGGCAGGGATCTCGATCGCCGACATCGCCACCGGGTTGTACGCCTACACCGGCGTCCTCACCGCGCTTTACGACCGCGAGCGCACCGGCGAGGGCGCGAGCCTGCACGTCGCGATGATCGACTCACTCGGCGAATGGATGAGCCAGCCAGCCTATTTCTCCCGGTACGGAAGGGAATCGCCGCGGCGCACGGCGGCGTCACATCCGTCGATCTCGCTGTACGGCCCGTACGGCACCGGTGACGACAAGGTCTTCCTGAGTGTCCAAAGTGAACGGGAATGGGTCGTGCTCTGCCGGGATGTTCTCCACCAAGAGGACCTCATCGGCGATCCGCGCTTTCGGACCAACGACGACCGCGTCGCCCACGACGAAGAACTCACCGCGATCCTCGAACAGGCATTCAAGGGTTCGACAGTCGACGAGGTCGGCGAGTTGCTGGAGCAGGCCGGATCGCCAACGCCCGGCTGCGGACGCCCGAGCAGTTCACCCGGCATCCGCAGCTGACCGCGCGGAACCGCTGGCGTTCGGTGGAAACCCCGGCCGGTGCACTGGAGGCGTTGCTCCCGCCCGTCGAAGTGGCGGGCCGGGAAGCGGTGATGGGGCCGGTTCCCGCGCTGGGCGCGCACAACGAGTCGATCCGGGCCGAGTTCGGTCCCGGCGAGGAGGTTCGAGGGTGAAGGAAGTGGCCGAGGTTCCGCAGCCGGGCCCGGCGGAGGCATTGAGCTCGCTGCTCGACGTCGAGATGCCGGACCTGGAGCGCGACGGGCTGCCGTTGCTGTGGACGCTCGGGCCGTTGCGATGCGGGCTGCCCGCGAAACGGCGTACGGAAGTGCTTTCCGTGCAGGAGAAACAGGGACGCACCGGACGGCTGACCTTCGTCGTGACCGGGCACAAGATCGTCCAGGACGACCGCGACCACGTCCGTGACGTCGAAGGCTATCCGGGGCTGCTCACCTACGGGCCGTTGCAGGCGCTCGCGATGGCCGAGGCCGCGCGGAGGCAGGGGATGAACGATCTCCTCGCCAGTGCGAAGACCTTCCTGTTCGTGCCCGGTCACCGGCCGGACCGGTTCGCCAAGGCCGCGGCGAGCGGCGCGGACGCCGTGGTGCGACCCGCTTTCGGGAGCGTCGACCTGGCCGCCCAGCTCGGCGTCGACCACCTGTCGCACGAGGCGTTGCGGTACGCGCGATCCGCGCTGGTCGTCGCCGCGGCGGCCGCGGGGAAGGCGGCCCCGATCGACGGTGTCACCACGGCACTCGACGCCAGGTGGCCGTGGTGGACGGCCGGATGGTCGACCGGCCGGTCGAACTGCGCGCCAGGGCGATCCTCGACCGCGCGGGTGAGCCATTCCGACCAGTCTGATGACGCCGACTCGCCCTGGCAGCGCCCGCCGCTTGGCGGTAGCGTTCCGGAGGCGGATTTTTCGTTACGGTGAACGGAAAAGAGGCGTGGTCCGGTGCACGAACCGATTGTGACGGAATTCGCGACCACCGATCCGGAACAGGCGCGTGCCTTGATCGCGGAGGCTTACCGCGACAACCGGCTGCAGGTCCGGGGTACCGTCGAAAACTACCGTTTCGAGCACAACCGCTGTGATCTCGGGGACGTGCACTTCGACTTCCTGCACAACACGCTGACCACGGAGGTCGCCGTCCAGCCGTTGGGCAGGGTGGTGCTGCTGCGCGTGCTGGGCGGTGTGCTGGAGCTCGATGACGGCATCGGCCACCGTCGGCTCGGTCCCGGAGACGTGTTCGCGGGCCCGCACCCCGGTCACGACTATCGGACGGGCATGCACGGCGCGCGGCTGCAGGTCACCGGGATCGACCTGTCGCTGTTGACGGGGATCGATCCGGCGCAGGACGGCGGGACGGTCGAGCGCTTGTACTACGAGCCGGTGAGCCGGGTGAAGGCGCGGCGATGGCGCCAGACGGTCGAGTACGTCACGGGGCTGTTCTCCGAACCGGAAGTGGAGAACGGCCCGCTCGTGCTCGGGGCGGCCGGGCGGCTGATGGCCGCGGTGGCCCTGGACACCTTCACCGCGGGCACCGGCGACTCCAGTCCCGGTGACCGCCGGAACGCCGTCCCGGACACCGTGCGCCGCGGGATCGCTTTCCTGGAGGCGAATCCGGATCTCGACCTCGGCGTCGCCGACATCGCCCGCGCCTGCCGGGTCTCGGTGCGGGCCCTCCAGCTGGCGTTCCGCCGTCATCTGGACACCACCCCGATGGCCTATCTGCGCCGGGTCCGGCTGGATCGGGTCCGGGCGGAGCTCCGCGACGCGGAACCCTGCGGAGGCGCGACGGTCACCTGCATCGCGGCGAAATGGGGCTTCCCGGACGGCAGCCGGTTCAGCGCGCAGTACCGCGCGATCTACGGCGAGTCGCCAGGTCAGACGCTCCGCAAGCCCTGAGGTTCGTTTTCGTCGGGGAAAGTCTGCGTTTTCGCTGCTGGACGAGCGCGTCCGGGACCGGTTCCATGGAATCCGGCACCAGCAACGCCGAGCCCCCGCCTGCTGGTGTGTCGTAACCGGACCGGCCGGCCGGTTCCCTAGGGACGCGTCGCGATCCCGTCGTACATGACGCGGCGGACAGCCCTGCTCATCGACGCCTGCCCGTCCGGTGACGGGTCCCGCAGCCCGGAGAGCACCGACGCGAGGATCATCCCGTTGATCGCGCGCGCGGTGGCGTCGACGTCCAGGTCCTCGTGCAGATAACCGAGGTGGACGCCGTGGTGGAGGTAGCCCGCGGTCAGCTCGGCGGCGGTCTCGTAGAAGTCCAGCACACGCTCCCGCATTTCGGCGTCGATGCCCGCGGCCTCGAGCAGGAGGAACCGGGCCATCCTCGGGTCACTGCCGAAGATCTGGGCGAGCGCGTCGCCGATCCTCGCGCTCTGCTTGCGGTATTCGGCCAGGCTGTTGACCGCGTCGGGGGCGTTGTCCGCGGCCAGCGAGGCGACCACCTTCTCGACCAGGTCCGTGATCACGTGGTCGACGATGTCCCGCTTGTTCTGGAAGTAGCGGTAGAAGGTGCCGTGCCCGATGCCCAGCCGCGCGGCGATGTCGGCGATCCCCGTCGCGTGGTAGCCGCGTTCGGCGAAGCAGTCGAACGCGGTCTCCACGATCTCGCGCCGTAGTTCCTGCTTCTTCCGTGCGGCCCTGCTGACCGGGGTCTCCGTCGTCATCCCGCCAGCTTATTGCCCCGGGCGTTCAAATGACATACCGTTCCGGAAATGACACGTCATTCCGCAAGGGCGCTGGTGCTCGGATGCGGCGGGACCTTGGGCTTCGCCTGGACGGCGGCGGTCCTCGACGCGCTGCACACCCGGGCGGGTTGGGACCCGCGCGAGGCGGACATCCTGGTCGGGACCTCGGCCGGTGCCGAGGCGGTGGCGATGCTCGGGGCGGGGATCCCGGCGAAGGCGATCCTCGGCGCGCTGGCCGGCACACCGGATGGCGACGCCGTCGTGGCCGCCCACGTCCGGCGGGTGCCGAGGCGGTTCCCGCCGGTGCCGTACCCGCGCTGGCCCGCGGCGAAGCTGGCCCGGGCCGCGCTGCGCCGGGACGTGGACACGCTCGCCGGTCTCGCCGGACTGCTTCCCCGGGGCAGGGGAGACGCGGGCTGGCTCCGCGAACTCGGGGACGCGCTGGCGCCCGGAGGCTGGGTGCCGCATCCCGCGACCTGGCTGATCGCCACGGATCCGGCGGGCGGGCGGGTCGCGCTCGGCGCCGCGGGCGCGCCGTCCGCCCGGCTCGGTGAGGCGATCGCCGCGTCCTGGGCGATCCCTGGCTGGTTCCCTCCGTCCGTTGTGGACGGACGTCCGCTGCTCGACGGCGGGACCGTTTCGCCGACCTCGGCCGATCTCCTGCTGGGGCACGACGTCGGCGAGGTCGTGCTGATCGCGCCGATGAGCAGTGAAGGCGGGGCCCCGGCACGCGGTCCGGCGCGGCTGGAACGCCTGCTGCGGACGGCGATGACCAGGCGCGTCGACGACGAGGCGCGGCGGCTGCGCGCGGCGGGCGTCCGGGTGGTCCGGATCGAACCGGGACCGGCCGATCTCGCCGCCATGGGCGCCAACTTCATGGACGGACGGCGGCGGGAGCACGTGCTCGCCACGGCGTTGAGGACGGCGCCCGTCCTGGTCGCCGACGCCTTCGAACGAGAGGGAGTACGCGCATGAGCAAGTATCCGGACCTCGACCTCATTCGCGCGCACGTGGCGATCACCGGTGCGGGACAGGGCATCGGCCGCGCGACGGCGGAACGGATGGCCGCTCTCGGCGCGCGCGTGTCCATCGGTGACCTCGACTTCGAGGCCGCGAAACGCACCGCCGCCGACATCGGCGGGACGGCGCATCATCTCGACGTCGCCGATCCGGTCTCCTTCGCCGCGTTCTTCGGTGACGCCGAAGAGGCGAACGGGCCGCTCGCGGTGCTCGTCAACAACGCAGGGATCATGCCGAACGGTGGTTTCCTCGACCTGCCCGAGTCGTTGAACCGGGCGACCATGGAGGTCAACGTCTTCGGCGTCGTCCACGGCATGCGGCTGGCGCTGCCCGGCATGCTGGAGCGCGGCCGCGGGCACATCGTGAACGTCGCGTCGCTGGCCGGGAAGTTCCCCGTCAAGGGACTGGCGATCTACAACGCCAGCAAGTTCGCCGTCGTCGGGCTGACCGCGGCGACCCGGCTGGAGTACGCGCCGCACGGGGTGAGCGTCTCCGCCGTGCTGCCGTCGGCGGTGGACACCGCGCTCGCGTCAGGGCTCGACATGCGGCCGATCCCGAAGGTGAAACCGGGCCGGATCGCCGACGCCGTGGTGGATTCCGTCCGCACGCGCGCCGCGGAGATCGCCGTACCCGGCTACGTCGGCGTTCTCGCCGGTCTCGCCGGTGTGACACCGGAACCGGCGCTCAACGCCTTCCGCCGCCTGATGCGGGACGACCGGGCCCTGCGCCCCGATTCGCCGGAGCGGGACGGCTACCGCGCCCGCCTCCACCAGGACACCCACCGGGAGGAAAACGCATGAACGCGCAGTACGACGCCGTCGTCGTCGGGGCCGGTTTCGGCGGGATGGGCGCGGCGATCCAGCTCAACCGGCTCGGCTACGACAACCTGCTCATCCTCGAACGCGAGTCCGATCTCGGCGGCACCTGGCATGTGAACCGCTATCCGGGGCTGGCCGTCGACATCCCCTCGGCGACCTACTCGTACTCGTTCGAGCCGAACCCGCACTGGTCGCGTCTTTTCGCGCCGGGCGCGGAACTCAAGCGGTACGCCGAACACGTCGCGGACAAGTACCGGCTGCGGCGCTACATGCGCTTCGGCACTGTCGTCACCGGCGCGGTCTGGGACGAGGCGAACGCGCACTGGACGGTCTCGCGCGCCGACGCCGATCCGGTCACCGCCAAGTACCTCCTCACCGCGACCGGATTCCTTTCGCAGCCCAAGAAACCCGACATCCCCGGGATCGAGACCTTCGGCGGCAAGGTCATCCACACCACCGCCTGGGACGACGGCTACGACCTCGCGGGCAAACGGGTGGCGGTGATCGGCACCGGCGCGACCGCGGTCCAGCTGATCCCCGAGATCGCGAAGGTCGCGCGGGAACTGAGCGTGTACCAGCGGACCCCGATCTGGGTGAGCCCCAAGCTGGACTTCCCGGTGCCCAAGGCGGTCCGGCGTGCGTTCGCCGCGGTGCCGCTCACCCAGCGGGCCGCCCGGCTGACCGGGACCGCGCTGCTGGAACTGATGATGGTCTCCGGGGTGCTGCACTACAAGCAGCTGCCGATCGCGAACCGGCTCGGCAAGCTGTGGTGCCAGGCGCATCTCCGCCGCCAGGTGCGGGATCCGGGACTGCGCTCGGACCTGACGCCGCGCTATTCGTTCGGCTGCAAGCGCCCGACGTTCTCCAACGAGTACTACCCGGCCTTCACCAAGGACCACGTGCACCTGGAGACGAAGTCCATCGTGAAGATCGACGAGACCGGGATCGAGACCGCCGGCGGTGCGCGGCGGGACATCGACGTCCTCGTGCTGGCGACCGGCTTCGACCTGTGGGAGGCGAACTTCCCGGCGGTCGAGATCATCGGCCGCGGTGGCCGCGATCTCGGGAAGTGGTGGCGGGAGAACCGGTTCCAGGCCTACGAGGGGGTCGCGATCCCGAAGTTCCCCAACTTCATTTCGCTCAACAGCCCGTATTCCTACTCGGGACTGTCCTATTTCACCACCATCGAGACGCAGATGCGGCATATGGACCGGCTTTTCGGCGCGATGCGGCGGCGGGGCGCGACCGAGTTCGAGGTCACGCAGGAGGCCAACGACGCGTTCCTCGACCGGATGACCGAGCGCCTCGGCGACTCGATCTTCGCCCTCGGGAACTGCGCCCCGGCGAACAGCTACTACTTCAACCCGCACGGGGAGGCGACGTTGCTCCGGCCGTCGTCCACCCTCAACGCCATCAAGGAGGCGGGGAGTTTCCCCATCGAGGACTACACCTTCGCCTAGCTGAAGGGGCCTTTCCCCGCATGGCAAGCGGTGAAGGACGCGTTCCCCGCATCGCATGCGGGGAAAGCGTCCTTCAGCTCCCGACGCCTACTGCCGGCGGAGCCGGAGCGTGACGGCCGCGCCCGCCACGGCGAGGAAGACAGCACCGAGCGCGTACGGCCACCACGGCACGGAGGTGTCGCCGACCGGGGCGGCACCGTAACCGCCGGCGGCACCGGTGCGGTCGTAGGTCGAGCCGGGCAGCTTGTCGCCATAGCGGCTCTGCAGGGCCTCACGGTAGGCGGCGAGCGTCATCTTCTCGCCGGTCTTCGCCACCGAAGATCCATCGAGGACGGTCACCGTGTCCCCGTCGACCGAGTACCAGGCACCGGCCTGCGGTTCGCTCAGGAGGTAGCCCTTGCCGGTTCGCGCCGCGAGACGCTTTTCGACGTCACCCGAGGCGACGTTGTAGACCGACCAGCCCGCCCCTTCGCGCTGCGACCACACGGTCGCCGCGTCGCCGTTGCCGAGGGTGGCGGGAGTGGCGACGTAGGCCAGTTCCGCCGGCACGGCCGAGGTGCCGGCGATGAAGGCCGCGGTCGGCTGGTAGACCGCCACCGGGGTGCGCGGATCGGCCTTGGCGGTCCTGGCCGCGAGAGCCGTGTCCGCCTTGGCGGCGCCGGGGAACTGCGCCTTGGCGAGCCGCTGGGTGGTCGCGTCACTGGTGACCACTGTGGACACCGCGGCGAGGTCGGCCGCGGTGGGCACGCCGTTGGGGGCGTCGGCCGCGGAGGCCTGGCCGCCGAGTGCCAGTGACAGTCCGAGAGCGAGGATCGTGGCGCCGAGGAAGGTTCGCTTCATGGTTTCAGTCCTTGATCCCGTAGACGGTGTGGGTCCAGGTGAACGAGTTGTTGGACCGGTAGGCGTTGTAGCTCATCTGGTTGTATCGGGGGCTCGAACCCCACGGGTCGCCGTAGTAGACCGTCGTCGCGCCATTGGTGTTGTCGTAGCCGTAGAGCACGTGCATGTGGCCGCCGCCGTTGTTCCAGCCGATCCGGGTGCCGATCGGCTGCCGCGCGTCGACCTGGCTCTTGATCGAGGCGAAGCTCAGCGTCTGGCCCGAGGAGCTGTAGGTGCCGACGTTGCTGAACCCGAGCCACCGGAACACGCGCTGCTGATCGCTCAGGTAGCCCTGGTTGTTCGCACAGTCCGAACCGGACTCGTTGTGCGCGACCTGGCAGAACTTCGTCTGGGTGATCGAATGTCCCCACCAGGCGGCGATGGTGTTGCCGCTGGCGTCCCAGCACCAGTTGCTCTTCTGCTGGGCTTGCATGGTGATCGGGATCGTGGTGGCCGCCGTGATCGCGGGCGCCGCGGAGGCGGGCGCCTGGAGGGCGACCATCGCGGCGACACCGGCGCAGGCCGTGGCCAGCCCGCGCCTGAATGAGGTCTTCACCGTCGGAACACTCCTAACTGGATGGTCGAACGCGAAGCACGCGCGGTTGGCTACCCGGAGGGGACAGGTGAGGACTTCGGCTACCCGAATGGGTGGCCGACCGGCGCGGGCAGGGGACTTGCGCTGTGAGGATGTGACAGAGGGGCACTGCGAACAGACTGAGATTCACCCTCGGAGGGGACCCGTGGCAAGGTTCGCGGCAATACCTAAGGGTCCGTATTACCGATGCGGGGCTTCGGCGCCGCGCAGGTCGGCGTGGCCCGATCGAGTTAACGCCGTGACTCCGGTGGTGTGGACCAGCGGAAAGTGTGCGGCCCGTGGTCACTGTTCGTGTTCCCGCCTTTCGGCGGGTGTCCTATCGGTATGGTCCGAGCATGCCGACGCTCGGTGCGGCACCGGTGTTCGTGGCCCGCGACACCGAACTGGCCGAACTGGTGCGCGTCACCTCGAGCCCGCCGTCGGTCGCCGTCGTCGAGGGCGAACCGGGTGTGGGCCGGAGCCGTCTGCTCGAAGAACTGGCCGCCCAGCCCGGGATCGCGTCGCGCGTGGTCTGGTCCGCCCGCTGCGGTTCCTTCGCGCGGCCGTGCCGGTTGGCGCCCTTGGTCGACGCGCTGCTCGGGAAGGGCGAGGTGGCCGCCGCCCACGCGACGGGCTTCTCCCCGGTGACCGGCGTCCTGCGGCGGCTGATCCCCGAGTGGTCGCCGTGGCTGCCGCCGTTCCCGGAGAACGCGGACGCCGAGACCGTGCGGCAACAGGAACTCCGTGCCGTGCGCGAAGTCCTGACCGGCTGCGGTCCGGCGGTCCTGATGCTCGACGACGTCCACTCCGCCGACGACGACACGTGGGAGTTCCTGCGCGGTCTCGCGGCGTCCCCGGCGGTGGCGCTGAGCGTGGTGGTCAGTTCGGTGGCGTGCGGGCCGCGGCGATTCCCGCCGATGCGGGAGGCCGCCGCGCATCTGACGCTTCCGGCGTTCACCGCCGTCCAGGTGCGGACCCTGCTGGACGCGACGTTCGGCCGCTGCGCGCCGGATTTCGCCGAGGCGGCGCACCGGCGGACGTCCGGGATCGCCGTCGACCTGACCGCGTTGGTGCGGAGCGTCGGTGACACGGCGGAGTCGCTTTCGGCGGACAGGCTGGCGTCGGCGGCCGTGCCGCCGATCGTGCGCAGCCGGGTCGCCGGACTGATGACCGCGATCGGCCCGGCCGCGCGCGACGTCGTCCGCGCGGCCGCGGTGCTGGGATCGTCCGCCGGGGAAGCGGATCTGGGCGCGGTGGCGGCGTCGCCGCCCGGGGAGACCTCCGGTGCGGTCGCCGAAGCCGTCGAAGCGGGACTGCTGCGGGATCTCGGCCGCGGCCGGTACGTCTCGGGGAGCCCGCTGATCGCCGAAGCGGTCTACGCGTTGCTTCCCGGCCCTCAGCGGTGCGCGATGCACGGCCGCGCCGCCGCCCGGCTCGCCTCCGGGGCCGAACCCTTCGCGTCACTGATCGCCCGCCACGCGCGGCTGGCAGGCGATCTCGGCGCGTGGACACAGTGGACCGGGGTCGCCGTCGACAACGCCATCGAAGACGGCCGGACCGAGGAAGCGAGCCGTCTGCTCGAAGCGGCGTTGCGGGACGCGGACCTGCCGCGGACCGCGCGCGAGTCGTTCGCCGTCCGGCTCGGCAGGGAACTGCCGCGGAGCATCGCCCACGCCGGCACGGTCCGGCTGCTGCGGACGATCCTGCGCGAATGGCCGCTGAGCAAGGCCGCGCGCGGCGAGATCCGGGTCCACCTCGGTCAGGTGCTGATCAACCAGGTGGGCAAGGTCGACGCGGGCAGGCTCGAGATCGAGCTGGGCGCGGCCGACCTCGGCAGGCGGCAGGCGCTGCTCGCCAGGGGACTGGTCACCTTGGCGCTGCCGCATATCGGGACGGTTCCGGTGGAGGAGAACTTCCGCTGGCTCGACGAGGCCGAACGCGCGAGCAAGGGGGAACACGACGCCGGGGTGCTCGCCGCGATCGCCGCCAACCGGCTTTCGGCGCGGATGCAGGTCGCCGATCCCGAGGCCTGGCAAGACATCGCCGACCTGCCGCGGGCACCGGAGTCGGCCGAGGTCTGCCGTCAGGTGGCGCGCACCTACATCAACCTCGCCGACGCGGTGGCGTGGAACGGGCACTACCCGGTCGCGCGGGTCTATCTCGCGACCGCGCGGCGGCTGATCCGCGACGATCATCAGCCTTACCTCGACGCGCTGGCCGACGGCACGGAACTACGCCTGGATCTCGCGATGGGGGAGTGGTCGAGCGTCGCCGAGAAGGCGCGGGCGATGCTGACGCGGGTCGACAAGGACGGTTCACTGGCCGCGGAACCGCTGCTGGTGCTCGGCTGGTACGAGTACGGGCAGCACCGGCCGACGGCGGCGCTGCGCAGCTTCGACGCGGCGTTCGCGCTTTCCGCCGGCAGCGTCCCGATCCAGGCGTCGGCGTACGCGGGCCGCGTCGCGGTCCATCAGGCGGGCAAGGATCTGCAGGCCGCCCGGCGCCTCGCCGAATACGGCCTGGAGACCGTGCGGCGCAAGAACAACTGGGTCTGGGCGGCCGAACTGATGCCGTTCGCCGTGCGCACCATGCTCGGGCTGGGCCAGCACGTCGAGGCGAGGGAACTGCTCGCGGAGTACCGGCAGGGCATCGACGGCAAGGACACGCCGGTCGCCAACGCGGCGGCGTTGTTGTGCCGGGGCATGCTCACCCAAGCCCGCGGCGAGACGCTCGCCGCCGGTGATCTGCTGCTCGGTGCCGCGCAGGCCTATCACGCGCTGCCGTTCCCGTATTTCGCCGCCTACGCCGACGAACTCGCGGCCGGCTGCTTCATCGACGCAGGGGAGCGGGAGCGCGCCGTCGCTTCCTTAACCACAGCGGAGACGGCGTACGCGGGCCTCGGCGCCGCCGTGGACGCGCTGCGCTGCCGACGGTCACTGCGCCGCTGTGATCCGGAGATGCCCCGGCGCGGCCGCAAGGGGTACGGCGAAACGTTGTCGCCGAGGGAACTCGAGGTCGCCCGGCTCGCCGCCCAGAACCTCACCAACCGGGAGATCGGCGAGCGGCTCTTCCTGTCGCCGCGAACGGTCGAGATCCACGTCGGGCGCGCGCTGCGCAAACTGGGACTGCCTTCGCGCACGGTCCTGACCGAAGACCTGCTCCGCGACGCGACCGGTGAAGGTTCCAAAACGGCCTGACCTCGCTTAAGGCACGGAGAAGCCGGAGGTGAGGTCCGGTTTCTGAACCCACTGAGACTCGCTGGCGGGCGGGCCTGACGTGAAGGGGACTTTCCCCGCATGTGATGCGTGGAAAGCCTCCTTCACGTAGTTCAGGTGACCACCCGACACCCACCCTGACCGCTTCCGCCCACCTGACTGCTTCCGGCCACCCCCGAACTGTGTCTTGACTTCAACTAAGCCCACCCTTAGTTTCCCCCTATAACTTTCCATGCGAAGGGGTGAGATGCCGAAGATCGGGGGCCGTCCGGCCAGGATCGGGACGGACGACATCCTGCGGGCCGGGCGCGAGCTCGGGATGCGCGGGCTGAGTGTCAAGGCGGTCGCGGCCCGGCTGGGGGTGACCGCGACCGCCCTCTACCGGCACGTCGACGGGCGCTGGGGGCTCGAGCGGCTGGTCGGGGAGAGCATTCTGGCCGAGTTGCGGCTCCGGGACGATCCCCGGCACGGCCTCGAACAACACCTGCTGTCCTTCGCCCTGCAGATGCGGGCCTTCGTACTGGAGCATCCGGGCCTGGTCACCTACCTGCAGCTGCTGTTCCCGCGCGGTGACGGCGGCCAGCGCCTGCTGAACGACGAGGTCGACGCGCTCGTTCGCCGGGGCTACGAGCCCGGCGCGGCGATCGTGCTCAGTGGCGCCGTCGCGTCGCTGACCATCGCGATGACCGCGTCCGAGGAGCACAGCATGGCGGCCGAGCAGACCGACGGCGATGGGCTGGACCGTGAGCGCCAGGCGGTCCGCGACCGGTTGTCGCGCGACGACCGGCTCGCCGAGCCGTCCGCCGCGTTGCCGCAGGTCCCGAGGCCCGAGTACGTGCGGCTGGTGCTGACAGCGTCGATTCGCGGACTGATCGGGTCCTGTCCGCCGGGCAGGCCGGTCGTGGAGATGGTGGCCGATCTGGCGGCCACCGGGGAGGGTTTGTGATGGCGCGCGGGTTCCAAGGCGCGGTGATGCGGGGTTTCGGTGCGAGAGATCACGAAGCGACCGTCGTCGAGAGAGTGGAAATAGCGCCGAGGTTCGTGCGGATCCGGTTCGTCTCGCCGACGTTGTTCGAGGACGTCGTCGTGGAGCCGACGGCGTGGCTCCGGTTCTGGTTCCCGGACCCGGAAGGCGGGCCGACGGAGTTCCAGCGCGCGTACACGCTCACCGAAGCCGATCCGGAGTCCGGCACGTTCGCGGTCGACGTCGTCCTGCACGAGCCCGCCGGTCCCGCCTCGCGGTGGCTGGGTGAAGCACGGCCGGGAGCGACGGTTCCGGTGATGTCACTGGGTTCCACCTCCTTCGCGGTCCCCGCCGAACCTCCCGCCGGGTACCTGCTCATCGGCGACTCCGCTTCGATCCCCGCGATCAACGCGATCCTCGAAGTGGTCCCGGCCGACCTCCCGATCGAGCTGTACCTCGAGGAGCACGACGAGACCGACCGGCTGATCCCGCTGGGCGAGCACGCGCGGCTGGCCGTGCACTGGGTGCCGCGCGGGGACGCGACCTCGCTGGCCGCGGCGATCGAGACGCGCGACTGGTCGGACTGGCAGGCGTGGCTGGCGACCGAAGCCGGTTCGTTCAAACAACTCAAGACCCGTTTGCGGGAGACGTTCGGCTTCCCCAAGTCCGAGGTGCACGGCCGGGCGTACTGGTACTACGGCCGCGCCATGGGTGCTTTCCGTGGTGAGAAGGAAGAACCGGCCACCGAAAGCACCCCTGTGCCGAAGCCCGTCGAGAAGGCGCCTAAGGGGGCGTGGCGGGCGCAGGCCGCCGGACGGCTGCTCGCGCCGGTGCGGCGGACGCTGATCTTCGCCGGGGTCCTGCAGGCCGTCGTGACCCTGATCGGGCTCGCGCCGTTCGTGCTGCTGGTGGAACTGGTCCGGCGGCTGCTCGCGGGCGGCGGATCGCTGTGGGCGATCGGCGTCTCGGCGCTGGTGCTGCTCGGCGCGGGAATCTTGCTCGAATCGGCGGTCGTGCTCTGGCTGCACGCGGCCGACGCGCGGTTCGCCCGAGATCTGCGGCAGCGGTTGCTGGGCAAACTCGCGAGGCTGCCGCTGGGCTGGTTCACCGCCCGCGGTTCCGGCGCGGTCGCGAAACTCGTGCAGGGCGACACACTCTCGCTCCACTACCTGGTCACCCACGCCGTTCCCGACGCGGTGGCGGCCGTCGTGGCACCGGTCGCGGTGCTGGCCTACCTCTTCGCGGTGGACTGGCGGCTCGCCCTCGTCCTGCTCGTCCCGATCCTCGTCTACCTCGTCACCACCTCGATCATGGTCGTCCAATCGGGACCGAAGACCGGCCAGGCGATGCGCTGGGCGGAACGGATGGCCGGGGAGGCGGGCGCGTACCTGGAAGGGCAGCCGGTGATCCGGGTGTTCGGCGGTGCCGCGGCGTCGTCGTTCCGGCGGCGGCTCGACGAGTACATCGGCTTCCTCGGCGACTGGCAGCGGCCGTTCACCGGCAAGAAGACCACGCTCGACTTCGCCACCCGGCCAGCCACGTTCCTGCTCCTGATCACCGGCGCCGGAACGCTCATGGTGACCGGCGGTGGCCTGGAGCCGGTGACGCTGATCCCGTTCCTCCTGCTGGGCACCACTTTCGGCGCGCGGTTGCTGGGTATCGGCTACGGCCTCGGCGGCGTCCGCGAGGGAATGCTCGCCGCGCGCCGGATCCAGGTCGTCCTCGACGAACCGGAACTGTCCACAGTGGAGCTTAAAGACCGCGCCGGTGCCGAGCCGGGCACGGTGGAACTGGACAGGGTGGGCTTCGCGTACCGCACCGGCGTTCCCGTTCTGGAGGGCGTCTCCCTGACTTTGCGTCCCGGCACGGTGACCGCGCTGGTCGGCCCCTCGGGAGCGGGGAAGTCGACCCTCGCCGCCTTGGTCGCGAGGTTCCACGACGTGACCGAAGGGGCGATCCGCGTCGGTGGCCGGGACGTCCGCTCGTTCGCCGCCGACGAACTCTACGGCCGGGTGGGATTCGTGCTGCAGGATCCGCAACTCGTCCAGGGGACCGTGCGGGAGAACATCGCGCTCGCCGTCCCCGGCGCCACCGAAGACCAGGTCGTCGCTGCGGCCCGTGACGCGCAGATCCACGAGCGGATCCTGCGGCTGCCGCAGGGTTACGACACCGTCCTCGGCGCCGGTTCCCAGCTGTCCGGCGGGGAACGCCAGCGGGTCGCCATCGCCCGCGCGATCCTCGCCGACGCCCCCGTCCTCGTCCTCGACGAGGCGACCGCCTTCGCCGATCCCGAGTCGGAGTACCTCGTGCAACAAGCACTCGACCGGCTCACCGCGGGCCGGACCGTCCTGGTCATCGCCCATCGCCTGCACACCGTCACCGGCGCCGACCGGATCGTGGTCCTCGACCGCGGGGAGATCGCCGAAAGCGGGACCCACGACGAGCTGCTGGCTTCGGGCGGGCGCTACACCCGCCTGTGGCAGGCCGGAGCGGGCGCGGGGGTGACCGCGTGATCCGCACCCTGCTGGGCCTGATCCCCGGGACGAAACGCCGGACGTTCCGGCGCTACCTCGTGCTCGCCGTGTTCTCGGTGCTGCTGCGCGCCGTCGGTGTCGTCCTGCTCGTGCCGCTGGTGGGCACCCTGTTCGGCGCCGACGCCGCGGACGCACTGCCCTGGCTGGGCGCGCTCGCCGCCGTCACCGCGGCGGGCTGGGCGGTCGACGCCGTCGTGGGACGGCTCGGCTTCGAACTCGGTTTCGGCGTGCTGGACCACGCCCAGCACGACGTCGCCGAGCATCTGACGAACGTCCGGCTGTCCTGGTTGGACAGTGCCAACACCCAGACCGCCCGCCAGGCCATCGCCGCGACCGGACCCGACCTCGTCGGACTGGTCGGCTATCTGCTCACCCCGCTCATCGGCGCGGTCCTGCTGCCGATCGCGATCGCGCTGGCCCTGCTGGCGATCGCCTGGCCGCTCGGGGTCGCCGCGCTGGCCGGGGTCCCGGTGCTTTTGGGTGCGTTGTGGGCGACCGGCCGGATCACCCGCCGCGCCGACCGGGCGGCGGCCGAAGCGAACACCGTGCTGACCGAGCGGATCGTCGAGTTCGCCCGCACGCAGCAGACGTTGCGCGCCGCCCGTCGCGTGGAGCCCGCGCGCAGTCACGCCGGTGCCGCGCTCGCCGCGCACCACGGCGCGACCGTCCGGCTGCTGCGCCTGCAGATCCCGGGCCAGGTGCTGTTCGGCATCGCCGGTCAGCTGGCGCTGGTCCTGCTCGCCGGGACGACCGTTCTCCTTGCCACGCAAGGCGGTCTGAGCGTGCCCGAGGCGATCGCGCTGATCGTCGTGCTCGCCCGGTACCTGGAACCGTTCACCGCGCTCGGCGATCTCGCTCCCGGCATCGAGACCGCCACCACCACGCTCGGCCGCATCCGCACCGTGCTCACCGCGCCCGTGGCCCCGGCGGGCGAGGCCGTCGCGCCGGGGAAGGAGGCGCCGCGGATCCGGTTCGAGGACGTCGGTTTTCGCTATGCGTCAGGCACCGAAGACGTTCTGGAGAACTTCAGCCTCACCCTCGAACCGGGGACGACGACCGCGATCGTCGGGCCGTCCGGTTCGGGCAAGAGCACCGTCCTCGCGTTGCTCGCCGGCCTGCACCAGCCCACCGGCGGGCGGGTGCTCGTCGGCGGGACCGATCTCGCCGAACTGTCCGCGGCCGACCGGCGGGAGCTGGTCACCGTCGTCTTCCAGCAGCCGTACCTGTTCGACGGTTCGGTGCGCGACAACGTCCTCGCCGGGGATCCCTCGGCGACGGAGGAAAGAGTCGCCGGGGTCGTCGAGCTCGCCAGGATCGGCGAACTGCTGGCGCACACGGCCGTCGGCGAGGCGGGTGGCGCGCTCTCCGGCGGTGAGCGGCAACGGGTGTCCATCGCCCGCGCGCTGCTCAAACCGGCGCCCGTGCTGTTGGTCGACGAGGCCACCAGCGCGCTGGACACCGAGAACGAGGACGCCGTCGTCCGGTCCCTCAGCGCCGATCCCGTGCCGCGGACCCGGGTGATCGTCACCCATCGGATCGCCGGGATCCGGCACGCCGACAGGGTCCTTTTCCTGGAGGACGGCGAGATCACCGAGGACGGCACCGTCGAGGAACTCCTCGCGAGGCAAGGCCGGTTCGCCGAGTTCTGGCGGCGGCAGATCGACGCCACCGGCTGGAGGATCACCGCGCGATGAGCCACACCCAAGGCGAGCCGGAATGGGTCGTCACCCGTGACGGCAGACGGCTGCACGCGATGGTGCTGCCGGGGCCCGACGGCTTCACCGGGCCGACGGTCGTGTTCGAAGCCGGAGCGGCGGCCACCCGGTCGTCCTGGGCGGCGGTCCAGCCGGAGGTCGCCCGGTCCGCCCGCGCGATCGTCTACGACCGGTCCGGGCTCGGCCGCAGCGCCCCCGACCCCGGCGGCCGGACGCTGCGCCGGATGGCCGACGACCTCAACGACGTCCTCGACCACTTCGGCCCGGGACCGTACGTCCTCGCCGGGCACAGTGCCGGCGGGCCGATCGTGCGGCAGGCCGCCGCGCGCCTCCCGGAGCGGATCGCCGGTCTGGTGCTGGTCGATCCGACCGACGAGGCGGCGGACGTGCTCTTCGGCCGCGCCTTCCGGACCGGTGAACGCGTGATGATCGGGCTGGGTGCCGTGCTCGCGCGGCTGGGCCTGCTCAAGGTCGTCTTCCGCGGCCTGCTGCGGGACATCCCCGACGACGTCCGCCGCGACCTCGAACGTGAGGCGTTCACCGTTGCGGCGATGCGGACCCACCGGGAGCAGGCCCGCACCTTCCTCGACGAACTGGCGGTCTGGCGGCGCGATCCGCCGGTGCTCGCGGACATCCCGGTCACCGTCGTCTCCGGAGGGCGTGGCGGGGACGGGATGTCCGCCGGGGTGCGGGCTCGGGCGAACGCGTCCCACGCCCACCGGGTGGCCGCCTCGCCCGGCGGGCGGCACGTGATCGCCGAGCGGTCCGGTCACTACATCCCGAAGACCGAGCCCGAGGTGATCGCCCGCGAGATCGTCAGGATGCTGTGAGAGCCTGACGGAGTTCTTCGTAGGTCGGCGCGAGCGTCCGGAGCGTCTCGGTGGCGCGCACGTCGTCCTCGGTGACGAGGTCGTACTGCAGTGAGCCGACCAAACGCGCCTGTGTGGTGGCGACGGTGGCGGCCCCGTCGCGGCCGATCCGGCGCAGGCACGCCGAAGCGTCCGCCAGCCTGCGAGCGCCGACGCGGACCGCGAAGTGCATGAGGAGCCCGCGCAGGTCCGGGTCGCAGCCGGAGTCGATCCGGGCGGCCAGCGCGAGCGCCGCGTCGGCGTTGCCGAGACTGCCCGGCGGGAGTTCGCCGCCGGCCTCCCCGCCGAGCCGCTTGATCGCCCGGGGGAGCGCCGCGGCGATCGCGGCCTCTTCGCTGACGAGGGTGTCGCGGACGAAGCCCGTGCGCATCGTGTGCGGCTTGCCGTAGGCGACGCTCTCGGCCCGCCAAGCGGCGGCGAATTCCACCCGAGGGAGGCGGGCGTACGGATATCCCTGCGGATCGTGGACGGTGACGGATTCGTCGTCCGCGGCGAGGACGACCAGGAAATGGTCGGCGCCGATCGGGCCGGTCATCCCGGGCTGGTACCGCAGATGCCCCATCTCGACCGGTCCGGCCATGACCGGGCCGTCGGCCAGCTTTTCGGCGAGCCGGGCGAACGCGGCGTCCGGATCCGGCTCGCTCACGGTTTCCGCGTTCCAGCCGAGGACGTCGAGCGCCTCGCCGATGCCGAGGTCGGGATCCCAGCCGAAGGCGTCGAAGAACGGCAGCGTCCCGCCGACCAGTTGCATGCCGAAAGGACTGCCGGTCACGGTTTCGAGCACGGCTGTCGGTGGTGCCTCGGAGCCGAGCATCATCGCGAGCGAATTCGCGTAGCAATAGGGCCCGGAGCCACGATAAGGAAAGTCGATCACTTGTTCGACGATGGCAGATTTCGCGCTTAAACTCCACCTTCGAGGATTTCAGTCCGTTGTGGACGATTCGCCGGGATTCATCACCCGTCCGGGGGTTTCGAGGCCACTCAACGGGTTCTATCCAGGGGACACCGCCGATCCCGGTTGCCGTCGATGATCTTCGCGACACAGGATGACCTTCGATCGGGCTCGCTGTACCCATCCTCCTGACCTGGGTCGATGGAAGCGAGGGGTGAGGCGGAGGCGGCATGGCGGTACGGCGTGGGCGAAATCGGTGGCGCCGGGGCATGGCATTGCTCGCGGTGGTCGCCGTGGCCCTGCTGATGGGTGCCCCGCTACCCGCGAGTGCCCAGATACAGCCGCGCGGAGCGGGCACCGAGCGGCCGATCGGGCCGGAGCCGGTGTATTCCGGGCTGGCCCACGGTGGGGTCACGATGGCCGCCAACTCGGTGGTCCAATGCGGTATCGGCGTCGTTTGCGACGCCTCCGCGAGCAACGCGAGCCCGGTTTCGTGGATCAAGACGGATCCGGCCGCGCCCGGTAACACCGCCTCCGCGGCGAACCTGAGGGTCCCGGCCGGGGCGAAGGTGCTCAACGCCCGGTTGTACTGGCAGTTCAACCCGGTCGCTTCCAGCGGAACTTCCGGTGACGGCTCCAGGGGCAACCAGGTCTCGATGAAGACCCCGGGGACGAGCACCTACCAGCGGATCACCGCCGACACCTACGACTGGTTCCCCGCCCTCACGACGGGCGGCTTCCCGACGTTGTACGCCTACGGCGGCGCCGCCGACGTCACGAACCTCGTCACCAACGCCGGGGCGGGGCAGTACACGGTCGCCGACATCCAGGCCTGTCAGGGCCAGTCGGTCAGCAGTACGAACCTCGGCTGCTGGGGCGGCTGGTCGCTGGTGGTGGCCTACGAGCTGCCCAGCGAACCGCTGCGTTACCTGCAGGTGTGGGACGGCTTGCAGCGCGTCGCCGGCGGCACCACCCCGAGCTCGGCGACCATCGCGCTGGGCGGCATCAAGGCGCCCACCTCCCGCCAGCCCAACGTCGAACTCGGCATCGTCGCGGGTGACGGTGACGCGCCCATCGCCGGTGACTACCTCCAGGTCGGTCCGAACGCGTCCAGCCTCCAGACCATCTCCATGCCGTCGCCGTCCGGCGTGTCGACCGACAACGCGTTCAGCAGCCGGATCGACCGTGTCACGGCGAACGGCTCGGGCTCCAACGTCACCACGCGCGATCCGAATCCGGTGAACAACGTCGGGTACGACTCCCGCAGCGTCGACATCACCGGCAAGGTCCCCGCCGGGACCACCGCGCTCCAGGTGAAGATCGGCACCGTCGGCGACGCGCTGTACCCGCAGGTGGTCTGGCTGGTCACCGACGCGCTCGAACCGGATCTGCAGATCACCAAGGCCAACGACCCGGTCGGCAACACCAACGACAGTCCGCCCGGGTACGTCACCAAGGGCGGTGACGTCACCTACACCTTCGACGTCACCAACAAGCATGCCGACGGCAGCGTCACCGACCTCGACACCGCGACGAACATCGTCCTCACCGATACCTTGCCCAGTGGCGTCACGTTCGTGGCCGGGTCCAATCCGGATTGTTCGGCCACCGGGCAGGTGGTCACCTGCCGGGTGCGGAATCTGGCGGCCGGGCAGTCGCAGAAGGTCGCCTTCAAGGTCAAGGTCGGCGCCACGGTGCCGGACGGCACGAAGCTGGACAACACCGGCAAGCTGACCTTCCGCGGCGAGGACACCGGCCGCCCGCAGGAACGCACCTCGAACACGGTGCGGAACACGGTCGCCTCACCGGGGTACCAGCTCACGAAGTCGGTCGACCTCGCCGAGGCGATCCCGGGGGACACCCTGACCTACAAGGTGACCCTGCGGAACACCGGCGTGATCCCGGTGCCCGCGCTCACCGTGCGAGACGCGCTCCCGCCGGGCACGACCCACGTGTCGTCCGATCCCTCGAAGGGCACGGCGTCCGGTACGGGGCCGATCGACTGGTCCGTGAACGGCCTCGCGGTCGGGGAAACGGCCACGCTGACGGTGAGAGTGAAGGTCGACGAAGCCGCCATCGGCAAGGAGCTGGTGAACCGCGCGACCGTCCCGACCGGGCCGCCCCCGGTCGTCCCGCCCGACAACCGCTGCCCGGACGACCCGGCCGCGGCCTGCGCGAAGACCAAGGTGCCCCCGCCGTCGTACACGGTGACGAAGACCGTCGACAAGGAGTCCGCCAACCCCGGTGACACCGTGCGCTACACGGTCAACGTCGCCAACACCGGACGGGTGACCGCGGCGGGCCTCAAGGTCGTCGACGATCTGACCGGGTTGCTGGACGACGCGGTCTACCAGAACGACGCCACCGCGTCGCCCGGCTCGGTGTCCTATGCGGAGCCGAAGCTGACCTGGACCGGGACGCTCGCCGCGGGGACGAGCGCGGCGTTCACCTACACGGCGAAGGTGAAGAACCCGAACACCGGGGACAACCGGCTCAAGAACGTGGTGACGTCGGAGACTCCGGGCGGTAACTGTCCGCCGGGTTCGACGGATCCGAAGTGTGGGACGACGACGCCGGTTTCGGGCCTGCTCATCGAGAAGTCGGTCGACAAGCAGTCGGCGAACCCCGGTGACGTGGTCAAGTACACGGTGACCGTCCGGAACACCGGGCAGGCGAAGCTCACGGGTGCGACGTTCACCGACGATCTGACGCAGGTCCTCGACGATGCCGGCTACCAGAACGATGGCGCGGCGACGATCGGCACGGTTTCGTTCGCGTCGCCGAAGTTGACGTGGACGGGCGACCTCGGTGTCGGTGAAACCTCCACGGTGACATACACGGTGAAGGTCAAGAATCCGAACACCGGGGACAACCGGCTCAAGAACGTGGTGACGTCGGAGACTCCGGGCGGTAACTGTCCGCCGGGTTCGACGGATCCGAAGTGTGGGACGACGACGCCGGTTTCGGGCCTGCTCATCGAGAAGTCGGTCGACAAGCAGTCGGCGAACCCCGGTGACGTGGTCAAGTACACGGTGACCGTGCGGAACACCGGCCAGACCAAGGTTTCCGGCGCGACGTTCAGCGATGATCTGGCGCAGGTCCTCGACGACGCGGACTACCAGAATGACGGCGCGGCGACCATCGGCGCGGTGTCCTTCGCGTCGCCGAAGCTGACCTGGACCGGTGACCTGGACATCGGGCAGACGTCGACCGTCACCTACACGGTGAAGGTCAAGAACCCGAACCCAGGTGACAAGAAGCTGTCCAATGTGGTCACTTCCGACACGCCGGGCGGTAACTGTCCGCCGGGTTCGACGGATCCGAAGTGCGGCACGACGACTCCGGTGTCGGGGTTGAAGATCGAGAAGGCGGTCGACAAGCAGTCGGCGGACCCGGGCGATGTCGTGAAGTACACGGTCACCGTCACGAACACCGGCCAGACGAAGTTGACCGGTGCGACCTTTACGGACGACTTGACTCAGGTGCTCGACGATGCCGGGTATCAGAACGATGGTGCGGCGACGATCGGTGCGGTTTCCTTTGCTTCGCCGAAGTTGACGTGGACGGGCGATCTCGACATCGGCCAGGCGTCCACAGTTACCTACACGGTGAAGGTGAAGAGCCCCAACACTGGTGACAACCTTCTGAAGAACGTGGTGTCGTCGGAGACTCCGGGTGGGAACTGTCCGCCGGGTTCGACGGATCCGAAGTGTGGCACCACTACTCCGGTGTCGGGCTTCAAGATCGAGAAGGCTGTCGACAAGCAGTCGGCGAATCCCGGCGACGTCGTGAAGTACACCGTGATCGTCACGAACACCGGTCAGACGAAGCTGACCGGCGCGACGTTCACGGACGATCTGGCTCAGGTCCTCGACGACGCGGATTATCAGAACGACGGTGCCGCGACGATCGGTGCCGTGTCCTACGCGGCGCCCAAGCTGACCTGGACGGGCGACCTCGAAATAGGGGGTATCTCGACCGTCACTTACACCGTGAAGGTCAAGAGCCCGGACCCTGGCGACAAGAAGCTGTCCAATGTGGTCACTTCCGAAACGCCGGGTGGTAACTGTCCGCCGGGATCCACGGATCCGAAGTGCGGGACGACGACGCCGGTTTCCGGTTTGCTCATCGAGAAGTCGGTCGACAAGCAGTCGGCGAACCCTGGTGATGTCGTGAAGTACACGGTCACGGTCACCAACACTGGGCAGACGAAGCTGACCGGTGCGACGTTCACCGATGACCTGACCCAGGTGCTCGATGACGCGGATTACCAGAATGACGGTGCGGCGACGATCGGTGCGGTTTCCTTTGCCTCGCCGAAGTTGACGTGGACGGGCGATCTCGACATCGGCGGGACCTCGACGGTCACCTACACCGTCAAGGTCAAGAGTCCGAACACCGGTGACAACCTGCTCAAGAACGCGGTGTCGTCGGAGACGCCAGGCGGGAACTGTCCGCCGGGTTCGACGGATCCGAAGTGCGGCACCACCACTCCGGTGTCGGGCCTGCTCATCGAGAAGTCGGTCGACAAGGAGGCCGCGAACCCCGGTGACGTCGTGAAGTACACGGTCACCGTCACCAACACCGGCCAGACGAAGCTGACCGGTGCGACGTTCACCGATGATCTGGCCCAGGTGCTCGATGACGCGGACTACCAGAACGACGGTGCCGCGACCATCGGTGCCGTGTCCTACGCGGCACCGAAGCTGACCTGGACCGGCGACCTCGACATCGGTGAGACGTCCACGGTCACCTACACGGTCAAGGTCAAGAACCCGAACCCCGGTGACAAGCGTCTGTCCAATGTGGTCACCTCGGAGACGCCAGGCGGGAACTGTCCGCCCGGGTCCACGGATCCGAAGTGCGGGACGACGACGCCGGTTTCGGGTCTGCTCATCGAGAAGTCGGTCGACAAGCAGTCGGCGAACCCTGGTGACGTCGTGAAGTACACGGTCACGGTCACCAACGTCGGGCAGACCAAGCTCACAGGCGCGACCTTCACGGACGACCTGGCTCAGGTGCTCGATGACGCGGATTACCAGAATGACGGTGCGGCGACGATCGGTGCGGTGTCCTACGCGGCACCGAAGCTGACCTGGACCGGTGATCTCGACATCGGCCAGGCGTCCACGGTCACCTACACGGTCAAGGTCAAGAGCCCGAACACCGGCGACAACCTGCTGAAGAACGCGGTGTCGTCGGAGACGCCGGGTGGGAACTGCCCGCCGGGTTCGACGGATCCGAAGTGCGGTACGACCACTCCGGTGTCGGGCTTCAAGATCGAGAAGTCGGTCGACAAGCAGTCGGCGAATCCCGGCGATGTCGTCAAGTACACCGTCACGGTCACCAACACCGGCCAGACCAAGCTGACCGGTGCGACCTTCACCGACGATCTGGCCCAGGTGCTCGACGACGCGGACTACCAGAACGACGGAGCCGCGACGATCGGCGCGGTGACCTTCGCGTCGCCGAAGCTCACGTGGACCGGTGACCTCGACGTGGGCGAGGCGTCCACGGTGACCTACACGGTGAAGGTCAAGAGCCCGAACACCGGTGACAATCAGCTCAAGAACGCGGTGGCATCGGAGACGCCGGGCGGCAACTGTCCGCCGGGTTCGACGGATCCGAAGTGCGGCACCACCACTCCGGTGTCGGGCCTGCTCATCGAGAAGGCTGTCGACAAGCAGTCGGCGAACCCTGGTGACGTCGTGAAGTACACCGTGACCGTCCGGAACACCGGACAGACCAAGCTCACGGGTGCGACCTTCACGGACGATCTGGCTCAGGTCCTCGACGACGCGGACTACCAGAACGACGGTGCCGCGACCATCGGTGCCGTGTCGTTCGCGACGCCGAAGCTGACCTGGACCGGCGACCTCGAGATCGGCGAGACCTCGACGGTCACCTACACGGTCAAGGTCAAGAGCCCTGTCCCTGGCGACAAGAAGCTCATCAACACGGTCACTTCCGAGACTCCAGGCGGCAACTGCCCGCCGGGATCCACGGACCCGAAGTGTGGGACGACGACGCCGGTTTCCGGTTTGCTCATCGAGAAGGCTGTCGACAAGCAGTCGGCGAACCCTGGTGACGTCGTGAAGTACACGGTCACCGTCACGAACACCGGCCAGACGAAGCTGACCGGTGCGACCTTCACGGACGATCTGACCCAGGTCCTCGACGACGCGGACTACCAGAACGACGGAGCCGCGACCATCGGTGCCGTGTCCTATACGGCACCGAAGCTGACCTGGACCGGTGATCTCGGTGTCGGTGACACGGCCAAGGTGACTTACACTGTCAAGGTCAAGAACCCGAACACCGGCGACAACCGGCTCAAGAACGCGGTGTCGTCGGAGACTCCGGGCGGCAACTGCCCGCCGGGATCCACGGATCCGGCCTGTGGCACGGAGACGCCGGTTTCGGGGCTGGAGATCAAGAAGATCGTCGACAAGCAGTCGGCGAACCCGGGTGACGTCGTCAAGTACACGGTGACGGTCCGGAACACCGGGCAGACCAAGATCTCCGGCGCGACGTTCACCGACGACCTGACCAAGGTCCTCGACGACGCGGACTACCAGAACGACGATGCCGCGACGATCGGTGCGGTGTCCTACGCCGAGCCCGAATTGACGTGGACCGGCGATCTCGGTATCGGTGACACGGCCACGGTGACGTACTCGGTCAAGGTGAAGAACCCCGGTGATGGCGACAAGAAGCTCGTCAACGGCGTCACTTCGGACACGCCGGGCGGCAACTGCCCGCCGGGTTCGACCGATCCGAAGTGCGGCACCACCACGCCGATCTCCGGGCTGCTGATCAAGAAGACGGCCGACAAGAAGCAGGTCGATCCGGGTGACACGGTGAAGTACACGATCACCGTCACCAACACCGGACAGACCAAACAGGACGGTGCCACCTTCACCGACGACATGACCGAGGTCCTCGACGACGCCGACTACCAGAACGACGGCGCCGCGACCATCGGCGGCGTCTCTTACGCGGCACCGAAACTGACGTGGACCGGTTCGCTCGACATCGGGCAGACCTCGACCATCACCTACACGGTCAAGATCAAGAACCCGGACACCGGCGACAAGAAACTGTCCAATGTGGTCACTTCGGACACGCCGGGCAACAACTGCCCGCCGGGATCGAACGATCCGAACTGCGTCGCGGACGTGCCGTCCCGCGAACTGACGGTGAAGAAGACCTCGGACAAGCAGACCGCGAACCCGGGCGACGTCGTCACCTACACCGTCACGGTGGCCAACACCGGCAAGGTGGACCTGGTCGGCGAAGACGCCGCACGGGTCACGGACGACCTGTCCGAGGTGCTCGACGACGCCGACTACCGGAACGACGCCACGTCGGCGCCGGTCGCCGGGGTATTCACCTTCACCGCACCGAACCTGGTGTGGGCGGGTGATCTCCCGGTGGGGGCGTCGACCACGCTGAAATACTCGGTGAAGGTGAAGAACCCGGTCACGGGTGACCACGAACTGCGGAACACCGTCAGCACCAACACGCCGGGCACCTGCCCGCCGCAGTCCGACGACCCGGCCTGTTCGACCAGCACCCCGGTGCCCGGCATCTCACTGGAGAAGAAGGCGGACAAGGCCACGGCGAACCCGGGCGACGTCGTCAAGTACACGGTGACGGTGCGCAACACCGGCAAGACGAAGCTGACCGGCGTGACGTTCACCGACGATCTGACGCAGGTCCTCGACGACGCCGTGTTCCAAAAGGACGGTGCGGCGACGATCGGTTCGGTGACCTACGAGGAACCGAAGCTGACCTGGACCGGTGATCTGGAGATCGGTCAGACGGCGACGGTCACCTACAGCGTCAAGGTGACCAAGACCGGCGGCGACGGCAAGCTGACCAACGTCATCGTGACCGACACCCCCGGTGGCAACTGCCCGCCGGGCAGCAAGGATCCGAAGTGTGGCACGACGACACCGTTGTCCAGCTTGAAGATCAAGAAGACGGTCGACAAGACGGAGGCGAAGCCGGGCGAGGTCGTCACGTACACCGTCACGGTGGAGAACACCGGACAGGCCACAGTGGACGACGCGAAGTTCACCGACGACCTGACCCAGGTGCTCGACGACGCCACCTTCGACGGCACCGCGAAGGCCAGTACGGGAACGGTGACCTATTCCGCGCCGAAGCTCAGCTGGAAGGGCGAGCTGAAGCCGGGGGAGAAGGCGACGGTCACCTACGCCGTCACCCTGCGGAAGCCGGAGACCGGTGACCACCGGCTCCGCAACGTGGTCACGTCCGACACCCCGGGCGGCAACTGCCCGCCGGGCTCGGCGAACCCCGACTGCGGTACCGACACCCGGGTGCCGCCGACCCCGCAGCCGCCGGACAAGCCGACCCCGCAGCCGCCGAACCGGCCGCCGGGCCTCGCGGTCACCGGTTCCCCGGTGAAGACGATGTCGATCCTGGCGCTGGGCATGCTCGCCGTCGGCGCGCTGCTGCTCCTCGCCGGGCGGAGGCGCAGGGAGTCCTGATCGGGCTCGGCGCGGTAGGGGGTGGCGACCCCGCTTCCTACCGCGCCGGTACCGCGATCAGCGCTTCGACCTCGACGACGAGCTCCGGGCGGGCCAGCGCCGCCACGACGATCAGAGACTGGGCGGGCCAGTCCGCCTCCGGGTACCAGCGGGTGAAGGTCTCGCGCGTCGCCGTGCGGAAACCCGCGAGGTGCTCGGTACCGGACAGCATGCTGAACACCTTGACCAGGTGTTCCGGTCCGGCGCCCGCGGCTTCGAGCAGCCGTTCGAGGTTGACGAGCAACGCGCGGGTCTGGGATTCGGCGTCCGGCCCGGCGAGCTCGCCGTCGGGCAGGACACCGATCTGACCGGACACGACGACGAGTTCGTGATCGGCCGGGACGCGCACCAGATGGCTGTACGGGCCGATCGGCGCGGCCACGGTCTCCGGATTCCAGCGCTGGATCATCGGTCCCCATCTCTCGGTGCTCGGCGGAGTTCGCCTTCCGAGTATCGATGACCGATGATTCCGGGCAACGGAGGGACTTCGGATGGTGAATTCAGGACCGAAGGCGCGCGCTCGCGCCAAGACCGTCTGGCCGCTGATCCACACCGAGCGGGCGGCGCTGGCGGACGACCTCGGAGGGCTCTCCGAAGAGCGGTGGGAGACGGAATCGCTCTGCGCCGGGCTCACCGTGCGCGAGGTGCTCGCGCATCTCACCTCGGCCGCGAACCTCACACCGGTGCGATGGATGGCCGGTGTGATCCGCTGCCGGTTCGATTTCGACGCGCAGGTCGCGATGCGGCTGGCCGAACATCTGGGCGCGAACGGTGCCGAGACGCTGGAGCGGTTCCGCCGCGTCGTCACCAGCACGACGAAACCGCCGGTGCCCGCCATCGCGACGCTCGGCGAGGTGATCGTGCACGGCGAGGACATCCGGCGCCCGCTGGGTCTCCGCCGGGACCATCCGATCGCCGTCCTCACCTCGCTGGCCGGTTACTACCAGGGCTCCGACCTCGTGGTGATGGCGAAGGGGCGCATCGGCGGGCTGCGGCTGGCAGCGACCGATGGCCCCTTCGCCGTCGGATCCGGGCCGCTCGTCTCGGGTACGACGCTCGCGCTGATCATGGCCATGACCGGACGGGCGCCCTACCTGGCCGAACTCCACGGCGACGGGGTGCCGGTCCTGCGCCGGCGCGTCCCGTCGTAGGGAGGCTCAGCCCTGTTCGAGGGGCAGGCCCGCGCCGGCCCAGTCCTCGATGCCCTCCCGGTACTTGCGGACGTCGGTGTAGCCGAGGGCGGTGAGCCGGTCGGCGACCTGCCCGCTGTTGGGGCACGCGGGGTTGGAGCAGTAGGTGACGATCGCGGCGCCGCGATCGGGCAGCACCGCGGCCGCCCGCCCGTCGACTTCCGCGAGAACGAGCGGAACGGCGCCGGGCAGATGCTGCTTGGCGTAGTACTCGCCACCCAGCGCGTCGACGACCGTCACGGCCTTCGCGTCGATCGCGGCCTTCAGGTCGTCACGGGTGATGAGTGCGGTCATGTCGCTACCTCCCAGTTAATCGGACTATAGTCCGTATGTGCCCCACGACCATAACGGACTGCAGTCCGCTTCTGCAACCTCACTGGAACTCCTGCGGACGCCGCCGCCCAAGGAACGCGCGGACGCCGCCCGCAACCGCGCCGCCATCCTGGACGCGGCCGCGTCGCTGTTCGCCGAGCACGGCGTCGACGCGGTGTCCATGGATCAGGTCGCGGCGGCCGCGGGGGTGGGCAAGGGGACGCTCTTCCGCCGCTTCGGCGACAAGGCCGGACTGGCCGTCGCGCTGCTGGACGCGCGGGAACAGGCACTCCAGGAGGAGATCCTGCACGGGCCGCCGCCGCTGGGGCCCGGGGCTCCGCCGGGGGAACGGCTGGTGGCTTTCGCCGGCGCCTACGTCGACTACGTGCTCAAGCATCTGCCCCTGGTGCGGATGTCGGAGACCGCCGCGCCGGGGGCGCGCTACCGGATCGGCGCCTACCGGTTCTGGCACCGGCACGTGGCGATCCTGCTCGACGGCGCCCCCGACCCCGAACACGCCGCGCACGCGCTGCTCGCCCCGCTGGCGGCCGAACACGTGACCGCCTTGCTGCCGGAACTGGGGGAGGACCGCCTTCGCGCCGGCATCGCGCGACTCGCCGAACGACTCGCGCCCGGCAAGTAAGGTGTCGGGGAGAACCCCGGGAGTGTGTCGATGACGGTGGAGCGCCGGACGTACCGGCCTGCCAGGCAGGCCGTACTCGTGCTGCTCGCCGCCGTGCTGACCGCGCTCGGCCTGTTCCTCGCGCTCCACTCCGGTGATTCCGCTTCGGCCGACGAGTCGCGCGGGGCGAACGCGACCGTCGACTCCTCGGTCTCCAAGGCCGTGGCGCCGGTGCGCGCCGTCGGCAGGCTCGCCGCCGAACCTTCGCTCCTGGGTGTGCACGGTCACGGTGACCTGCCTCTCTTCGGGACCGTCCCGCACGGGCCCGCGTCGACGACGCTGCTCCGCCTCAGCGAACTCCACGCCGACGTCACCCCTCCCTCGCGCGCGGCGCACCGCCTCGCGCTGGGGGATCGAGCTCCTCCTTTCCCGGTAGCCGTCTGAAGCTCACGGGCACGTCTTCCGCGTGCCCGGACCGGGAATCCGCGCGCCTTCTGCCGCGCGCGGAGGAATTCATCGAGGAGAAACCGTCGTGCCGCGCGAAACCGCGCGGCGAAGCATGACCGGGCGAGCCGTCGTCTCGCTGGTCATCCTCGCCGCGACCGTGTACTTGTTGCTGACCACCGCCCCGCGCCTGGGGCTCGATCTGCGTGGTGGCACGCAGATCGTGCTGGAGACCAAGGATTCGCCCACCATCACCGCCGACGCGGAGACCACCGACCGGACGCTCGAGGTGCTGCGCCGCCGGGTCGACGCGCTGGGCGTCGCCGAGCCCATGCTGGCCCGCTCCGGCGACAAGCGGATCATCGTCGAACTGCCCGGCGTGCGGGATCCGCGCGAGGCCGTCGAAGTGATCGGCCGCACCGCGCAACTGTCCTTCCACCCGGTGCTCGGAGCCTCCACCGACGCGGCGCAGGGAAGCCGCGTGCTGCCCGACGAGAGCGGCCAGCCGATCACGCTGGGACCCGCGGCGCTGACCGGTGAAGGCGTCGACAAGGCGCTCTCGACGATCGATTCCCAGGGCGGCGGTCATCTCGTTTCCGTTGACTTCAAAGGGGATTCCGGCCGCGCCTGGGAGCGGCTGACCGGCCAGGCGGCCTGTTCGCCGCCCGGTGATCCGACCCGCCGGGTGGCGATCGCGCTCGACGACAAGGTGATCTCGTCGCCCCAGGTGAGCCCGCAGGTCGCCTGCGGGGTCGGGATCGTCGGCGGGAGCACGCAGATCACCGGGCGGTTCTCCCCGGCCGAGGCGAAGGACCTGGCGTTGCTGATCAACGCCGGCGCGCTGCCGACGCCGGTCGAGATCATCGAGCAGCGCACCGTCGGCCCCACCCTCGGTGCCGCCGCGATCGACGCCAGCGCCCGCGCGGCCGTCATCGGCCTGGGACTGACCGCGCTCTTCCTGCTCGCGGTGTATCGCCTGGCCGGACTCATCGCCGTCGGCGCCCTGGTGGCCTACGCGGTGGTGTCCTACGGCGCGTTGCTCGCCATCGGAGCGACACTGACCTTGCCCGGTCTCGCGGGCTTCGTGCTGGCCATCGGCATGGCCGTCGACGCCACCGTGCTCGTCTTCGAGCGGGCGAGAGAAGAACATTCGGTCAAACGGGGAGGCTCGCTGTCCCGGTCGGTCAGCCGCGGGTTCAGCGGGGCGCTGTCGGCGATCGTCGATTCGAACGTGACCACCCTGCTCGCCGCGGGGCTGCTGTTCTGGCTGGCGTCCGGCCCGGTGCGCGGGTTCGGGGTGACGCTGTCCATCGGGGTGGTCGTGGCCCTGTTCATCTCGCTCGTGCTCACCCGACTGCTGCTGCACCTCACGATGCGGGGTGTGGTCGCGCGCAAACCGCGGCTTTCCGGGCTCACGCACGAAGGCCGGGTCCGGAAGTGGGTGAACCGGCGCGATCCGGCCTTCCTCGGCAAGCCTCGACGCTGGCTGATGGTGGCGGGTGCGATCGTGATCGCCGCGATCGCGGGATTGTTCGTGGCCGGACCGAATCTCGGCGTCGAGTTCACCGGCGGCCGGGTGATCGAATACAGCACCTCGGCGCCCGCCGACGTCGAACAGGTCCGGGACGCGGTGTCCGACGCAGGATTCCCCCGCGCCGTCGTGCAAACGTCCGGTGAGAAGGACATCTCGGTGCGCACCGAGCCCATCGACGAGGCCGCCACCGAGCGGATCCGGACCGCGGTCTCCGGGGTGGCGGGCGACGCCACCGAGATCCGCGACGAGCAGATCGGCCCGAGCCTCGGCGCCGAACTGCGCACCAAGGCGGTCGTCGCGCTCCTCCTCGCGGTGCTGGCGCAGCTGATCTACCTCGCGGTGCGGTTCGACTGGCGGCTCGGCCTGGCCACGGTGGCGGCGCTCGCCCAGGACGTCCTGATCATCGTCGGGATCTTCGCCTGGCTGGGCAAGTCCATGGACGGCGTCTTCCTCGCCGCGCTGCTGACGGTGATCGGCTATTCGGTCAACGACTCGGTGGTGGTCTTCGACCGGGTCCGGGAGGTGCGGGGGCAGCGCCGCAAGGAGCCGTTCGCCCGCGTCGTCGGCACGGCGGTCCTGCAGACGCTGCCCCGGACGATCAACACCGGGATCGGGGTGCTGTTCGTCCTCGGGGCGCTGCTGTTCCTCGGGGACGGCTCGCTGGCCGACTTCGCCCTCGCGCTCCTGCTCGGCCTCATCGCGGGCACGGTGTCCACTGTGGCCACCGCGGGTCCCGTCGCGATCCTGCTCGACAAGCGCTGGCCAGGGGCCGGGCGTCCGGTCAGGAAACCGTCGCGGGCACGGGAGCGGGACGACAACGGCGCGGTGGTGTGATCGGCGTTCCTTTGTGGACGGCCTCTATGCTCGTTCCCGGTGGCAGGGGAGTCCACCGGGAACGAGGAGCGGGTAGATGATCCAGAGCGTGCTCGTCGGTGCGGTCGTCGTGCTGGCCTGGACGATGACGGCGGCACGGCTGGAACGGTGGCAGATCACCGCGCCGATGGCGATGGTCGCGGCGGGGCTGGCGATCGGGTTCAGCACCCGCAACGATCTCGGCAACGGGCTCAACACCGAGATCGCCCTCAACGCCGCGGAACTGATTCTCGCCCTGCTGCTGTTCGTGGACGCCACCGCGGTCAAGGGCGGCTACCTCGGTCATGACGCCAAGACCGCGGTGCGACTGCTGCTGATCGCGCTGCCGCTGACGATCCTGATCGTCATGGGGGTCGGCCTGCTGGTGCTGCCGGGGCTCGGGTGGACGGTGGTGCTGCTGATCGCCTGCATCATCGCCCCCACGGACTTCGCGCCCGCGACGTCGGTGGTGCACGACGTCCGGGTGCCCGAACGCGTGCGGCATCTGCTGAACGTCGAAAGCGGCTACAACGACGGCGTCGTCGCCCCGGTGTTCATCTTCGCGCTCACCCTCGCCGGGAGCCACCATCAGGCGAACACGCCGGGCGAGGCGCTGCAGACCGCGATCCCGGCGGCGTTGCTGGCCGTGCTGGCTGGCTCCGTGATCGGCGCGGTCGCCGCGGTGGCGATGAACGTGACGGGCAAGCACGGCTGGTCGACGCGGCATTCGGCACGGGTCGCGGCCGTCGCGCTTCCTCTGCTGACCTACACCGCCGCCGTCGCCATCGGCGGCAACGGTTTCGTCGCCGCGTTCATCTGCGGGATCGCCTACAAGACCGCGCGGCATCCGAGCGAGGACGAACTCGGGCTGGCCGAGGATGTCAGTTCGCTGTGCGGGTTGCTGATGTGGTTCGTCTTCGGCAGCACCGCCGTGCTGGTGCTGTCCTTCGGCCTCACCTGGGGCGTCGTGATCGTCAGCGTCGTCGCGCTGACCGTCGCCCGGCTCATCCCGGTGCTGCTCACCCTGCTGCGGACCGATTTCCGGTGGCGGGACCGGATGACCATCGGCTTCCTGGCGCCACGCGGCGCGGCGTCGATCGTGTTCGGCCTGCTGGCCTACAACTCACTCGACGGGGACGCGGCGGACATCGCGTTGAGCGTGATGGCGGTGACGGTGCTGGCGAGCGTCGCCGCGCACGGTGTCGGGGCGTCGGCGTTCCTGAACCGCAAGTCGAAGACCTCCTGAGCCGGGCACCTCGTGAGTGGTAAGGGCGGTTCTATTGAGAGGTGAGTCAAAGGTGGCGTGTTCGTGGGGTGGGCCGGTGACGGGATGAAGGCGCCCTTTGCCGCGCCCGATGCCGAGTGGCCGTGTCGCGAAAGCCACTTTCGCGACGTCTGATGTCCCGAAAGCCTCGTTCCCAACCTTCACTGTTGCGAACGAGGCCTTCACAACACCCGCCCCACAACCGACACCGAAAACGGCACGAGCACGCCCCGTTTGCCCTTCCCCTCAATAGAACCGGCATTGCCACTCACGAGGCGCGTTGGGGGCCGCGCGTAACGGCGGGCACCGGGCGGCCGACATCCGGTGGCGGCACCACGAAACCGCCCGCCCGGCCGGAGGTAGGAGATTGCCCGAGATCCTCAAGGTCCGGGTTCCCGTGTCGGCCGGGCTGGACGTGGTGTTCCTGCACGGGCTGGACGGGGACGCGCGGAAGACGTGGGAGGGCGGGGCGCCGTCGTCGTTCTGGCCGGAGTGGCTCGCCGAGGATTTCGACCGCGTCGCGGTGTGGTCGGTGGGCTACGAGGCATGGTCGTCGGGCTGGCGGGGCAAGGCGATGCCCATGCAGGACCGGGCGATCAACCTGATGGCGTCGCTGCAGAACCTCGGCATCGGCGAGCGGCCGTTGTGTTTCGTCACCCACAGCATGGGCGGCCTTCTGGCCAAGGAGATCCTGCTGCACGCGGCCGAGGGCCGGACCGGCTTCGCGGCGTTCGCGACGGCCGCGCGCGGGGTGGTCTTCCTGGGTACCCCGCACACCGGCTCGGGGCTGGCGGCGGTCGTCAAGGCGCTCGGACTGGTCTATCGGTCCACCGCGGCGGTCAAGGACCTCAAACGCAACGCCGCCCACCTGCGGCACCTCAACGACCGTTACCGCGATTGGGCCGACGAGTCCGGGATCCGGAACCTGGTGTTCTTCGAGGCGTACCCGACCAGAGGGATCCGGGTGGTCGACGAGGGCTCGGCCAACCCCGGCCTGCCCCGGGTCCGTCCGATCCCCGTCGACGCCGACCACGTCGGCATCTGCAAACCGGACGGCCGCGATTCCCTTGTGTACGGCCAGATTTCGAAATTCATCGACGGCATTCTCGCGGAGACCGACGTTCCGCCGCCCCGGCACGCGGCGTGGAAACTGCCCCTGAGCGGCAGGGTCTTCGTCGGGCGCGCGGCCGAGCTGGACAGGCTGGAGAAGACGGCGAAGGCCGCGGGCCGGGTCGCGGTCGTCGCGGTGCACGGGCTCGGCGGTGTCGGCAAGAGCAGCTTGGCCGCCAGGTTCGCCGAACTGCGCTCGGCCGACTATTCGGCCGTGTGGTGGGTGACGGCGGACTCGGCTTCGGCGATCGACGACGGGTTGGCGGAGCTGGCCGTGGCGCTGTCCCCGGAGGCCGCGGGGCTGCCGTGGGAACAGCGGACCGAACAGGCCGTCGGCTGGCTCGCCGGACATACCGGCTGGCTGCTGATCCTCGACAACCTGACCGATCTCGCGCACGCCGCCGGACTGCTGGACCGGGTGCGGACCGGCACGATCCTCATCACCAGCAGACGGGGCACCGGCTGGCGTGACGTCGGCACCGTGTCACTGGACGTGCTGGAACCGGACGAGGCGGCCGAGTTGCTCGCCCGGACGGTCCGGGCGGAGTGGCCGGAGGCGGAGCTGGCGGGCGCCGGCGAGCTCTGCGCCGAGCTCGGCTGGCTGCCCTTGGCGGTGGAACAGGCCGGGGCGTACCTCGCGCAGAACCGGATGACGCCCGCCCGCTATCTAGGCCTGCTCGCCAGGTCTCCGGCGAAGATGTTCGCCTGGACCGCGGAGGCCGAGGACGCGGAGCGCGCCGTGGCCCGGGTCTGGCACGTCACCCTCGACCGGCTCGCGGACACCCCGCTCGCCGCGAAGTTGTTGCGACGGCTGGCCTGGCACGCTCCCGAACGCATCCCGCGAGCACTGCTGGAAGGCGACGGCGAGGAACCGGAGCTGTCGGAGGCGCTGGGGCGGCTGGCCGCCTACAGCATGATCACCCTCAACGCCGAGACGATCGACGTGCACCGCCTCGTGCAGGCCGTGACCCGCACCCCCGACCCGGCCGACCCCTACCGTGGTCCCGAGGACATCGACCACGCTCGTGAGGCCACCGCCGCCGCGCTCGCCCAGGCGCTCGACCCGGTGGATCCCCGGCTGCCCGCCGACTGGCCCGCCTTCCAAGCCGTGCTGCCGCACGGGCGGGCGCTGCTCGGCCACACCGAGAGTGACACCGGTCCGCTCTGCCACCTGGCCAACAGCCTCAGCCTCTACGTCCTCGGTCAGGGCGATGCTGCGGCGGCCATCGCGTTCGCGGACCGGGCCGTCGGCGCCGGTGAACGCCTTTTCGGCTTCGACCATCCGATCACCCTGCGCGCCCGGAACACTTCGGCGTCCGCGTACCAGACGGCCGGTGATCTGGGGCGCGCGATCTCGCTCCTCGAGGCGGCGCTGGCGGACTGCGAGCGGGTGCTGGGGCCGCCCCATCCGGACACGATGAGCTGCCGTAACAACCTGGCGGCCGCCTGCCACGCCGCCGGTGACGTGAGGCGGGCGATCTCGCTGTTCGAGGAAACGCTGGAACGACGTGAGCGCGTGCTGGGAAAGGAACACCCGGACACGCTGGTCTCCCGGAACAACCTGGCCATGGCGTACGAAATGGCGGGTGACGCCGAACGGGCGATCCCGCTCCACGAAGTCACGCTCACGGATCGTGAGCGGGTGCTCGGAGCCGACCATCCGGAGACCTTGCTCTACCGGAACAATCTGGCTTATCTCCACTGGTCGATGGGTGACTCGAAGCGCGCGGTCACGTTGTTCGAGGCGACGTTGGAAGATCGTGAACGGGTGCTGGGACCGGACCATCCCAACACGCTGGTTTCGCGGGGCAATCTCGCGGGAGCGTGCGAGTCGGCGGGCGATCTCGCCCGCGCGGTCGAACTACAGGAACGGACCCTGGCCGATCGCGAGCGCGTGCTGGGTCCCGATCACCCCGACACCTTGAGATCGTGGAACAACCTGGCAGGCGCGTACGAATCCTCGGGTGACCTGACCAGGGCGATCGAACTGTACGAGCGCACGCTCTCCGCCAGGGAGCGGGTGTTCGGGCACGACCACCAGGACACGTTGAATTCACGGAACGATCTGGCCTACGCCCGCGGAGTCGCGGGGGACCTGCCACTCGCCATCCGGATGTTCGAAGAAGCGCGGTCGGACGCCGAGCGGGCGCTCGGTCCGGACCATCGCCTGACCAGAAGGATCCGGGAGAACCTCGAGACGGCGATCCGGCTGCGCGACCGGTCTTGACCGGTCGCCCTTCGGTTCCACTGTGAACACCGGCCCCACGATGCCCTTCCGGAATGCTGACATCGATGGCAATCCAAGAAAAGGGCGATACGAAGCCATTTGGCTCAAGCGTTTGTCTGGTCCAGTCCAGTTACGTCTACTAACGTAGAGGGATGGAGCTGGAACTGCGCCACTTGCGCATCATGTGCGCGATCGCCGAACTCGGGAGTATCACCAAGGCGGCGAACACGCTCGGAATGGCGCAGCCCGCTTTGACCGCACAGTTGAAGCGCATCGAACGGACCCTCGGCGGGAAGCTCTTCCTGCGCGATCACACGGGGACCCGGCCGACGGCACTCGGTCTCCTCGTCCTCGACCGGGCGAAGATGGTGCTCCCCGCCGTATCGTCCCTGCACGACGAGGCGGCGCGCCTCGCCCAGCACGCCGGTACCGGCGAGCCGGTGACCTTGCGGCTCGGTTCGGCGACGGGGCCGATGCTCGGCGCGCTCCTGCAGCGTCTCGGCACCACCCATCCCGACATCCACGTCGCCACCCATACGTCGTGGTCGTCCAACAAACTCGCGGACATGACCGCCGAGGGCGCGCTGGACTTCTCCTTCGTCGGCGTCTGCGGTGACGCCGCGCCGCCGCCCGAGCCCGGCGTCCGGTGGCGGACCCTCGCGCATCATCCGGTGTTCGTGCTGATGTCGGCGCGTGACGAGCGCGCTCAGCACGACGAGGTGGAACTCAGCGCGCTGGCGGAAGAACGATGGTGTGCGACGCCGGGAGACGGCTGTTTCGGCGACTGTTTCGCCTCCGCGTGCGCCCGGGCGGGGTTCACGCCGCGTTCGCTGTACGAGACCGATGTGCTGACCTGCATCGAAATGGTCGAATCGGGACACGCGGTGGTGTTGTGTCAGCCGCTTTTCCACGAGATCCCGGGCATCGTCGCCGTCCCGATCGCGGGGAATCCGCTGAGCTGGCGGAATCTCGTCGGCTGGTCGGAGCGAGGGGAGATGGGCCCCTTCGCCGCGGAGATGATCGCCCTGTCCCGCGCGGTGTACGGCGAACTGATCGACCGTCGGCCGACCTACTCGAAGTACCTCGAGTTGAACCCGGGTTACGGTGTCGACTACACGGACGCAGGGGTGCGCTGACCTGCGCCGAGGTCGGCAATAGGTCCAGTCCACTGGGGTGGATATGACCTAAATGGTATGTACCTTTTGCATCAGGCGCCTCGTACGGTCGGGGACACGAGATCCCCCTTCCGGTACGTCTTGAGGAAGCGCCTGAAATGAACCGAAAGATCGTAGCGGCCGCCGCGGCGGCCATCACCGGCGCCGGCCTGGTCACGGCCGTCGCGCTGACACCGAGCGCGAGCGCCGGCCAGACCGTCCCGGCGGCCGATCAGGTCCAGTCGGAGATCGTCGCGGCCCTGTCGCGCGACCTGAAGATCAGCCCCGATCAGGCCAGGACCCGTCTCGCCGGTGAGCAGACGGCGGCACGCACCGACAGCGCCCTCAAGACCCGGCTCGGCCCGTCCTACGCCGGATCGTGGCTGGACGCGGCGGGGACCACGCTGACCGTCGCCGTCACCGACGCGGCGCTGGAGGGCACGGTCCGCGCGGCCGGCGCGACCCCGAAGACCGTCACGCGGAGCGCCGCTCAGCTCGACGCCGCGAAGCTGTCTTTGGACACCAAGGGAACCAGCGCGCCGAAGAGCGTGCCCGGCTGGTACGTCGACGCCACCACCAACTCGATCGTCGTGCTGGCCAACGCCGGCACCGAGGCCGCCGCGAAGTCGTGGGCGACCGCGTCCGGGGTGCGTGCCGACGCGGTGCGGGTCGAGACCAGCACCGAGAGCCCGGTCCCGCTGATCGACGTCATCGGCGGCAACGCCTACACGTTCGGCTCGGGCCGCTGCTCGATCGGTTTCTCGGTCGAGGGCGGCTTCGTGACCGCGGGGCACTGTGGCACCACCGGAACGCGCACCTCGAACCCGAGCGGGACCGTCGGGGGCTCCAGCTTCCCCGGCAACGACTACGCGTGGGTCCGCGTGGACGCGGGCAACACCCCGCGGGGGCTCGTGAACCGCTACCCGGGCACCGTGCCGGTGGCGGGTTCGCAGGAGGCCGCGATCGGCGCCTCGGTCTGCCGTTCCGGGTCCACGACGGGCTGGCACTGCGGCACCATCCAGCAGAAGAACGCTTCGGTGAACTACCCGCAGGGCACCGTTTCCGGCCTCACCCGGACCAACGCCTGCGCCGAACCGGGTGACTCCGGCGGCTCGTGGCTCGCGGGCGACCAGGCGCAGGGCGTCACCTCCGGTGGCTCCGGCAACTGCAGCTCGGGCGGCACGTTCTACTTCCAGCCGATCTCGGAGATCCTGAGCGTGTACAGCCTGCGCCTGGTGACCTCGGGCTCGAACCCGCCGTCCAGCACCACCACGACGCCGACCGGCCCGACGACGTCGAACCCGCCCTCCGGCACTTGGGCGGCCGGTACCACCTACGCCGCGGGTGCGACGGTCACCTACAACGGTGCTTCGTACCGGGCGCTGCAGGGTCACACCGCTCAGGCCGGCTGGGAGCCGCCGAACGTCCCCGCCCTTTGGGCGCGCTCCTGACCGCCTAGCCGTCCGGGCCACACGCAGGGGTGCGCCCGGACCCGACCGCCCCCGACGTCGTCCGTGCGTCGGGGGCGGTCCCTCTTTCCGGCTCAATGCAGGACTTTCAGCCCCACCACGCAGGCGACGATCCCCACGATCAGCAGGATTTTGGCCAGTGACGCGGTTTCCGCGCCCGACACCATGCCGTAGCCGACGGTGAGCGACGCTCCGATCCCGACCCAGACCGCGTAGGCGGTCCCGACGGGGAGATCTCTCATCGCGTAGGCGAGGCCGGCCATGCTCGCCACCAGCGTCACACCGAAGATCACCGACGGTGTCAGCCGGGAGAATCCTTCGGACCTGCCGAGGGCGGTGGCCCACACGGCTTCCAGAACACCCGAAACGATCAGCACAAGCCAGGACATGACGCGCTCCCAGAGCGCCGTCTTGTCGCTGGCCGGGTACGGCACCCACTCGTCCGGGGACCTCGATCACGAGGTTCCTGGACCAGGATCGCACACCGCCGGTGTGGGGCGCCCGCGGGTTTGACGAGGATCACCCACGCGGACGCGCCACTGTGGACGGTCGGTCACTTCTTGGCGCCCGCCAGCACCTTGGGTGCCGACCAGGCGAGCAAACCCAGTTCCAGCACCGAAAATCCGATCAGTGCCCACGCGCTCGGCAGCCAGATCAGGGAGATGCCGACGAGGAGGATGGGCAGGACCAGTCCCGCGTAGGCGGCCAGGAACAACGCCGCGAGGACTTCGCCGCGCATCGGCGGCTCGGCCAGTGCGGCGACGGTGGCCACGGAGGCGCGGAAGCCCAACCCGACCCCGGCGCCCGCCGCGATCCCGCCCACGAGGAAGAGCCACAGCTGGGACGTCGTCACCGCGACCGGCAGCGCCACCAGCCCGGCCGTCATCAGTGCGAGGCCGAGCCGCAGCTGGGTCCGCCTGGCCAGACCGGCGAAGACCACCTGCGCCGCGGCGGCGGCGAGGAACACGGAGAACGACGCGAGACCGGCCAGCATCCGCGAACTTTCGTGCAAACCCTGTGCCAGCAACGTCGGCGTCAGTGCCATGAACAGTCCCGTGATCGCGAAGGCCGCTAACGCGCCGATCGCCGCGCCGAAGAAGGCGGGCCGTGCGCTCGACGGGAGTGAGACGCGCTGTGGCCGGTACGCGGGCAGTTCCTCGGCGCGCTCCACCGTTTCCGGGACGAGCGCGACGGCGATGGCCGCGGCCAGCAGCAGGACCAGGAAGAACAGGAACGGCGTGGTGAGCGGCTCGGCCGAGTAGCTCGCGAACACACCGCCGAACAGCGGCCCGAGAGCCAGCCCGCCCATGTTGACCACGGTGGCGATCAGACCGGCACGCCCGTGGTCCTCGCTCGGCCTGGCGACGGCGCGCAGTTCGGACAGATGCGCGGTGGCGGTCGCGGTCAGCGCGCCGATCCCCGCGCCGCCGACGAGCCTGGCCAGGATCAGCCCGGGGACGTCCGGCCAGGTCAGGAAGAGCGTCGCGGACAGGGCCTGAACCAGGGTCGCGGCGAGGATCACCCGCCGCCGTCCCAGCCAGTCGCTGACATGCCCGGCGAGGTACAGGCTGCCCATCACGCCGACCGCGTACGCCGCGAACACGATGGTCACGACGTAGGTGGGGAAGCCGTCACGTTGCTGGTAGAGCACGTAGAGCGGGGTGGGGACGGTGGAGAAGGCCAGCGAGACGGCGTAAGCGGCCGCGATGACCCAGAAGCCACGACCGTGGCTGATCCGCCGGAGCGCGGGACGGGGAAGGGTGACGGTGTTCAGCATGCCTCCACTGTGGATCCCCGGATCATCCAAGTCCAACGAACAATGCTGGTCACAGTTATCCGGAACTGCGATAATTACCCCTCGTGGAGACCCGTCAGCTCGAATGCTTCGTCGCCGTCGCCGAGGAACTCAGTTTCACCCGTGCCGCTCGACGGCTGTTCGCGGTGCAGTCCACCGTGTCGGCCACGATCCAGGCGCTCGAAGGCGAGCTCGGCGTGAAGCTGTTCGACCGGTCGACGCGGCGGGTCGAACTGTCCCCGGCGGGCAAGGTCTTCCTGCCCGAGGCCAAAGCCGCGCTGGAGGCTGTCGACAGGGCGCGCGAGGTGGTCGCCGATGCCTCCGCCGGCCTGCGCGGCAGCCTCCGCATCGGCACCTTGACCAGCGTCGGGGGCCTCGACCTGCCTGATCTGCTCGGCGCGTTCCACCGCCGGTACCCGCTGGTGGACCTGCACGTCACGGTGTCGATCACCGGATCGACCGGACTGGCCGAAGACCTGCGCCAGGGCAGGCTCGACGTCGCCCTGCTCGGCCTGCCCGAGTCCGACCTCGCCGGGCTCCGCACCAAACCGCTCGGTTCGGCGCCGTTCGTCGTCGTGCTGCCCGACGGTCATCGGCTGGGGGACCGGCGGTCGCTGACCCTGGCGGACCTCATCGGCGAGTCGTTCGTGGACAACCCGCGCGGCTTCGGCAACCGTGTCGCCCTGGACCGCGCGTTCGAGGCGATCGGGGCCCCGCGGCGGGTCATCGTCGAGGTCGCCGACCTGCGTTTGGTGCCCGCCTACGTCGCGGCGGGGCTCGGCATCGCCGTGGTACCCGATCTCCAACTGCTGACCGGGGTCCGGACGATCCCGCTCGACGCGCCCGGCCTGGTCTGGCCGCTGACCATCGCCACCAGGGGCGAGCGGCTGCCCGGTCCGGCGGCCCGCCTCCTGCTCGACCTGATCGACGGCGGTGGGTACTCCATCGCGGTGCCGGTCCGGACCTGAGCTCAGCCCGACAGCAGCGTGCGGGTGGTCTTGGCCACCAGGTCCACGGTGCGCGGCGGTGGCGCCTCGCCGCGGTCGAGATGTCTCCTCACCGCGGCGTAGGGGAGGTCCACGAGGGCCAGCATCAGTTCGTCGGTGCTCCGGCCGGTCAGCGGGCGCAGCCGTCGCACGACCTTGGTGATCGCCGTGTCGAGCCGGCTGTTGGCGTCTTCGGCGCGGGCGCGGTCTTCGGTGTCCCAGTCTTCGACGCCGAGCGCGCGGTTGCCCGCGTAGAGCAGTTTCCCCTCGGCGGGATGGGCGCGGCACCATCGGATGACCTGCGCGGCGGCCTCGACGGCGGCCTCCAGTGCCGGTTCCTGTTCGAGCGCTTCGAGGTAGTCCCGCTGGAAACGGGTCACGGTGCGGAGCCAGACGGCCGCGAGCAGGGCGGGGCGCCCGGGGAAGCGGTGGTAGATCGACCCGCTCGGCGCGCCGACTTCGCGGGCGACGGCCGACATGGTCACCCCTGCCGCTCCTTCGGCGGCGAAGAGCCGTACGGCGGCGTCGAGGAAGTCGTCGGCGGTGTGCCGCGGTGGCCGTCCCATTTTCAGAGACTATCCTCTACTATGGTTTTAGGGGAAGGTCTCTAGAACCAGGAGGCACGATGCGAGTGTGGAACAGGCATTCCCGGATTGTCGCGGTGTCATCGGAGCGTGTGGGCGCGCTGATCGACACGCTGTCCGCCGACGGCGATCGGTTGTGGCCCGTCGACGCGTGGCCGCCGCTGCGGTTCGACCGGCCACTCGGCGTGGGGGCCGTGGGCGGGCACGGACCGGTGCGGTACTCCGTCGAGTCCTACGAACCGGGGAAGTCGGTGCGATTCCGGTTCACCGCACCCCGCGGTTTCGACGGCTTCCACGAATTCACCCTGCGCGCGAGGGGAACGGAGGAGACCGAGCTCGAGCACCTCATGGTGCTGCGGCTGCGGCATCCCGCCTGGTTCACCTACCCGCTGCTGTGGCGGCCGATGCACGACGCCTTGCTGGAGGACGGGCTGGACCGTGCCGAGCGTGATCTCACCGGCACGGTCCGCGCGCCCGCGCGGTGGAGCCGTTACGTCCGGCTCTTGCGGAACCTGATCTCCGGCAACAGGTCTTTGCGCTTCAAGAAGAACAAGGTCCCGCCGATGAGCGCGACGGCGATCAGGTAACCCAGTGCCAAGGACACGGCGCCGCCGTTCGCCGGCGGGAGCAGAACGCCGAACACCGCGCTGATCCCGGCGAGGATCCAGCGGCCCCGGTCGGTCGTGAGGCTGACGGCGAGCAACGCGACCGTCCACAGGAGATACCACGGCTGCACGACCGGCCCGAGGACCAGCATCGCGGCGAAGGTCAGCCCGGCGCCGTAGAGCGGGTGCAGCTTCTCCCGGTAGGTGAGCCACAACAGCCTGGCCCCGACGGCGAGGCCGAGGATCGCGCCGATGAGCGAGAACACCTTGATCGCGCCGTCGGTCAGGTCGGCGCCGAAGATCTTGCCCACCCCGCCGATGAGGAAACCGAGTTCGTTGGTGGGCGCCATCCAGCTGTGGACCTGACCGGAAACCCCGGAGAGGACGCGGACCCAGCCGAAACCGAGCCCGCTGCCGAGCGAGATCGCCGCGGTGACCGCGGCGAATCCGGCGGGCAGCCCGAGCGCGACGGCCACGCGTCCCGCGGGGGTCGCGCGGCGGAACAGGTCGACGCCGACGAACAGCAGGCCCGCGACGGCCACGATCTTGATGTTCGCGGCCGCGCTCACCGCGATCACGCCCGCCGCGATCAGCGCGGGCCGCGCCGCGCCGGTCTTCGCCGCGCCCATCAGGACGAGTTCGAGCCCGGCGACCATCAGCCCGACCATGAGCCCGTCGTTGTGCACGCCCGCCACGACGTGCCACAGCACCAGCGGGTTGAGCAGGGCAAGCCACAACGCGATCGACGGCGAAACCCCGGCCCGGCGGGCGAGGCGGGGGAGCGCCCACGCCATGAGCGCGATCCCCGCCAGCCCCAGCAGCCGGTGCAGCAGCAGTGTCGGGACGAAGTCGTCCCCGGCGATGTGGGCGACCGAGCGCGCCAGCGCGACGAACGCCGGCCCGTACGGCGCGGGCGTGTCCCGCCAGTAGTGGCTGACCGCGAGCGTCACCGGTGAATCGGCGCCGAGCGCCTCCGCCGGTCCCACGAGATAGGTGTCGAACCCCTTGGCCGCGATGAGTCCCTGAGCCAGGTAGCTGTTGATGTCACCGCTGAACAGCGGGCGCGCGACCAGCAGCGGCGCGCACCACGACACCGCGATCCAGTACAGCCGCCGCTCGGGGAGCCCGGCGGCGAGGCGTCCGATGCCCAGCCAGGACAGCACCAGGGTGGCCATCCCGGTCACCCCCAGCGCCACCACCAGCACCGAAGGCAGGCCGATGCCCGACGTGACCAGCACGAGCACGGCGATCCCGAGGAAACCCGCCCAGTGCAACGCCGAGATGTTCAGCCCGGTCTTCTCCGGCGCGGGCAAGACGTTCTGCATGCGGCCAAACTACTCCAAGTGCGAGATCCGGTTCCGCCGATCGTCGGTGAAACCGGCCAGGACGCTTCAGGACCGCGTCCGCCGGGTACCCCCGCGCTGGAGAGGCGGTGGTGGGCGTGAAGAAACGTTGGGTGCGCCTTGGGGCGTTCGCCCTGGTCGGACTTCTGATCGTCGGTGCGGCACTGCAGTTCACCGGGCTGCTGTCGAAGTTCGACCCGTTCGGAACGTCCACTGTGGACCGTTCGCAGCCCGCGGTGCTCCAGGCGGTCCGTGATCTGAGCCAGTACCACGCAGCCGTCGGCGACTACCAGGTCATCGTCGACATCGAGAAGGACGTCAAGTGGGTGCCCGAAGCCATCGCCGGGGAACGGACCCTGTTCGTGGCCGCGGGCTCTGTCGACGCGTACGTCGATTTCGGGCCGTTGGTGGAGAATTCGCTCACCGTCTCCGAAGACCGGCAGTCGGTCGAGGTCCGGCTGCCCGAAGCCCATCTGGCGAAACCCAATCTGGACAACGAGCGCAGCTACGTCTTCGGCCAGGAGCGCGGCCTGATCGACCGGCTCGGGGCGTTGGTGTCCGTGCAGAACCAGCAGCAGTTCTACGTCGCCGCGGAGAAACGGATCGCCGAGGCGGCGCAGCGCTCCGGCCTGCTCGAACGCGCCAGGGCCAACACCAAGGCGATGCTGACCCAGCTGCTGCAGGCGCTGGGCTTCCGCGTGACCTTCCCGGCCGAACCGACCACCTGACCTCGGCCGGGAGATGCGCGAACGTGCTGTGCTGCCTTGGCGGTCTTGACCGTGCCCGCTCGTACTGATGGGCTGACAGGGTCGACTGGGAGGCGCGATGGCGACGAAGCCGAAGGACACCCTGACCTACACCGAACCGATCGCGACCGGCGAAGTCACGATCGACGCCTTGCCCGAGCGGGTGTACCGGCTCGTCAGCGACCCGGTCGCGATGTCGGAGTGCACCGAGGAACTGCGCAAGGCCCGCTGGATCCGCGGCGCCACCGAGGCGGCCGTCGGGAACTGGTTCGCCGGCAGCAACCGCAACGGACGGCGGCGCTGGGTGACCCACGCCGAGATCGTCGAAGCCGAGCCGGGACGCCGGTTCGCCTACCGGGTGCGCACGCCGTTCCTGGTGCCGATTTCCCGCTGGGAGTTCGACATCGAGTCCAAGGGTGACGGTTGCCGGCTCACCGTGCGGAACTGGCTGCGGGTGCCGCCGTGGTTCGTCCCGATCGCCATCTTCATCACCGGCGAGCCCGACCGCGCCGGGACCAACCGCGCCAACATCGCGACCACCCTGGGGCGGGTGAAGGCGCGGGTCGAAGGCCGGGAGTGGCAGCGGACGGGCTGACGCGGCGGCGTCTGGTGCCCCCAATGTGGCATTGGGGACGCCCAGTGCCCCCAATGCCGCATTGGGGGCACTGACCTCGCGACGCCCCGGGCGCTTGTCACCTCGGGAGCGCTGTCCTGAAGGCCACCTTTGGGACGGTCAAGGTCTCAAAGGTGGCCTTCAGGTCAAGGGGAACGGGTTGCGGCTGAGTGTCCCCAATGCGTCATTGGCGACACTCAGCGTCTCGAATGAGGCATTGGGGACACCGCGCGCTCGGAGTCGGGAGTCGAGGCGGTCTCCCGATCACGCCCAGGTGGCTCACCCGGTCTCGAAGTTCTGCATGCCCCGGCCCTCCAGTTTGCGCATCACCGGGCCGGACAGGAGACCGTGCACGAGGACCGACACCGCGATCGTGAGCGCCGTGACGCGCCAGAGCGAGTCGGCCATCGGGAAGTCGCCGTGCCCCAGCGCGTAGGACAGGTAGTAGAGACTGCCGATCCCGCGGATGCCGAAGAACGCGATCGCCGTCGCCGCCGGACGCGTGATGCCGCCGCGGAACAGGGCCAGCCCGCCGAACAGCGGGCGCACGACGACCACCGCGGCCACCGCCACCAGGACTTCGGCGACCTGAAGGTCCGCCAGGAGCCCGTCACCCAGGATGAAGCCGAGACCGAGCAGGGCCAGCGCGACGAAGAGCCGTTCGAGCTGATCGCCGAATTCGTGCAGCACACCGTGGTAGTCGTGCGAGCGTTCGCTGGCGCGGATCGTCGCGGCGGCGGTGAACACCGCGACGAAGCCGATCCCGCCCAGCCACTCGCACAGCGCGAAGGGGAGGAACGCGATGGCCAGCACGACCAGCCCGTCGGAGTACTCGCCGAGGCGCAGCCGCTCGTGCCGCACCCGGAACATCAGCCAGGACAGCAACCAACCGCAGACGAGACCGACCACCACGGCGATCGCGAGCGGGACGACGACCTCGGTGAGCAGCCATGGCACGGGAGAAGTGCTCACCGTTCCGGCCAGGACGACGGCCAGCAACACGAACGGCATCGCCAGGCCGTCGTTCAGCCCGGCCTCCGACGTCAGCGTGAACCGGATCTCGTTGTCCGAGCCTCGCCCGTCCTCGGTGTGCGGCGCGGGCACCTGGACGTCGCTCGCCAGCACCGGATCGGTCGGCGCCAGGACGGCTCCCAGCAGGAGGGCGGCGGCGGGGGAGAGGGCGAGCGCCCACCAGCCGAGCAGGGCCACCGCGCCGATCGACAGCGGCAACGTGATCGCCAGCAGCCGCCAGGTCGAGCTCCACGATCGCCAGCCGATCAGGCGGTCCGACTTCAGCCCCGCGCCCACCAGCGACACCAGGACGCCGAGTTCGGTGATCACTTCGACGGCGCCCACGTGGGGCCGCGGGTCGAGCACACCTTCGCCGTAGGGGTGTCCGAAGGGGAGCAGTCCGAAGATCAGCCCGCCCACCAGCAGGATCAGCGGCATCGACAGCGCGCGTTCGTGCAGCAGGTTCGGCAGCACCGCGGCGCACAACGCCAGAACGCCGGCCCCGGCGAGCAGGATCTCCATGGTCGCGGAGTACCCGGCCCGCACCCCGCGCAACCGGAAGTGGCTCAACCGCCGACTTCGAGTCCTTTATGGACTGTCAGGCCGACGCCAGAGGCGAGCCGGTACGGGCGAGTGTCCACAATGGCTCCGAGCAGCCGCCGCAGCCGGGAGACCTCGGCGCGGACGGTGACGAGGTGTTCGGCGTCACCGTGGAGCGCCCGGCTCAGCGCTTCGGCCGAGAGCCCGGACGGGCCCGCCGCGTGTAGGTGCACGAGGATCTCCGCGTGCCGGGGTGTCACGGTGCGGACCCACCCGACGTCGCCCGACCGCATCCGCAGCATCGGCGCGTGGCCGAGTTCGAGATCCAGCCGGACCCGGCGTGCGGTGTCGGCGGGGCGCACGAGCCAGCCCTCGGCCAGGCGTTCGGGCAGACAGGCGCCGAGGCCGGGGACGGCGAGGATCCGGCCCTCCTCGGGGGCGGCGATCCGCTCGCCGGGGGCGATCCCGGCGGCGTGGGCCACCCAGCCGTCGTCGTCCACCAGCAGCGCCGGGCCTCCCACACCTGCCACCACCGGTTCGGCGGTTCTCCTCAGTTTGTCCAAGCCTTGCTGGTGGTGGCGCCAGAGTTCGGATTCGGCCAGTCGCCGTCCGGTCTCCACCAGCGCCGCGATCGCCGGGTGCAGGGTCAGGGCGGGTCCGCTGACGTCGATCACGCCGAGCAGTTCGCCGGTGCGCGGGTCGTGCACCGGCGACGCGGTGCAGTACCAGGGATGCTGGCCCTGCTCGAAATGCTCCCCGGCCAGCAGTTCCACAGGCGCGGCCTCGGTGAGCGCGGTGCCGATCGCGTTGGTGCCGACCCTCGACTCGGTCCACTCGGCACCTTCGGTGAAGCCCAGGGTGTCGGCGCGGCGCTTGACGGCGGGGGAGCCCGCGCGCCAGAGGATGATCCCGTCGGCGTCGGTCACCACCAGGAGCATGTTCGCGGTGTCGGACGTCGCGCCGAGTACCTGTCCGAGGCTCTCGACGACGTGCCGCAACGGGGAGGCGCGGCGACGGCGGGCGACCTCGTCGAGCGGGACGGAATCCCGGGCGTTCACCCCGTCGGCGGCGAGCCCCAGGCTCAGCGCACGCGACCACGATCGCGACACCAGCGGCCGCGGCCGGACGCGCGGACGGCCGCCGCCGATCACGGCTTCGTGCATGCGGACCAGGTCGCGGGCGTGCATCGGCAGGTCGGCGCCGGGCGGGACCGAGCTGAACACGCTCACGGGTCACCTCCGCACCATCGCGTCGACCGATCAGCATAGGTCGGCGTGCCGGGATGCGCCAAGGAGTCGCGCTGCAACACGCTGCAACCCTTGTCGCCGCCCCTGCCCGCGGCGTGTGATCGGGGTAACAGCCGAACGCCGAGGTTTGGGAGTGGCCATGACACAGACGGTGGACCGGATCGAGGCGACGGGCTCGCCGCAGGCTCGGGTCGACGCCTGGCTGAGCCGGTTCGAAGCTGCCCTCGCGACCCGCGACGTCGAAGCCGCCGCGGCGCTCTTCGCCGTCGACAGTTACTGGCGCGACCTGGTCGCCTTCACCTGGACGATCAAGACCGTCGAAGGCCGCGACGGCGTGGCGGGCCTGCTCGGCGCCTGCCTCGAAAGGATCGAACCGTCCGGGTTCCGTACCACCGAGACGCCGACCGAAGCCGACGGAGTGACCGAAGCGTGGTTGGAGTTCGAAACCGCGACCGGCCGCGCGAAGGGGCACTTGCGGCTGAAGGACGAAGGCGCCTGGACGTTGCTGACGAGCCTGCGTGAGCTCAAGGGGTTCGAGGAGCGGCGCAACGATCAGCGGCCGAAGGGGGTCGAGCACGGCGTCGTCCGCGGCCGGAAGTCGTGGGCGGAGAAGCGCGAGGAGGAGCAGACGCGGCTCGGCCACGACGAGCAGCCGTACGTCGTCGTCATCGGCGGTGGGCAGGGCGGGATCGCGCTCGGTGCCCGGCTGCGCCAGCTCGACGTGCCCGCGCTCGTCCTCGAACGCAACGAACGTCCCGGCGATTCGTGGCGGAAGCGCTACAAGAATCTCTGCCTGCACGACCCGGTCTGGTACGACCACCTGCCTTACCTGCCGTTCCCGGACAACTGGCCGGTGTTCGCGCCCAAGGACAAGATCGCCGACTGGCTGGAGATGTACACGCGGCTCATGGAGGTGCCGTACTGGGCCGGCACCGAAGTGACTTCCGCTTCCTGGGACGAGGACAAGCGGCAGTGGCTCGTGACCGTCGTGCGCGAGGGCGAGGAACTGGTGCTCACGCCGCGGCACGTCGTGTTCGCGACCGGGATGTCCGGCAAGCCGAATCTCCCGTCGTTCCCGGGAATGGAGTCGTTCGAAGGCGATCAGCACCACTCGTCGGCGCATCCCGGCCCGGACTCCTACGCGGGCAAGAAGGCCGTCGTCGTCGGGTCCAACAACTCCGCGCACGACATCTGCGCGGCGCTGTGGGAACACGGCGCCGACGTCACCATGGTGCAGCGGTCCTCGACGCATATCGTCAAGTCGGATTCCCTGATGGACCTGGGACTCGGTGACCTGTATTCGGAGCGGGCGGTGCAGGCGGGGATCACCACCGACAAGGCGGACATGATCTTCGCGTCGATCCCGTACCGGATCATGCCGCAGTTCCAGATCCCGGTGTACGACGCGATCCGCGAGCGGGACAAGGACTTCTACGCGCGGCTGGAGGCGGCCGGGTTCCGGCACGACTGGGGCGACGACGGATCCGGCCTGTTCCTCAAGTACCTGCGGCGCGGCTCCGGCTACTACATCGACGTCGGCGCGTCGGAACTGGTGGCCGACGGGAAGATCAAGCTGGCACACGGCCAGGTCGACCATCTGACCCGCGACACGGTGGTGCTGTCCGACGGCACGGAACTGCGGGCGGACCTCGTCGTGTACGCCACCGGCTACGGCTCGATGAACGGCTGGGTCGCCGACCTGGTCGGGCAGGAGACCGCGGACCGCGTCGGCAAGTGCTGGGGCCTCGGCTCGGACACGACGAAGGACCCCGGGCCGTGGGAGGGCGAGCAGCGCAACATGTGGAAGCCCACGCGGCAAGAGGGCCTGTGGTTCCATGGCGGGAACCTGCACCAGTCACGGCACTACTCCCTATACCTCGCGCTGCAACTGAAGGCGCGCTACGAGGGGATCCCGACGCCGGTGTTCGGGCCGCCGGAGGTGCACCACAAGTCGTGAGGGCTCACGGCACGATCGAGTCGACGTAGCCGCCGTCGACGCGGACGGCGGCTCCTGTCGTGGCCGAGGAGAGCGGGGAAGCCAGGTACACCACCAGGTTGGCGATCTCCTCGGGTTCGATGAGCCGCTGCAGCAGCGATTGCGGCCGGTGCAGGCGCATGAATTCGCGCTGTGCCTCGTCCCACGGGAGATCCTTGTCGACCAGTTCGTAGACGAAGTCCTCGACGCCGCCGGTGTGGGTCGGGCCCGCGATCACCGAGTTGACCGTGACGCCCGTCCCCGCCGCGGCTTTGGCGAACCCCCTGGAGACGCCGAGCAAAGCGGTCTTCGACACTCCATAGTGGATCATCTCGGCGGGGATGACGATCGCGGAATCGCTGGCGATGTACTGGATCCGTCCCCAGCCGCGGCCCGTCATCCCCGGCAGGTACGCCCGGGTCAGCCGCACCGCGGCGAGGACGTTGACCTCGAAGTACCGCCGCCACTCGTCGTCGGTGATGTCCAAAGGGGACTGTGTCCCGAAGATGCCGAGATTGTTGACCAGGACGTCGATGTCGGACACCGCCGCCAGTACCCGGGCGGTGCCGTCGTCCGTCGACACGTCACCCGCCGCCGCGACGACGTCGGCGTCCGGAACTTCGGCGCGCAGGCGGTCGATCGCGGACGTGACACCGGCTTCGCCCCGGCCGTTGAGCGCGACCCGGGCACCGGCCCTGGCCAGCCCCGTGGCGATGGCGAAACCGATGCCCTGCGTCGATCCGGTGACGAGGGCCGTCTTCCCGCTCAGGTCCAGTCGCATGGCCCCAGTCTGGCGCAGAAGATCACCGGGCGCATTCAGAGGACTAAACGCGGGCGGCCTTCGCGTAGCGGCGGGCCAAGGCGGCGAAGGCCTCTTTCAGTTCAGCAGGCCCGACGACCTCGACGTCCGCGTCGAAGCGGCCGATGCTCGCCGCCAGCCCGGCCCACGACCAGGACCCCAGCACCAGGCGGCACCGATCCGGCCCGGCCTCCTCGACGACGCCGTCCCGGACGTAGTGAGCCACGGTCGTGGCGGGGAGGTCGAGGAGCACCTCACCGCGGCAGGGCCACTCGCCCGAGTCCACTTCGGACGACCCCCGGAACCGGCTCGCGACGAAGGTGGCGACATCGGGGGAGGGCAGCTCGCGTGGGGTGAACCGGGGCCCGGCCGGGGTACGCGGGGTGATCCGGTCGGCCCGGAAGGTGCGCCAGTCCTCGCGGTCGAGGTCCCAGGCGACGAGGTACCAGCGGCCGTGCCAGGTGACGAGATGGTGCGGTTCCGCCCGGCGAGGCAGAGCGGTTCCCTCGTAGTCGAACCGCAGGACTTCGCGCGCGTGGACGGCAGAGCCGAGGGCAAGCAGGACGTCGCCGTCGACGCGGGGATCCGACCGGCTCGCGGGCGGTTCGACGGCGGTGACCCGCAACGTGTCTATCCGGCGCCGAAGCCGCGACGGCATCACCTGCCGCACGGTGTGCAGCGCCCGCATCGCCGCATCCTCGATACCCGCGCCGCTCGTGGTGGCGATCTGGAGCGCGACCGCCAGCGCGACCGCCTGGTCGTCGTCGAAAAGCAGCGGCGGCAGTTCGGACCCGGCGTCGAGCCGGTACCCGCCGTCGGGGCCCTTGACGGTCGCGATGGGGTAGCCGAGTTCGCGAAGCCTGTCGACGTCGCGCCGCACGGTGCGCGGGCTGATGTCCAGCCGCTCGGCCAGCAGCGCTCCCGGCCAGTCGCGGCGGGCCTGCAGCAACGAGAGCATCGAGAGCAGTCGCGCGGAGGTTTTCGGCATGTTTCCCATGATGCCTCAAGTAGAGGCCACTTCCTGTCCTCTATCCCTGCGAGAGTCGGTCTCGTGCCAGAAAACGACTACCCGGAGGGCCTGATGAACGCCACCATCCTCGACGCCGAACGCGCCGACCTGCTCGGAGCCCTCGACACCGTCCGCGCCGCGCTGACCACCACCGTCCAGGGGCTCACGGACGAGCAGCTCGGAGCGACCCCGACGGTCAGCGCGCTGTGCCTCGGCGGCCTGATCAAGCACGTCGCCTCGGTCGAAGCCATGTGGCTGCGGTTCGTGGTCGGCGGCCCGGACGCGGTGCGGTACGACCTGCCCGAAGGCGTCACCTGGGCCGACCTCGGCGCCGGGACCGCCCGCGAGTTCCCACAGTGGGCGATCGACCACCAGAACGAATTCAGGATGCTGCCCGGCGACACCCTCGCGGGGGTCCTCGAGCGGTACGAGGAGGTGGCCGCGCGAACGAAGGAGGTCATCTCTTCGATTCCCGACCTGGCCGCGACGCATCCGCTGCCGGAGGCGCCGTGGAACGCGCCGGGCGCGGTGCGCAGCGTGCGCGGGGTGCTGGCGCACGTCATCGCCGAGACCGCGCAGCACGCCGGCCACGCCGACATCCTGCGCGAGAGCATCGACGGCCAGAAGTCGACCTGACCCCGGCATCCTCGTGAGTGGTAAGGACGGTTATTGAGAGGTGAGTCAAAGGTGGCGTGTTCGTGGGGTGGGCCGGTGACGGGATGAAGGCGCCCTGTGTCGCG
>NZ_JBVILA010000036.1:15790-75011 GCF_055580625.1 Amycolatopsis sp. NPDC031561 | reverse complement strand
CGAAAGCCACTTTCGAGACGTCTGATGTCCCGAAAGTGGCTTTCGCGACAGGGCCACTCGACATCAGACGCGGCGAAGGACACCTTCATCCCGTCACCGGCCCCGCTCAGGAACACGCCATGTTTGATCTTCCCCTCAATGACCGTCCTAACCACTCACGAGGTTTCAGGCCCAGCCGGTTTCGTAGTTCTCGGGCGCGAAGTCGCCAGGGCTCGCACCGGTGCGGAACGCTTCTTCGCATCGCGCGGCGTACGCGGCGTTCTTCTCGCAATACGGGCTCGCGGGGATGTACATGACGTTGCCCCAGCCCTGCTGGTCTTCGACTCCGGCGACGGAATGGATCACGTCCCCGTGCCACCAGACGGTGTCACCGGGCGCCACCTCCGGGATCGGCGTGAGCGCGGGCAGCAACGGCGCGTGCCAGCGTTCGTTCACCGGCAGGGCTTCCCCGTTCGCCGAGCCGCAGAGGTCGTCGTCGGCGACATCGTCCTGCAAGGCACGCAGCAGCAGATAGACCATCGCGGACGGGATCGGGACGACGTGCAGGACACCCTCGGTGGGCCGCATGTCGGACAACGCCGTCCAGCCCTGGAAGGTGCGGAACGCCGAGCACATCACGGTGGAGGTGAACTCGTGTACCTCGGTCCGGTAGGCGCCGTCCCACGGGTCGTACGCCTCGACGTCGCCGTCGAAGACGTGGCGGAACACCTTCTGGTAGGCGGGAAGCAGCCAGCGTTCGACCGAGCCGGAATCGGTGTGCGGTGACAGGCCGCTGGAGCTCGTGCCGGGAGCACGACGGCGGACGCGATCGGGATAGGCGGTGTCGCGAGTGGGGTCGAACCATACCCGGCCCTCGGATTCGTGCTTCCAGAAGCCGTTGAGGAAACCGCGGACCGCGACCATGTTGGCGTCCGCGCGCGCCTCGATCTGCGGCCGGGACCAGTAGATCGGGAAGATCGCGGGCTTGCCCGCGGCGAGACCCCCGAACACGCCGTCGTCGAAACGGCGATACGCCTTCTCGAAGTCGTTGCGCTCCAGGTAGTCCGCCAGTTCGCGGTCCCAGGCCTCGGCCCGCTCGCGGGGGAAGGTGTTCTTGATGACCGCGCAGCCGCGCCGGCGAACGGCGGCGACCAGGTCTGCCGGCACGGTGCCGCCTGCGACGTCCTCGAACCGGATGACCGGCCAGATCTCCTCGCCGCCCTCGCGGAGGGCGACGATCTCGGCGACTTCGGCACGCATCAGGTCCTCGGCCCTGGTGAACGCGGCCGCGACGTCTCCGACACGGGCGCGGAGCCGGGCTTTGGTTTCACGGATGGCGGCGGGGACGTTCGCGGGGAGTTCGGTGGTCAGGGTCATCGCTGGACCTCCGGTGATTTGGTAAGGTCACCTAACTAGAACCGTCCTGTCAAGGTAAACCGGCGAAAGAGGGGAGCGCAAGGGTGCCGTTGCCGCAAGCCGTCCTGCGTGAGGCCACCGACCGCCGTCTGCTGGAGGAGGTCGTGACGCGGGGCAGGGTCACGAGGGCCGAGCTCGCCGCGACGACCGGGCTGTCGAAGCCGACGGTCTCCGAAGCCGTACGCAGGCTGACCGAAAGCGGTCTGCTGGAAGCGACCGGGGCGCAGGAGACCGGGCGGCGGGGGCGGGTCGGCACCTTCTACGAGCTGGGACCGTCGGCGGGCTGGGTGCTCGCCATCGAGGTCGGCAAGTCCGGGGTGCGGGCGTGGTCGGCCGACCTCGCCGGTGCGGTGCTGCGCGAACACGAACGCCCGGCCGGTGTCGTGGGCGATGTCGAGGCGGTGGCCGCCGCCCTGCGTTCGGTCGCGGCCGACGCGGTGGCCGAAGCGAGGGAAGGGGTTCTGCGCGCGGTCGCCGTCTCGATGGCCAACCCGGTCGACCCCGAGACGCACGACGTCATCGCCGTCCCGGCTTCGCCGTTCCCCGAAGGTCTCCTGAGCCCCGCGGACATCCTCGCCGGCCTCGTGACGGCGCCGGTCTTGGTGGACAACGACGTCAACCTCGCCGCGCTCGCCGAACAACGCGCCGGTGGCGCCGCCGGGGTGTCGAGTTTCGCTTATGTCTACGTGGGCGCGGGTCTCGGCGTCGGGTTGTACATCGGCGACAGGCTGGTCCGCGGCGCGCACGGACTGGCGGGTGAGATCGGGTATCTGCCCGGCGCCGGTCCGGGCACGCTCGCCGCCGAGCTCGCCGCCGGAATCGGTGGTGCGGGCGCGCGATCGAACGATGTCGCGGCGGCCTTGCGGATGCTGGACGAGGGCGACACCGAGACGATCGGACGTGCCGTCGCGCGGGCGATCATGTCGATCAACGCCGTCGTCGATCCGGAACTCGTGGTGCTCGGCGGTCCGGTCGGCTGCCATCCGGCACTCCTGGAACCGGTGCGGGCCGCGCTCCCGCCGAGTCCCACCCGTCTCGAATACGGGACGCTCGGCACGCTCGCTTCACTCCACGGGGCTACGTTTTCGGCACTGGAACACGCACGGTCCGCAGCTGTCCGGGTGATGTCGGGCTGAAGCCGGTTCCGTCACTCCCGTTGTCGCTAGTCTTGATCTTCGACTGCGAGGGAGACTGAATTCATGGCGGAATGGGCCGATCTGGTCGCGTTCGTACGGCACGAATACCGGGTGGTAAAGGACGAACCGGACGAAATTCGCATCCGGTTGTCTTACGGCGACGACGATTACGAAGAGCGCGCTCAAACGGTCGTCATCGCGCGGGAGATCTTCGACCGCCGCGAGGACTGGGTGCAGATCGCGACGCCGTTCGCGCGGCTCGACGAGGTCGATCTGGCGACCGTGCTGACCGAGATCGGCAACACGATCGTCGTCGGAGGACTGGTGATCATGGGCGAACACCTGGTGCTGCGCCATTCCCTGCCGCTGGTGAACCTCGACATCAACGAGTTCACCGACCCGCTCGAACTCGTCGCGGGCTCGGCGGAGCTGCTGGAGCAGCAGTTCACCGGACGCGACGACTACTGAGCCCGACGACCTCTTCGAAGGACGTCACGCGTTCGCACTCCTCTTCGGTGAGCTTGTTGATCGCCGCCCGGCACGCCTGCGCTTGGGGTGTGCCGGGCAGTTCACCCTCGAGGAGCCCCGGAAGGCCGAGTTCGAAACCACAGCGGGCCCGGACTCCATAGCGATGCCGGGCGCGGGCGACGGCGGTGGCGACGCGAAGCCCGTGCTCGGTACCCGGCGGTGTCGCGGGCTTGTCGGTTTCGATGGCCGCGAACCGGAAACCGTCGGCCTGGGCGCAGTTTCCGCAGTTCATGGGACCCGCGCCGAGCTCGTCGCCGCATTCGGCGCACGACAGCCGGTTGAGGGCCGCGTCCACCACCCGCCATTCGAACGCGGAAGTGTCGGCGACGACCATTTCGGCGAGGTCGGTTTCCTCTTTCGTCCTGGCGGCGACGCCGTATTCGGCGAGGAGCAGCCGCCAGCGATCCTCGATGCTCGCCTCTACGGCAATCAAGGCCTCGGCGGGACGGCCGCCGCGCGGGAGAGCGGTCATGGGCAGGACCCTAACCGCGATCGCTATTTCCCGCGGACAAGGGTGTCGGCGTCGATGCAGAGGTGGCCGTCGCAGGGAACGACCGTCAGTTCGTGGGTTTCGAGAGAGGCGCGGCCGTCGCGGTAGTGCAGCGTGACGCGGACCCGGACAGTCGTCGCGGAAGTGGCCGACGCGCTGTGGACGTCCACAGCGCTGATCCTGCCCCAATGAGCCTCGTAATCGGTCAGGCCGCGGCGCTGGAGGTTCGGTCCGATGAGCGGCCAGCCCGCCCGGGTGTCCGGCATCAAGCGGTAGTAGCCGGTGACGAACTCGGTGATGTCTTCGTTCACGACGGGCCGGGGCACGGTGGAAGTCGTGGTGGGGACGGGAAGCGTGGTGGTCGTCGACGAGGGCGGGGGCGCCGGGCGCGGTTCGATCGCGGCGGGAAGCGGGGTTCCGGCGGTCTGGATGGAACCCGCGAAGTGGACGCCCACGAAAATGGCCGCCAGCAGGGAACCCGAGACGCCCAGGATCAGGAACACCAGCCAGACGTTGACCTGTGAATGCTGGACGTTGTAGACGTTCGTCGTGGTCGAGGCTTTCGAGCCACTGCCGTCGCGGCGGGTCATGACCTGGGAGATACCGCTGACTATCCCGGTCGCGAGGGTGAACGCGACGACGAAACCCCAGGCCAGGAAACTGGTCTTGAGGTCGGTCGCGAAATTGATCGCGGTGCCGAGGGCAGCGGCGATGAGGGCGCCGAGCAAAGACCAGAACCACACAGCACCCGCCCGGTTCAAGATCGTCTCCCTCGCCGCTCGCCGAAACCGTCGGCTTACAACTCGCGGGGCGGACTGGCCTTGTTACGACGGACGGGGTCTGTGCCTCTATCGTGATTGGCGTGCGCGTACTGGGGCAGCGGTGGTGACTTCTTCCAAATGGGGTGGCCTCGTCGCCCTGCTCGCAGGATTCTTCGTGCTCCTGCTCGACACGACGATCGTCGCCGTGGCGAGCCCGAGCATCCAGGCCGACCTCGGCGGGGACGTCGCCGCGCTTTTCTGGGTGACCGCGGGTTACCTGCTCGCCTTTTCGGTTCCGTTGCTGGTCGCCGGGCGACTCGGTGACCTCTTCGATCCGAAGCGGGTCTACCTGTTCGGCATGGCAGGCTTCGCCGTCACCTCGGCGCTGTGCGGGCTCGCGACCTCGATCGGATGGCTCATCGCCTTCAGGATCCTGCAAGGCCTGGCCGCGGCCGCGATGTCCCCGCAGCCGCTCACACTGATCCGACGGCTCTTCGCCGAAGACGAGCGAGGCCGCGCCTTCGGCATCTGGGGCTCGGTCGCGGCCGCCGCCACCTTGCTCGGCCCCATTCTGGGCGGATTGCTGACGGCGAGCCTCGATTGGCGCTGGATCTTCTGGGTCAACGTGCCCCTCTGCGGCATCGCCGTCGTCATGGGGATTCGCCTGATTCCGGGTAGCCGCGGCGGCGTCGCGCGTTTCGACCTCGTCGGTGCCGTGCTGAGCACAGCAGGTCTGAGCCTTCTCGTGTGGGCGCTGCTGTCCTGGAACTCCCTTTCGCTGCCCGCGACCGTCCTCGCCGTTGCCCTGCTCATCGGTTTCTATTTCCGGGAACGCGGCGAAGGAGCCGACGCGCTCGCGCCACTGTGGCTCTACCGCTCATCCGGATACCTGTCGGCGAGCCTCGCGATGGCGTCCCTCGGCGCGACGGTCCTCGCGATGGCGTTGCCCACCATGCTCTACATCCAAGAGGCGCGCGGTTTCGGACCGATCGAAGCGGCCATGGTCCTGGCGCCGGACGCCGTCGTCGCGATCCTGTTGTCTCCACCGGCCGGCCGCTGGGTCGACCGGGTGGGAGGACGTCGGCCGGCGATCCTCGGCATGAGCCTGCTCCTGGTGAGCCTGCTGCTCATCGGGCTCGTGGTCGTCCTGGAACTGAACCCTTGGTGGATCACGGCCGGCGCGGCGCTTTTGGGTGCCGCCAACGCGATGGCTTGGTCGCCGCTGTCCGCCATCGCGATGGCGTCCGTGACACCGGGTGCGGCGGGCGGTGCCTCGGGTCTGTTCAACACGGTGAGGCAGGTGGGCGCGGTCGCCGGGGTCGCGGTGACCGGCGCGGTTCTGGCGGGTCTCGGGTCTTGGCCCACGGTGGCGTTCGGTGTCGTGTTCGGGTTCATCAGTCTGGTCGCGGTGGGTGGAGTTGTTGCGGCGCTTCGGCTTCCGGCGAGTCCGCGGGTGGGGGAGCTGGTTGTCGACGGGTGAGGCGGCTGGGGGCGTGCCACTTTGCATGCCCACACCTTCAGAACCGTTCGAACCCGGCGCTCCGGCAACCTCGCCTAGCATCGTCAGCGTGATCAAGGACCAGCCAGGCGAGATTCAGCCAGGTGACATTTACGAAGACTGCGCGTTTCACCCGGTGCTCTGCACCTACATCGACGACGGCGATGAGATCGGCGGTATTTCCCTCATCGACGCGAGCGCGCCGCGGGCCTGCTCGCTCAGCGGCTGCGGCGTCATCAAACTGTCCATCGCCGACGTGGTCGCGGCACGAGCCGACTGGCCCGCCTACCTGGCCCGCCGCAAGGCCGATTTCGAAGCCGAAAGCGGATAGCGATCACGGAGCCCCTCGCTCAGCGCTGGGTCGAGAGTTTCGTGAGTGGCGTTTCGGGTTCTCTTGAGGGGTAAGGCAAAGGTGTCGTGTTCGGGCGGGTTGGGCGTTCACGTGTGATCGAACTGCGATCGCGTGTGATTGAAGCCGGATCTCGCGTGCTTGGAGCCGGATCTCGCGTGCTTGGGCGACGTTCACGGAGTTCGGCTTCTGATCACGTGAGATCCGGCTTCAATCACGCGAGTCACGCCCTCGCTCACCTGAGTTCAGCCACAACGCCACTTTGACCTTCACTCAATAACCCGAAACGCCACTCACGACCACCCCGACCAGACTCGGGCGTTGTGTGCGGCCGCTATGCCTGGTGTCGCGAAAGCCACTTTCGCGACGTCTGATGACCCGAAAGTGGCTTTCGCGACACGCGAAGTCAGGCGTGGGGGTCGCCCGGGACGACGGTGTTGCGAAAGCCACGTTCACAACCTTCAACGTTGCGAACGAGGCTTTCGCAACACCCGACCCGAGACCGACACCGAGAGACGGCCCGAGCACGGCACCTCTACGCCCCCGACAACCCGAAACGCCACCCACGACCAACCCGGCTCAATCCGAATGCCGCCGCGCCAGCGCCTCCGAACCCTGCGCCAGCAAGGAAACATCCGCACCGGCCAGCACGAACGAAGCGCCCGCGTCGAGGTAGCGCCGCGCCTGCGCGGGATCGAACGCGTTGACCCCGACCGGCTTCCCCTGCGCCCGGACCGACTCGAACGTGCCCAGGACGGCCGCCGTGACGTCGGCGTGCGTCTGCTGCCCGAGCAGCCCCATCGAGGCGGCCAGGTCGGACGGTCCGACGAACACGCCGTCGACGCCGTCGACAGCGGCGATCTCGGCGGCGGCCGCGACACCCGTCGTCGACTCGATCTGCACGTACAGCGACGTGAACTCGTCGGCGTTCGTCAAATAGCCCTCGACCCGGTTCCAGCGTGCGGAGCGGGAGAGAGCACTGCCGACACCGCGTATGCCTCGCGGCGGATACCGGACCGCCTGGACGACGGCCTCCGCCTCGTCCGCGCTGTCGACCATGGGCACGAGCAGGTTCTGCGCGCCCAGGTCGAGCAGGCGTTTCAGCGCGACAGCGTCGCCGGACGGGGCGCGCACCATCGGGGTGATGGGGTACGCGGCGATCGTCTGCAGCAACGACTGCACCGTCTCCAAACCGACGGGGGAGTGCTCGGTGTCGACGAGCAGCCAGTCGAGCCCGGAGCCCGCGCAGATCTCCGCGACGACCGGGCTGCCCGACGTGACCCACATGCCGATCTGCGGCCGCGTGGCCTCGGCCAGCCGCTCCCGGAACGTGGGCGCTAGACGAAGCGGCATGTGATCGCCCCCAGGTCCCGGTAGTCGGCGGTCACCGTGTCGCCGGGGTGCACCCACATCGGCCGGGTGAACGATCCGGCCAGCACGATGTCGCCCGGGTCGAGTTTGTCGCCGTGCTGCGCAAGTTTGTTCGCGAGCCAGGCGACGCCGTTCGCGGGATGGTTCAGCACTGCGGCGGCGACGCCGGATTCCTCGATGGTTTCGTTGCGGTACAACAGCGCCGAGACCCAGCGGAGGTCGACGGCGTCCACGGCGACCGGGTTGCCGCCGTAGACCATCCCGCCCATGGCCGCGTTGTCGCTGATCGTGTCCACGATGGTCCGTCCCGCCATTTCGATGCGCGAGGACAGGATCTCCAGCGCGGGTACGACGTACTCGGTCGCGCGCAGGACGTCGAACACCGTGGCGTCCGGACCGGAAAGCGAGTCACGGAGCACGAAGGCCAGTTCGACTTCGATGCGCACGTTCGAGAACCGGCTGTGCTCGATCACGGAACCGTTCTCGAACACCATGTCCGCGAAAATGGCGCCGTAGTCCGGTTCGGTGATCCCGGTGGCGGCCTGCATGACCTTCGACGTGAGCCCGATCTTGCGGCCGACCGGACGGCGACCCGCTTCGATGCCCCGGCGCCGCCACTCGTTCTGCACGGCGTAGGAGTCCTCGACGGTCATGTCCGGATAGCGCGCCGTCAGCAGCGGAATCGTCTCGCGGGCCGCTTCGGCCGCCGCCAGTTCGTCGGCGATCGCGGTGATGGTTTCCTGTTCGAGCATGTTCCCGCCTCAGAGCTGGTTGCCGAGTTTGTACTCGCCTTGTTTCCAGGCAGGCAGTTCCCCGTCGTCGTCACCCTTGCGGGTGTAGGAGAAGCCGTCGGCGCCGATGGTGACCGCCAGTTCGCTTTCCTCGGTCCTCGCGACCACCGGCTGCGGCTTGCCGTCGAGGTCGAGCACCAGCGACGCGTCGGTGTACCAGGACGGGACCACCGGCGTGCCCCACCAGTCGCGGCGCTGGTTGTCGTGCACGTCCCAGGTGACGACCGGGTTGTCGGGGTCGCCGGTGTAGTAGTCCTGCGTGTAGATCTCGACGCGGTGCCCGTCCGGGTCGCGCAGGTAGAGATAGAACGCGTTCGAGACGCCGTGCCTGCCGGGGCCGCGTTCGATGTGGTCCGACATCCGCAGTGAGCCGAGTTTGTCGCAAATGGACAGGATGTTGTGCTTCTCGTGCGTGGCGAACGCGACGTGGTGCATCCGCGGTCCGTCACCACCGGTCATCGCGGTGTCGTGCACGGTCGGCTTGCGGCGCATCCAGGCCGCGTAGGTGACGCCCTGATCGTCCTGGATGTCCTCGGTGACGCGGAAGTTGAGGTCTTCCATGTGCTTCACCGCGAGGGGGACGTCCGGGGTGACCTGGTTGAAGTGGTCGAGCCGCACCAGCGCGCCCGGCAGGTGCAGGTCGTAGCGCCAGCCGAGCCGCTCGACGTGCTGGACGTCGTGGAAGAACTCGATCGGGAAGCCGAGCGGGTCCTGCACGCGCACCGAGTCGCCGATGCCCTTGGTGTACCCGTCTTCGCGGCGTTCGACGCGGCAGCCCAGCTCCGTGTAGAACGCGACGGCCTTGTCCAGATCCTCGGGAGACCGGACCCGGTAGGAGAACGCCGCGACCGCGGCGACCGGGCCCTGGCGCAGCACGAGGTTGTGGTGGATGAACTCGTCGATCGTGCGGAGGCTGACCGTGGTGTCGTCTTCTTCGGTCACCGTCAGGCCGAGGACGTCGGCGTAGAACGCGCGCGAGCGGGCCAGATCGGTGACGACGAGCTCCATGTACGCGCAGCGCAGGACGTCCGGCGGTGGCGACGACGGCGTGGGGATCGGTGTCATGACAGCATCCTTTGTGGACGGGGGAACGGTCAGCGCTTGCCGAAGGCGGGGTTGTGCACCTCGCCGAGATTGATGTGCACCGCCTGCTGGTCGGTGTAGAAGTCGATCGAGCGGTAGCCGCCCTCGTGCCCCAGCCCGGACGCCTTGACGCCGCCGAACGGCGTGCGCAGGTCACGGACGTTGTTCGAGTTGAGCCACACCATCCCGGCCTCGACGGACTGCGCGAAGTTGTGGGCCCGCTTGAGGTCGTTGGTCCAGACGTAGGCCGCGAGCCCGTACTTCGTGTTGTTCGCGAGTTCGAGCGCCTCTTCTTCGCTGTCGAACGGCGTGATCGCGACGACCGGGCCGAAGATCTCCTCCTGGAAGATCCGGGCGTCCGGTTTGACGTCGGCGAACACCGTCGGCGCCACGTAGTTCCCGGCCGGGAAGCCGTCCGGACGGCCGCCACCGGCGACCAGCCTGCCTTCGGTCTTCCCGATCTCGATGTACTTCATGACCTTTTCGTAGTGCTCGGGGTGCACGAGCGCGCCGACCTCGGTCGCCGGGTCGCTCGGGTCGCCCACGACCACGCGCTTGGCCTGCGCGGCGTAGCGCTCGACGAACTCGTCATAGATCGCGCGCTCGACCAGGATCCGGCTGCCCGCGGTGCAGCGTTCGCCGTTGAGCGAGAACACGCCGAAGATCGTCGCGTCGATCGCGGTCTCCAGATCGGCGTCGGCGAAGACGATGGCGGGCGACTTGCCGCCCAGCTCCATCGACAGTCCTTTGAGGAACGGCGCCGCGTTGCCGAAGATCAGGCTGCCGGTGCCGCTCTCGCCGGTGAACGAGATCAGCGGGACGTCCGGATGCTTCACCAGCGCGTCGCCGGCATCCTCGCCGAAACCGTTGACGAGGTTGAACACGCCCGGCGGCAGCCCGGCCTCTTCGAAGATCTCCGCCCACAGCGACGCGGAAAGCGGGGTGAACTCGGCGGGCTTGAGCACCACGGTGTTCCCGGTCGCCAGTGCGGGGGCGAGTTTCCACGACTCCAGCATGAACGGCGTGTTCCACGGCGTGATCAGCCCGGCGACACCGATCGGCTTGCGGTTGACGTAGTTGACCTGGCGTCCGGGCACTTTGTAGGTGTCGTCGGCCTGTGCGACGATCAGATCGGCGAAGAACCGGAAGTTCTCCGCGGCCCGGCGGGCCTGGCCCAGCGCCTGTGAGATCGGCAGGCCCGAGTCGAAACTCTCCAGCGCGGCCAGCCGCTTGTCCCGCGATTCGACGAGATCGGCGATGCGGTTCAGCACCCGGGACCGTTCGCGCGGAACCAGTTTCGGCCACGGTCCCTCGGTGAACGCCTTCCGCGCGGCGGCGACGGCGCGGTCGATGTCGGCCTTCTTGCCCGCGGCGGCCCGCACGTAGACCTCGTTGGTCACCGGGTCGAGTACGTCGAAGACGGCGCCGTCGGCCGAATCGACGAGCTCGCCGCCGATGTAGTGCCGGATCCGCTCCGGGACACCGTCCGGGATCGGCCGGGGAGTCGTGGTGGTCAAAAGTCCTCCTCAGTCAGCGGTTCGCGCGCTCTCGAGCGTCCAAAAAGGCCTGCATGGTGGCCCAGCGGTGATTGCGCGCGGCGAATTCGATGTCGAGCGGGTCGGCCTTCTCGGAGATCAGCCGGAGGATCTGTTCGTGCTCTTCGACCGACCGGTGCGCGCGGTCGGGGACGAAGGCGAACGTCGAGTCGCGCAGTCCGGACAGCCGCGTCCAGCCCTGGTGCACGAGTTCGAGGATCTGCGGGTTGGAGCAGCATTCGAAGAGCAGCGAGTGGAACTGCTGGTTCAGCGCGGTGAACTCGTGCGCGTCGAAGTGGTCGAGCAGGGCGATCATCCGCTCGTTCACCCGGCGTGCCTTCGCGATGTCCTCTTCGGACAGTCCCGGCGCGGACAGCGCGGTGGCGACGCCTTCGACCACGCCGAGGGTCTGCATGGCGTGGATGTATTCGTTCTGGTCCACCATCGCCACGCGCGCGCCGACGTTGCGCTCGAAGGTCACCAGCCGCTCGGCCTCCAGCCGCCGGATCGCCTCGCGCACCGGGACGACGCTCATGTCGAGCGCGCCGGCGATCTCGGCGAGGACGAGCCGGTAGCCGGGTCCGTACTCGTGCCGGGCGATCCGCTCACGCAGCCACTCGTAGGCGAGTTCGGACTTGCTGGCCGTCTTCACTGCTTCTTCTGCCATGCCTCATACCTTTCCCGCCACAAGGGATTGAGCGGGAAGAGCCCCTCGATCGCGCGGCCCTTGCCGACCTGCTCCGCGATCCAGGCGTCCTCGTCCTCCTGGACGAGCGTCGCGTCGACGATCTCTTCGGCGAGATTCGGCGGGATGACGATCACCCCGTCGTCGTCGCCGACGATGATGTCGCCGGGCAGCACGGTGGCCCCGCCGCAGGCGACCGCGACGTCGGTGTCCCACGGCACGTGTTTGCGGCCGAGGACCGCCGGATGCGCGCCCTGCGAGAACACCGGGAGGCCGGTCGCGGCGACGGCGTCGAAGTCGCGGACGCCGCCGTCGGTGATCACCCCGGCGGCGCCGAGGTACCGCGCCCGCAGCGCCAGGATGTCCCCGAGTGTCCCGGAACCCCGGTCACCCCGTGCCTCGATGACGATGACCTCGCCGTCGCCGACGGAGTCGAAGAGGCGTTTCTGCGCGTTGTAGCCGCCGCCATGGGACTTGAAGAGGTCCTCGCGGTTCGGGACGAAACGCAAGGTCCTCGCCGTGCCGACGATCTTCGAGCCCGGCAGGTTGGGACGCACGCCGTCGATCGCGACGTTGTTCAGCCCGCGCTTGCGCAGCTGGGCGGACAGTCCGGCCACCGGCGCGCGCAGCAGTTTGGCGCGAAGTGCCTCGCTGAGCGCGGGAGCTTCTTCCGGCTGCGGTTCGTCCGAGGGAGTGCCCCAGGCTTCGGCGCGCTGCTTGTCGTCGACCTCGGGGAGGCTGCCGATGTCCGAAAAGGACCGGATTCCCTGGGAGACGGTGGTGTGGAGCCGTCCGCTGCTGGCGGAGGTGCCGGGAACGTCGACCTCGACCACGACGACGTCACCGGGGGAGACCACGGTGGACCCGGCGGGGGTCCCGGTGAGGATGACGTCGCCGGGTTCGAGCGTGAAGTGCTGGGAGAGGTCGGAAACGAACTGCCGCAACGGGAAGATCAGCCCGGCGGTGGTGTCCTCCTGCACGAGGTCGCCGTTCACCCAGGTGCGGATGCGCAGTGAGGACGGGTCGACGTCGCGCGCGTCGATGAGGCCGGGGCCGAGCGGGGTGTAGCCGTCGCCGCCCTTGGACCGGACGTTGGAGCCCTTGTCCGCGGTGCGCAGGTCATAGAGGCCGAAGTCGTTCGCGGCGGTGACGGCGGCGACGTGGTCCCACGCCTTGTCCGGTTTGACCCAGCGGGCCGTGGTGCCGATGACCAGGGCGATCTCGCCCTCGAAGGCCAGCAGCTCGGTCCCAGCGGGGCGTTCGACCGTGCCCCCGGACGTGCCGAGCGAGCTCGACGGCTTGAAGAAGTACGACGGGTTCGCCGGACGCCGCCCGCGCTGCTCGGCCCGTGACGCGTAGCTGAGATGGACGGCGATGATCTTGCCCGGCCGGGTGCCCAGCGGACCGGACCCGCGTCCTGATGGCGCCGTTGCCTCGTAAGTGTCCATGTTTCCCTGAACTCCTCGACCCTTGCTTCGTATCTAATAACGTATATGATTCCGTGCCACAGTGGCAAGGCGGTCACCGAGTGGCCTTCGCCTCGCCCGGGATCCAGCGGGCCGCCACTCGCGTCAGGCCTACGTCAAAGGAGCCAAAGTGTCGAATCCAGCGCAGGATGAGCACACATCCGGCCGGACCGCCTCGCCGTCCTCCGACCGGCGCCGGGTCGCGTTCGCGACCGTCGTCGGCACCACCGTCGAGTGGTACGACTTCTTCGTTTACGCGTCCGCGGCAGGGCTCGTCTTCGGAAAGCTGTTCTTCTCCGGCCTCGGGGCGAACAGCACCCTCGTCTCCTTCGCCACCGTGGGCGTGAGCTTCCTGTTCCGCCCGCTCGGCGCCTTCCTCGCCGGCCACTTCGGCGACAAGTACGGCCGCCGCGTCGTCCTGGTGCTCACCCTGATCCTGATGGGCGCCGCGACCACGCTGATCGGCGTGCTCCCGACGTTCGATCAGATCGGTGTCCTCGCGCCGGTCCTGCTGATCCTGCTGCGGATCCTGCAGGGTGTTTCGGCGGGCGGTGAATGGGGCGGCGCCGTGCTGATGGCCGTCGAGCACGCCCCGCCGAACCGGCGGGGACTCTTCGGCGCGTCACCGCAGATCGGTGTCCCGCTCGGCCTCCTGCTGGCTTCCGGTGTCCTGGCGCTGACCAGCCTGCTCGTCCCTGGGCAGGCGTTCCTCGACTGGGGCTGGCGGATCCCGTTCCTGCTCAGCGTCGGGCTGATCCTGGTCGGTCACTACGTCCGGCGGCGCGTCGAGGAAAGCCCGGTCTTCCGGGAGATCGCCGAACGCCGTGAGCGGACCCGGACGCCGATCTTCCAGCTGTTCCGCAAGCATTCGGTGCTCGTCCTGGTGGCCGCGCTGGTGTTCGCGGGCAACAACGCCGTCGGCTACATGACCACCGGTGGCTACATCCAGAACTACGCGACCAACCCGAAGGGACCGATCGGACTCGACCGCGGTCCGGTGCTGTGGGCGGTGACCGCGTCGGCGGCGACCTGGCTGCTTTCCACGTGGGCGGCGGGCGCGGTCTCCGACCGGATCGGCAGGCGGCGTACCTACGTGATGGGCTGGATCGCGCAACTCGCCGGCGTCGCGGTCCTCTTTCCCTTGGTGGACACCGGGAACGTCGTGCTGCTGGCACTGGGGCTGATCATTCTCAGCATCGGTCTCGGCTTCACCTACGGCCAGCAGGCCGCGTTCTACGCGGAACTGTTCCCCGCGTCGATCCGGTTCTCCGGTGTCTCCATCTCCTACGCGCTCGGCGCGATCCTCGGTGGCGCGTTCGCGCCGACGATCGCCACCGCGCTGGTCGGGGCGACCGGTACGTCGATGTCCGTGGCCCTCTATCTGGCGGGGATGACCGTGGTCGGTCTCATCGCCACGTTGCTGCTGCGTGACCGGTCGGGGATCCCGCTCGGGCCGGACCACGAAGCCGAGCAGGCGGTGAGCCCGCTTCGATTCGGTAAGTGATCCCGCTGTCCGTGACGCTCATCCGCCGAGGGCGTCACGGACGGCTTTCGCCGCCGCCTCGAGCCGCTCCGCGAGCTCGGCGGCGGTTCGCGTGCTGGACAGATAGACGACCGCGAGCGCCGCGGGCGCGTGGCCGCGCAGGGGGAGCGGCACCGCGACGGCACTGAGGTTCTCGATCACTTCACCGTGGCTGTCCGCGTATCCGCGGTCAGCCACTTCTCGTACCGCGTCCGTCCAGTTCTCCGACGGCAGCTGGGAAAGGATCGCGCGGCCGGGGGCGCCCGCGGTGAACGGATGCCTGGACCCCGGGCGCTGCGCGACCGACGCGACGGCGTGCCGGGGTTCCACGCTGACCAGGGTCACGCATTCTTCGCGGTCCATCACCGCCACGAAACACGTCATGCCGAGCTCGTTCGCGACCGCGGTCAGCTCGGGCAGCGCGGCGGCCTGCAGATCGTGTTTGATCCCCGCCGCGAGCGCGGCCAGCCGCGCGCCGAGTTCGTACTTCCCGGCGGGCTCCCGGGTGAGCAGCCCGTGATCCTCGAGCGTGCGGATGAGCCGGTACGCGATCGACCGGTGCACGCCGAGCCGTTCGGCGATCTGGTCGACGCTGAGCGCTTCCTGGGCGTCGGCAAGGACTTCGAGCACGCGGACGCCGCGGCTGAGCGTCTGGGACGAGCTCGAAACCTTGCGGGACTCCGAATCCATCGTATACGATCCATTTCGATAGTTGAACTGGCTGTTCGATTATAGAACAGAAATCGGCAGGGTTGCCCATGATGTCACGCGAGACCAGTTTTTCGCCGGGGTCGAATCTCTATCGGCCTCCCGCGCAGTTCTTTCGAGGCTGTCTCGGCCGCTTCGCGACAGGGGTCGCGGTGGTGACCTTCGACGCCGCGACGAAACGGCACGGCCTGACGGTGAACTCCTTCACCGCCGTCTCGATGGATCCGCCGCTCGTGCTCGTTTCCATCCAGCGCACTGTGAAGAGCCACGACCTGCTCGAAGGCCGCCCGTTCGCGGTCAACGTCCTCGGCGCGGAACAAGAGGCGCTCGCGATGAACTTCGCCGGCCGCCCGAGTGCCGAAGGCGCGCCGGTGTGGGTCGAAGGCGGGAACGCGCCACGGCTCGGTGGCGTCCTCAGCTGGTTCGACTGCACGCCGTGGGCCGCCTACGACGGTGGCGACCACACCCTTTTCCTCGGCGAAGTGCGGGAGTTCGACTACCGCTCCGGCGACGCGCTCGGCTTCGTCGACGGCCGGTTTTCGACCATCCACGAATCCGCGCAAGGCCACGAATCCCTGTTCTGACAACGACGTCCCGAGAAGGAGCACGACATGGGAGCCCGCACCGGACAGCAGTACCTCGACAAGCTCAACGCGATGACGCCGGAGCTGTACGTCGACGGCGAGAAGGTGACCTCGAAGGTCGCCGAACACGCCGCGTTCCGGAACAACGCGCTGACCTACGCGAAGCTGTTCGACCTCCAGCACGACCCGGCACACCGCGACGTCCTCACCTACGAGTCGCCGACCACGGGGGAGCGGGTCGGCACCTCGTTCCTGGTGCCGCGGACCGAGGAGGACCTCAAGCGCCGCCGTGCCGCCTTTTCCGTGTGGGCTCAGTACTCCAACGGTTTCCTCGGCCGTACCGGCGACTACATGAACTCGTCGCTCACCGCGCTTTCGACCGCGAAGAAGTTCTTCTCCCAGGCCGACCCCGTCTTCGGAGAGCGCATCGAGAAGTACTACGAGATGGCGCGCGAGAACGACCTCCTCGCGACGCACACGCTGATCCCGCCGCAGGTCAATCGTTCGGTGTCCGGGAGCCAGCAGGGCGGCGGGAACCTTTCGGCGAAGGTGGTCGAGGAGCGGGAGGACGGCATCGTCGTCCGTGGCGCCCGGATGCTCGCCACCATCGCCCCGATCGCCGACGAACTCCTCGTGTTCCCGTCCACCGTCCTGCGCGGCACCCCCGAGGACGCCCCGTACTCCTACGCCTTCGCCGTCCCGAACGACGCGCCCGGGCTGAAGTACTTCTGCCGCGCCGGGCTCCACCACGGCCGCTCGCACTTCGACGAGCCGCTCGCCTCCCGGTTCGAGGAGATGGACGCGGTCGTCGTGTTCGACGACGTGTTCGTCCCGAACGACCGGGTCTTCCTGCTCGGGCACCCGGAACTGTGCAACGCGTGGTACGCCGAGACCGGCGCCGGTGCGCTCATGACCCATCAGGTCGTCACCCGCACACTGGCCAAGACCGAGTTCTACCTCGGTCTCGCCAGTGAGATCGCGGCCGCGATCGGCATCGGCGGATTCCAGCACATCCAGCAGGACCTTTCGGAGCTGATCTCCTACGTCGAGATCGAGAAGGCCGTGCTGCGCGCGGCCGAGGCCGACGGCGCGGTGAGCGAGGACGGCGTCTTCCTGCCCAAGTGGGAAGTCCTCAACGCCGCCCGGAACTGGTACCCCACCAAGGTCTCGCCGCGGCTGACCGAGATCATCCGCAAGTTCTCGGCGTCCGGCCTGATGGCACTACCGGGTGAATCGGACTTCGACGCGGAGGGCCGTCCCGACATCGACACCTACTTGCAGTCGGCCACCCTGCCCGCCAAGGACCGCGCGCGGCTGTTCAAGCTGGCGTTCGACGCTTCGGTCTCGAGCTTCGCCGGGCGGGAGTCGTTGTACGAGTACTTCTTCTTCGGCGACCCGGTGCGGATGGCGGGCGCCCAGGTGAACGCGTACCCGCGGGAGGCGCTGCAGGAGCGGGTGCGAGAGCTGCTGGCGCGCGACGAGTAGAGGACTGGTTGCGGTAGTTGCACGCGCATCCATCGCAACTAGAGGACTACTTGCGAGAGTGGGCGGCGGGGCGCGGACACGCCCGGGATCCGCGAACTTGATTCGTTCCAGAAAATGGGCCAGACTTCGCCCGTGCCCACGACCCCGGAGTTCGAGCGGATGCTGCGCGGGGCCTCCCTGCGCGTGACGCGTCCTCGGGTGGCCGTGTTGACAGCGGTACGCGACCATCCGCACGCCGACACCGACTCGATCATCGGTGTCGTGCGGGCGGAGCTCGGTGAGGTCTCTCACCAGGCGATTTACGACGTGTTGCGGGCACTGACCGCCGCGGGTCTCGTCCGGCGAATCCAGCCGTCCGGATCCGTGGCACGCTATGAGTCCCGTGTCGGGGACAACCACCACCACGTCGTGTGTCGATCATGTGGTGTCATCGCCGACGTCGACTGCGCCGTCGGTCCCGCACCCTGCTTGAGCGCGTCGGACGACCACGGCTTCGTGATCGAAGAGGCCGAGGTCATCTACTGGGGCCTGTGTCCCGACTGTGCTATCGAAACCCGCGCGATCGAACCCCGTTCCTGAGCCCTGCAAGCTCTGAATTCCCGGAAGGATTCCCGTGTCTGACAGCCCGGACGCCGTCGTCGGCGAGATGAACGAAGAGAGCGCGGGCGGCTGCCCCGTCTCGGCGGGGCGCCGCAACCACCCCACCGAAGGCGCGGGAAACCGTGACTGGTGGCCGAATCAGCTCAACCTGAAGATCCTCCGGAAGCACACCGCGGCTTCCGACCCGATGGACGCCGGGTTCGACTACGCCGCCGAGTTCAAGACCGTCGACCTCGACGAACTCGCCAAGGACGTCGACGCCGTTCTCACCACTTCGCAGGATTGGTGGCCCGCGGACTTCGGCCACTACGGCGGCCTCATGATCCGCATGGCGTGGCACAGCGCGGGCACGTACCGCATCGAGGACGGCCGCGGTGGCGCTGGCGCGGGCATGCAGCGCTTCGCCCCGCTCAACAGCTGGCCGGACAACGGCAACCTGGACAAGGCCCGCCGTCTGCTGTGGCCGGTCAAGAAGAAGTACGGCCGCAAGATCTCGTGGGCCGACTTGATGATCTTCACCGGCAACCGCGCCCTGGAGACCATGGGCTTCAAGACCTTCGGCTTCGCCGGTGGCCGCGCCGACGTCTGGGAGCCGGACGAGGACGTGTACTGGGGTCCCGAGCGCACGTGGCTCGGCGACGAGCGCTACACCGGTGACCGCGAGCTCGAGGGCCCGCTGGCCGCCGTGCAGATGGGTCTCATCTACGTGAACCCGGAAGGCCCGAACGGCAACCCGGACCCGCTGGCCGCGGCCCGCGACATCCGCGAGACCTTCCGCCGCATGGCGATGAACGACGAGGAGACCGTCGCGCTGATCGCCGGCGGCCACACCTTCGGCAAGGCGCACGGCGCGGCGAACCCCGACGAGCACGTCGGTGCCGAGCCCGAGGGCGCTTCGATCGAGGAGCAGGGCCTCGGCTGGAAGAACTCCTTCGGCAGCGGCAAGGGCCGCGACGCCATCACCAGTGGTCTCGAAACCACCTGGACCTCCACGCCGACCCAGTGGAGCCACGGCTTCTTCCAGAACCTCTTCGGCTACGAGTGGGAGCTGACCAAGAGCCCCGCCGGTGCCCACCAGTGGCAGCCGAAGGACGGCGCCGGCGCGAACACCGTGCCCGACCCCGAGTCCGGCGAGCTCACGCGCCCGCCGACGATGCTCACCACCGACCTGTCGCTGCGGGTCGACCCGGTCTATGAGCAGATCTCGCGTCGTTTCCTGGACAACCCGGACCAGTTCGCGGACGCCTTCGCCCGCGCCTGGTTCAAGCTGACCCACCGCGACATGGGCCCGATCCAGCGCTACCTCGGCCCGCTGGTGCCGCAGGAGACGCTGATCTGGCAGGACCCGGTGCCCGCCGTCGACCACGAGCTGATCGACGACGCGGACATCGCCTCCCTCAAGGAGAAGCTGCTCGCTTCGGGCCTGTCGGTCTCGCAGCTGGTTTCCACCGCGTGGGCGTCGGCTTCGACCTTCCGTGCGAGCGACAAGCGCGGTGGCGCCAACGGTGCCCGCATCCGCCTCGAGCCGCAGCGCGACTGGGAGGTCAACGACCCGCAGACGCTGGCCCAGGTGCTGCGGACGCTGGAAGGCGTCCAGGAGGCGTTCAACGGCGCCCAGACCGGCGGCAAGAAGGTCTCGCTGGCCGACCTGATCGTGCTCGGCGGCGTCGCGGCCGTCGAGAAGGCCGCCAAGGACGGCGGTCACGACGTCACGGTGCCGTTCACCCCCGGCCGCACCGACGCGACGCAGGAGCAGACCGACGTCGAGTCGTTCGCCGCGCTGGAGCCGACCATCGACGGCTTCCGCAACCACCGCGGCAAGGGCCACCGTCTCCCGACGGAGTACCTGCTCATCGACCGCGCGAACCTGCTGGACCTGAGCGCGCCCGAGCTGACCGTCCTCGTCGGCGGCCTGCGTGTGCTCGGCGCCAACACCCAGGAGTCGAAGCACGGCGTGCTCACGGAGAAGCCGGGGTCGCTGACCAACGACTTCTTCGCGAACCTGCTCGACATGGGCGTTCAGTGGACCGCCGCGGCCGGTGACGCGGAGACCTTCGAAGGCCGCGACCTCGCGACCGGCGAGGTCAAGTGGACCGGTACCCGTGCCGACCTCGTGTTCGGTTCCAACTCCGAGCTTCGCGCGGTGGCGGAGGTCTACGCCAGCGACGACGCCAAGGAGAAGTTCGTCCGCGACTTCGTGGCGGCGTGGGACAAGGTCATGAACCTCGACCGGTACGACGTGGCATGATCCGAGCCTGAACCTGGCTTGACACCGGGCCGGCCGCGTTTCGCGGCCGGCCCGCCGTGTTTCCGCCGGACGAAGGGAGACGGACGTGGGGGACTTGCTGGCGGCGGGCGGCTGGGGCCTGCTGGCCGGGTCGGCGTTGCTGCTCGGGGCGATGGTCGGTTTCCTGGTCCGGATCCCGGGCAAGGCCGTGGCGAGCGTGATGGCCTTCGGCAGCGGTGTGCTGATCTCCGCAGTCTCGTTCGAACTGATCGCCGAGGCGCACGAAAAGGGCGGCTTCCTGCCGACCGCGTTCGGCGCTCTGGGCGGTTCGCTGATCTACACCCTCGCCAACATCGCGCTCGCCCGGCGGGGCGCCCGTCACCGCAAACGTTCGGGCGACCAGCAGACGTCCGAGAAGGAGCAGGCGGGCTCCGGCACGGCCATCGCTCTCGGCGCCCTGCTGGACGGCGTCCCCGAATCGATGGTGATCGGCACCAGCCTGCTCGGCGGCGGGAGTGTCAGCGTCGTGACCGTGGCGGCGGTCTTCATCAGCAATGTCCCGGAAGGACTGTCCAGCGCCGCCGGGATGAAACGGGCGGGCCGGAGTCCGCGCTACGTCTTCACGCTCTGGAGCGGTATCGCCGTGATCAGCGGGGTGGCGGCACTGCTCGGCTACGGCGTTCTCGGTGGGGCGTCCGGCGCCGTCCTGGCCGTGATCACCGCACTCGCGGGCGGCGCGATCCTCGCCATGATCGCCGACACGATGATCCCGGAGGCCTTCGACGACGCGCATCTGTGGACCGGGCTGATCACGGTCGCGGGCTTCCTCACCGCGTTCGGCCTTTCGCGCATCGAGGGCTGAGCGAGGGTGAGCCCGAAGGTGTGAACCACGTCACGCGTTCGGCTTAGTCGAAAAGCACGACGCCGGAATGACGGATAGCTCTGGATGCGAAGGCCCTGGTGACGGACGATTTCGCTGCCGACGAAACACTGAACGCCTGGAGCGAGTCCCATGAAGAACGAAACCTCCGAAAACCTCCGCCTGCTCTTCACCGGCCTCGGGATCGACACCGCGAAGGCGGGCAGTGAGGTCGACCTCGTGATCGACCGCTTCGACAACTGGACCAACAAGGCGCGCGTGGACACCTTCGGATGCTTCACCGGGGCTTGTTGTGTCATCCCACCCTTGGCCGAAGCCAGGTGATCCGCTGATCACCGGCCGGACGGCGGCGGGATCGGCGCTCCGGCGCAGGACCCGTCGCTCGCCGTGCCGGTGGAGAAGAACTCGACGGCCTTGCTCGCACAGGGGAGCGAGGACAGCGAACCGTGGTGATCGTCCTCGATGGTGAGCAGGGCGCCGCCGATCCGCTCGCGCATGGCCAGTGCCCAGCCGATCGGTGTCACCGGTTCGTAGACGTGCCCGACGAGTTGCAGCGGACTCGTTCCTCCGGCGAAGTTCCACGGCTGGACCGGCAACGGCCAGCCCGCGCACCGGCCGTCCCAGAACCCGGGGGAGGCGACGGCCGGGTACGCGCGGATCCGGTCGAGCCGCCGTTGCCAGATCGTCTCGAAGTCGCGAGGGCCCTCGGAGGCGTTGCAGAGGATCGCCGTCTGCTGGAAGGTGTTGGCGCCGTTCGGTTTCACGTCCCAGCCGAATCCGGCGCCTCGCTCGGCCGCGGGTCCGGCCGCGGGCGCGGTGCCGTCACGCAGGGCGGCGAGCGCCTTGGCGGAGTTCGCCCAGTCGCGGCGCGGACCGGCGAGGTAGTTCGTCACGGTCTCGCCGTGGACGTCACGGAGCTTCAGCAGCGCGTCGAGCACCGCGGGCTGGGTGCGCCCGAAGTGGTAGACGGCGTCGTAGCGGGCGATCCAGCCGGCGAACTCCCTGGCGGTGACTTCGCCCGCCGCGATCATCGCGTCGTCCATCGCGCCGACGTCGAGGGTCGGCGCCATGACCGAGTCCAGCAGCATCCGGTCCACCCGGGAGTCGAATCCGGTGCGGTAAGCGGCGCCGAGCGCGGTGCCCCATGAGACGCCGTAGAAGCCGATTTTCGCCTCACCCAGGGCTTCCCGGATCCGGTCCATGTCGCGCGCGACGTTCTCGGTGGTCAGGTTGCGGACGAACTCGGGATCGCCCGCGACGCAACGCTGGTTCACCTTCGCGTCGCGTTCGAAGACGAACCTGGCTTTTTCCTTGTCCGGCAAGGAGGACGGCGGCTCGACATCGTCACCGGGAAGCGACGGACAGGCGATGTCGGCGCTGTAGTGGACACCGCGCGGATCGAACCCGATCAGGTCGTGGCCGGCGCCGATCCCGGCCGCCTTGCTGTCGGTGAGCCACCTCGGCTCGTGGATCCCGGACTGGCCGGGGCCGCCGGGATTCAGCAGGACGACACCTCGCCGCCGGGTGGGATCGGTCGCCTTCTGCCTCGAAACCGCGATGTCGATCTTCCGGCCGTCCGGCTTCGCGTAGTCGACCGGGACGGTCACCATCGCGCATTCGGTGCGCTGATCGTCCGCGGGCTCCCAGCCCTCGGCGACGTCCTTGCAGAGTTTCCACTCCAACGGTGCGGGTGACGCCGAGGCGAGCGCCGGCGTCGCCAGCGCGGCCATCGTCATCGCGAGCAGCACGGTCGCGACCCGGTTGCGGGGCATGGGCGGTTCTCCAGGGCTCGACGGCGGGACTTCGTCAGCCTCGCCGCGGGCCCCGGCCGTCCACATCGGCCGATCGGCCGATGATCACCGGCCGCCGGTCAGACGTCACCCGACGCCAGCAAGGTCAGCAGTTCGGCGTGCCCTGCCTGGGTGATCAGGCTGGCGGCGTCGAAGTAGACGCGCTCGTTGGTGATCCGGTCTCCGTCGAAGAAGAACACCGCGATGATCGGGACGCGGAATGCCTTGCCGGTGGGCGGACGGCCGTAGAACTCGCCGAGGTTGGTGCCGAGCAGGTCGAACTCGACGATGACCGACTCGTCCGCGAAGTGGTAACGGACGTTTTCGTGCCGCTGGTCCGGGAACGCCGTGCGGGTCATGCGGTAGTACCCCATGACCTCCTCGTCGCCGTCGAAGATCTGCCCGGTCGCCATGATCTCGTAGTGCGGGTGGCCGTTGAAGGTGCCCAGCGTGCGGTCGAACTCCTGGGTCACCTCGGTGTCCATGTGCTCTTCGATGATCTTGTGGCGCCGCTCGCGCAGGTCTTCGCTGATCACTGGTCCTCCGGGTCGTTCCTGGTCGCGATCCGCAGACTACCGCCCGCGGCCTCGTCGTCGGTCCCGTAGAGCAGACTGCCGCACGAGCGTGAGAGGCACGTCATGGCCTCGATCTTGTGACCGGGGAAGTCACCGATCTTCGCCGGAACGGGGGAGAGGGCGATCGAACCGTCGGCACGGAGCACACCCGCCGCGTACACGGCCGAATCGAACGGGCCGTCGTCGCCGGGATCGGAGGCGGCCGAGATCAGGACGCGGCCGTCCGCGGTGATCTCGACGTCGGAGGCGTGCCGGACGTCGGTGGCGGGATGGGCGACGCGGAACGGGATCGACTTCGGCTTCTTGAAGGACAGCTTCGAGACCGAGAACTCCGCCGAGTAGAGCGTGGCCGGGCGGGCGTCCTGGCCCCGATCCGCCCAGACCGCGAACAAGCGGTCATTCACCTTCTTCAGCGCGAAACTCTCGTAATTGTCTTCCGGGTCGCCCTTCGGGACCTGGAACGTGCCGAGCACTTTCAAGCGCCGTTCGTGCAGCTTGAGGTGAAAGCCTTTGCCGCCGCTGGCCAGTGCGATGAATTCGCCCGCTTCTCCCGGCACGGCTTCGGCCGCTTCCAGGTCGACGGGGAGTTCGCCCGGCCAGTCGATCGGGTCCACCTTGGACACCCGACCGTGATCGAGACGCACGCGGACCGCCCGGTTCTCTCCGGGCTTCTTGCTGTCTCGCAACACAAGTGCGTCGATCCGAGCGCCGTCCTTGTCGAGGACGGCGACACCGCTGGCGCCGGAAGTCATCCCGGTTCCGATGGATTCCCAGCCGTCGCCCGCCAAAGCCGTCGAGGGGAGGAATAGCGGGATGACCAAAGCCGGGAGAATGGCGAGGGAAGCGAATTTCATGCCGACAAACTAGTTCAGGAGCGGGACGGGACAAAGGCTGGAATCGGTGCAGGAGTTCCGGCGCGGACCCGGGGGATCCGCGCCGGAAACAGGAACCGTTCAGCCGCCGCAGTAAAGGCTGCCGGCGCGGAGCGCGTGGCCCCCTTCGTTCCCGTCATCGGCCCAGACCGCCTGCTTGCCCCCGCGTTCGCAGGTCGGCGAGAGGGCGAAGCCTTCGTTGTTGTAGTTCGGCATCGCGCTCGGACGGTTGAATGTGTCGGTCACGGCGAACTTGCCCCGCGGGGTGACCGAGAGCGTGGTCGAGTTACCGCTGCAGTTGTCGTCGCAGACCGCCCACAGCTTGCCTTTCGAAGCTTCGTACTCGAGGTCCATGATCGAGTCGAGGCCGCTCGCGAAACTCGCGACGCGCGTGTACTTCCCGCCAGCCTGGTCGAGGGCGTAGGCGTAGATCATCCCGTTGCTCTCGAGACCGACGAGATAGAGGCCGGTGCCGTGGCCGGGGTAGGTGGCCGGGTTGTACGGCGCCTTCGTGCGTTCGTCCACGAAACCCGTCGAGGTGAGGGCGCTGTCCGGGATCCACGAGACGGCTTCGAGACCATCGTTGGCCGAGACCTTCGGCAGGTCCGCCGTCAGATCCCATTCGGCCTTGGCGGTGAGGGTCTTGGCCGACCCGGAGACGTCGTACCGGAGCACCTTCAGAGCGCTCTTCTTGCTGTTGTCACCGTCGCGCTCGGTGGCCGTGACCACGCCGTCCGGGGTGGCCACGACGGCCTCGGCGTCGGGATCGCCCTTGCCGTTGCGGTAGCGCAGGGCCTTGCCGGACGACCAGCCGTTGGCCGTGTCCGGCCGCCACGTCGTGCCGTTGCGCACGAGGCGGTACAGCGTGCCGGGGCCGTTCTTCACCGCCCACAGGACGTCGGCGCCTTGGAAGGACAAACCGCTCATGTTGCCGCCGAGGACGTCCGAATCGTCGACGTTCGTGACGGCGGAACCGCCTGGCCAAGGGCTGTTCGCGGCGGTGCTCGCGGTGGCGGTGGTGGCGGGCAGGACCAGCAGGACCGCGGCGACGGTGGCCACGGCAGCGGGGCGGATCCGGCGAGGTGATCGGGGCATTCGCGCTCCTTCGGGGCGGACGAAGTGGATCGCGGCGTGTCGTCACAAGTTAAGTAAGTTTCCTAACAAATACAAGATATCGCCAAACTCTCACGAAATGAAGCAACGGCGGGTTTACAAATAGTGACTACTTGTCAAACCGGGTGTACATCACCTACAGTTTTGTAAACCCAGCCAACGGAGGAGGGTGCGATGAGCGAGATGACGGGCACGATCCCGGAGGGCTCGACCGAGCGGTGGACCGACCGCAAGCGATACCTGTGGCTGATCGGCCTGGTGGTCCCCTCGCTCGCGTTCCTCGCCATCGGGCTGTACGCGGCCACCGGATGGGGCGTGTGGTTCTGGATCGGGCCGATCGTGATCCTGGTGGTCGTGCCGCTGATCGACCTGATCGCCGGGCTGGACCGTGACAACCCGCCGGACGACGTCATCGAACGGCTGGAGAAGGACCGCTACTACCGCTGGATCACCTTCGCGTTCCTGCCCATCCAGTACGCGGGTTTCGTGGCCGCGTTCTGGCTGATCTCCCGCGGCGATCTGTCCGTTGTGGACAAGATCGGCCTGGCGATCTCGATCGGCTGCATCGGCGGCATCGGCATCAACACCGCGCACGAACTCGGGCACAAGAAAGAAAGTCACGAGCGTTGGCTGTCGAAGATCGCGCTGGCACAGAGCTTTTACGGTCACTTCTACATCGAGCACAACCGTGGGCACCACGTCCGGGTGGCGACCCCGGAGGACCCGGCCAGCAGCCGGGTGGGGGAGAGTTTCTACCGGTTCTGGCCGCGCACGGTGTTCGGCTCGCTGAAATCCGCGTGGGGCCTGGAGCGCAAGCGGTACGCCCGGCGTGACCGGCATCCGTTCCGGATCGGCAACGACGTGCTCAACGCCTGGCTGATGTCGGCGGTGCTGTGGGCGGCGCTGACCGTGTGGCTGGGGCCGGGAATCCTGCCGTACCTGGTGATCCAGGCGGTGATCGGGTTCTCGCTGCTGGAAGTCGTGAACTACATGGAGCACTACGGGATGCGGCGGCAGAAGGTCGGCCCGCCGAACCGCCGGCGCTACGAACGGGTGGATCCCAGCCACAGCTGGAACTCCAACAACATCGCCACCAACGTCCTGCTCTACCACCTGCAGCGGCACAGCGATCACCACGCCAACCCGACCCGCCGCTACCAGACCTTGCGCGATTTCGCGGAATCGCCCGTCCTGCCGACGGGCTATGCCGGGATGATCGTGCTGGCGCTGTTCCCGCCGGTCTGGCGCCGCGTGATGGACCCGCGGGTGCTCGCGCATTTCGACGGCGACATCTCGCGCGCCAACATCCAGCCGTCGAAGCGGGGCAAGATCCTGGCGCGCTACGGAACCCGCGTGACCGCGCCGTCCCAGGTCGTCACCGACACACACGGCGACGCGACCGAGGGCGGGATGTGCCCGGGCTGCGGCTACGTCTACGACGAGAAACTCGGCGACCCGCGTGAGGGTTTCCCCGCCGGAACCCCGTGGTCGGCGATCCCGGATTCGTGGTGCTGCCCGGACTGCGGAGTGCGGGAGAAGGTCGACTTCGTGGCACCGGGAAGGGTCGGAGCATGATGAAGATCGAGGCGGACCGCGCGAAATGCGACGGGCTGGGCATGTGCGAAGCGATGGCGCCCGACTTCTTCGAGGTCGGTGACGACGGCACGGTCGTGGTGCTCGACGAGCGGCCCGGCGAGGAACACCGGCAGGATCTGTCGGCCGCCGTCGACGCTTGCCCGGTTCTCGCCTTGAAACTGCGGGACTGACCATGACACTGGTCGTCGTGGGAGCCTCGCTGGCCGGTCTGCGCGCGGTGGAGGCGGCGCGCCGGGACGGCTACCGCGGGCGGATCGTGCTGATCGGCGCGGAAGATCACCCGCCGTACGACCGGCTTCCGCTGTCGAAGGCCTTCCTCGACGCGGAAGGCCCCGGGCGGATCGATCCGTTCCACAGCGTGTCCGCACTGCGTGACGAACTCGGCGTCGAGCTGGTGCTCGGCGCGGCCGCGGACGGGCTCGACACCACCGCGCGCGAAGTGGCGGTGGACGGCTGGACCGTGCCCTATGACGCGCTGGTGATCGCGACCGGCGCCACCGCGCGGCGGCTGCCCGGGAGCGAGGGAATCGCCGGGGTCCACACCCTGAGGACCGCCGAGGACGCCCTGGCGGTGCGTGCCGCGCTCGACCGCGGGGCCCGCACGGTCGTGGTCGGGGCGGGTTTCATCGGCTCGGAAGTCGCCGCCGCGGCCCGGAAACGGGGGCTGCCGTCGACGATCGTCGAGGCACTCGACGTCCCGCTCACCCGATCCGTCGGGGCCGAAGCCGGTGCGATGTGCGCCTCGCTGCACCGGGAGGCAGGCACGGAGCTGCGGCTGTCCACGAAGGTCACCGGCCTGGAATCCGACAACGGGGTGGTGACCGGCGTCCGGCTCGCGACCGGCGAGGTGCTGCCCGCGGACCTGGTGGTCGCCGGCATCGGCGTCGTCCCGGCCACCGGCTGGCTGACCGGGAGCGGAGTCCCGCTGCACGAGCTCGACGGTGGTGTGGTGTGCGATGCCACGCTCGCGACCGGCGTGCCCGGCGTGTACGCCGCCGGAGACGTCGCGCACGCCGAGAACCCCCTGTTCGACGGCGAACTGATGCGGCTCGAACACTGGACGAACGCCGCGGAGCAAGGTGCCGCGGCCGCTCGTCACGCGCTGTCCCCGGAGTCGGCACGTGCGCTGGCGCCGGTGCCGTACTTCTGGTCGGACTGGTACGACCACCGGATCCAGTTCGTCGGCACCCCGCACGCGGACGAGGTGGTGACCGCCGTCCCGGCCTCCGGTGGGTTCACCGCGCTGTACCGGCGCGGGGACCGGATCGTCGGCGCGCTGACCGTCGACCGGCCGCGCGAGATCATGAAGTACCGCCGCCACGTCGCCGGACGAACGCCGTGGCCGGAGGCGCTGGCGTTCGCCGCCTCGACGGCGGCTTAGAATGACGATCATGAGCGAGGCACCCTCAGCCGCGGCCACGGGTGGCCCGTACCGGCAGCCGATCGTCGCGTCGGCGATCGAGCTGACCGTGCGTTCCGGCTGGGCCTCGGTGACGATGAGCAAGCTCGCGGAGATCGTCGGCGTCAGCCGTCAGACCGTCTACAACGAACTCGGCTCGAAGACCCAGCTTGCCGAAGCGATGATCTCGCACGAACTCGCGAGGTTCCTTTCGGTCGTGCGAGACGCCTTCGAGCGGCACCCCGACGACCTGGTCGAGGCGATCCACGACGCCGTCCGAGGCGTCCTCGAACTCGCCGACGACAACCTCCTGCTGCGTGCCATCGTCTCGGCCACGCACGGCGCCGACACCGAGTTGCTGCCGCTGCTGACCGTCCGGGCAGGCAGCCTGCTGGGCGAAGCGACGATCATGCTGCGCGGCCGCGTGCGCGACTACGGGCCGCCGCTGGACGCCGACCAGCTCGACGTCGCGATCGACGTCGTGGTCCGGACGGTGCTGAGCCACATCATGCAGCCGTCGGACACTCCCGCGCGCACGGCCGACGCGCTGGCGTGGATGGCCTCGCGGGTCCTCGGCACGAGCACGACCCGGTCACTGCGGCATCTTTCGCAGGATTAGGGCCGCGGCCTCGGCCGGGCTCAAGTGGGTGTTGTCGATACGCAGGTGATCGTGCTGCTCGATCAAGCCCTGGGCGTGGACCCGGCGGGTTCCGCCGGTGTTCATGACGTAGTCGCGGTCGAGTTCGAGAAGGCTGACGCGCGAGAACTCGAGATCACGCTCGCTGGGCTTGCGATCGAGGCGGAGCTCGGTGGAATTGCGCCTGAGCCGCTCGTCGAGATCCGCGTACAGCTCGACGAACCGCGTCCGCCCGCCGCGTGACCGGACGATGTCGACGTACGAGCCGATGAGCTCGGCGTCCTCGGGCAGGTCCAGACCCCAGACGTTCGTGTACACGAGGCCGGGCAGGCCCGCGTCGGCCGCCTCCTCGATGACGCGGCGTCGGAACTCGTTGACGAGCCTGCCGAACGGCGGCGAGCCGAACGGGAAGATCCCGAGCACCGGCTCGACGGCCATGTGGTTGTGGAACAGCTTGAACCCGGTGAGTTCGCACAGCTTCTCGCCGACGGTCATCTTGCCGACGGCGGGCGGTCCGAAGATCACGACGAACTCCACCCGAGTCACGGTAGCGGGCCCGTAACGGGCACCGAGGGAGCAGGGCCGGCCACACTCTCGGTCCGCCCTTGTCGGCGCTCGGCTGGAGCCGATGGTTCAGCGCACGAGAGGTTGGCTGGTCCAGCCAGCGCGGTCCGCGTGGACGGTAAGGCCGCGGTAGACGCCGAGTACGCCGTCCGGTCCCAGCGGGGCGGCATCGGCGGCCGATGTGGCGTCGATGAACAGGTCGGCCTGGAGGCCGTCGATGTCGGAGACGGACAGCCGGTCTGAGTACTGCGGCGTCCCGAGGTGGTCTCCGTCGAAGGTGTCGCGGCGGGCGGGGTGCCCGTCGACGGTGGTGTTGGGCACGAGGCCGTCGGTGCCGGGGTGGACGGACACGCTCAGGGCCGGTCCGTGCCCGTCGGGGCGGAGGTTCAGGTCGAGGGTGGCGCGCCATGCGCCGCCGAGGCCGCCTTCCTCGATCTCGCCCGCCGTCGGCCGGATCTCAGGGGACAGGCCGGTGAGCTGGAAAGGGAAGCGCAATCGTTCGGCACCGTCGGTGCGTAGCGCCTCGGCGATGCGGCGGGCGGTCTCGCGCGGGTAGCCCTTGAGCCGGGAGACGGACAACTCGGCCCAGCCGTCGGCGGCGTAACGCCACTTCAGGATGAGTGTCCCGGAGTCACCGGGCACCCCTACCCAGTACGCCGGGGCGCCGTTGACGGCAGGGGCGCCGGTCACCGGCCCGTAGGGCACCATCCGTGTGCCCTCGCCGGGAAGCTGTGTCTCGATCGGCCGGTCGGTCAGGGGGGCGACGCCGGCGGCGTAGAGGCGCACCTCGACGTGCGTCGCGGGGAGGGTCACACCCGGACCGTTGGCCGGGTCCGGAACGAACCTCGAAGCCTTCAAAGTCAGCCGCTCGCCGTTGATCGACGTGGTGCGCCAGTCCAGCGTGTCCTGCTCGGGCAGCCAGCCGAACGAGGCGTAGCGCACCAGCGGGTCGAACCGCGCAGGCGCACTGGGGGCCGGGGCGGCCGCGGGCGGCGGGGCGGAAGAACCGGTGGGCGGCGGCGAACGGTCGATGACGGCGTACGTCAGGGTGGTGGCCAGCCCGGCGACGAGGACCGACGCCGCGACCGAGGTCGCCGTGCGGACCCTCCGCCCGCGCCGGGCCGTGGTCACCGCGCCCACGACGTCGACTCGGGACGGGGGAGCGGGGGTCTGGGCAAGATCGTCCAAGAGGGTGCGCACATCCTGCTCGTCCATCAACTGCTCCTCTTCGCGGCCGGCGAGACCGGTGACGGGGTATCGGCCAGCACGCGCCGCAGCGCGTCCAGGCCACGTGCGGTTTGACTTTTGACGGTTCCCGGAGAACAGCCCAGAACGTCGGCGGCCTGCTCCACGCTCAGATCGCAGTAGAACCGCAGCACGAGAGTGGCCCGTTGCCGCGGCGGCACGGTGGCCAGCGCGGTCCGCACCGCTACGCGACTGGCGTGGTCCGGCTCCCCTCCGGCGTGGTCCGGCGGCTCGGCCATCAGCCGGACCCTCGACCCCCACCGGCGCCGCTCGCCCAGAAACGAGCGCACCAGGATCGTGCGCGTGTAGCCGTCCAGGTTCTCCACCTGCGAGGCTCGTTTCCAGTGCCGGTACAGCTGCGTGAACGCCGTCTGCACCACGTCGTCGGCCCGGTGCCAGTCCTGGGTCAGCAGGTAGGCCGTCTGACGCAGCCAAGGCAGCCGTGTCGTCGCGTAGTCGACGTAGTCACGGTCTTGCTCGCGCACGGTCTCTCCTGTCCTCGGCGGCTCCCACCCCCTAATGCGCCGGGCGGCCAGAAGGTTGCACGGTGGATCGCGTCGGCCCTATCTGCCTCACATCAACCCCGCACGGCACCGGGAGGTGGGCGTTCAGGTCAGCCGTGGCCGAGCTCGGTCCGGTGCCACACGGCCGGCACGCCGCCTGACCTCGCCTTTGCTTTGCGAGGAAATGCCACGGATTTGAGACTGAATAAGGGTGGCAAGCGAGAGGACTCAACTCCGAGTGGCGGCCAGCACGGTGGCGGCTCGATCATTCTCGTGTTGTTGGCCGGGGAAGACGGCGGTGACTCGTGCGTAGCCCGCCATCCAGACTGAGGCAGCAGCTGCTGGAGTTTGGCCTCGGAAACATGAATCAGCTCAAGCACAAGCTCATGGTGCCCCAACCGAGGAACAGCCCTCGACTAACACGCGACCGCCCCAAGCGGTAGGCAGATCCCTCGGACCTTGATCGGCGTGGAGGCAGCCAGACTGACACGCCAGTCGCCGCGAGCACTGGCTGACTCTCGGTGCGAGGGTCGAGTCATGCGCCCCGTAGTTCACGGTCCGAAGTGGACGTATGAGGCCCAGATGGCCGGGTCGCGGGGAGCCGAGTCGCGCAAGGCACGCACGGTGCGGTGGAGCAGATGGGCGGTGCCGTCGAGACGCAGGCCCGAAGGTCCGAGCAGCTCGGTGTACATCATCTTGGTCACCTCGACCGCGGTCCGGTCCGTGATGGTCCACAGGGTGGCGATCACCTGCCGGTAACCCGCGAGCTGGAGTGCCGCGGCGAGGTGGATGGCCTCGTCGGGCAGGGTCGTGCCACCGATCGCCGTGCTGCAGGCCGACAGGTAGGCGAGTTCGGCGTGCTCGAGATCCAGCTCCGCGACCTCGAGCACGGTCAGTGGTTTGTCCCACAGGTAGAGACTGCCCGTCGAGGGCTGTTGCAGGTTTTGTCCGCCATGGCAGGCGAAATGTGCGAGGGCGTGGGTGCGCAGGTCGGCGGTGATCGCGGCGTGAGTGGCGGTGCCGGCGACACGCGACGTGCGACCGAGGGGGATCGCGCGAGAAAGGAACTCGGCTTCCTCGCGGGCGCAGGGCAGCGGGCACAGGTCCGGGGAGCCTGGAACCGGTGGGGTCTCTGGCATGCTGACCACGAGGACACGTCGGTCGGCGGGCTCGACGGCGTCGGCGGTGTTCGCCTTCGCCAGCGCGCGCAGTGTCGGCGTGTAGGACGACACCGCGCGGTCGATCACCGTGCGCCCGGTGGGGGTCTCGGCCGGGTCGTGGTAACCGGCGGCGTGCAGCGGGAGCAGGGTGAGTGATCCGGTGGGGCACCACCACAGTCGCGGCAACGGCTCGTCGTGGCCGGTGTAGCCCAACCGGGTCAGCACCGGATCGGCGACGGTGTCCCACAACCATTCCAGGGTCGCGTGCACCGTTTGCCTGGCGCCGGTGGTGGCGAAGTCGCCTGGCCCGCCTGGATTTTCCAGCAGCTTCAACGCCCGCAGGTACCCCTCTGCCCGTCGCCCGGCCTCCACGAACGACAGAGCAGGCAGCGGAACATGCTCGACGTCGCGGTCCCGGTGCACGATCAAGGCGTCACATCGGGCTTCGTCGACGTTGAGCAGGACGACGGGACCGTCGGGCAGACCCTCGCGCAGGGTGGCCAGCGGCGGGATCCGCAGTAGGTACTCCAGTCCCGGCAAGGCGCGTGCTTCGGCGAGCAACCGGTCCCAGTCCTCGGCCAGCTTGATCCGGTCGGACCGCATGCGCTGGCTCGGGTCGCTCCACGGATCGGTCGTGGCGGCGGCCTCCGGGATGTCGGGCACGGTCGTGGCCGCCAGCTTCGTCGCCACGGCACGCAGCCGATCGTGCAACGCGAGGTCACGTTCCCGCAGCATCGACAGGTCGTCCCTGGTCTGCAACGCCTGCGACCACAACACGGAGCGGCCTTGCTCGAGCAGTTCCACGGCGCGGCCGGGGTCACCGGCCTCCAGCGCCGCGGCGGCGGCCATCCTCGCCAGGCCTTCCCACACCGTCAGCCTGCGCTCGCGCGCGTCGCGTTCGACGCCGTGCCAGGCCACCTGGGGTATCAGCGCGACAGCGACGCCGAACGCCTCCGTCGCGGAGGCCCAGTCGCGCTGCCGGACGGCCGACTCGGCCCACAATCTGGCCGCGGCCGCCCGAAACGCCGGTGCCGTGGCGGGAGATTCGACCGCGGTCCGGTAGGCGGCGGCCGCGGCGTCGAGGCCGCCCCCGCCTTCGACACGCCTGCGCTCGTGCAGCCTTCCCAGCGTCACCCAGGCCAGCGCGACCCGAGGGTCACCGGCGGTCATGCTGTCGATGGCCCGTCCGGCCAACTCGATCGACTCGGCCGCGTCCGCGTCGTCACCACCGCGGTCGTACCTGGTGTGCAGCGCGGTCGAAAGGCTGAGGACGCACATCGGGTACATCGAGTGCGTCACGTCGGTGATCGCGATCGCCTCCCGGACGAGTGCGACGGCCCGGTCCAGCGCGTCCCGGCCCGGGCGCCGGTCACGGCGGGTGCGCAGCAGCCCCGCCAGGTTCACCAGGATCTCCCTCCGGTTCGGGCTCTGGGGCGTGCTGCGGTCCACCGCCTCGTTCAAGGCGGCGACCGCGGCGTCGAGGTCCGCGGTGTCGCGCCTTTCCAGGTACCGGATGTGCAGCGCGGTCCCGAGGTTCATCAGGCACATCGACACCGCCGGGTGGTCCGCCGGCGCGGCGGCGACGGCCGATCGCCCGGCGTCCACGGCGGCGTCGAGGTCGGCGGCCGAGCCGAGCAGACCCGCCCGGGTACGTAGCGCGTTGGACAGGTTGGTCAGCATGATGGGCCGCATCGTGTGCCCGGGGTGGGCGTCCTCCGCCGCCTCGAACAACGCGTCGATGGCGGCGTTGAGGTCGGAAACCGTTCCGGTCCGATCGAACCGGGACCACAGTGCCAGCCCCAGCGCCATCAGGTTGACCGCCGAGGCGATGTACCAGTTGGGCGAGCGTGCGGCCTCGCGGCCCAAGTCGATGGCGGCGTCGAGGTCGTCGAGATCGCCCGTGGCCAGCGATCTGGTCAGCAGGCCGATGGCCAGAGCGGTGACATGGACACCCCGTTCGGCCGGTGTCGTGCCCGGCAGGGTCGCGGCGCGCTCGGCGGACGCGATGGCCTCGTTCAGATCGGCGCGCTCCGCCAGGACGCTGTACCGGCCACGCAGTGCGTACGCCAGCTCGGATAAGGCGTTCGCCGCTATCGCGTTGTTCGTGCCCGCGGCGGCCACCCCACGGCGCAGCACCTCGATCGACTCGGCCACCACCTCGATGTCGCCGGTCCGCTCGAACCGCAGGGCCAGCAGGGTGCCCAGCGTGATCAGCGTGTGAGCCCGGTTGGTCTCCTCGTCCTGGGTGTGGGCGAGGACCTCTCTGCCGATTTCGATCGCTTCGGTGAGCAGAGGCTCTTCTCCGGTGTTGAGAAAACGCAGGCGGAGCGTGCCTGCCAAGAGGATCCCGGCCGTGATCCGGCCTGGGTTCGCCACTGGTAGCCCGTCACCCGCGGCTTCCAGCAGTTCACTCGCCTCGGCGAGCGCGACCGGGTCGTTCGACCACTGCCCGTGAAGCGACAGCGCGCTTCCCAGGATCAGGCTGAATTGGGCCGTCTGGTCGCGCGATCCGGACGAAGCAAGACCGGGCCGCAGCACCGCGATCGCCTCGTCCAGATCCGCGGTGGAGGCCATGGCCTGGAAGCGGGCTCGCAGGGCGAAGCCGAGATAGACCCGGAGCGTCGGCAGGTCTGGATCGTCCGCCCTGGCCCGGCCGAGCAGCGAGCGCAGCGCGTCGACGGCCTCGGTGAGATCGGCGGGGTCGCGGGCCCACTCGTACCGGTCGGTCTGTGCGGCCGCGACATTCCCCGCCAGCAGCAATACATCGGGGCTGGTCCGGAGGGCCGCCTTGCCGCTGTCGATCGCCTCGGTCAGTGCGCTTTCGTCGCCATAGCGGTAAAAGCGGATGCGAAGCACCTGGATGAGGTTGTTCACGAGCATGGTCCGGTTCATTCCGGTGGCCTGCGCCAACGCGGCCCGCAGTGTCGTGGCCGCCGCCTCCAAGTCCGCTTTGGCACCGGTGTTCTCGTAGCGGGACATAAGCGCGTTGCCCAGGGTGAGGGTGACCATCACCGCCGGGACCTCGCCGGGTGGCGTTGCCGCGTAGCAGGTTTCGATGGCTTCGGTCAGCTTCTCGGGGTCGCGCTCCGAGGTGGCCGTCGAGGTCAGGAGCGCGGCCAGAATGCCGAGCATCCGATAACGGCTCGAGTCGTCCGCGCCGGTGGCGGCGAGCGCTGAGCGGATCAGCCGGGTCGCCGTCTCCCTGTCGGCAGGCTCGCCCCTGGCTTCGAAGCGTCGCAGGTGTGCCAACGCGGTGTCCGCCCGCAGGTCGGGCAGTTCGGGGCCGTCCGCGGGCAGGGCCTCGACGACCCGGCACAACGCGGCGACGGACTCGTCGAGGTCGGCCGGGTCCGAATTCCGGCTGTACCGGACGCTGAGTGCGTTCGAGAGGGCGGACGAACACTGCGTCAACGCGGGGGCGTCGGGAGCCAGCGGCACCATCGCCCGCAGCGTCTCGATCCGTTCGTCGAGGTCCGTCGCCTGGCCTGTGCGCGAGAAGCGCCACCGCAGCAGCTCCGCCAGTTGCCAGAGCTGCTGGCCACGGATCAACGTGTGACCGGGGATGCCCTGCGCGGCCGCTCTCGTCGTCTCGATGGCTTCGCCGAGCTCACTGTCATCGATCGCGCCGACGGTGCCCGCCAGCTTGATCGCCTCGAACAGCGCCATCGACAGGGCCGTGAGCATCGGCGCCCGGCCGTGTGGACCGCCCGCCCCGGCCGTCTTCGCCTCACGAAGGACGTCCACGGCTTCCCGGAGGACCTCCTGGCCACCGGTTGCCCGGTACTGACGGCGAAGTGACTCACCGAGGGACAGCAGCGCGGTCCCTCGAAGCGGACTGTCCGCGGGCAGTCCCGCCAAGGTCGCTCTCGCCGCGCTTATCGCCTCGGCAGGGTCCGTGGTGCCGTCTCGCAGCACGGTCGCCAGCGTGGCCTCGACCGTCCACCTCAGCGGGTGGCCTTCTCCGATGGCCGCGTCGGCCTCCCTGGCCAGTGCGATGGCTTCGGCCAGGTCGGCTTCGTCGGGACCATCAGGTGTGGTGAAGGCCGAGGCATACGCGAACCGGGTCTGGAGCGAGCTCGCGAGGTTGAGCTTCGCGGTGACATGCGACTCGCTGCCCTCGGGGAGGCTCCTCAGCGCCTCCCGCAGGTATCGGACGCTTTCGGCGATGTCGGTGGGTTCGCCCGTACGGACGAACCTGACCCGCAGGGCGCTGCCTCGCAACAGGAGCGCTTCACCGAATGCCGGGTCTTCCGGAGCGCAGTTCGCGAGGACTTCCTTGGTCACCTCGACGTACTCCTCGACCACGGCGAGCGGACCGCCGGTATTGCACTGGGTCTCCAAGGCCAAGGCGAACTGCGACAAGTAGGCGACGCGATTCGGTTCACCGGGCGGCAGGGACGACACCGCTTCGCGCAGGAGCACCGTGCTGTCGGCGAGGTCCCGTTCCTGCCCGCGGATGCCGAACCGGGTGAGCAGAACGACCCCGAGCGGAAACCGGACCGCCGCGGTCATCGGGTGCCCGGCCGGCTCGAGAGCCGCGCGGCCCGCCGCGACGGCGTCGTCCAGATCCGCCTCGGCGGTCGTCCGTTCGAAGCGCTGATTCAACAGCACCATCAGGTTGAGGCGGTGCGCCGGACGGTCGGCCTCGCTGCCGACGTCGACGGCGGCTCGGCATGCGGCCACCCCCAGGTCGGTCAGGACGGGATCCGCGGCCGCCAAAGCGACGTCGGTGATCACCGACGCGTAGAAAGGTCCAAGCTCCGCGGGTGTGAGTCCCGGATAGCGGTTCTCCTGAAGCCAGCTGAGCACCGGCGGTGGCACTACGCCGGGAAAGGATTCGGCGAGCGGGGCGAACAGTTCCGTACAGGTCTGGATATCAGGCCCGACGCTGCCCGGCGGCAGGGCGCAATGCCGCAGCCAGTGCAGCATTCCGAGTTCTCGAAGCATCTCGGGAGGCAGGCCGGTACCGATGGCTGGCAGGACCAGGCGGGCGGCGTCCGCCACGGCAGCGGGTGTGGTGACCTCGTCGGCCTCGCCTGTTTCCAGACAACGGCGAATGCGTTCCAAGAGCGAGATGTCCACTCCTCCTTCGCCACCCACTACGGTGCGGTAGACGATTCAGGATGGCACAAGGGAGGGGCGACGTGGCGGTATTCGACGAGGGACAAGCACTCGTTCTGTGGTGCACCGTCATGCCGGATCTGCGCCAGGCCGCCATCGCCGGCCGATGGACCGACAGGCTCGAACGCGCCGCCTCCCGAGTGCGAAAGGGCGGTTCGGCCTTGGACGCGTGCAGGCAGTTCGACCTGCTGGACGCCGAGTCGGCGGAGCCGACCAGGAGCGCCGGAACTCCCGGCAGCATGCCCGTGTATCCCACACCGCGGAGCGCTCGCGTGCCGAGGACCGGGCGCGGCGACTACAGCTGCCCGCGCAAGTTGTGCTCACGCCACGACCATCGGGACGACGACGGGCACCCGCCCGTGTGCGCCCTGTTCGACGACGAGCCGATGCTGCCGACGGGCGCGATGCCGTGAACCCCTTCTTGTCGTCGCTGAGCGGCAAGCTCGCCGAGCGATGGGTCGCGACTCTCGTACTGCCGGGGGCGTTGTTCATCGCCGCGGCGGTGTGCGCGGTCCGGCTGGGCCACCGCTCCGCGTTCGACCTCGTCTCGGTCGCCGGCTGGATCGTGCGGGAGGCGCCGCGCCTGCCGGTCGCGGCGGTGGCCGTCTTCCTGCTGATCGGTGCCACGGCGGCGGCCATGGCCGCGCAGGCGGTCGGCAGCCTGGCCGAGGCGGTCTGGACCAGACCGTGGCGCGGACCGGCGGGCAGGGTCGCGCGGGGGCTGGTGGCCTTGCGCGGCAGGTTGTTCGATCGGGCGGCGGCCAGGGCGGGGGTGGACCCGGTATCCGCCTACCGTCCACGACACCCGGCCTGGATCGGCGAGCGGTTCCGGCTGCTGAACGCCCGGATCGCCGGGCAGTACCACGGACTCGATCTGGGCTTGGTGTGGCCGCGCTTGTGGTTGCTGGTCCCGGAAACGGTCCGTACTCCGGTGCAGGCGGCCGAATCCCAGTTCAGGTCGGCCACCAGGCTCGTCGGCTGGGGTGTGCTGTACCTCGGCCTCGGGATCTATTGGTACCCCGCGATAGTGGTCGGAATCGGCACCGCCGCGCTGGGGTGGAGCCGGGCCCGATCCACCACCGCGACACTCACCACGTTGATCGAAGCCACGGTGGACACCCATCTCCACACGATCCTCACCGCTCTCGGCCACACCGTGCCGGCCGTGGGCTTCACCGCCGAGCTGGCCCGCCGGATCAACGACCGGTTGGCCAAGGGTGACTGACACCCGGTAGAACAGCCGGTCGCCCCGCGAGCCGCGCGCATCCCTCTGAGAGGTGGTGGCGCGCCGAGGGAATTACGTCGTAACGGGCACTTCGAGCGTGGCGGCCATCAGGCTGCGGGTGTAAGGGGTGCGACGGCGTCGTGAGTACTGAGCCGGTCATGCCCGATTCCACGACACAGCCCTGGCTCAGTACTACGACACTACCTGTACTGACACGTCGAGCGCGGACGTCACCTCGTCGCAGACGAGGAGTTTCGGTTCGCACACCAGGGCGCGGGCGATCGCGACACGTTGGCGTTGCCCGCCGGAAAGTTCGACCGGGTAGTACCCGGCGTATCGCGCCGGTATCTCGACTCGTTCGAGCGCCTCACGTGCTCGCTGCCGGCCTCGTGCTTGGTCACGCCGAAGTAGTGCCGCAGTGTTACGGCGAGGCTGTTTTCCACGCTGCGATGCGGGGATCGGGCGGTCTTCGATCGTCAGGGTTCCTTGTTGCTCTTCGTGCAAGCGCGACATCGTGGTCTTTCCGCTGCCGGACTCGCCGACGACGGCCAGGCATTCGCCCCGCACCAAACGGAACGACACGTCGAAGAGGATCTGGCTGCCGCCATAGCCCGCGTGCAGCCCGGCGACCGACAACACTGTGTGGTCGGAAACCACGGCGAGGTCGTGGGATACGTAGATCGCCGCCATGTCGTGGTCACGCCAGTTTAGGGCACGTGGGCGTCGGCGTCGGATGGCGAGATGGACGGGGCGGCGACGTCTTGCGTGACCCAGTCACTGAGACGCCTGCAAAGTGTGTCCGATCCTCATGTTCGGCGCGTCATTGGCCAGTGTGGACTGTCCGGTTGCGGGGTGTCGCCTAGCGAGGCGGATCCGGATGTCCGGAAGTCGTGTCGGGTCATCGGCGGGAAGTTAGGCTGTTCGCCGGTCCCGCGGGACGGTGCGTCCGGTTGACTGGTCAGGTCGGAAGAGGCGTGACAGTTGAGGATGAGGTGCGCACCGTGACTGGCGTGAGTGGGCGTGTCGGTCACGCCGTGGCGTGCGTCGTGGCCGGCGTGTCGATGCTGGTGTCGGGTTGTGCGGTTCCGCAGGCTGACTCTGGCAATCCGGGCACGAGCGGCACGGCCGCGGGGGAGGCGCCGACAATCCCTGTCACCGACGCGCGTAAGCGTCTCGGTGAGCTGTCGGTCGCGGTACGCGGAAATCTCGATGGTTACGACCGGGCGAAGTTCCCGCACTGGAAGACCGTGTCCGGCACCTGCAACGTCCGCGAGGAGCTGTTGAAACGGGACGGGGCGGACGTCGAGGTCAACGCGGAGTGCGCCGCTGTGTCCGGGGTCTGGCGAAGCGTCTATGACGGGGAGACGTGGCGGAAGGCTTCCGAGGTGGATGTAGACCACGTGGTGCCGTTGGCTCATGCCTGGGCGAGCGGCGCGAAGACCTGGGAACAGGCCCGGCGCGAGAAGTTCGCCAACGAGCTGGCCTTGCCGCAGCTGCGGGTGGTCACCGACAACCTCAACCAGCAGAAGGGAGACAAGGGGCCGGAGGCGTGGAAGCCGCCGCTCGTCGCGTTCTGGTGCACCTATGCCACGGACTGGATCGTGGTCAAACACGCCTATGGGCTGACGATCACCGTCCCGGAAAGGACCGCGCTGTCGAGCATGCTCGACCGGTGCTGACGCCCGCCCCGAAATCCCGTGGCGGCATTAGTGCGGGCTTGGGGCCGTGACGCTGGCATCGTCGAGGACCAGCGGTTGCCAATCGGCGGCGCCGGTCCGGCCGTGCCCCGGGTCGATGCCGATGAACATGCGTCCGCCCACACGGACGCGAACGTGGCGGGCGTACCAATCGACCGCCGCGCGTTGCCGGACCCGCCCAGCGCACCGCCAGGTTCGATCGGCGAACCGCACGACCGTGGAGTGCCCGTGGATCTGGCCGAAGGGCACGACGCCGCGATAGCCCATCCAGGGTTCGTGCAGCGCCGCGCCCGATTCGGCCCACAGCGGACCCGCACTGCCGTCGCGGCCGTGTTCACCGATTTCCCAGATCAACTCCGGACGCTCGTTGAGCAACTCCGCCGCCTCGGTCGCCGACATCGGTTCTCCCAGCCGTTGCCAGCAGGCGAGCGTCAAACCCGCGTGAGTGACCAGTAGTTCGTCGCCCTCGGCGGTACGGACGGTCTCGGCCACACGCAACAGCCCCTCGGCCCACCACTGCCGCAGCCTGGCCACGTCGCCCTCCGCAAGGGGTTCGCGCCAGAAGACGGCCCTGCCGGGCAAGTACTGCGTCTCGTGGTTCCCCGCGAGCTGGATCCATCGCCGCTTGCCCAGCAAGGTCGCCACGATGTCGAGCACTCCTGCGCTGTCCGGGCCGCGATCGACGAGATCACCCACCTGGATCACGGTGAGATCCAGTGGAAGTTCTCCTTTGGAGGCGCCGAGCCAGGCCAACGCCCGGCGCAACTGATCCGGGTGCCCGCCGACATCGCCGATGATGGCGACTCTTCCCATGACCACTCCCCATGACAGCCGACTGGAACCAGCGTACGGACTCTCACGCCGAACGGTCTCGCTTCTCCGGAAGCTCTGGAGGGTTGGTGGCACTGGTGTCCGCTCGTTGAACTCCCCGCTAATCCTTCCTCGTTGCGGTTGTCCTCCCCGGCGTAGGCGGGAATCATTCGTGTTCGGTCCGAATGTTGTTGGAGGGAGCGACATGCGCGTGAGGAAGCTGCTCGTGGCGGTCACCGCGGTGACCGCGCTCGTCGGCGGGGTGAACGTGCCGGCGTGGGCGACCATCGAAGCCCCAGGCGCCGTCGCCAACGCGGTGACGCTGGAGGGAGCCAAGAACTTTCGCGATGTCGGCGGGTACACCACGACCGACGGGCGCACGGTGCGTACCGGCGTGGTCTTCCGGTCCAACAAGCTTTCCCGGCTCACCGACGCGGATCTCCGTCTGCTCACCGCGGTGAACGTGTCGCTGGATGTCGATCTGCGCAACGTGAAGGAGCGCCGCGACGAGCCCGACCGGGTGCCTGCGGGCGCCCGTTACCAGGTGGCCGACGTGGTCTCGCTCGAACACGGGCTGCGGTTCCACGACAACGCCGCCGTCACGCTGGTTAAGGCCATCGCGGCCGGGCTGCTCAACGGATCCGACAACCTGGGCCAGTCGATCGGCTACCCGTTCATGGTCGACTTCGTGGGCGCTGACCACGCGTTCGGCGACCTGCTGCGTGCCATCGCGGCGAACGGTTCCGGCGCCACCGTTTTCCACTGTTCGGCGGGCAAGGACCGCACCGGCTGGGGGACGGCGATCCTGCTGAGCCTGCTCGGTGTGCCGCGTGCGGCCATCGAGGCCGACTTCATGCTCAGCAACGACAAGCTGGGCGACCCCAAGGCCGTCGAGTTGAGCTGGTTGCGTGCGGCTTTCGACGAGGTCGACCATCACTACGGGTCCATGGAAGCCTATGCCCGCCAAGGACTCCGCCTCGACGACGCGACCATCGCCGCGTTGAAGGCCCGCCTCCTGGTCTGACAACCCAGCCGAAAGTACCGAGAGAGCAGTCGTCGGCGGCGAGCCCGGCGACTGGACGGCCGTGGCGATCAGGTGAAGATCACGTCCGAGCAGGTGTAGAAGGCTTCGCCGGAGTCCGGCCAGTGGCGTTGCCAGATCGAGTAGATCAGGTGCCTGCCGGTGCGCCCGCCGGGCAGGTTCGCCTGGAGCTGGTAGGCGTTGCCGACGATCGGCGGGTTGTCCTGCTGGTAGAACGGGGTGTCTTCCAGGTCGGACCATTTGAGCGGTTTCGTCGGGTCGTAGCCCGGTTTGGTGACGTACAGCTCGAAGGTGCCCTCGTGCGCGGCGGTCAGCTGGTATTGGAAGGTGTACGGGCCGCTGCCCGGCATCGTGGTCGCCGGCCAGTCGTCGCGGGCCAGGTCGAGCCCCTTGTACTTGTCCCGGCCGGCGCCGCACAGCTTGCCGTCCGGGATGATCTCGCGGCTGCGGCCGCTGGCGTCGCCGATGTTGACCTCGTCCCAGTCGTAGATCGGCCAGCTGTCGCCCACCTCGATGGCGGCCTTGCACGCGGCGGACTGCGGGTCCTCCGGACCCTCCTCGAAACATTGCATGATCCGGCTGATCGGGTTGCCCATCGAGCCGTGCGCGAGGGCCGGGACGGCGGTGAACACCGAGACCGTGCCGAGCACGGCGGTCAGTATCGCGACTTTGACGGCGGATCGGGAAAACCTCATCGCAGAACTCCTCTCGTGAGAGGTCTAGACCATGTCTAGGGTAGGTGCCCCGGCGCACTGGCTTGTAGGTCCGAAAGTCGGGCGCGTCGGCGACATAAGCCTTGTCTGCTCAGTCCTCGGAGTTCGCCAGTAGTCCGTGATCGCGGGCGTAGATCGCGGCTTGGGTGCGATCTCGTAGTCCGAGGCGGCCGAGAATGCGGGAAATGTGGTTCTTCACCGTTCCTTCGCTGAGGTACAGCCGTGCGGCGATTTCGCGGTTCGTCGAGCCGATCGCGACGAGCCGCAGTACCGCGGTCTCCCGGCTGGTCAATACTTCGGTGGGTGCCGGTTTCGCGGGTTCGGCTGCTGGAGCCCTCGCGGCCAGGCGCCGTGCCACTGAGGTGTCGAGTTGGGTGATCCCGGCGTGCGTCAGCCGGATGGCGTCGGCCAGTTCGTCGGCGGGGAGGTCCTTGAGGAGGTACCCGGTGGCACCGGCGCGCAGCGCCTGTACGACGTATTCGTCGTCGTCGAAGGTGGTCAGCATGACGATTCGGCAGCCGGGCGCTTTGTGCCGCAGGATCGCGGTGGCTTCGACGCCGTCCATCCCGGGCATCCGGACGTCCATCAGCACCACGTCGGGTTCGAGCGCGAGGACGCGGGCGATGGCTTCTTTCCCTTCCGCGGCGACGCCGACCACCTCGATACCCGGCTGGATGCCCAGCAGCGAGGCGATGCCGTCGCGGATCAACCGCTGGTCGTCGACGACCAGTACGCGCACGCTCATCGGGCCGGCACCGTCACGGTGATCCGGGTGCCCGCCCCGGGATGGCTCTCGACCAGGGCGAGCCCGCCGACCAGCGCCGCGCGCTCGCGCAGGCCGAGCAACCCGAACCCTTCTCCGGATTCGGACGCTCCGGTACTGAACCCGCGGCCGTCGTCGGCGACGACGAGCCGGGTCTCGGTGTCGCCGAAGGTCAGTGACACCGAGACCCGATCGGCTTGTGCGTGCCTTCGCGCGTTGGTCAAGGCTTCTTGCGCTGCGCGGAAAAGCGCGCTCACCGTCGCGTTGTCCCCGGCGCGCTCCTCGCCGTCCACGACGAGGCTGACCCGGAGCCGGTCGTCGCCGGCTTGGTCGACGAGTTCGGCGAGCGACGCGGACAGGGTGCGTCCCTCCCGCTCGTCGCGGAGCGCTCCGACCGACCGGCGGACGTCGTCGAGCGCGCGTCGCGCCGAAGACCGCGCGTCGGCCAGGGCCTGGTCCGCGGCCCGCGGATCGCGCTCGCGGAAGGCGGACGCCTTCTCCACCTGTACCGCGATCGCGGTGAGGTGGTGGCCGAGGCTGTCGTGGATGTCCCTGGCGACGCGGTTGCGCTCCGCCGCCGCCGACAGGTCCGCGACCTGGGCGGCGTAGGAGGTCACCTCGTCCAGCGACTCCTCGAGCCGGGCACGGGCCTGCTGCTCGCGGACCGCGATCCCGGCCATGGCGATGGCGAGAACCAGGCCGATGACGAACATCAGCACGTCGGCGACGTAGTTGGCGCTGGTGTACCAGCCGGGAACCCACAAGGCGTAGGAGCAGACGAGCAGCACCAGGCACAGCGCGCCGAGCGCGATACTCACCGTCCGGCCGAACGCGAGGTAGGCCGCGAACGGCACCAGCACGAACAGCGCCCGGGACAGCCCCGAGTCGTCCAGCGCGGCGACCGCGACGAACAGCGCGAGCCGGACGAGCAGGAACGCCGCCGCGGCGCCACGCCCCGCGCCGCGGCGCCGTTCGGCGGGCTCCAGCGCGAACAGCGCCGCGACGCACGCGACGAACCCCGCTGTCCTAAGAGGACGGATGTCCTCGCCGAGCCCGGCAAGGACGTAGTAGAGGCCCGCGATCAGCACGATCCCGTAGACGACGGCCGACACCCAGGACACCGGTGATTCTTTCCGCATGATCGGCATGCAGCACCTCCCTGCGAGGAAAGGGTACGGCCGATCCGGCCGAGTTCTTCCGGGTTCGCGAAACCATGGCCGAACGGCACGTGCCGTTCGGCCATGCCCGGTGAGAACTCCGGCCCGGTCGGCACTTCCGGACCGCGACGGCCCTTCGTAGCGTTCGGCACTGTCATCGCACGCTAATGCTTGTGCCACAAGGGAGTTCTCATATGCTGTCGCCCACGTTGATCCGCCTCGGCGCGCCGTGCGGCATCGTCGCCGGACTGTTCATCGCGGTTCCCGCGGCCTTCGAAACGGTACTCGGGGAGACCGCGGCCACCAGCTTCGTCCTCGGCCTCGCCCCGGCCTTGGCGACGCCCGCCCTCGTGGCGCTCTACGCGCGTCACAGCGAAGCCGCCGGCCGGTTCGGTGCCCTCGCGTACCTGGTCAACCTGGTCGGTCTCGGACTGTTCGGCGGCGCCGCGTTCGCGCTGAACATGGCGCTGTTCTACCTCGACGGCCCGATAGTCGCCGAACTTCTGCGCGGTCCGACCAAAGTGGCCCTCACCGCGAGCGCGGGAGTGTTCGCCCTCGGGTCGGTGCTCTTCGGCCTGTCCCTGCTGCGCGCCAAGGTCCACCCCCGAATCCCGTCGGGCCTCTACGTGGTGGTGCCGGCCGCGTTCGCGCTCGCCGCGCCCTTGCCGGACACCCTGTTCACCAGCGGGTTGCACATCCTGTTCGGCTTCACGCTCGGGTGGCTGTCGACGTCGATGTGGCGAAGCGAGAGCCTCAGCCCGGCCTCGGCCTAGGTTGCTGCACGCGGCCCGGCCAAGTGGCGGACCTCGGGTGCGTAACCGACTGGTGAAGTCGATGTCCTCAGTGTCCGGCCAGATCCATCGTGAACAGCAGCAGCCCGAAGAAGAGCTGGAGTGCGGCGATGCAGACGCCTGCGATGACAAGGCCATCGAGTCGATACTGGCGGTCCGTCAGCATCGATACCGCTCCGGCGGCCAAGGCCAGCACCGAGGCCACCTCGCCGTAGGGGAGTATCCAACCGAGCAAGCTGAGTACGAGACAGACAGGACCGAGTGAGCCTTTGACTCCGGGGCGGTCGCCGGCTGACAGTCGTCGAGTCACAGTGCCCGGAATCCCTTCGGCTCGTCCGGCACACACGCTACCTCGAAGATTCGATGGGCAGCACGGTGGGAGCTCGACCTGCGGTTTCTGGTCGGCGAGTTGCCGCGACCAGGAGCTGGCCGGGATCGTGGCCATCGTCCTGCCGGCCGGGACTACCCGCGGCACGTCAGCTTGTCGCGCGACATTGATGTTTTCTTTACGTCCGGCTCGGTGATTCTTGGCGCTGGATCGTTAGTGTCCGCGTCGGTGTGCGGCCGTCACGTCGGGGTGGAGATGGCGTGCCAGGTGCGGCGCACGGAGAATCGGGGAGGACAGGGGTATGACCGAAGAAGCTGGATCCGCTGTTCCGGGGCGGGTGGACAGCCCGGTCCGGCAGGCGGCGCCGACGGGCAAGGTCGGCCGGTGGCTGATGGAGCACCGGGTTCAGCCGGTCGGGCCGGAAAGCCAGGAGAACCACACCACGCCGCAGTCGTGGTGGAAGGTCATGTGCCTCACCGGCGTGGACTACTTCTCCACGTTGTCCTATCTGCCCGGGATCGCGGCACTGGCGGCGGGTGCGCTCTCGCCGCTGGCGACGTTGCTGATCGTGGCGCTGACGTTGCTCGGCATGCTGCCGATGTATCGGCGGGTGGCGAAGGAGAGCCCGCACGGCCAGGGGTCGGTCGCGATGCTGGAGAACCTCCTGCCGTTCTGGCGCGGCAAGATCTTCGTGCTGGTGCTGCTCGGGTTCGTCGCGACATCGTGGATCATCACCATCACCCTGTCGTCGGCCGACGCCACCGTGCACGCGCTGGAGAATCCGAACGTCCCCTCGTTCCTGCACGGGCACGAGGTGCTGATCACGGTGGTCCTGCTGCTGATCCTGGGCGGGGTGTTCCTGCTCGGGTTCAGTGAGGCTGTTGGCGTCGCGATCCCGCTGGTGGCGATTTTCCTGGTGCTCAACGCGGTGGTCGTGGTCGCCGGTGTCGGCGAGGTGCTCACCGATCCCGCCGCGTTCGACCGCTGGCTGGACGCGCTCACTTCCGGGGGAGGCGGCTTCGGCGGTGTCATCGGCCCGGCGATCCTGGCGTTCCCCTTGCTGGTGCTCGGTTTGTCCGGTTTCGAGACCGGTGTGAGCATGATGCCGCTGGTGGCGGCCAAGGGTGAGAACGCCGAGCAGAGGCTGGCTGACCGGATCCGCAACACGCGCAAACTGCTGACCGTCGCCGCGCTGATCATGTCGGTCTACCTGATCGCGACCAGCTTCATCACCACGGTCCTGATCCCGAAGGACGCGTTCGCGCCCGGTGGTGAGGCGAACGGCCGCGCGCTGGCGTACCTCGCGCATGAACTGCTGGGTGAGTGGGTCGGGACTGCCTACGACATCAGCAGCATCCTGATCCTGTGGTTCGCCGGGGCGTCGGCGATGGCGGGGCTGATCAACATCGTGCCGCGCTATCTCCCCGCCTACGGGATGGCGCCGGACTGGGCCCGTGCGGTCCGTCCGGTCGTGCTGGTCTACACCGCGATCTGCGTCCTGGTGACGATCATCTTCAACGCGGACGTCAACGCCCAGGCCGGGGCGTACGCCACCGGGATCCTCGCGATGATGGTCTCCGCGTCGATCGCGGTGGCCATCTCCGCGGCGAAGAAGCGGCAGCGCAAGGCCGCGATCGCGTTCGCCGTGCTGACGCTGATCCTGATCTATGCCTTGGTGGAGAACGTCATCGAGAAGCCCGACGGGCTCACCATCTCCGCGTTCTTCATTCTCGGGATCATCGCCGTGTCGCTGGTTTCGCGGGTCACGCGGACCACGGAACTGCGGGTGGAGCACATCGAGTTCGACGAGCCCGCTCGCCGGTTCGTCACCGAGTCGATCGCTCACGACGGCGCGCTGACGATCATCGCGAACCGTCGTCAGGCCGGGGATGCCGAGGAGTACCGGGCGAAGGAGGCCGAGCAGCGGGGTCTGAACCCGGTGCCGGGCGCAGCCGATGTCCTGTTCCTCGAAATCGACGTGATCGACCCGTCCGGGTTCAGTGACGTGCTGAAGGTCCGCGGCGTCGAGATCGAGGGTTTCCGGGTCCTGCGCGTGGAAAGCCCGGCGGCGCCGAACGCGATCGCGGCGATCCTGCTCGCGCTGCGTGATGCCACCGGGGTGCGGCCGCAGTGCCATTTCGAGTGGAGCGAAGGGAATCCGCTCGGCCATCTGTTCCGCTACCTGATCCTCGGCCGGGGCGACACCGCGCCGGTGGTCCGCGAGATCATCCGCACCAGCGAACGAGACTCGGCGCTCCGCCCGGGAATCCACGTCGGCTGACGTCAGGCGTCAACGAGAGGTCGTCGTCAGAGCGATCCGCGTTCTGTTCCCGTGAAAAAGGGGCGGAGGGCGCGGGGAATCGATTCCCCGCGCGTAAAGATCGGGTGCATGCGCACCTCTTACCACGACCAACTCGACCGGCTCGTCGCCCGGCTGCTGCGGACTTCGCGGATGGTCGCGGACATGATGGATCGGGCCGGAACTGCCCTTCTCGAGGCCGATGGTGAGCTTGCGGGCGAGGTCATCGCCGAAGGCACTGCCCTGGCACAGGTCAAGTCCGAGGCCGAGGAGCACGCGCACGCGATCCTGGCGTTGCAGTCCCCGGTCGCGACCGACCTCCGGGTCGTGCTTTCGGCGATCCACGCCGTCGGCGACCTCGATCGGATGGGCCGCCTCGCGATCCATGTCGCCGAAGCCGTCCAGCGCAGGTATCCGGACCGGGTGGTACCGCAGGTCCTGATGCCGCGGTTCGTCGAAATGAGCCGGATCGCGGTGTGGCTGGCGGTGATGGCCGGGCAGGCGATCGAGAGCCGCGACGCCGTATTGGCACGCACGCTGATCAGCGTCGACGACGACATGGACGACCTGCATCGGACGCTCTTCACGGTGATCGACTATCACGACTGGACCTACGGAACGGCGAAAGCGGTCGATGCGGCTTTGCTGAGCCGGTACTACGAACGCTTCGCCGATCACGCGGTCTCGCTGGCGAGGCAGACCACGTTCGTCGTCACCGGACGTCCGAAGTGGACAGACACGGTGCCGGTTCAGGGCGGCGCGCGGATCGCCTGAAGGAACGCCCGCACGAGGTCGCTCATCGGGCTTCCAGGCGGAACCGCATCCGGCAGACGACGGCGTCCGAACGCCGCCGGAGCGCGCGGGCGAGTACGGCACCGCGCTGGTTCTGCAGGATCCGCTCCCACCAATGTGCCGGTTCGACCTCGGCGATCAGGACGAAGACGTGCCGGTCTCCGGCGGTGCGGAGGTGATCGAGGAGTGGTTCGCCGAGCCGTCGCCGTTCGTCGTAGAGCTGGACCAGCGTCACGTCGGGATGCCACTTCTCCCAGGCCGTCACGAAATCCTGCGCCGACTGCTCGTCCTCGGGGTGGATGACGTGGACGGCTTCGACGTGGTCGCCGAGGGAAAGCGCGGCGGCCAGCGCGTCGCGGGTCAGACGGGAGACCGTGTGCACCGGGACGATCACCAGTGACCGGTTCGGCCGTGGGGGAGCGGGGGTCACACCGAGTTCGAGCCGGTCGCCGATCCGGCGGTAGCTGCGGTCCACCCATTCCATGGCCGCCACCAGCAGCGGGAGCGCGAGGACGATCAGCCAGCCGCCCTCGCCGAACTTCGTCGCCGTCACCACGATCGCGGCGACCCCGGTGAGCAGCGCGCCGAAACCGTTGAGCGCGGCCTTGCCCCGCCAGCCGGGCGGGCGGTGGCGCCGCCAGTGCCGGACCATCCCGGACTGGGAGAGCGTGAACCCGACGAACACCCCGATCGCGAACAGCGGGACCAGCGTGTTCATGTCGCCGTTGGTGAGGACGAGCAGCAGGGCGGCGGTGATCGCGAGGAAACCGACGCCGTAGCGGTACACCTGGCGTTCGGCGCGCAGGGCGAACACGTGCGGCAGTTTGTTGTGTTTCGCGAGCAACTGCGCCAGGACCGGCAAACCGCCGAAGGAGGTGTTCGCGGCCAGGGCGAGCAGGACCACGGTCGAGAACTGCACGAGGTAGAAACCGAAGCCGTCGCCGAGCGAGGCGGTGGTCACCTGGGAGAGCACGGTGACGCCGTCCACCGGGTGGATGGCGAATTTTCCGATCAGCACGGCGATCCCGATCAGCATCACGCCGAGCAGGCCGCCCAGGGCGATTTCCGCGTGCTGGGCGCGGCGTACCCGCGGCCTGCGGAACGACGGCACCGCGTTCGCGATCGCCTCGACGCCGGTCAGCGCGGCGCACCCGTTCGCGAAAGCCTTGAGCAGCAGCAGAATCCCGACCATCTGGAGGTTCTGTGCGTGCTCCGGCGCGGCGATCTCCGCCGCCGGGCCCGGCCGGAACAGGCCGGCGACGATCACGGTCAGGATCGCGCCGACGTAGATCACGGTGGGCACGACGAACACCCGCGCGCTTTCCGCGATCCCGCGCAGGTTCACCGCGGTGACCAGCGCCAGGACGCCGAGGCACACCCACAGCGTGTACGGCAGCAAGCCGGGAAACGCCGAGGTCAGCGCGGCCACGCCCGCCGCCACCGAGACCGCGACGTTGAGGACGTAGTCGATGATCAGCGACGCCGCGGCCACCAGCGAGGCCCGGTGCCCGAGGTAGGTCCGGCTGACCCCGTAGGCGCCTCCGCCGTCGGGGAACGCGGCGATGACCTGGCGGTAGGACAGCGTCAAGACGCCCAGTAGCACGGTGATCGCGATCGTGACGGGCAGGGTGAAGCCCAGTCCGGCGCCGCCGGCGACGGCCAGCACGATCACGATGGCCTCGGGTCCGTAGGCGACCGACGCCATCGCGTCCAAGGACAGCGCGGCGAGCCCGCCGACGACGGAAAGACGGTGCCGTTCGGAGCGGTCGGTGTCGCTCTCGGGACGGGTGAGGGTTGTGGTCACGCCGTCAGCGTGGGGCTCTGCTTTTCTTCGCTGAGAGGACGTTGACGTGTTCTTGACACCGAATCGGGTGAACCCGACACCAAACTGACGGGCTGGAGATGCGGATCACCGCGATGCCGCGACACCCCATCTGGCCGGACGTCGACGAAGTCGCCGACGTCCGATGGCTTCTGATCACTCGTCAGGCTGACTCCGATTGTGCCTCCGGCGGCGTGGCACTGGACTGGTCGTACGTATCAGTCTCCTGTGGACGGAAGGACACGACCATGTTTGGCTGCTCACGCCGTAAACAAGCCGGGGTGCTGATCGCCTCGGTCGTGGCCACCTTGTTGGCCGCCCCGGTCGTGTCCGCGGCGCCGTCTGCGGGCGGTGCGGCGCGGCTGTCGGCGGTGAACAGCGGTGATGCGATGTACACCGTCTCGCCGGGACCCGGTCGTGAACCGTACTTCTGCTCAGCGGGGTTCGCGATCCTCGTCAAGGGTGTCCGGTACATACTCACGGCCGGGCATTGCACTGAACACGGGCTCGATTGGCAAGGCATCGGCCCCACCGTGGACACCCACTTCCCGGTGACCGATTACGGCCGCGTCCGGGACGTCTCCGGCTCTGGGCCCAGCCGAGTGAATCTCTACGACGGCGGCACCCAGCGGATCCTGCGTGCGGGCATCCCGCAGGTGGGCCAAACAGTGTGCAAGAGCGGCATGACGACGAAGAAGACGTGCGGGAAGGTCCTCGGCCTCAACCAGACCGTGAACTACGGCAAAAACAAGCAGGTCGTCGGGACGATCGCCACCGACATCCCGATCGAGAGCGGTGACAGCGGCGGCCCGTTGTTCTATGGCGGTGTCGGCTACGGAGTGCTGTCCGGCGGGAACAGCCAAGTCAGCTTCTTCCAGCCCCTACGGTCCGTGCTCGCCGCCTACGGCGCCACCCTCGCCTGAGAGGGACGGCAAACTGTCGGTCCCGTATGCGACGCTCCACCCATGATCGTCGTGTTCGATGCCGAACTCTGGGTGTGGGACGCCCGCCGCGAGGAGACCTGGACCTTCGTCAGCTTGCCCACTGACGTCTCCGAGGAGATCCGTGAGATCACGGACGGCCCGCGACGCGGCTTCGGCGCGGTGCGCGTGCAGGTGGGCATCGGCGGCAGCAGGTGGAAGACGTCGATCTTCCCGGATTCGAAGCGGGGCGCTTACGTGCTGCCGGTCAAGAAAGCGGTCCGCAAGGCCGAAGGAATCGAGGAAGGTGATGTCGCGAAAGTGACCGTAGAGCTGATCGACCTCTGACAGTCAGAGCAGGCGCTCACCGAGTGGGGTCGTCAGGTAGAGGACGCTGCGGCCGGAGCGTTCACGCGCGACCAAGCCGCTGTCCCGAAGGACTCTGAGGTGTTGAGAGACGGCGCTCGGAGTCACGCCGAGGGTGTGGGCCAGATCGGTCGTGGTCGCGGGGGAGGACAACGCCAGTAGTAGTTCGGCCCGTGTCCGGCCCAGCAGTCGCACCGCGGCGGGTGTGGCGGCGCGTGGCCCGGTCGCCCACAAGGTGCCGGTTCCCCTCGCCGGATAGCGGATCGTGGTCTGTGTCGACGTGTTGTTCTTGACTAAGGCGTGGGGTGAGCCGAGGGCGACCGGCATCAGCACGAGACCATTCGGCCCTCGGGTGACGACGCGATGCCGATCGCGCCACCGATCACCGGCCAGCATCACCCGGTCGACATGCCAGCGCAGGTCCGGGTGCAGATCCGCGAACAGCCGTTCGATGCCGCCCGCGGCCAGTTGCCGTGCGCGGTGACCGATGTCGGTGTTCAGCGCCGCCCGGATCCGCGTCCAGTGTGGCGCGAGGAGACGATCGTGGGCTTCGCGAAGCTGCTCGGCGATCTTCCGCAGACCGGACGCCGGGTTGAGCGCGAGGGCCGCGGCGGCGTAGGGAAGCCGTTCGCCGAAGACCCGGTCGAGGCTCGCTCTCACCCGGTCTTCAGGAGTTCGCCGCAACGCGTCGAGATCGTTCTCGAGGGAGTCTCCTGCGTCTTGCGGCGCGGGGACGAGGAACTCCGGCCAGCTGAGCCGGCCGTTCACGAGCAACGGCCAAGTCCACGAAAGATCGAGCGGTTCGCGCTCGAGTTCCTCCCGTGCCCACCGCAGCCAGGGCAGGTTGACCGTGTTCTGGTCGAGGCCGGCGAGTTGCTGCAGGCAGGCCACGGTCTCGGACAACGGCGAGATCGCGAACCGGGTCGAGGCCAGTTCGGCGACGCCGAGTTCGATGGTCATCGGCATAGTCCGAGTATGTAGCCCCGGCCTAAATGGTGTCGCCGGAATGCCGGACGTCGCCACGATTCGGCCATGTCCGACTTGCCTCGCGCCTATCGACGACTGTGGTGGGCCACCGGGATCGACAGCCTCGGCAACGGCGTCTTCACCGCGGCACTGCCCTTGCTGGCCCTGACGGTGAGCCACGACGCGAGGGACATCGCGCTGGTCTCCGCCGCGACGTACCTGCCATGGCTCCTGCTGTCCCTCCTCGCCGGATCCATCGTGGACAGGGTCGATCGAGTCACCCTCCTGTGGCGAACGCAGGCGTTGCAAGCACTGATCGTCGGGATACTCGCCGCGCTCGTCGCGACCGGGGCGATCAGCGTGCCGACGCTCGTTCTCCTCGCGTTCGCTCTGGGTGCCTGCGACGTCTTCTACGACAACGCCGCGCAGACGGTCATTCCGGAACTCGTCCCGAAAGAACAGCTGAACCAGGCGAACGGTAGCCAGCAGGTGGCCATGACCGTCGGCAGGCAGTTCCTGGGGCCGCCTCTCGGGAGCTTGTTCTTCGCGCTCGCCTGGGCGCTCCCGTTCGCCGTCGACGCCGCTTCGTTCGTCATCGCCGTCATTCTGCTGGCCAGGTTGCCCCAACGACGCCGCATGCCTTCGGAAGACGTGAATGTCCTCGATGGACTCCGCTGGCTGATGAGCCATCGCTTGTTGCGTGCGCTCGCGTTGCTGCTCGGCGTCAACACGTTCTGCGGCCAACTGGGAAACGCGACACTCGTGCTGTTCGTGACCGACGCGCTCCATCTGGGCGCGGGCATGTTCGGCGTGCTGCTCGCCGGGGCCGCGCTCGGCAGCATCGCGGGCGGACTGGTGATCACGCGGCTGGTCGCCCGGCTCGGCGACCTTCGCGCGCTCCTTGTCTCGCTGGCTGTGAACGCCATCGTCTTCGTCGGCGTCGGGTTCAGCCCGAACGTGGTCACGCTCGGCGCGCTGCTGGCCCTGAGCGGTTTCGTGACGACGGTCTGGAACGTCGTGACCGTCAGCGTCCGGCAGCGAAAGGTGCCCCCGGCCTTGCTCGGCCGGGTCAACGGCGTCTACCGGTTGCTCGGCTGGGGGTTGATGCCGCTCGGCACGCTCGCGGGCGGGCTGCTCGCGCACAGATTCGGGCTTCGTGTTCCCTATCCGGTCGCGGGTTTCGTGCGCGGCATGGCGCTCCTGGTCGCGCTTCCCGTGCTGATCCCGGCGATGCGAGGCGCTACTCCTCGGTGAGCTCCGCCAGCTGATCCGCGGCGTCCTGGTTGCCGCGCTCGGCCAGCCGTCGCAGCTCGTCCAGCGCCCCCAGTTCGGTCGCGGTTTCGATCAGCTGGTCCGCCGCGTCGCTGCTTCCGCCGTCGGCCAGCCGCCGGAGTTCGTCCAGGTCGCCACGCTCTCCGGCGAGTTCGATCAGTTCGTCGACGGCGTCCCGATCCCCGGCCGCGGCGCGTTTCCGCAAGTCGTCCAGCTCGCTCATGGTCATCAGGTTACGGGCAGTTCGGCTCGGGGACCGCGTTCATCCCCGGTCCGACTTCGCCAGCTTCGACGGCCACCAGATCTTCCGTCCGACGTCCACCGCGAGCGCCGGTACCAGCAGGGACCGCACCAGAAGCGTGTCGAGCAGGACGCCGAACGCGACGATGAACGCCAGTTGGGCGAGGAAGAGGATGGGCAGGACGGCCAGTGCGGCGAAGGTCGCGGCGAGTACGACGCCCGCGGACGTGATCACGCCGCCGGTGACGCGCAGGCCGCGCAGCGTCCCGTCCCGCGTGCCGATCCTTCCCGCCTCTTCGCGGACCCGGGTCATCAGGAAGATGTTGTAGTCGATCCCCAGTGCGACGAGGAAGACGAAACCGAACAACGGGACGACCGGGTCGGCGCCGGGGAAGTCGAAGACGTGGTTGAACACCAGCGCCGAGACACCCATCGTCGCGGCGAACGACAGCACCACCGTGCCGATCAGCAGCAGCGGCGCGAGCAGCGACCGCAGCAGCAGGGCGAGCACGAGGAAGATCACGACCAGGACGATCGGGATGATCACCATGCGGTCGTGCTCGGACGTCTCCCTGGTGTCGAGCAGCGTCGCCGTCGGCCCGCCGACCTTGGTGCCGTCGACGGTGTGCACGGCTTCGCGGATCCGCTGGACCGTCGCGACGGCCGCGTCGGAGTCCGGCGGATCGGCCAGGACGGCGTCGATTTTCGCGAGCCCGCCCGCTTCGCCGCTTTGACGGACGTCGGAGACGCCGGGGACGCGTGCCAGCGCGGTCACGGCGTCGCCCTGACCGGCCGGGGTGATGATCACCGTGGGAGAGCCGGAACCGCCGGGGAAGTACCGGGAGAGGACTTCCTGTCCCGCGACGGAATCGACCGGGGTGAGGAAGACGTCGGACTGCGCGGTGCCGGAAGCCTTGAGCTGCGGGAGGAACGCGCCGCCCGCGAGCAGCACGACGGTCGTGACGATCCAGACCGTGCGGGGCGCGTGGGAGATCCAGCCCGCGACGTGGCCCCAAAGCCCGCCGGTCTCCTCTTTCGGCGGGGCCACCGCCGGCCGGAAGGGCCAGAAGGCGTTGCGACCGCAGAGAGCCAGGACGGCGGGCAGGAACGTGATGGTGGTGAGGAAGGCGGCGCCGATGCCGATGGCGGCGACCGGGCCGAGCCCCTTGTTCGAGTTCAGGTCGCTGAACAGCAGGCAGAGGACGCCGAGGATCACGGTCCCCGCCGACGCCGCGATCGGTTCGATGGTCGAGCGCCAGGCCGTGCGGAGTGCGGCGCGGGCGTCGTCGGTCGTCCGGAGTTCCTCGCGGTAGCGCGAGATCATCAGGAGCGCGTAGTCCGTGGCGGCGCCGAAGACGAGGATGAACAGGATTCCCTGACTTTGCCCGTTCAAGGCCAGCACGTCGTGGTCCGCGAGCAGGTACACCGCGAGGCTCGCCGATCCCAGCGCGAACACGGCCGACAGCAGGACGAGCAGGGGGAGCAGCGGGCTCCGGTAGACGATGATCAGGATGAGCGCGACCACCGCGCCCGCGACCAGGAGCAGCAGGCCGTCGATCCCGCCGAACGCCTCCTTGAGGTCGGCGACCTGCGCGGCGGGACCGGTCACGAGCACTTTCAACCCGTCGGGTGTGTCGCGGGCGAGCGCGTCTCGCAGCGCCTCGACGCCGTCCCCGGGGTCGCTCGTGGCGTCCAAGAGCACGACGACCTGCGCACCCGCGTTGCTCTCCGGCGCTGGGATGAGCCGCGCGTTCGACGTCCGGTCGGCGAGGAACCGCTTGTCGCCGTCGGTCAAGCCCGAAGGCCGCTCGGCGACGACGATCGCGGGGATGACGGCGGCGCTGGAGAACTGCTTCTGGAGCTCGCCGACCTCGGTCGCCTCGGCCGAAGCGGGCAGGAAACTGCTGCTGTCGTTCTCCGTGACCTGGCTCAGCTTGCCGGCGTACGGGCCGCTGAACCCGCCGAAGATCAGCCAGGCCACCGCGACGAGGGCGGGGAGCAGCCACCGCAGACGTGACCGTGTGCGGGCTGGGCGTTCGACTTCCGAGATCATGGGCGGATGGCTCCTGTGGCAAGGCTATTTCGACGAGTGAATAGTTCGACCATCGAAATAGTAGAGTGGTCACCCGGACGGGGCAACAGGAGGGGAGGTTTCGGACATGACCAACGGCGCTGAAGACACTGGCGACGTCGAAGAGGTCTCGGACGAGTTGCTCGTTCTCCTGCTGCGGCAGCTGACCGTCGAGTCGGACCGGTTCGCCGAGATGTTCGGCGAGGCGCACGGCCTGCACCGGACCGACCTCAACGCGCTCGCGGTGATCATGGACGCGGCCAGGATGGGCGCCCCGATGAGCCCGAGCAGGCTCGCGAGCGCGCTGCACCTGAGTGCGTCCGCGACGACGTCGGTGCTGGACCGGCTGGAGCGGGCCGGGCACCTCTACCGCGACCGGAGCGCGACCGACCGGCGCAAGGTCGAACTGCGGATGCACGATCAGGCGAGGCAGATCGGCGCGGAGTTCTTCCTGCCGCTCGGCGCGAGCTTCTCCGCCGCGTGGCGGGACCTGGGGGAGGGCGAGCGGCGGACGGTCGCCCGGTTCCTCCGGAGCAGCATCGCCGCGACCGTCGAGGTCCGGGGCCGGCTGGCCCCCTGAAAGGCTCACTCGGACTGCGCGGCGCCCCTTCGCGGTGAACACTCGGGTGAATGCGATGTGTGGTGCTCGGTGCGACGGGTTATGTGGGCGGACGGCTGGTGCCGCAACTGCTCGACGCGGGTCACGAGGTCCGCGTGGTGGCGCGCTCTCCGGAGAAGGTCGCCGAAGAGCCGTGGCGTGACCTGGTCGAGGTCGAACGCGGCGACGTCACCGATCCGGCCTCGATCGAGACGGCCCTGACCGACGGCGAGGTGGTCTACTACCTCGTGCATTCCCTGGCGCGCAAGGACTTCGTCGAGGTCGACCGGGAGGCGGCGCGAACGGTCGCCGAGGCCGCGAAGACGGCGGGCGTGCGGCGGCTGGTGTACCTGGGCGGCATCGTGCCGGACGACGAGGAACTGTCCCCGCACCTGGCGTCCCGTGCCGAAGTGGGCCGGGTCCTGCTGGACTCCGGGGTACCCGCTGTCGTCCTGCAGGCCGCGGTGATCATCGGCTCGGGCTCGGCGAGCTTCGAGATGCTGCGCTACCTGACCGAGCGGCTCCCGGCGATGATCACCCCCAGATGGGTGCACAACCGGATCCAGCCGATCGCGATCCGGGACGTGCTGCACTACCTCGTGCACGCGGCGGAACTGCCGTCCGAGGTGAACGGCGCCTTCGACATCGGCGGCCCCGACGTCCTGACCTACCTGGAGATGATGCGCCGCTACGCCGTCGTCGCCAGGCTGCCGAGGCGAGCCGTCGTCCCCGTGCCGGTGCTGACGCCGTGGCTTTCCGCGCAGTGGGTCAACCTGGTCACGCCCGTGCCGAAGTCGATCGCCGTACCGCTGATCGAATCGCTGGTGCACGAGGTGGTCTGCCACGATCACGAGATCGCCGGGCACATCCCCGATCCGGACGCAGGCCTGACCCACTACGAGCACGCCGTCGAACTGGCACTGACCCGGATCCGCAACGCCGACGTGCCGACCCGCTGGTCGGACGCGTCGACTACCTCCGCGCCGTCGGATCCGTTGCCGAGCGATCCGGACTGGGCGGGCGGGACCGTCTACGAGGACAAGCGCGAGCAGAAGACGGACGCCTCGCCGGAAGCACTGTGGGACGTCATCGAATCCATCGGCGGGGAACACGGCTGGTACTCGTTCCCGCTGGCGTGGTCGGTCCGCGGCTGGGCCGACCGGCTCGTCGGCGGGGTCGGGCTGCGGCGCGGCCGCCGGGATCCGCGGCGGCTGCATCTGGGCGAGGCACTGGACTGGTGGCGCGTCGAATACCTCGACCGGCCGCGGCTGCTGAGGCTGCGGGCGGAGATGAAGCTGCCGGGGCGCGCCTGGCTCGAACTCAGCGTCGAGTCCGATGAGGACGGTGGGACGATCTACCGCCAGCGGGCGGTCTTCGAGCCGCGCGGTCTGGCCGGGCACGCCTACTGGAAGGGGATCGCGCCGTTCCACGGCGTCGTCTTCGGCGGCATGGTCCGCAACATCACCGGTGCCGCTCAAGGAGAATCCGGCGCCTCGTGAGTGGTAAGGACGGTTCTAAATTGGGGTAGGCCCAAGGTGGGGTGTTCGTAGGCGGGGCCGGTGACGGGATGAAGGTGCCCTTCGTCGCGTCTGATGCCGAGTGGCCGTGTCGCGAAAGCCACTTTCGGGACGTCAGACGTCGCGAAAGTGGCTTTCGCGGCACCCCGACCCACAAGGTCTG
>NZ_JBVILA010000036.1:0-15780 GCF_055580625.1 Amycolatopsis sp. NPDC031561 | reverse complement strand
GGGGTGTGTGGTGGTGCGGAAAAATCTGTTTTGGGAAGGTAGGAGTTGGAGAAAGTGTTTTTCCCGGCACCCCGACCCACACGGTCTGAGCCTTCGGCTCCGGTCAGTAACGGCGTCACCCAGGAGAACGGTGTTGCGAACGAGGCTTTCGCAATATCACCGGTGCCGCGCAAGGAGAATCCGGCGCCTCGTGAGTGGTAAGGACGGTTCTAACCGTCCTTACCACTCACGAGCTCCACCACCTACAGTGCGGGATAAGCGTTCTTCAGCAACTCCTGGAACTGCGCCGAGAACCAGTGCCCGGAAAGCGGCGCGTCGGGCAGCGCCCCGGAGAGGTTGTTCTGGTTCCGCGGGTTGCCGGTGTACGTCGGGTCGCACATCCGGTCGAAACCCTTGCCCTCGGTGTTCGGGATCTCTTTGCTGGCACCGTCGGACTCGCCCGGCGGCTTGATCCAGACGTAGGCGTCGATCCCGGCCTCGGGTGCGGCCTTGGGACGTTCGCCGAGGCCCGCGCCCGACTGGTTGCACCAGTTCCCGAGATGAATGCGGCGATCCGTCCTGCTCCCGTTCACGTAGGCGTCCACGGTGGTGGACGGGCCGGGACCGGCCGGGCGCGCCGTGCCGCCCCAGCCGTTGCGTGAAGTGTCGATGAGCATGCCGACGTCCGACGGGAATCCGGCGCGGATCGCCTCCTGCCGGAACGCCTGGGCGTAGGACAGCTCGTCGACGTAGCGGTTCCAGTCGACCCACTTCGACGTCCGCACCGAAGTTCCGCCGACACTGTCGTTCACGGCGAAGTACGGCTCCTTGAGCGCGCCGTAGTTCGCGGTGTTCGCGATGAAACCGTGCACGTTGGCCGTCGTGCCGCCGGAGGTCCGCGCGGCCTGGGCGAAGAGCGCGGCGGACGGGGCGAGGTTGTCGTCCCAGCCGAGCCAGCCGTGATGCCCGGCGTCGATGTAGTTGTAGACGTTGGGGATCGCGCCGAACTTCGCCAGCGCGTAGCCGACGCCGGAGACGTAGTTCCCGTTGGCCTTCATGACGTCGCACTGGGGTGTGGCCGTCGGCCGGGGCGTCACGTTGGTGACCAGGTTCGGCAGTGAGTCGATCTCGATCACCGTCACCACGCGCAGCGCCGAGTACTTCGGATCGGCGAGGATCGCGGCGATCGGGTCGATGTACTCCGCCTTGTACCTCGGGAGTTCGTCCGCCTTGAGTTCGCCGTTCGACGCGAGCGCGGCGCAGTCGCGGCCCGGCAGGTTGTAGATCACCAGCTGGACGACCAGCGGTTTCCCGGCGGCTTGCTGGAGCGCTCCGTCCAGATGCCCGCGGAGCCCGCGGCCGGTGCTCGTGCCCGCGATGGCGGCGATCCGGTCGAGCCAGACGCCGGTGGGCTGATTCGCTATCCGGTCACCGCCCGGTTCCGCCGCGGCCTTCGCCGACCAATCCGGGTTCACGTACACCTCGGCGCCGGCGTAAGGGTTGTCCGCCTTGGGACCGCCCGGCCCCGGTGTCGTGGTCGTGGTGGTGGGCGACGTCGTGGTGGTCGGGACGGTGGAGCCGGTGCAGGCGGTGCCGTTCAAGGTGAAGACGGCGGGCTTCCCGTTGGTGCCGGAGAAGCTTCCGTTGAAGCCGGGGGAGACCGTGGCGCCGGTTCCGAGCGAGCCGTTCCACCCGGCGTCGCGGACCGTCACTCGCGTGCCCTGCTGGGTGAAGGCCCCGTTCCAGCCCTGCTGGACCTGCTGGTTCCCGGGGAAGTCCCAGCCGAGTGTCCAGCCGCCGCTGATCGCGTCGCCGAGGTTGGTGACGGTCACGGTGGCCCCGAAGCCGGTGTCCCATTGGTTGGTGATCGTGTAGTCGACCTTGCAGCCCGGCGCCGCTTGGGCGTTCGAGCCCAGTACCACCGGCACCGCCACCATCGCGAGTACCGCGGTGACGGCCAGTGGTGCCGAAACACCCTTTCTGCGGAATCTCATACGTCGCCTCCTTGCGACCGGAATCCGATTTATGGGAGCGCTCCCATGGGGACCGTAAAGGGGTGGATCGGTCGTGACAAGGTCGGTGGGCCCGGATTGTGGGATCGCTCCCAGAAAGCGACGAAAGAACTGAGCCGCCCGGCGGAAGGCTCGCCCTGACGGACGCGGGCCTTCCCCCGAACAGCGGCGATCAGGCTTTGAGTGCCTTCATGGTGTCTTCGGCGCTCTTCTTGACCTTGGCCTTCATGTCGTCCTCCGTGGCCGGCCAGCCGTCGGCCTTCTTGGCGTATCCGCTGCCGACGACCGTGAGCACCAGCGCGCCGTGCTGGACGTCGTACTTGTAGAGCCAGAAATCGTCGACGGCCCAAGGCCTCTTGTCGTCGTGCTGCCGGTACAGGTACGCCGCCGATCCGAAGCCTTCGACGTCGGCCACGGTGATGTCGGCGCCGGGGGTCGCCCGCTCGCCGTCGCTCTTCCGGAAGTCGTCGTACATGGCCCTGGCGGCGGTTTCCCCCGTCGGGTGGATCGCGATGAAGGTGGTCAGCGTGGCGTAGCCGCCGGAACCGTCGAATTCCATCTTGCAGTTCCCGCCGCCGAGCCCCGCGGTCAGCTTGCTGGGGGTCTTCGTCGGCGTGCCGCGGGTGAGGGCCTCGAAGTCGGCCGTGTTCACCGCCGCGCACGCGTCGTCACCGTTGAGACGGTAGGTGGGCGGCGGCTCGGGTTCGGAGGAACAGCCGGCGACGGTGGTGACTGCGAGCGCCGCGAGAAGCGCTCCACGGAGGCGGTGGGCGGGCATGACCGGATGGTGGCAGCGGGCTCACCGTGCCATGAGGGCATTTGTGCCCGGGCGTATGGGATCGTGAGCGGATGAGGATCTTGCTCGTGGAGGACGAGCGGCGGCTGGCCGAATCGCTGCGGGCGGGGCTGAGCGCCGAGGGCTACGCCGTGGACGTCGCGCACAACGGCCGCGACGCGCTTTGGTACGCCGCCGAACATCCGTACTCCGCGATGATCCTCGACATCATGCTGCCCGGCCTCAACGGCTACCGCGTCTGCCGGAGGCTGCGCGAACGAGGCGACACCACGCCGATCCTCATGCTGACCGCGAAAGATGGCGAGGACGACGAAATCGAGGCGCTGGACACCGGCGCCGACGACTTCCTGCCGAAGCCGTTCTCCTACGGCGTCCTGCTCTCCCGGTTGCGGGCGCTGATCCGGCGCGGGGGAGCGACCCGGCCGGGCACGCTGCGGCTCGGCGACCTCGAACTCGACCAGGCGAGTCACACCTGCCGTCGCGGCACGGCCGAGATCCCGTTGACCACCAAGGAGTTCGCCCTGCTGGCGTACCTGATGAAACGGCAGGGCGAGGTCGTCACGAAGGCCGAACTGCTGGAGAACCTGTGGGACTTCGCGGCGTCGGCGACCGCGAACCTGGTGGAGGTCCACATGAGCGCGCTGCGGCGCAAGATCGACCTGCCGTTCGGGGCGGAGACGATCCGGACGGTCCGCGGCGCCGGCTATCACGTGGTGGGTTCCGGTGCGTAGGTTCTGGCGGACCACCCGGTTCCGGGTCGCGCTGACGTCGTTCGTGGCCTCGGCCATCGCGTTGGGCACCGTCTCGGCGTGGCTGGTGCTCGATGCCCAGAACCGGCTGGGCAACGGCGCCGTGCAGGTGGCGAGGGAGCGCGCGGCCGCGATCGTCCAGGTGCTGAACACCGGCGCCGCTCCGGCCGATCTGCGGCTCCTCGTGCAGGCTTCGATCTACGAGGTGACCACCCAAACCGGCGAGCGGGTCGCGTCTTGTCCCGGCCTGCGTTCCGGGAGGATCGTCCCGGACGGAGGCTTCGGGTACGGCGACAGTGTCCAGATCCTCAAGCCTGGCGACGTCGACCTCGCCAGGCGGGAATCCGGCTTCTGCGCGAGTGCGCTCGGGGAAGATCCTGAGGGGAACGGACTCCGGCTGCACGTGGCGGGCACCGTGAGCGGCGACAGTAAGTACCGGGTCTACGGCGCCGCCATCGTCGACGAGTCCGGACAGGCGGCGCTCGATGCGGTGCGCGTGACGCTGCTGGTGGGTGTCCCGGTGATCGCGCTGCTGATCGGGGTGATCGCGTGGCTCGCGGTGCGCCGGTCGCTGCGTCCGGTCGAAGCGATCCGTTCGGAGGTCGCGGAAATCGGCGCGCACGACCTGTCCCGCCGGGTCCCGGCACCGGACAGCGCCGACGAGATCGCGAAGCTCGCGGACACGATGAACACGATGCTCGCCCGCCTGGACACCTCGATCACCCGGCAGAGCCGGTTCACCTCGGACGCGTCGCACGAACTCCGCACGCCGCTGGCCTCCCTGCGGACCCAGTTGGAAGTGCTGCTCGCGCATCCGGACAGGCTGGACTGGCGCGACGCCTGCCGCAACGCGCTCCTCGACATCACCCGGCTGCAGGACCTCGTCGCGGATCTCGTGCTGCTCGGCAAACTGGACAACGCGGAACCGGAGCGGCTCACGCCGGTGCGGCTGTCCGAAGTGGTCGAATCCTGTCTCTCCGGACGCAGGGGCGTCCGCGCGGTGATCGAGGGAGATCCGATCGTCCCCGGGAATCGCGGGCGGCTGGAACGGCTGCTGCGCAACCTGGTCGACAACGCGCAACGTCACACCAGGACCGGCGTCGAGGTCACGGTGTCCACAAAGGACGGCTTCGCCGTGGTGTCGGTCACCGACGACGGCCCCGGCATTCCCGCCGAGGATCGCGAGCGCGTGTTCGACCGCTTCGTGCGGCTGGACGACGGACGCGCCCGTGACGACGGTGGCGCCGGCCTCGGTCTGGCGATCGTCGCCGACATCGCCCACGCGCACGGCGGCACGGCCGAGGTCACCGAGCACGACGGCGGTGCCCGCCTGGTCGTCCGGCTGCCCTTGGCCGAAACGCGAAGCTGAAGACGTCTTCAGCTTCCTTAAGCTTCGGTTCAGCGTCCGGGCCCGAACCTACGGGCCATGTCCGACCTTTCGCGCCGCTCCTGGTGGCAGCCGCTCGGCCACGCCGACTACCTGGCGTCGTCCTGGTTCCCGGGTCTCACCGGCGTACGCGCGCTCGCCGCCGTGGCCGTCGTGTTCTTCCATTACGGAGGCCCTGCCCTGGACCCGCTGCAGGGCTGGATCGCCGTGCAGCTGTTCTTCGTGCTGTCCGGGTTCCTGATCACCACCCTGTCCCTGCGCGAAGAAGACCGCACCGGCCGGATCTCGCTGCGCGAGTTCTACCTGCGCCGCGTCTTCCGGATCCTGCCGGTGTACTTCCTGCTCCTGGCGCTGACCACGCTCGCGGTGACGCTCGGCGGCACCTACCAGAGCAGCAGGCTCGCCGACGCCATGCCGTACTACCTGGTCTTCGGCAACGAACTCGTCGACTTCAACACGCCCTATCCGACGTCGTGGTCGCTGGGGGTGGAGGAGAAGTTCTACCTGGTCTGGCCCGCGCTGCTGGTGCTCACCTCGTTCGCGCGAAGCGGGAAGACGGCGCTGCGCCTGCTACTCGGCGCGTCGGCCGTCCTCGGCGTGGTGACGATTGCGCTGCCGTTGGCTCCGACGCACACCTGGGCGAGCCTTTCGGTGCATTACTGCTCGCTGGTCATCGGCTGCCTGCTGGCGATGACGCTCCACCATCCGCGCGGGTTCGCCCTGTTCCGGCCGCTGACCAGCCCCGTCGCCGCCACGGTGATCGGCTGCGGGTTCGTCGTGCTGCAGTTCTCCGTCGGATCGCTGGCGAAGGCGCTCGGCGGGCACTGGCAGTTCGTGGTCCCGGTCTACGCGGCGGGCTCGGCGCTGCTGCTCGTGGCCGTCGTTTCGCCGGGGCCGGTCCGGAAACTGCTCTCGAGCAGGCCGATGACCTTCGTCGGCGATCGGTCGTACGCGCTTTACCTCGCCCAGACCGGTGCCGCCGGGGTGACGGGCTGGCTGCTGCCCAGCGGGTTCGCCAAGGCCGCGGCGACCGCGGGGGTCGCTCTGGTGTTCGCCTGCGCGCTGCGCAGGTGGGTCGAGCAGCCCGCCATCGCCTATGGCCGGAAGGTGATCGGACGACGAGCGCCCGCCGAGCCTCCGGTGGAGGCCACGGCGGGCGCGAAGTGAGCGGATCCGTCGTCAGTGGTGCGCGGCCGCCGGGGCGCCGGTGGCGCTCTTCTTGACGAACAGCGAACCGGCGAACGCGGCCAGCCCGACGCAGCCGGCGACCATGAACGTGGTGCGGATACCCGCCGCGTCAGGGCTGGTCGACCCGGCCGTCACCGTGCTCGCCGTGGCCACCGCGATGAACACGGCGGTGCCGAGCGCGCCGGCGAGCTGCTGCAGGGTGGCGAGGATCGCGCTGCCGTGCGAATAGAGGTGTTCGGGCAGCGAACCGAGCGACTCGGTCATCAGCGGCGTCATCATCAGCCCGAGCCCGCCCATCAGGAGGACGTGGATGGCGATGACCGCGACCAGCGGTGAGCCCGGGCCGAGCAGGGCGAACAGCCACAACGAGACCGCCATCGCGGCCGCGCCGGGGATGACCAGGGGCCGGGGACCGAAGCGGTCGTACAGCGCGCCGACCGGGCGGCCGAGCAGCCCGAGGACCAGGCCGCCGGGAAGCACCGCGAGCCCGCTGACGAACGTGCTGGTGTGCAGGACGGTCTGCAGGTACAGGGGGAGCAGGATCGCCGCGGCGCCGAGCAGGCACATGAACAGCAGCGCCGTCAGCACCAGCGAGACGACGAAGCTGCGGTGGGTGAACGGGCGCAGGTCCAGCAGCGCGCGGTCTTCCTTCTGCAGGCGCAACTGGCGCCAGGTGAACACCGCGAGCGCCACGGCCCCGACGACGATCGGCACCCACGGCGGCACCGGCTGGTGCCCGCCCGCCGATTCACCGGACGTCGACAGGCCGTACAGCACGCCGCCGAAACCGACGGCGGACAGGATCACCGACAGCACGTCCAGCGGCACCTTGCGGGTCTCGCTGTCCAGCCGCAGCCGCAGCATGCCGACCACCAGCGCGGCGATCGAGAGCGGCAGCACGATCCAGAACATCCAGCGCCAGCCGAGCGAGGAGAGCACCGCGCCGCCGATGGTCGGGCCGATGGCGGGGGCGACCGCGATGACGATGGTGATCGTGCCCATCGTGGCGCCACGCTTCTCCACCGGGACCAGGCGCATCACCGTCGTCATCAGCAGCGGCAGCATGACCGCGGTACCGCACGCCTGGATGACCCGTCCGGTCAGCAGGAGCGTGAAACCCGGCGCGAGCGCGCTGACCAGGGTGCCGGTGCTGAACAGGGTCAGGGAGGCGAGGAAGACCTGGCGCGGGGTGAACCGTTCGAGCAGGAACCCGGTGATCGGGATGACGACCGCCATGGTGAGCAGGAAGCCACTGGTCAGCCACTGCACGGTGGTGGTCGGGACCTGGAGGTCGACCGTCAGGTCACGCAGCGCGACGCTCAGGATGGTCTCGTTGAGGATCATCACGAACGCGGAGAGGACCAGGACCCCGATCAGGAGCCCGGCGCTGGCCGGTGCCCTTTCCTGGTCGTGAGTGGTTTCGGGCAGGGTCTCGGTCATCTGTTTGGGGCTCCTGGAAGGGCGCGTTCCGCGTGGGCCGCCCTCGGCGACAGCGAAGGCGAAGCTGATTCTCCCGTTCAGTCTGCCTGTGCCGGTCGGTGTGTGTCACGTCGATTTCCGTAGTGAGTACGGTCACTACGCTCACAGCGGAAACCGGGTCCGCACGCGAGCGGAACCGATTTCCCGCTGTATCACGATAAAATCGCGTCGTGACCAGAGCGATCACGGCTGATCAATGGCGGTCGGTGCGACGCGCCTATCGGGTGACGGGTACACGATTCGCCGAACTGGTGACCGGTATTCGGGATCCCGGCGCGAGGGTCACCTCGGAGTGGACGGTGGCCGACACGGTGGCCCACGTCGCGCTGATCGCGAAGATGTACACGTCGCTGGTGCGGCCCGACAATGCCCCGTTACTGGACGCGCGAGGTCGGGATCAGCTCGAAAAGACCACTGTGGACACGGTTTCCGTGCTGAACACCTTGGTGCTGGAGGATTTCCCCGAACGCGACATCGGTGTGCTGGTGACGGGGTTGCTCGCTGACATCGAGGAATTGCTGCGAGTGACCGAGGACGCCGATCCGGCGACCCCGCTGGACTGGCTCGGCGGATCGCAAGTGCCGCTGGCCGGTGTCCTCGCGCACCTGGTCAACGAACTGCAGATCCACGGCTGGGACATCGCCAAGGCGCTGAAACTGCCGTGGACGATGCCGCCGGGTGACGCGGCGCTGTTCTTCGATCTCTTCTTGGTGGGCGTGCTGACGCACGGCATCGGGCACCTTCTCGACTCCGACGAACCGCCGCGGGAAAGGCGCATCGCCGTGGCCTTCCGCTCGGCGTACACGACTCCGGCCGTGTTGGTGCTGCACCGGGGGCGGGTCACGGTCGAGGAGCCCGGCGGCCCGGTCGACGCGCGGATCGCGTTCGATCCGCCGTCGCTGAACCTGATGCTGTTCCACCGGGTCGGCAAGGCCCGGACCGCGCTGACCCGCAAGATCGTGGTCAGCGGCCCGCGGCCGTGGTTGCTGCCCGCGTTCCTGCGGGTCGTCCGCTTGCCCTAGAAAGCGGGTGGGCCTCGTGAGTGGCAGGGACGGTTCTTGAGGGGTAAGGCACAAAGGTGGCGTTGTGTCTGAACCGAAGGTGAGTGAAGGCGTGACTCGTGTGATTGGAGACGGATCTCGCGTGTTCAGAACCACTCGCGAGACCTATCACCCCGCCCCGGGATCCGTGGTCACTCGCTCGCCCAATCGCCGGCTTCGGATGTCTTGAAAGCCACTTTCGGGACATCTGGTGTCCTGAAAGTGGCTTTCGCGACACCGCCGCTCCTCCGAATCGCCACTCATGACGCACCTGACCGAGGTCTCACCGATGGGGTCCTTCGCCTCGTCTGACGTCGTGAAGGCCCCCTTCGCTGCGCCTGGCGCAATGAAGGGGGCCTTCACGTACTTGGAGCGCCGCTGAGGCCTAGAGAGTCAGCGACCAGGTGTCGAGCACGCCCGTGTCACCGGGGCCGTAGTCGGTGATCCGCAGCTGCCACTTCCCGCCCGCCGGGGACGACGCGCCGGGCACCGAGAACGTCCGCGCGCCGTTCCAGGCCGTGCACGCCGAACCGCCGCTGGACTTGAGCGGGTAGGCCTTGCCCTTCGGGTCCAAGAGCGTGATGCCGAGGTCCTCGGCGCAGGTGTGCCGGATCGTCACCGAAATCCCGAGCGAGGTCGCCGCCTGGCCGGTGAGGGTCGAGGTCACCGGGCTGAACACCTGCTGGTAGTCCCGGATCGGGAAGTCCGCGTCGTTGCTCAGCGTCCGCCCGCCGCTGTTGCCCGGCTGCGTCTTGGCGGACACGGCACCGCTCGCGGGGGACACGTTCCCCGCCGCGTCGCGGGCCTTCACCGTGAAGGCGTAGGAGGTGTCCGGGCCGAGACCGGTCACGGTGGCGCTGGTCCCGGTCACGGAGGTCGCCAGCGTCGAGCCGTTGTAGACGTCGTAACCCGCGACGCCGACGTTGTCCGTGGCCGCGTCCCAGGCCAGCGAGACGGTGTTCGACGTCGTGCCGGTGGTCCGTGCGTTGCCGGGAGCGCTCGGGGCCGTGGTGTCACCGTTGCCGCCGCCGGTCACCAGCGTGAGGTTCCACTTGGTCAGCGCTTCGATCACCGGCTGGAAGAGGGACATGTCGCCGTCGCTCGGGTTCTCCACGCATTTCGACGGGCCGCCGTCGTGCAGGCCGACCGCCTTGGTGCCGAGCAGCCAGCCGCCGCCCGAGTCGCCGCCGAGCGAACACGCCGTCGTCCAGGTCAGGTCCTCGATGATCAGCCCGCCGCCGTAGTCGACGGACTTGTGCGTGTACTTCACCTCGCCGCATTTCCACTTCGAGGTGTTGCCGGAGTGGCAGACCCGGTCGCCGACCATCGCCTCGGCCGAGCCCGTGATGGTGACGGCGGGCTCGCCCCAGGTGTTGACCGCGGCCGAGAGTTCCCAGCCGGGCTGCGTCACCGCGACAACGCCCATGTCGCCTTCGCGGGCGTTGACGCTGCGCGTGCCGCCGACGTTGGACGTGCCGATGCGGTTCTGCTGGCTCTGCGCGCCATAGGCGGCCTGGTCGCGGTCGTTCGTGCAGTGCCCGGCGGTGAGGAAGTGCTTGCCGCCGGAAGAATCCGTCGCACCGAAGCCGACCGAACAATAAGTCTCACTGCCCGGCCACCACGGGCTCCCGGTCTGGATCGTGCCGGCCTGCTGTCGCGGCGAAGACCCGGTTTCGGTGATCCGCACACCGATTTCCCTTGCCCGGGAAAGGAAACTCTCGGTCTCGGCGGTCTTGCGGGAGCGGTCGACCGAGACACCGACCTCGTTGTTCCGGACGTCGACACCCCAGCCGAACACGCCGGGGACACCGTCGCCGACGAGCGCGCGGACGGCGTCGTCGGTCCGGTCGAGGTCGGCCTTGGTCCGGGACACCAGCCGGGTTTCGGCGCCGGTCGCCCGCGCCGCGTCGGCGTCCGCGGCGTTCGTGACAGCGAGGGTGAGCTTGCCGGTGGCCGCGTCGAACCACTGTCCGGCGGTGCGGGCGCGCAGCCCGGCGGGCAGCGACGTGGCCAGCCGGTGGGCGTCGTCTTGCGCGGAGAGCTGGGACTTCGCTTCGGAGACGGTCAGCCCGAACGCGGCGGCCACGCCGTTCACTTCGGCGTCGGGATGGGCCGGAGCCGGTGGTGACGCGGCTTGAGCCGTCGGACTGAGCCCCAACGCGGCCAAGGCCACGAGACTCAGATAAGAAAGCACTGCACTGTGCCGTCGCATGCGCACTCCTCGAATCGAAAAGTAGGTGCGCCGACGGTAATTCCCTTACCTCGCGAAATCGTAGCCCCGCGAGTCGTTAACAATTAAGAGTCCCAGTCCCAATCGAAGCCGAATCGGCCGGGGCCGAAATTCAGGGCGACGCCGTGCACGGAATCTCTGCCGGGCAAAACATCCGTCCACTCGGCGGGCTGTCCGTCCTGTTCGGAATAGCGACGGCAACGCGCCGGGAGCACGCCGGGGGAGAACCGGACCTCGAGTACGTATTCCCGGGCGGGCCTGCGGAATTTGCGTTCGTAGTTCGTCGCGTGCGGGAACGGGGCGCTGTTCACCAGAGTGTGTTCGGTGATGACCGTTTCGCCTTTCGCGAGCGGCCGTTCGAAGAGCAACTCCACCACGAGAAGTCCGTCTTCCGGGCGGTGCACGCTCCGGCCGGGACGGCAGCCGCGCAGTGAGGTCACCTGAGGCAGTGGCCGGTCGTGTTCGTCGATGTGGACGATGACCACCCACCGGTCCGGGCCGTCGGCTTCGGCGCGCAGCACCTGCTTCGAGTGGAACGCGAGCTCCTCCTGCCCGGGGCCGACGGAGACGACGTCGTGCTGGCTGATCCTCGTCAGCCGTTCGTCCCACCGGGTGTCGACCTCGCTGACGGCCGCGTCGATCCGTGTCCGGTCCGGCCAGAACCGGCCGATCTCGGGCAGGCCGTCGGTGCGGGCGGGCCATCGGCCGCGGGCGCGCGGCGGGCCGAGCAACGCGGTCAGGCAGCCGGGCGGTACTTCGAGCACCTGTTCGAGGTGGCGGAGCGCGAGCACCGAATCCCGGCGCTCCGGGCGACTGCGCCCGGACTGCCAATAGCTGAGCGTCGCCGCGGTGATCGAGACGCCGCGAGCGCGCAGATGGTCACGCAGGCGTTCCAGGCTGAGACCGCGCGCCCGGATGGCCTCGCGCAGCGCGTCGGCGAAGGGCCCGTCACGGAGCAACCGCTCGAACTCGGGCCGGGGTTCCGCTCCGCCGGACATCACGCGCCGAGCATAGATCCGTTACGCGGGTAAATGAACCGGCCGAGGCCCTGGCCTGGTCGTTAACCGTTAACAGGGGTGTCGAACCGGCGGCGGGAGTCCTCGATGTGGCCGAGGAACCGGTGGGTCCAGTCGCACATCCCGTCGACCGTCGCGCGCAGGCCGTGCCCCGCCTCGGTGAGGGTGTAGTCGACCCGTGGCGGCACGGTCGGATGCACCGTGCGCCCGACCAGGCCGTTGCGTTCCAGCATGCGCAGGTTCTGGGTGAGCATCTTGTGGCTGATGCCCTCGATGTCGTTCCGCAGTTCGGTGAACCGCCGTGTGCGGTCGCCGATCATCTCGATGATCAGTAGGGCCCACTTGTTGGCGACGTCGGAGAAGATCTCCCGCGCCAGCGAGTCCGCCCGCATCAGATCCGCGTCGTCCACCGTGCCGCTGAGCTGCTTGGTCACCATCAGGTTCCCCAGTCACGAAAAAGTGCGTTCTTCCAGGTCGCCTCACACTCTCCTACGGTTTCTGGGTAACCACAAGTGACCACAATCGAGGAGTACGGATGAGCATCACCCTGGTGAACCCGGCGGGGCTGCCGGAGATCCTCGCCTACCGGCAGGTTTCGATCGCGACGGGATCGAAGCTGGTCTTCGTCGCGGGACAGGTCGCCTGGGACGCCGACGGCGCCACTGTCGGCGAAGGCGATCTCGCCGCTCAGGTCGAGCAGTGCTACCTGAACATCGGCACCGCGCTCGCCGGGGCCGGCGCCACCTTCGACGACGTCGCGAAGATGACCGTCTACGTCGTCGACTGGACCCCGGACAAGCTCGCGCTGTTCCTCGAAGGAGTGGACCGGGCCGCCGCCAAGCTGGGCGGCACCCCGGTCCCGCCGGGCACGCTGATCGGCGTCGCGGCCCTCGACGTGCCCGAGCACCTGGTCGAGGTCGAAGCGACCGCGGTCATCGGCTGACGCTCACTGACCGCGGGCGGCGCGCCAGATCGGGCTGTCGACGTAGTGGTTGTCGTACTGCTTCGAGGACGCAGCGATCTCCGAAGGGTCGGCCTCGCCGCGGGCGACGCGCTCCAGCAGCCGGTAGTAGTCGAAGCGGGCCATGCCCGGCGTGAAGGTCACCAGGACGTCGGCGTCCGAGCCGTCGGCGGGCCCGAACGCGTGCGGCACCTGGGGCGGGACGGCGAGGAAGTCACCCTTCTCCAGCGTGTGCAGGGTTTCGTCGACGAGCACCTGGAGCTTTCCTTCGAGGACGAAGAAGAACTCGGTCGCGCGGGTGTGGAAGTGGGCCGGGGTGCCGAAGACGCCCTGCTTCAAGGTCGCGCGGTTCGCGGTGAAGCCACCGTCGGTGGTGTCCGAGTCGGCCAGCAGGGTGATGTCGCTGCCCGGCGCGTCGCTGACGATCTCGGCGTCGGCGGCCCGGAGGAGGATGGGGTCGAACATGGTGGCGTCTCCTTGGTTTCCGTGTTCAGCGGGCTCGCTGACAGGACAAGCCTCTCCCGGCTTTCCGCCTTGATCAACGCGGAAAGCCGCACCGATCGATAACCTGTGGATTATCAATCGGTGCGGAGCTCACCAGGCCAGCGCGGACTGCTGGGCCGGGGCGGCCGTCGCCAAGTCGGCCGAGAACAGCCGCATCAGCGGCGGCAACCGGTAGGTGTCCTCGTCGCCCCATTCGGCGAGGCCCAGGTCGACCAGGCGATCCAGCGCGGCTTCGGCCTTCAGGGGGCAGATGCCGAGGGCGTCGGCGGCCTGGTCCGTGCGGCACACCTCGTAACCCGGCCTGCCGAGCAACCGGAACGCGGACGCCGCCAGCGGATCCTTGCCCGCCGCGATCGGCTGGAACGCCGACAGGTACAGGGCCCGCAACGATTCCCCGCCGAACCCCAGTTCGTCGAGCCTGCTCTCCTCCGGCGCGAGCCGGTTCCCCAGCCAGGACAACGGCCGCGTCGGCCGGTTGGCCAGTATCGTGCCCGCGATCCTCAACGCGGCCGGGATCCCGTGGCAGTGCCGGACGATCTCGGCGGCCGCGCGGGGGTCCGCGTCCACTCTGGACCTGCCCGCGACCCTGGCGAGGATGTCCAGGCCATCCTTTTCGGACAGACGGCCGAGTGCGACGTGCTCCGCGCCGTCCAGCATCAGCGGTGAGCGGCTGGTGATCAGGACCGCGCACGACCCCGTCGCCGGGATGAGCGCGCGCAGCGCGGCGGACTCCGACGCGCCGTCGAGCACCAGGAGTGCCGCTCGATGGGAAAGACGCGAACGCAGCACGGCGGCGGCCTCGTCCGGCGTCCACGGGATGTCGGACGCCGGGACGCCGAGATGCCGCAGCAACCGGGGAGGGACCCGGGAAGCCCGACCGTCGACGCCGAGGTCGACGTACAACTGTCCACCCGGGAACCGGGCACCGACCCGGTGAGCCACCTCCAGCACCAGCGCGCTCTTGCCGATCCCGCAGGGGCCGTGGACCACGGCGACCTTCGGCCCGGATCGCTCCGGCCCGACGAGCAGCGAGGCGAGCCGCGCGGCGTCGCCCGCCCGGCCGCCGAAAGCCTGACATCGCACCGGAAGCTCTTGTGGCACAAAGGCTTTCGGTGCCGGATCGCCGACGGTGGTGACCGGCGCGGGGGAGACCGTGGTCAGCCCCGGATCCCGGTCCAGCATCGCCCGATGCAGTTTCGCCAGATCCGGTGACGGCTCCAGGCCGAGCCGGTCGGCGAGCACGCGTCGGCAGTCCGTGTAGACGGCGAGCGCCCCGGCGGGATCACCGGATCGATACAGGGCGGTCATCAGATGGGCCCAAGGCCGCTCCCGCAACGGATGTTCGGCGACGAACTCGCGCAGCGGCGCGATCACCTCCCGGTGTTCGCCGAGACGCAGCCGGGCTTCGAGATGGTCCTCGGAGACCGAAAGCCGCAGTTCCTCCACCGGCGCGATCGAACCGGCGAGTGCCTCGTTGTCGGAGAGATCTTCCAGCACCGCGCCACGGCAAGCGGAAAGTGCCTCACCGAGATGACGGACGGCGGCGGCGTGGTCACGACGTGCGAGTGCCGCCCTGCCCGCCCCCGCCCGTTCGGCGAACACGTGAAGATCCAATTCTCCTTGGCGCAGCAGAATTTCGTAACCCGACGCGCGACCGGAGATGCGGTCCCCGGGCAAGACTCCCCGGAGCCGGTTCGCGTAGGTGCGCAGGTTGGCCACCGCCGAAAGCGGCGGCTCGTCTCCCCACAACGTCCGGATCAGCCTGCGAATCGGGACCGTCCGGCCCGGGTGCAGCAGCAGTACGGCCAGCAGATTGCGCTGTTTGGCCGAACCCAGCGCGATCGTCCCGCCTTCGGTGTGTACCTCGAGCCTCCCCAGAACCCTGAACTCGATCGATGACACTCACACCTCTCCCGAGAGTTGGAGACAGAAACGTGAGACCCCTTAAGGCAGTTCTATCACCTTCGACTTTGCCGGACGTTCACTTCGCGCCGGGTGCACAGCCGATACACGCGGGCGTGTATCGGCGTTATCCGCGTTCGTGTACCGGCCTTTCCTACGTTGGGCGCTGCCGACGCCGTCCGGCTCGGAGGAAGTGAGGAGCGCGGAACATGCGCAAGACATTGGGAACCTTCAGCGACAAGCTGCTGGGCGTGTTCGTGGCCAAGGCCGACGTGGGCGCGGGCTGCCCGCCGGACCCGTACTACAAGCACTGCTACTGCCGCGAGCGCAGCGACTTCCGTCGCAACTGTTCGACGAACGGCGCCTGCAAGGAATTCTGCGGGCCCTGTTACGCCTTCCGGATCTGCGGAGGCTGATCGACATCCGTGGTGGGGGGGGGGGGGGGGGAGACCCCCCCCCCCCCCACCCCCCCCCCCCCCCCCCCCGAAAAAACGCACCCACCAACCCCCCCCCCCCCCCACCACTCCCCCTCCGCGC
>NZ_JBVILA010000035.1:0-78131 GCF_055580625.1 Amycolatopsis sp. NPDC031561 | reverse complement strand
CGCCACCAGATACGACAAACTCGCCGTCCGCTACGACACCACCGTCACCATCGCCGCGATCAACGAATGGCTCTGACATCTGAAACAGGCCCTAGTTGCGGTCCTTGCGCGTGCAACCACCGCAACTAGAGGACTACTTGCGGTAGAAACGCGGAGCGAAGCGGAGTCAGGCGATCGTGCTGTTCCGGATCTCCAGCGAGAAAGGCGTCTGGACGTCTTCGGGTTCGAGGTCGCTCCCGCCCGCGATGCGCCGCCGCAGGAGGTCGACCGCTGCCCGCGCGATCGCCGCCTTGTCCGGGGCGATCGTCGTCAGCGAGGGCAGGCTGTACGCGCTCTCCTCGTTGTTGTCGAAGCCGACGATCGCCATGTCCGACGGCACCCGCACCCCGCGTTCGGCCGCGGCGCGAAGGGCGCCGATGGCCAGGAGGTCGTTGAAGCAGAAGACCGCGTCGGGCGGTTCCGGCAGCGCGAGGAGATGCGCCATCGCCTCGGCGCCGTTGGCGCGGTGGTAGCGCAACGCCGGAAGAACCAGTTCCGGTATCGGCGCGATTCCCGCCTCCTCGAGCGCGAAGTGGTAGCCCTCCAGCCGTTGCGCGGCGGTGTGGCGCTGCGGATGCGCGCCGATCGCGGCGATCCGGCGGCGGCCGAGCGAGATCAGGTGCCGAACCGCGATCCGGGCGGCCTGGACGTTGTCGATGCCGACGTGGTCTATCGGGACGTCGACGACGTGCTCGCCGAGCATCACCAGCGGCACACCCGGAGCCAGATCCTCGAAGTCGTTGGTGTGCAACGCTTCCGGGCTGATGATCGCGCCGTCGATCAGATGCGGTCCCAGTGCGGACAGCGCGTTGCGCTCCCGCTCCCGGGTGCCGAGGGTCTGTTCGATGAGCACGTTCCACTCGTGCTCCTGCGCCGCCTGCAGCACGAGGCCCGCCAGCTCGCCGAAGTACGGGATGCTGAGTTCGGGCAGCATCAGCCCGAGGAACCCGGTGCGCCCGCGGCGGAGGTTGCGGGCACCGAGATTCGGCCGGTAGCCGGTCGACGCCAGGGCCTCCTCGACGCGCTTGCGGTTCTCCGGCTTCACGAAGTCGTAGCCGTTGACCACGTTCGAGACGGTCTTGACCGAGACGCCCGCAAGCTTGGCGACGTCCTTGAGCGTGGCCACCCTCGCTCCCCTCTGCAGTGCTCCGGCACAGATCCGGCACAGCCTAGCCGCGCGAACGGCGGATTTACAACGTTGTACCAACGATGTAAATCTGGCATCGTCCTTACGAGTGACATGGGTCACCGCAGGCCCGTGTGCTCGACTTCCCCGAGGAGCGATCGATGTCCCTGCCCATCCGCCGCACCCTGCTCCTGGTGACCGGCCTCGCGCTCGCGCTGACGGCCTGCACCAGCCGCGAGACCCAGCAATCCGCCCCGTCGGGGGCGGGACCGGCCGCTTCCGCGGCGCCGAGCCAGGCCGCGACCGGGCCGGGATGCGCCCGCGAGAAGACCGGCTACCCGCAAGTGGACGTGAAGAACGCGGTCATCGGCTTCTCCCAGTCGGAGAAGGAGGCGAACCCGTTCCGGATCGCGGAGACGCAGTCCATCAAGGACGAAGCGACGAAACTCGGTGTCCCGGCGGACAAACTGCTGGTCACCAACGCGCAGAGCGATCTCAACAAGCAGGTCAGCGACATCAAGTCGTTGCTGGACAGGGGAGCGCAACTGCTCATCGTGGCGCCGCTGAACTCCGACGGCCTGCAGCCCGCGCTGGACGCGGCGAAGGCCAAGAAGGTCCCGGTCATCACGATCGACCGCAAGGTGACTTCGCAGCCGTGCTCCGACTACCTGACCTTCATCGGCTCGAACTTCGTCGAGCAGGGCAAGCGCGCGGCGCAGGAGATGGTGAAGGCCACCGGCGGCACCGGCAAGGTCGCGATCCTGCTCGGTGCCTCGGGCAACAACGTGACCACCGACCGCACCAAGGGTTTCAAGGACGAGATCGCCGCGACGCCGGGCGTCTCGATCGTCGCCGAGCAGACCGGTGAATTCGACCGCTCCAAGGGGCAGGCGGTCATGGAGCAGCTGATCCAGAGCAACCCCGAGATCACCGCCGTCTACGCCGAGAACGACGAGATGGGCATCGGCGCGGTCACCGCGCTCAAGGCCGCGGGCAAGACGCCGGGCAAGGACGTCAAGATCGTCTCGATCGACGGCACCCGCAACGCCGTCCAGCTCATCGCCGACGGCAGCTACAACGCGGTGATCGAGTCCAACCCGCGCTTCGGCCCGCTCGCGTTCTCGACGCTGCAGGACTTCGCCGCCGGCAAGGAGATCCCGCCGACCGTGGTGATCTCCGACGACCAGTACGACTCGGCGAACGCCGCGCAGAAGCTCGGGAACGCGTACTGACGATGGAACCGGTTCTCGAGGTCGAAGGCGTGACGAAGACGTTCGCCGGGGTGCGCGCGCTCGACGACGTGTCGTTCGCGCTGCGGCCGGGCGAGGTGCACGCGCTGGTGGGCGAGAACGGCGCCGGCAAGTCGACGCTGATCAAGGTGCTCACCGGCGTGCACCGGCCGGACTCCGGCACGATCCACGCGCGGGGCGCGATCTCCACGATCTACCAGGAGGTCAACCTCATCCCGCTGATGAGCGTGGCGAGCAACGTGTACCTCGGCCGCGAGCCGAGGAAACGGTTCGGGCTCGTCGACTGGGCGCGGATGAACTCCGACGCGGCGGCTCTGCTGGCGGACTACGGCATCGACGCCGACGTCCGCCGTCCACTCGGGACACTCGGCGTCGGCGCCCAGCAGATGGTCGCGCTCGCCCGCGCGGTTTCCGTCGACGCCGACGTCGTGATCATGGACGAGCCGACGTCCTCTTTGGAACCGCGTGAGGTCGAGACGCTGTTCGAGGTCATCGGCAGGCTGCACGAGCGCGGGATCGCGATCGTGTACGTCAGTCACCGGATGGACGAGCTGTACCGGATCTGCGAACGCGTGACGGTGCTGCGGGACGGCAAGCGGGTCCACACCGGACCGCTCGCCGACCTGCCGAGGCTGGAACTGGTGTCGATGATGCTGGGCCGCAGTGTCGGCGACATCCGGTCGCACGGTGCGACGGCCTTCGAGGGCGACCACGAGGCGGGCAGGGAACCGATACTGCGCGCGGAAAACCTCACCAGCGGCAACCGGCTGAGCGGGGTCTCGGTGGAGATCAAACCCGGCGAGATCGTCGGGCTGGCCGGGCTGCTCGGCTCCGGCCGGACCGAGACCGCGCGGGCGATCGTCGGTGACCTGCCGCTGTCCGGTGGCACCGTTCTCGTCGGCGGAAAGCAGGTCCCGCCGGGGAACGTGGCGGCCGCGATGCGCGCGGGCGTCAGCATGCTCGCCGAAGACCGCAAGACCGAGGGGATCATTCCTCATCTTTCGGTGCGGGAGAACATCGTGCTCGCCGCGTTGCCGAAGCTTTCCCGCTTCGGCCTGGTCAGCCGTGCCCGGCAGGACAGGATCGTCGACACGTTCGTGAAACGCCTGCGGATCAAGGTGTCCAGCCCTGACCAGAAGGTCTCCGAACTCTCCGGCGGCAACCAGCAGAAGGTGCTGCTGGCGCGCTGGCTGTGCACCGAGCCGAAAGTGCTGCTGCTCGACGAGCCGACACGGGGCATCGACGTCGGTGCGAAGGCGGAGGTGCAGGCGTTGATCGACGAACTCGCCAAGGACGGGCTCGCCGTCCTGCTGATCTCCTCGGAGATGGAAGAACTCCTCGACGGCGCCGACCGGCTGGTCGTGCTCAAGGACGGCGCGGTCGTCGGGGAACTGGCGGGGGAGCAGCTGACGCAGGACCACGTGCTGGCCGCGATCGCATCAAGCGGGGACGAGGAATGACCAGCACCCAGCAGAGAACCGAGGACCCGGGAAACACCATGACGGACACGGCGAAAACGGTGGACCGGACCCGGGTGGCGCGCTGGCTCCAGGAGTACGGCGTGTACGTCGCCGTCGTCGCGCTGGTCCTGTTCAACATCGCGTTCACGGTGAACTTCCTGACCGTGGGCAACCTCCGCACCCAGCTCATCCAGGCGGCGCCGGTACTGGTGGTCGCGCTCGGGATGGCGCTGGTGATCGGCACCGAGGGCGTCGACCTTTCGGTGGGGGCGGTGATGGCGCTGTCGGCCGCGCTCATCCCGCTCTACCTCGGAGCCGGGACGCTTCCCGCGGTCGCCATCGCCCTCGCGGCGGGTTTGGCGGCGGGAGCGCTCAACGGCGTCCTCGTGGCCAAAGTCGGGATCCAGCCGATCGTGGCGACACTGGCCTTGCTCGTCGGCGGGCGCGGTCTCGCGCTGGTGCTCGCCGACGGCCAGCTCGTCCAGCTGCACGATCCGGCGTTCCTGGCACTGGGGACCGGCGAGCTGCTCGGGATCCCGGTGAGCGTCCTCATCGCGGCCGTGCTGGCCGTCCTGATGGCGGCGCTGGTCGGGAAGACGGCGTTCGGCAGGCGGCTGGTCGCGATCGGCGGCAACCGCCGGGCGAGTGTGCTCGCCGGACTGCCGGTCAACCGCGTCCTCATCGGCGTCTACGCGATCTGCGGGCTGCTCGCCGCGCTGGCCGGGGTGCTCTCCACCGCCCGGCTCGGCGCCGGCGACCCCGCGGACGCCGGGTTGCTGATGGAACTGTCCGCGATCACCGCGGTCGTCGTCGGTGGCACCCCGCTGACCGGCGGACGCGTCCGCATCCTCGGCACGGTGATGGGTGTCCTGCTCATGCAGCTCGTCCGCGCCACGCTCATCAAGCACAACCTGCCGGATTCCACCGCGCAGATGATCCAGGCCGCGATCATCGTCGGCGCGGTGTACGTCGCACGCGAACGGAGCAGCCGATGACCGCGGCGCCCACCTTGGCCGGGCAGGACTCCACGCGGCGCGAGCTGATGACCGGAGTGCTGCAGAAACAGGGCGCGGCGATCGCGCTGGTGCTGATGGTCGCGGTGGCGTGGCTGCTGTTCCCGCGTTTCGGCAGCCTGGACAACCTGCGCGACATCGCGTTGCAGAGCTCGTTCCTCGCGATCATCGCGCTCGGGATGACCTTCGTGATCATCACCGGCGGGATCGACCTGTCGGTCGGCTCGGTGTACGCGCTGGGCGGGGTCCTCGCGGCCTACGGGTCGCAATGGGGATTCCTCGTCGCGTTGCTGCTCCCGCTGGCGGTGTGCGGGCTGATCGGGCTGATCAACGGGCTTCTCGTCGCGAAGACCGGGATGGCACCGTTCATCGTCACGCTGGCGACGTTGCTCTTCGCACGCGGCCTGCTGCTCGCGATCACGTCCGAAGGCGCGACGACGTACAAGATCCCGGAGGGCGAGGCGTTCGTCGAACTCGGCCGCGGCACCCTCTTCGGTTTCGGCTATCCGGTTTTCATCGCGGCGGCCCTCTGCCTGATCGGCGGGCTGCTGCTGCGGCGGACGCGGTTCGGGCAGTCGGTGTTCGCCACCGGCGGCTCGGAGCAGTCCGCGAAGCTGATGGGACTGCCGGTCGCGCGCACGAAGGTCACCGTCTACGTCATGAGCGGTGTCCTTTCCGGGCTCGCGGGCGCGCTCACCGCGGCTTATCTGCAATCCGGCGTCACGGTGATCGGGGTCGGCCTCGAACTGGACGCCATCTCCGTCGTCGTCATCGGCGGCACCCTGCTGACCGGCGGGATGGGCACGATTCTCGGCACGGTCATCGGGGTGGGCATCCGAACGGTCATCCAGAACGTCATCAACCAGATAGGAACTCTCGACAGCAACTACCAGTCGGTGGTCAGCGGTGCGTTCCTGCTGGTGGTCGTTGTTCTGCAGCGGTCGCTGGCCCGCACGACCACCCGGAGATAGGGAGATCGCATGCATCGAAGAACCGCACGCGCCCTGAGCGTCGTGGCCGGTCTGCTGGCCGCCGCGACGACACTCGTCCCCGTCGCCCAAGCCGCCCCCGTCCCGCTCCCGACCCCGTGGACGGCCCAGGTCTCGCCGTCGAACGCGCTGCCCGAGTACCCGCGCCCGCAACTGGTGCGCTCGGAATGGCTCAACCTGAACGGGACCTGGGGCTTCACCGGCGCGCCGAACCTGAACTCGCCGCCGATCGGCAGGCCGCTGAGCGAGAACGTCCTGGTGCCTTACCCGATCGAATCGATGCTTTCGGGGATCAAACGGCACGAGGACAACATGTTCTACCGCCGCACCTTCACCGTGCCGTCCACTTGGGACGGTCGGAGGGTGAAGCTCAACTTCGGCGCCGTCACCTGGGAGACCAGGGTGTGGGTGAACGGGACGTCGATCGGGAGCCACACCGGCGGTTTCGACGCCTTCTCGTTCGACATCACCCCGGCGCTCAAGGCGGGGGAGAACGAGATCGTCGTCGGCGTCGCGTCGCCCGTCGACGGCAGCCGCTATCCGGTCGGGAAGCAGCGCAAGACGCCCAGCGGCATCTTCTACACGGCGGCGTCGGGGATCTGGCAGACCGTGTGGCTGGAACCGGTCCGTGCCGAGCACATCACCCGGCTCGACACCACGCCCGACGTCCCCGGTGGCGCGCTCGACCTCGTCGTCCAGGGCACACCCGGGCAGCAGGCGACCGCCGAAGTGCTTTCGGGCGGCCAAGTGGTCGGTACCGCGACCGGCGCCGTCGGGTCCCACCTCCGTGTCCCGGTCCCGAACGCGCGCCTGTGGTCACCCGACGATCCGTTCCTCTACGACCTGCGCGTGCGGCTGCCCGGAGGTGACGCTGTCACCGGGTACTTCGGCATGCGGTCGCTGGGCAAGGCGATGGTCGGCGGCGTGATGCGGCCGCTGCTCAACGGGAAGTTCGTCTTCCAGCTGGGCACCTTGGACCAGGGCTACTGGCCGGACGGCATCTACACCGCGCCGACGGACGAGGCGCTGCGGTTCGACCTCGAACGCCAGAAAGCTTTGGGCTTCAACATGGTCCGCAAGCACATCAAGGTCGAGCCCGCGCGGTGGTTCTATCACGCCGACCGGCTCGGGCTGATGGTCTGGCAGGACATGCCGGCGCTCGATTCGATCGACGAAGTCCCCAACGGGCACACGAACTTCGAGTCCGAGCTGCGGCGGATGATCGAGCAGCACAAGAGCATCACGTCGATCGTGCAGTGGGTGCCGTTCAACGAGGGCTGGGGCGAGTACGACGCCGGGCGCATCGTCGACCTGGTCCGCTCGATCGACAACACGCGGCTGATCAACCACAACTCGGGTTCCAACTGCTGTGTGTCCGATCCGGACCCCGGCAACGGGGACGTGATCGACGACCACGCCTACCAGGTCTCCACCGGCACGAGGCAACCCGACGCGAGACGGGTCGCGGTGCTGGGGGAGTACGGCGGCCTCGGCAGACGCGTCGCCGGGCACGAATGGGAACCCGGCAAGGGTTTCGCGTACGGCGCGCTGTATCCCGACGAGACGTCGCTGACGAACCGGTACGTGGAGATCACGAAGCAGGTCGGGCGGTTCGTGCACGGCCGTGGGCTTTCCGCGTCGGTGTACACCGAACCCTACGACGTCGAAAACGAGGTCAACGGCTTCTACACCTACGACCGCCGGGTCCTGAAAATGACCGAGGCGCGGGTGCGCGAGATCAACCAGAAGGTGCTCGCCATCGCCAAGGGCACCGAGGTGGGCCGGGGCGAGCCGGTTTCGCTGAGGGTGACCACCGCCGGGTACACCGACCGGTACCTGCGGCACCAGAACGACTTCGTCCGCACCGACGTCCTCGGCGAAGGCAGCGCCGACGCCGCCAAGAAGGACGCGACGTTCTGGGTACGGCAAGGGCTGGCCGACGCTTCGTGCCTGTCGTTCGAGTCGCGGAACTACCCCGGTCAGTTCCTGCGGCACGCGTCGTCGCGGATCCGCAAGGACGCGAACGACGGCTCGGCCCTGTTCGCCGCGGACGCGACCTTCTGCGCGAGGGAAGGCGCCGGCGGAACGGCGCTGGAGTCGTTCAACCAGCGTGGCGCCTTCATCCGCCACCATGCGGAGACCGTCTATCTCGCGCGCAGTGGCGGGGCGAACCCGTGGGACACGCCGTCGGGCTTCGCGGCGGACACGACCTGGGCGGCCTCGGTCCCGCTCTGGCGTAGTGGCGCAGACCTGCCGCTGGATCAGGCGCGGTCGTTCAAGGTGACGACACCGGGCTTCACCGACCGGTTCCTGCGGCACCGTGACGGCCTCGCGCGGACGGACGTCGTCAACGGCTCCAGCCCCGCACTGCTGAAGGCGGACGCGACGTTCTTCGTGCGGCGCGGGCTCGCGGATCCGTCGTGCTACTCGCTGGAGGCACGTAACTACCCGGGCCAGTTCCTGCGACACGCGGACTTCCGGGTGCGGCTCGGCGGGAACGACAACACCGACCTGTTCCGGAAGGACGCCACGTTCTGCGCCCAGCCCGGGGCCGGTGGCGTGCGGCTCGCGTCGGTGAACGAACTCGGCACGAACATGCGGCACTACGCCGAGGAGGTCTTCGCCGCCGCCAGCGGCGGTGGCCACCCGTTCGACAACCCGGTCTCGTACGACCAGGACGTCACCTGGGCGGTCTCGGCGGCCTGGGCTCCGTAGGAGGCTCGCAGGTCAGTGTCCCCAATGCCTCATCCGAGACGCTCAGCGACCCAAATGAGGCATTGGGGACACTAGCTCGGTCAGCCACAGGTCACCATCGCATACTGCCCGGAGCTGCTGTTCTCGGCGAGGACCGATCCGTCGCCTCGGCTGATCCGGCAGGAGATGGTGCCCCCGCCCGCGTTCTGCGCGTTCATGTTGACGCCCAAGGTGGACTCGTCGGACTCGATGGTCTTCGACCACTTCTTGCCTTTCAGGTCCGTTTCCTGGGAGATGTTGAAACCGGGCTTCAGGTACGTGACGGACGAGATGCCCGCCCCGGTGGTGGTCACGCTGTAGGTGATCTTCCGTGCGGCCGCCCTTTCCGCTTCCCGGCGAGCCGACTCGGCCTCGGACGACTTCTGCGCGGCTTCCGAAGCAGCCGACGACCGGCTGGCCGATTCGGCGAACGAACGTGAAACGGACCCGCGGGCGGCCTCCGCCGCGGAACTCACCGACGCGGCGACGGCGGGATCGGTGGTGGTGATGGTAGGTGCGCTGGTCAGCGCCGCACTGCCGGTCCGGGTGGCTCCGGGGTTCTCCGGCTTGCCTCCGTTGGCGGAAACGGCGATCACGACCACGGCGAGGGCCGCCCCGGTGATCCAGGGCCATTTCTTCCGCTTCTTCGCTGGTTCCGGAGCAGGCGGCATCGTGGACGGAAAAGTCATCGGAGTGCTCATTTCGTTCTCGGTGCCCCCCGCGGACGCACTCGATCACTCGTCGCGCCCGCTATGACGACGGTTACCTCGATCAGCGAGAACAGGCTGAAAGACCCCAGAATCATTTGTCGCTCTAGGGCCGAAGGACGCAGGTGACCGTTGGTCCCCGGCTTCCTCTCTCGATACTCCCGGTAACCTTGCCCCCATGACCGGCCCGGACACACCCGCCCCCTTCAAGCTCGCGTACGTCCCCGGCGTGACGCCCTCGAAGTGGGTCCGGATCTGGAACGAGCGGTCGCCCGGCGTCCCGCTCGATCTCGTCCAGACCGCGGCCGCCGACGCCGCCGCGCTGGTCCGTGCTCGCGACGTGGACGCCGTCCTGCTGAGGCTCCCGATCGATCGCGAGGGCCTGCACGCGATCCCGCTCTACACCGAGACGACCGTCGTGGTCGTCCCCAAGGATCACCTGGTCGCCGCCGCGGACGAGGTCTCCCTCGACGACATCGCCGACGACGTCGTGCTGCATCCGCTGGACGACACGCTGGACTGGGACCGGCCGCCCGGGAAACCCGCGCTGGAGCGCCCGGCCACCACCGCGGACGCCATCGAACTGGTCGCCGCCGGTGTCGGGCTCCTGCTCGTCCCGCAGTCTCTCGCGCGGCTGCACCACCGGCGTGATCTGACCTACCGTCCGATCTCCGGCGCGCCGGAGTCCGGTGTCGCGCTGTCCTGGCCGGAGGACGAGACCACCGATCTGATGGAGCAGTTCATCGGGATCGTCCGCGGCCGGACCGTCAACAGCACCCGGGGACGGCAGCAGGCGCCGGAGAAGCAGGTTCAGGAGAAGAAGAAGGCCCCGCCGAAGAGCAAGCGCCCCCAGCCCGGCGGCCGGAAGCCGCAGGGCGGGCAGCGCGGCGCTCCCAAGGGCGGGAAACGCGGAAAGCCTCGCCGCCGGGGCTAGCTTTCGGTGCGGGTGGCCTTCACCCGAGCCTCTTCCTTGCGGACCTCGGCCTGGGTCTCGCGCTCCCGCTTCAGCCAGTCGGGGTCTTCGGTCTTGACCGCGTCGATCTGTTCGGTGGTGAGCGCGCCGGTGATCCCGCCTCGCGCCAGGCCGCTGATGGAGATGCCCAGCTTCGCCGCGATGACGGGACGCGGGTGCGGCCCGTTGCGGCGCAGATCCCGCAGCCACTCGGGCGGTTCGGTCTGCAGCGCGTTCAGTTCGTCGCGGGAGACGACACCCTCCTGGAACTCCGCCGGGGTGGCCTCGAGGTACACACCCAGCTTCTTCGCCGCTGTCGCGGGCTTCATGGTTTGAGGGGTCTTGTGCGACGTCATTGCCTCAGGGTAACGAGCGGCCCGGGCTCCTCTGATCACACCCGGTGATCCAGGCGGTCACCACACCGCACCGTCAAGCACCCTTGGCCGGGAGGGTCACGACACCGGTTCCGGCGAGCACCCCGGCCACGGCGACCGCGGCGAGGACCAGCCAGGCGATCGGATGCCCCAGGTTGAGCGTCCAGTAGGTCCCGACCCGCCGGTGCACCAGCAGCGCCGGGTCGTTCCGGTTCAGGTAGACCATCCCGGCCGCGTGCCAGAAGCGGTCGTCGTCGCGTTGCTCGTACGGGGTTTCCGCTTCGTCGCCGGTGGGCGACAGCCGGTGCCCGGCGTCGCCCGCCCGGACGGAGAAGGCGAGCCACGCGACGAAAGCGGCGACGAGGGGAAGGTAGGCCACGATCGTGACGGGCACACTCGTTTCGACGACTTCCCACAACTGGAGCGAAACCACGAGCAGGGTCGCGTTGACGCAACCGGCGGAGACCAGCAGCAGGCTGAGGACGCCGTGCAGGTACTCCCGATACCGCGACGCCGAAACCGACGGCTGCGCGGCGTCGATTTCGGGGCGCGCGCGGGGGATCGCGACGGCCAGGAGTGAGATCAGCACGACGGTCAGGACCTGCGCGAACACCGTCGAGAAGGCCGCCGTGTCCCGGAACAGGCCGATGGTCGCCGTGACGACGGCCAGCAACCCCGCCGGCACCATGAGAATCCACTGTGGACGGACGGGGTCCGACCGCAGTGAGGTGTCGGCGGCGACGGCCTGCCGTGTCCCGGCGTACCACGCGCCGTCCCGTTTCGCGGCGACGATCGAACGATGCGCCAGCCCGCCGAGCAGCGAATAGCCCACGACGAGAACGAGCAGGACGACGTCCGGCGCGAGCCAGGCGAAGAGCACCGCCGCGATGGCGAGGAGGGCCGCCGCCACGATTCCCTGGTTGTAGCGTCGGCGAACGAGGGCGATGACGGGCTCTCCGGTGCGCCCGGACGGGATCCGGACGCCGAACGGGAGCGTCGGACGCGCCAGCGCGGGCGCCGACCGGAAGACGGCCGCCGTGAACGCGATCAGGGCCAGGTGCAGCCAAATCGGGCCGGTCATCGCCGCGTGCTCACCGCGAAGGAGTCCAGCACGGTCTCGCACCGGCCCGTCACCTCGCGCGGACCCAGGCCGAGCGCGACGGCCTCGGCGAGCAGGGTGCGCAGCCGCTCCTGCCACTCGTCCGCGTAGCCGTCTTCCGCCGGTCCGGAGGCCGCGTCCCGCCGGACGACGGCGCCGGTCTTGCGGTTGATCCGGATGAATCCCTGCGTCCGCAGCAGGTCGTAGGCCTTGTTGACGGTGTGGAAGTTGATCCCGAGGTCGGCGCCGAGTTGCCGCGTCGAGGGCAGGCTGCTGCCCTCGACCAGCACGCCGTCGGCGACGGCTTCGACGATCCGGTCGCGGATCTGCTGGTAGATCGGCACCTCGCTGTCGAGGTCGAGAGTCAGCAACACCCGCCAAGGATATCTGCTATACACTTGCTATAACAACTACATCAGCTAGCTACCGGTGGAAGGTGGTCGTGATGGCGAAGATGGACATCGCCGAGGGCGGAGTGCGAGTGAGGTTCTCGGCCTGGGAGCGGTTGGCCGTGTGGCGCGGAGAAGTGGTCGTCCCGTTGGCGGCGATCAAAGCCGTCGAGCGCGTCGAAGCGCCGGTGGGGCGAGCACGCGGGGGACGGGCCGGAGTGCTGGTCAGCGGCGTGCTGAAGGTGGGGTACTGGGGGCTGGGGACGGGCGTCCGTCAGTTGGTGTCGGTCCGCAGGGGCGTGCCGGCGCTGCGGGTCGAGGTCGATCGCGCGGTCGCCGGGCTCCCCTTCGACGAGGTGCTCGTCAGCGTGCCGAACGCGGCGGAACTCGCCGCCGCGCTCGCGCCGAGCAACGCCTAGGGCGTGTTTCATAAGTCTGTTCGATGGGCTTCGTGATCCAGGTGGTTCCTGACGGTGCGGGCGGATCGGCCTCGTACCGGGTCGTACTCGGCCGCGTCCGCCTGTGCCGTCAGGGGCCACCTGGGCGCGAAGACCGCGAACATGGCTTATGAAACACGCCCTAGAGGTAGTCGAAGAACCGGTCCCACCACGACGGCGGCCGGTCCGGCGGGTAGAGGGCGTCGAAGCCGCTGATCCCGGTGTACTTGGTCCACAACGGATGTTCGGAGACGGGCAGGTAGCCGAGTGCTTCCAGCTCGTCTTCGACCCGTTTTCGATCCCGTGCCGGGAAGAACTCGAGTTCCTCGTCCTCGTCGTAACTGCCCGGATTTCCCAGGGTCACCGCGGCCAGGCCGCCGAAATTGCTGATCGTGACCGTCAGGTGGTCCGGCGCGGGCGTCGCGCTCGCCGGGATCTCGATCCTGCCGAGATGGCTGGCGTCCTGGACATGACGATCGACTTCGCAGACGCAGTCGAATGCCCGCCCGAGTTGCTCGGCCAGCCGCTCGAATCGGGCGCGCGCGGTAGGCCCGTCGAAGTCGTGCGGCACTTCCCAGTGGCCGGGTTCGTCCAGCTCTCGCAGCATCGCCCAGGTCTGCTGTTCGTCGAGGGGCATCGTCGCCTCCCGGCCTCGGGTGGTCTAGTCCACTTACCGAACTGACCTTAGCCAGCCGTGTCCCGCCCGGACAATGGTGGGACGAATTCTGGTCGGAAAAAAGTTCCCTACTAATAGGGGTAGCGCCAGCGCTACCCGTGATTCGGCGGCCTGCCCTCCTGATCTTCATGCCCGATTCGACCAGTGTCATCGGTGTTGATCCGGTCGATGAAGGAGTGCGAATGACGGTACGCAAAGGCGTTGTGGTCCTGACGGTGGCGGGGCTGATGGGTGCCGCCTGGACCACGGCGGCGGACGCGGCCCCGGCCAAGGGTTCTGAGCTGCAGAAAGGCCTCGACTCGTTGGTACGTCAGGAGAAGTTCCCGGCCGCGCTGGCCTACGTGACCGGCAAGGGTCGCACGACGTCGCTGGTCTCGGGGTCGTCGAGGATCGACCGTCAGGTCCCGGTCCCTCGGGACGGCACCGTCCGGGCGGGCAGCAACACCAAGACGTTCACCGCGGTCGTGGTCCTGCAGCTGGTGGCCGAGGGCAAGGTGGAACTGGACGCGCCGATCGAGAAGTACCTTCCCGGAATCGTGCGTGGTGAAGGCATCGACGCCACCAAGATCACCATCCGGCAGCTGTTGCAGCACACCAGCGGGCTGCCGAACTACACCGAACACCTCGGGTTGCGTGACTTCGAACAGGCGCAGCACCGGTACTTCCCGAATCACGAACTGCTGGCCGCGGCGCTGAGCCATCCGGCGAAGTTCCAGCCGGGCACCAAATGGGAGTACAGCAACACCGGCTATCTGCTGGCGGGCATGGTCGTCGAGAAGGTGACCGGACGTCCGGTCCAGGAACAGATCACCGAACGCGTGATCAAGAAGGCAGGCCTCAAGAACACTTACTGGCCGCAGGTCGGCGACCAGACCATCCAGGGTCGGCACCCACAGGGGTATGCCACCGGAAATGTCGCCACCGGCAAGGTGATCGACGCGACCGAGATGGATCCGTCCTGGGCGGGTGCCGCTGGTCAGCTGATCTCGACTCCCAGCGACCTCGGCAAGCTGTTCCGCGTCCTGCTCGAAGGCAAGCTGGTGCCCGCCGCGCAGCTGGCCGAAATGCGCAAGACGGTGGACGCGCCCCTGTTCCCCGGGACGAAATACGGCCTCGGCCTGATGAGCAACCCGCTCAGCTGCGGCGGGGTGTACTGGGGGCACGGCGGGGACATCGACGGGTTCGAAACCCGTGGCGGTGCCACGGAAGACGGCCGCACCGTCGGTCTCGCCGTGACCGCGATGCCGGGGACCTTCGGCGAACCCGAGAAGGGCTCCAAGGCCGTGATGGCCACTGTGGACACCGCGTTCTGCAAGTGACCGACGATGGCCCACCCACGACACTGTGGGCGGGCCATCGCTCGATCCGCTGTCACCCGGCGATCGGGCGCCGGGCGGCAGCAGTCTTCACCGGATCACGGCGCGGGATGCGGCGGACGGCAGTTCTGCCGCGGCAGCGCGTGCGAACCGTTGGTGTACACGCCGTCCGCGATCGTGTCCTCCATGATCGAGCGGTGATCGGTGGGACGGGCCCACTGGTAGCAAAGGTGCTGGGCGAAGTACCCGCCAGGCGCCTCGAAGGTGTCGAAGTGGCAGACACCGTCGGTTTCGATGCAGTAGCGGATGAACGGGATACCGCCGAAATCGGTGCGGCCCGGCCCGAAGGACACGTAGCCGCCGAACGGCGACGGCGCCCCGGTACCCGCCGGGAGCACCGCGCTGATCCCGCGTCCCGGAGGACCGACCGGCTGCATCGGGTCGGCGAAGATCTTCGCCCGGAACCGCGACTTGTCCACGGCCAGTTTCCCGTCCGCGATGTCGTTCAGCACCAGGTTCGCGACCAGCGCTCCCTGCGAGTAGCCGACGACGGTGAACTCGGCGCCGGGGTTCTCGTCGAAGGAGCTTTGGACGACACGACGGGCTTCTTCGTGCCCGCGCGCGACGCTCTGGTCCATCGGTGTCTGGTCGCAGTTGGGCGCGCCGGCGGCCCCGGCCGGGTAGTGGACCACCTTGCGGATCCCGCCCCGCAACCAGGCGTCGTTGTAGACGGTCGCGGCGCCGTCGCAGGTGCCGCCGATGAGGATGTAATAGCGCGCCTGGTCGGCCGCGTCGGCCTGGGCCGCCGGCGCGGTGGCGCCGATCAGCCCGGTGGCCAGCGCGGCCGCGGCCAGGATCCCCCTGAGTTTCTTCACATTCATCGTCCCTCTCGTTCGACTACGGTGCGTGTTCGAACGCTAGGGATGTGTCATGAAATTTTGATGAAACCCGCCATCGGGCCCAGCGAGCTGGGCCGAACGGCCTCAGCGATGGGACAGCACGTTGACCACGTGACCGCCGGGATCGCGGACGAAGAACCGGCGGACGCCCCACGGCTCGTCGGTCAGCTCGTGCACGATCTCCGCGCCGGACGCCTTGGCCGCCGCGTAACTCGCGTCCACGTCGTCGACCTCGATCGAGGCGACCGGGACGACGGGCGCGGTTTCGTCATGGGTCATGAGGCTCAGCTGCACCTCCGGCCGATCCGGGTCGGCCAGTGTCACGATCCATCCGTGGTCCATCACCACCTCGAAGCCGAGTACCTGAACGTAGAAGGCCTTCGCCTCTTCCATCGACGTGATCTCCAGATCGGAAACCACTCTCTTGATCGCCATTCGCCGATACTGGCACAGCGGTCCGACGTTTTCGGGGGAGCAGGAGCGGCGTCGCGAGCATGAGCGCCCCGGCGATGCCGACAGCGGCACGCGCGCCGGTGAACGCGGCGAGCAGGCCCCACAACGCGGTCAGGGAGGCGGTGGTGAGCTTGCCGGCGATCGACCAGGCCGACAGGGTGCGCGCCGCGCGGTCGAGGGGCACCTGTTCGAGCCTGCTCGTGGCCAGCACCGGGTTGAACACGCCGATGCAGGTGATCAGGCAGAACTCGACGACGATGACCAGGATCAACCCCGAGACCCCCGGATGGATGAACACCAGCCCGACGGGCCAGCAGACGCGCAGCCAGCCGGCGGAGAACAGGACCCGGTCCCGGCCGTACCGGGCGACCAGACCCCGGGAGAGCCTCGACCCGATCAGTCCGCCGAGACAAGGCACGGCGAAGGCCACCGCGTACTCCCACGGTGCGAAGCCGAGTTGCCCGAGCATCAGGACGGCGAACAGGGGCGCGGTCGCCATGATCAGGCCGTTGACCACGATCGTGTTGACGAACAGGGGTCGCAGCAGCGGATGGGTGAGGATGAACCGCCAGCCCTCCCGCAGGTCCCCGCCACTCAGCCGAGGGCCTTCCGGCTTCGCGGGTGGCGGCTCCGAGCCACCGACCGCGCGGAGCCCCGCCGCCGAGAGCAGGTAGCTGACCGCGTCGGCGGCGATCGTGATCACCGGCCCGAACAGGCCGACGGCGAACCCGCCGAGCGGCGGGCCGAGTACGGTCGCGGTCCAGGTGGTGGATTCGAACCTGGCGTTCGCGACGAGCAGATCTTCCTTGGGCAGCAGCGTTTTCAGGAACGCCCCGCTCGCGGCCAGGAAGGTGATGTCGGCCGCGGCGACGACGACCGACACGGCGACCAGCTGTCCGAAGCCGAGCATCCCGAGCGCGTACGCCACCGGGACGGTCAGCAGCGCCGCGCAGCGGACCAGGTCCATCGCGATCATCACCGGCCGTTTCCGGCGGAACTCGACCCAGGGGCCGAGCGGAAGCGCGACCACGGCGCCGACGACGAGACCGGCGGCCGCCAGCAGCGACACCTCGGTGGCGCCCGCGCCCAGCGCCACGATGGCGATGAGGCTGAACGCGTCGAACGCGAACCTCGTACCGAACGTGCTCGCCGCGTACGCCGCCCAAAGCCAGCCGAACCGTCGCCCCAGCGATCTCCCACCCACTCGCGAGATCAAAGCAAGCCGGGGCGCCGAAGTCGAACAACGGGTCGTTGGCGGGTCACAACCGACAGTTGTGCGACCCGCTCAGAGATCCCCGAGCGCGGTGACCGGCGACTCGACGCAGTCGGCGACGAACCGCAGGAAGCCGCCCGCCGTCCCGCCGTCGCACACCCGGTGGTCGAACGCCAGCGTGAGCTCGCAGATCTTCCGTGCCACCAACGCGCCGTCGACGACCCAGGCGCGGTCGATGATCCGGCCGATGCCGAGGATGGCCGCCTCCGGATGGTTGATGATCGCGGCCGAGCCGTCCACACCGAACACGCCGTAGTTGTTCACCGTGAACGTCCCGCCGGTGAGGCCGGCCGGGCCGAGTTTCCCTTCGCGGGCTTGGGCGGTCCGCTCGCCGATCGCCGCCGAAAGCTCCCTTGTGGACAGTGACACCGCGTCGCGGACGACCGGCACCACGAGACCACGGTCCGTCTGCGCCGCGAAACCGAGGTTGATGTCCCGCAGCTGGACGATTTCTTCGCCTTCGACACGCGAGTTCAACTCTGGGTACTTCCGCAAACCCGCCACGGCGAACCGGGCGACGAGGCCGAGGAGACTCACCGGGCGGTCCGGTGCCGAGGCGTTGAGCGACTTCCGCGCGGCGACGAGTTCCGTCGCGTCGACGTCGACCCAGACCGTCGCTTCGGGAATCTGGCGCCGCGAGGTCGTCAGCTTGTCGGCGACCGCCTTGCGGACCCCGGTCAGCGGGATCCGCGTCTCGCCCTCGCGCTGCGCGGGGACGGTGAGCGCCGCTTCGACGTCGGCACGCCGGATGATGCCGCCCGGACCGCTGCCGGTCAGCTTCGCGAGGTCGATCTTGTTGTCGGCGGCCATCTTGCGGACGAACGGCGAGATGACGCCCGGTGCTTTCGACGGCTTCTCGGGAGTGGTGACGACGGTGCGGGTCCGGCGGCGCCGTGTCGTGGTGGTCGTGCCGTACCCGATGAGGACGTTGCCGCTGCCCTCGCTCGCCGTCGTCACGCCGGGTTCGGCGAACCCGGGGCCGATGGTGAGCAGGGGAGCGCCGACCGGCAGCGACTGGCCGGGTTCACCGTGAAGGCGGGTGACGACACCGGCGAACGGCACCGGCACCTCGACCGCGGCCTTCGCGGTTTCGACCTCGACGACGGGCTGGTCGACGCCGACGGTGTCGCCCTCCGTGACGAGCCAGGTGACGATGGTGCCTTCGGTCAGTCCCTCGCCGAGGTCGGGGAGCAGGAAGTCAGGCACCGGCCACCGCCGGTTCGTCGTTCCACTGCAGCCGGGCGACGGTGTCCAGGATCCGGTCGACGTCCGGAAGCTGATGGCGCTCCAGCTTCGGTGGCGGATAAGGAATATCGAGTCCCGTCACGCGCAGGACGGGCGCGTGCAGCTGGTGGAAACACTGCTCGGTGACCCGCGCGACCACTTCAGCGCCGTAGCCGCCGAAGCCGGCGGCCTCGTGGACGACAACGGCGCGCCCGGTCCGGCGCACCGAAGCGGTGACGGTCTCGTCGTCGAACGGACTCAGGGACCTGAGGTCGACCACCTCGACGTCCCAGCCCTCGGCCTTCGCGGCTTCCGCGGTCTCCAGCGCGGTGGCGACCATCGGGCCGTACGCGATCAGCGTGACGTCCTTGCCCTCGCGGCGCACGACCGCGCGGTCCATGGCCGCGCCGTCGCGGGTGAAGGACACGGTTTCCTTCGACCAGTAGCGGCATTTGGGCTCGAGGAAGATCACCGGGTCCGGCGAATCGATCGAGTCGCGCAAGAGGTCGTAGGCGTCCTGGGGAGTGCCGGGCGTGACGACGCGCAGGCCGGGCGTGTGGGTGTAGTAGGCCTCGCTCGAATCGCAGTGGTGCTCGACGCCGCCGATCCCGCCCGCGTAGGGGATCCGGATGACCATCGGCAGCGACAGCGCGCCGCGGGTGCGGTTCCGCAGTTTCGCGACATGCGAGGTGATCTGCTCGAAGGCGGGGTAGGCGAAGGCGTCGAACTGCATTTCGACCACCGGGCGGAACCCGCCCATCGCCATCCCGACCGCGAAGCCGACGATGCCGGACTCCGCCAGCGGGGTGTCGAAACAGCGTTCCTCGCCGAAGTCGGCGGTGATGCCGTCGGTCACCCGGAAGACGCCGCCGAGCGGGCCGACGTCCTCGCCGAAGATCAGCACGCGATCGTCGTCCTTGACCGCGTCACGCAAGGCGGCGTTGAGCGCCTGGGCCATCGAGATCTCGGTCATCAGCCCTCCACGGCTTCCAGCTCGGCCGCGACCAGCGCCCGCTGAGCGGCCAGCTGACGGGTCGGAACGGCGTACACGTGCTCGAACAACGACAACGGATCCGGCTCCACGTCCGCGTTCAACGTGTCGCGCACCCCGGCCGCGAAGGTCTCCGCCTCGGCCCGGAATCGTTCGATGTCGTCGCCGGACAGCAGGTTTTCGTTGGTCAGATAGGTCTCGAGGCGCCGGACCGGGTCGGCCGCGCGCCACTTCTCGACCTCGGCCGAGTCGCGGTAGCGCGTCGCGTCGTCGGCGTTAGTGTGCGCGTCGATCCGGTAGGTGTGCGCCTCGACCAGTACCGGCCCGCGACCGGCCCGCGCGTGCGCGACGGCGTCGTCCAGCACCGAAAGGACCGCGACGGCGTCGTTGCCGTCGACCTGTTCGGAGCGGACTCCGTAGCCGACGCCCTTGTAGGCGAGCGCGGGCGCGGCGCTCTGCTTCTCGAACGGCACCGAGATCGCGAACCCGTTGTTCTGCACGAAGAACACCACGGGCGCCTTGAACACGGCCGCGAAGTTGAGCGCCTCGTGGAAGTCGCCTTCACTGGTGGCGCCGTCGCCGATGAGCGCGAACGCGACGGCCTCCTCGCCGCGGCGCCGCATCGCGTGCGCGAGCCCGGCGGCGTGGAGGGTCTGGGTGGCCAGCGGCGTGCACTGGGGAGCGACCCGGGTTTCGGCGGGGTCGTAGCCGCAGTGCGCGTCACCGCGAAGCAGCGTCAGGATCTCGCCCGGCTCGAGCCCGCGGGCGACCAGCGCGACCGAGTCACGGTAGGTGGGGAAGAGCCAGTCGGCGTCGGTGAGCGCCAGCGCGCTCGCGACCTGGCATGCCTCCTGGCCCGCGCTCGACGGATAGACCGCGAGGCGGCCTTGCTTGGTCAGCGCCGTCGCCTGGACGTCGAATCGGCGGCCGAGCACCATCAGCCGGTAGGCCTCGACGAGCCGGCCGGACGGCGGCGCGGTGTAGCCGCCGTGCTCGTCGACGCGCGTGCCGTCCTCGGCGAGGAACCGCACCGGGACCGGTGACGGCAGCAACGCGGCGGCAACAGTCTCCCGCGACATGACGCAGCACCACCTTTCGCAGACATATGATGCTGAAATGGTGGTTTCCGGAGTTCTGGTGTTCAAGGGGCAGGCGAAATGAGTGACAAACTGTCCGCAGAATCGGTTCAGTCGCGCCAACCGTCCACAAGTGGCGTGGCTCACGGGCCGGATCCGGGACGAACGGTCCTTGCCCTCGACGACATCGACCGCGAGATCCTCAACGAACTGTCCACCGACGGCAGGCTCGCCGTCCGAGCGCTGGCGGAGCGGCTGCACATCTCGCGCACCAACGCCTACGCGAGGCTGGACCGGCTGATGTCCGAAGGCGTCATCACCGGCTTCGGCGCGCGGATCGACCCACGGCGGGCCGGACTCGGGACGAGCGCGTACATCCTGATCACCGTCGAGCAGACGTCGTGGCGCACGATGTCGGCCGAGTTGCGGGAGATCCCGTACGTCGAGCACGTGTCGCTGGTCGGCGGCGACTTCGACATCCTGCTGCTGGTACGGACGCCGGACAACGCGTCACTGCGGGACGTCGTCCTGGAACGCCTGCAGGCGCTGGAAGGTGTGCGGTCGACCCGGACCTGGCTGATCTTCGAGGAACAGCAGGGCGCCGCCCCACGCGTTTAGTCCTCTAAATGCGGGGGTTGCGCTCGCTGGCAGTACGTGAAGGTCCCCTTCATATACCTAGGCGCAATGAAGGGGGCTTCACGTACTTCACCTTCTCGGGAAGGCGTGAAGGTCGAGTTTCCTTCGCTGAGCCGAGGGAAGGGGGCCTTCACGCGCCGCGGCGGCGACTGTTGAGGTCCATGGGGTGATTGTGGCGTCACGGACAGTCCGCCCGCTATCAGCCGCGCCGAGAGCGGTCGCATGCGCTGAACGGTCTATTCCACCGGACAGATCTCTGAACAAACCTGGCTCTGCCGTTGGAAAATCTCATACCCTCCGGAACAGGCCGAAGGGAGCTGACCTGATGAGGTGGACCTGGGTGCGGGCGATGGTGGCGTTCGTGGCCGCCGCGGCGATCGTGCAGACGAGTCAACCGAGCGCCGCCGAAGCCCAGACGGCACCCGCCGTGGCCGGACGTTCCGCGATCTACGGCGGGGGACCGTTCTATCAGGACGGACAGGGCGTCATGGACACCCTGCGCTCGTCGGGGTTCACCACGGTCATCCTGTGGAGCATCCACGTCCACGACAACGGGGATCTCTACTACAACGACCACCTCGTGGTCGCGGGCGGCCGGTACGTCGGCGACGCCGGATGGCCGGCGAGGCTGAGGACGCTGAAGCAGGCACCGACGTCGGTCAACCGCATCGAGGTCTCGGTCGGCGCCTGGGGCACGCCGGACTGGGAGGCCATCGACAACCTGATCACGCGCGATGGCACCGGCAGCGGGACCATTCTGTACCGCAACTTTTTGGCGCTGAAGAACGCCACCGGCGCCGACGCGATCAACAACGACGACGAATCACACTACGACGTCGACTCCACCGTCACCTTCGCCCGGATGGCGAACGCCATGGGCTACCGCAACTTCACCCTCGCGCCGTACACCGCGGTCTCGTACTGGCAGGGCGTGAAGAACGGACTCGGCGGCCTGGTCGATCGTGTGTACCTCCAGGCGTACGCGGGCGGCAGCGGCAACAATCCGGCGACGTGGTCGCAGTCGCTCGGCATGCCGGTGGATCCGGGGCTGTGGAGCAAGAACGGCTCCGGCTGCACCGCGGGGAACTCGCCCGCGCAGGTGGAGAGCCGGATGAGGTCGTGGAAGTCGTCCGCGGGCATCCCCGGTGGCTTCATGTGGCTGTACGACGACATCAAGAAGTGTTCGGCGCAAGGCACGGCCGCCGCCTACGCACGGGCGATCAACACCGCCACCACCAGCTGACCCTTGCCGCGCCAGTGAGTCCCGGGGGGACGTCTCGCACGCGTCGCCCCGGGACTCTGTAACGCTCTCCGCCCACCCGCCGAATACAGGCGGGTTCGATGGGCAATCGGTCCTCGGCAGACCAGTGGTTACGTCAGCATCCGGGTTGGTGCCCCGCGGGCGAGACGGGAGCCGTGGCACTCTGTTGACCGAGAGGTACGGCCGCACACCCCATTCGGGTGATAACGGTTCGGCATTCGCTGTATCTGAAGTACTCCCCATTGACACCTCCCTACGATCTCGGCGACTGGGTGGAGGACTGCGGTGACGGTGGAAGGCGCGGGTCAGGATTACCTGACGCGGCAGATCGGGGCGCTGCTCGAAGCGATTCGCGAGGAGGGGCCGGTCGGCGAGGGCAGACGCAGTTTCCGGCTCGCCGGGCATCTCGCCGCGGAGGGCGGGTTCCACCTCGGCGACATCCTCGCCGCGACGGCGCAGTTGCTCGCCGTCCACGCTTGGAACAACGGCTACCTCGGTGCGGCGGAACTGCTGACGCGCCGGATGCGGGATTTCGGCGCCGAGTCCGCCGAACTGGTGCAGCACCTCGTGAGGCTGGAGACCGGAAGCGAGCAGGGGTGGCTACTGCGGGAGGACCGCGAGGCCCTTATCGACTACGCGCGGCGAGCCCAGCGGCCCGACATCGAGCAGCGGGCGCAGGCGATCGAGCCGTTGCTGCCCGGGGTCACCGGCCCTGAGCGTCCTGATCGGATGGCCAGTGAGTCGTGAGATGGTGCTCGGGATCCGCGAGGATGCCGCGGATGACCGAGCCGGCCGCACCTCGTACGGCGGCTCCCGTGCCGAGCGCCGAGCGGACGACCCGCACCGGCGACCACGCCGTGCTGGGTACGCGGCGCTCGAACTCGGCGAGAAGTGGCTCACGCAGCCACGGCTCCAGTCGCGCGTAGGTCCCGCCTAGCACCACCGCCGGGACGTCCATCAGATTGACCACAGTGGACAGTCCGACGCCGAGATGACCCGCGACGACGGCGATCGCGGTGATCGCGGCGGCGTCGTCCGATTCCAATGCGGAGATCAAGTCGTCCACCGTGTCGGCGCCCGCCAGCCGCAGGATCTCCTCCTGACCCGCCATCCGTTCCAGGCAGCCGTTCGCGCCGCAGGAACAAGGCGGGCCATCGGGCGCCACCGGCAGGTGGCCGATCTCGCCGCCCGCGCCGCGGACGCCCTCGAACAGGGCCCGGTCCAGCACGATTCCCGCGCCGATCCCGATCTCTCCCGACACGTGGACGAAATCCGGCAACGCGGTGCCGTGCCAGAGTTCGGCGAGCGCGGCGAAGTTGGCTTCGTTGGCGACGGTGAAGGTCTCGCCGAGCCGGTCCGCGAGGTCGACGTCGCGCCAGCCCAGGTTGGGGGCGAGCCGCACGACGCCGGATTCGACCAGGCCCGGAACCGCGATGCCCACTCCGCCGACGGGCACGCCGAGCGCTTCCGCCCGCTTTCGCGCCGTGCGCAGGAACGCCGACACACGCTGGAAGACACGCGGAGTCCGGTTGTCCGCGTACCGGACCTCCTCGAAGCGGACTGCCCCGTTTAGATCCACCAGGCAGGACGCCAAATAGTCGACGCCGATCTCGATGCCGAGCCCGTGCGGCCCGGTGGGGGAGAGCGACACGACCGTGCCTCGCCGTCCCGGGCCGACGCGGCGCTCCGGCTCGCCTTCGGCCACGAGATCGGCCGCGATCAGGCGGTCGACCACGCTCGACACGGTGGCCTTCGTGAGACCGGTGGCGGCGGCGAGGCCTGCCCGCGAGGTGCCGGGGCCGTCCGCGATCGCGCCGAGGACGAGGGCGGCGTTGTGCTGCCGCACGGTGTGCTGTCCAGCCGGACGCGTGCCGATCATCGCGCGAGTGTATTCGTTCGATGCTTGAACGAAAGCCTTGACCCGCCGGGATGGCGTCGATAAGTTCAGGCATCAAACTAATGGGAGGCGTGATGGTTCAGGCACCGACGCGTGCGGACAAGTTCAGCTTCGGACTCTGGACCGTCGGCTGGCAGGCGAACGACATGTTCGGCCCGGCGAGCCGGGCACCGCTCGATCCGGTCGAGGCCGTGCACCGCCTCTCGGACCTCGGCGCCTGGGGCATCACCTTCCACGACGACGACCTCATCCCGTTCGGCTCGGACGACGCCGAGCGGGCGCGGCACCTGAAGCGATTCCAGGCCGCCCTGGCCGAAACCGGCCTCGTCGTCCCGATGGTGACCACGAACCTGTTCAGCCACCCCGTTTTCAAGGACGGCGGCCTGACGAGCAACGACCGCGAAGTCCGCCGCTACGCGCTGCGGAAGGTGCTGCGGAACCTCGACCTCGCCGCCGAACTCGGCGCGTCGACGTTCGTGCTCTGGGGCGGTCGTGAGGGCAGCGAGACCGATGCCGCGAAGGACGTCCACGCGGCGATGGACCGCTACCGCGAGGGCATCGACTTCCTCGCCCAGTACGTCATCGACCAGGGTTACGGCCTTCGGCTCGCGCTCGAACCGAAGCCGAACGAGCCGCGTGGGGACATCCTGCTGCCGACCGTCGGGCACGCGCTCGCGTTCATCTCCACGCTGGACAACCACGAGATCGTCGGCGTGAACCCGGAGGTCGGGCACGAGCAGATGGCCGGGCTCAACATCGTCCACGGCATCGGGCAGGCCCTGTGGCAGGGCAAACTGTTCCACATCGACCTCAACGGCCAGCGCGGCCCGCGGTTCGACCAGGACCTCGTGTTCGGCCACGGCGACGTGCTGTCGTCGTTCTTCCTGGTGGACCTGCTGGAGCACGGCGGCTACGACGGGCCGCGCCACTTCGACTACAAGCCGCTGCGCACGGAGAACATGGACGGCGTCTGGGCCAGCGCCGAGGCCAACATGGCCAGCTACCTGCTCTTCGCCGAACGCTCCCGCGCCTTCCGGTCCGATCCCGAGGTGCGGGCCGCGCTGGACGCCGCGCTCGTCCCGGAGCTGGCGAAACCGACGCTCGACGAGGGCGAGACCGCCGCGGATCTGCTGGCGGACCGGTCGGCGTTCGAGGACTTCGACCCGGACAAGGCGGCGGAACGCGGTTACGGCTTCATCCGCCTGTCCCAGCTGGCACTCGAACACCTCACCGGGGCGCGCTAGAACCGGTCGACGTCGATGACGGCCTTGGCGAACTCCTCCGGAGCCTCCTGCGGCACGTTGTGGCCGATCCCGTTCAGGACGCGGTGCTCGTACTTGCCGGAGAACTTCGACCGGTAGACCTTGCCGTCGGTGTTCGGGCCGTCGAAGTCGCTGCCGATCGTGATCGTGGGGACCGAGACCGCCGGGCCCGTCGCGAGTTTCTGTTCGAGGGCATCGAGTTTCGGGTCGCCGTCGGCGAGGCTGAGCCGCCAGCGGTAGTTGTGGATCACGATGGCCACGTGGTCCGGATTGTCGAAACAGGCCGCCGAGCGGTCGTAGGTCGCGTCGTCGAAGGTCCACTTCGGCGACGCGATCTTCCAGATCAGCTTGTTGAAGTCGTGGCGGTTCTTCTCGTAGCCGAGGATGCCGCGCTCGGTGGCGAAGTAGTACTGATTCTGTCATCTTCGGTGTGTTAGGGAGCCTACCGGAGGGTGTTGGAGGTGCCTAGTCACCCCTGGGCGAGCTGTCCGGAGAGCAACGGAGAGCCATGGGGTAAGACGGGGCGTCGCAAAGGCATGGGTAAACCATGGATGCCTCGGTCTCTGGGGCATGATCCGGCTGAGATTGGATCGAACACTAGGCATGCCCGAATATGCCCTGGCCAGACCCCGCGTTCACCAAGCCTCGTAGCATCGATAGCTGACACCTGGGATGTCGCGCCGCTCCTCGTGGTCACCGCCTGTGAACGCACTCTGACTGCAACCGCGAGCGCAGGTCGTACTCGCGCTCGCGGTCGGCACAAAGTTCGGTTTAGGCCCTTGTCGTTGTAGGAGCGATCGCTTGATGAAGAGATCGCAGCCTTCTAGGGCGGCGCTATTCATCAGGTGCCAGAGGTCGCTGGCAAGGTCGCTAGTTGCTGCCCTCGCTCGAACTGGCAGGCGGGGCAGGTCCACGTCATGTGCATGTGCCATGACCGCCGGCCCCTCCGCGGTTTCAATACCACGCGGCCGTGGCCACCCGGCATTCTCGATCCACTGCTCCTCGGCGCTGCATGCGGAGCAACGGGAAGCATCAGGTTCACTGGAGAGCTGCGCTTCGTGCTGTGGGCCAACAGTGAAAGCGTAGGTACTGATCCGCTCAAGTGCCCGACCTAGGTGTATTGCCCTGTGAGGTTGTGAACGGGCCGACACGTAGTCGGATGATCTTGGTATGAGGGAGGGCCTCCGGGTTCGGTGCGGATTGCGACATCTGCACCGGCTGCCTGGAGGCTCTCGTGACTCCACGTTAACGCACCGCTGACCCCTGCAGGGAGGCTGCGCTGGAGCCGTTGTTGCCTGTCCCGTCGCGGCCGGGTCGGCCGTCGTTGTGGAGCAGGCGGCAGTTGATCGATGGGATCCGGTGGCGGGTGCGCACTGGCGCGCCGTGGCGGGACATGCCTGAGGCGTATGGGTCCTGGGCTGCGGTGTACGGGTTGCTCCGGCGGTGGCAGCGTGCTGGTGCCTGGCAGCGGATTCTGACGCAGTTGCAGGCGCTGGCCGAGACGGCCGGACGGATCACGTGGGATGTAAGCGTGGACTCCACGATCGCTCGGGCGCATCAGCATGCCGCGGGTGCGCGGAAAAGGGGGATCTGCAGGCCGAGTTGCCGGGTCGGAGCGGCACCGAGCCTGATGATCACGCGTTGGGTCGGTCCCGCGGTGGGTCGACCACGAAGCTGCATCTGGGGTGTGAGCAGGGGCAGAAGCCGGTGTCGATCGTGCTGACCGCCGGGCAGCGGAATGACAGCCCGCAGTTCATTCCGGTCCTGGCCGGTGTCTGGGTGCCCCGTATGGCTGGTGGCCCGCCCCGCACCCGCCCTGAGCGTGTCCTTGCCGACAATGCCTACACCTCGAAAGCCAACCGCGCTTACCTGCGCGGTCGCGGGATCAGGGCGACTATCCCGAGCAAGGCCGATCAGGACGCGCACCGCAAGGCGAAGGGGTCGAAGGGCGGGCGGCCACCGGCCTTCGACCCTGAGATCTACAAGCAGCGCCGCGCGGTGGAGTGCGGCATCAACCGGCTCAAACGTCACCGTGGGGTGGCTACCCGCTACGACAAACTTGCCGTCCGCTACGAAGCCACCACCCACATCGCAGCGATCAACGAATGGCTCTAACCGACTTCGATACAGGCCTTAGTGCTAAACCCAATTTTCGGCTGGCATCTGGATGTGGCGGACGCCGAGCTAGGAGCTCGATCCGTCCATGTCTAACTGGCGGTCACTGCCAGTCAATAGCTCAATGACATGTGCGCCACTGATCTTCCAACGATTGCCGACTCGACGTGACCCGAGAACACCTTTCCGGCACATTGCGTGCACGGCCCATTTCGACTTGCCAATTATCTCACCGACTTCGCGAGGCGAGAGCCAAGCGGTTGGTGCGATCCCAATCACGGCTCCCGTTGTGGACTCTTCCGTCATGCTCCACCACCTCTGACAGCGTCCTCGTGCTTGAGGTGCACCTTGAACTGTCTTGGTTCTGTATCAATCGCGAGAACAGGCGGCTGGCAAAGAACTGAGGACGTCATGGGTTTCTCCCAGGCTCGTGGGTGCACAGTTGTCGCGGGTTACCTCGCGGTATAGGTGAGGTGTGGTCTGTGGTCCCAGGCTATTCGACGGTTTGGTCTTGGCGCAGGCATTCCTGCTTTATTGCCCTGGATATGTTCATCTCTGAAAATCGGATTATTTTTGCGGCTTCTTGAAGATTTCAAAGCGCAGTATCGCGGGCTTCAGGGCATCCAATTTGCGCATTGTTTGCACGGGTCTTGCTCTGATTTGACACGCATTCTGGGTTTGGTGCGACGAGATTGACTCCCTATTGTATAATGGGGCACGGGCGAGTTGGACTCGTCCTCTGCGGATGCGCAACTTGGGCGAACTTCTGGTCTTGGTGTTTGCTTGCGACAAGTCGGGGTAATGTGGTAAATGGCAGAATTGCACAAGGGTGAGTCGTTGTATTTTGGATGCTTTGGAAGTATTGAAATCTGTCGATCTATGAGTGTTGTAATTAGTTTGAGGTGTAGCTTCTTGTGGTTGGCTTGTCGCTATCCAGGTAGCGCGCCACATGGCTTGTTCCGCTTGATGGGTTCGGCGCAAGCGAACATAATCTGCTGCGCCGAGTTGGGGGGCGTGGGGGGTGTACAGAATAGTGGGGGATTTTAACGATAAGCGGGAGGTCAACTCTTCTAAGTGTTGGGTGAGATGCCAATGATCACAGTCGTCCGGTCCTCCCTGGTAGGCGTGGGTGCGGCGGATGAGGCCGAGTCTTTCGGCTGCGTCACGGGCTCGGCGGACAGATTTGGGGTCCAGAAGAGATTCTTCTGCCCAGGTGCGAATAGATAGCGATCCCGACCGAGTGACGATGGCTGTCGCGAGCGCGTCAAGTGCGGCGTAAAGAGTGATCGGCTTCACGTTGATTGACCCTGCTGATGGAGCACGCAAACGAAAAGAGGCGGTGATTCGAAGGACTCGCCGTGTAGCGGTGATTTGCAGGTGGCGGTTTTGTCCTGCTGGGAAGGTTTTCGACTGTGCCCTGAGGCGATATCGGCGAGGGCGTTCGCTGCGTGCTTCGGCGACCGCAGGTAGCCAGCGCTCTATACGCCAGCGATTGTTGCCAAGGTGTCCTGCCTGTTCAGGGGATGCCTGTTCGAAGCGTCTCCATGCGGCGTCCTCTGGAAGATTTTGCTCGGCGTCGACGATCGTTCGAGCGGGTGCCCAGATCCAGCGTTGCCAGGCTCGTTTGCCGATTTCGGCGGCCTTGGCCCCATGACGGTTCGCGGCTCGCCACGCTTGATCGGTGGTCCAGCCTGCGCGGGCCCGCGCGAGAGCGTCGCCGTATTCGCTCTCGGAGCGGCTTCCGGCGTGGGGTGATCGAGAAGGCCGCCGCTGACGACGTGTTGGCGCGCCAGGTCGTTCGGCTCTCGTAGATGCGGGCAGGTCGCGCGCTTTGAGCGTGCCGTCGATGATCGGGCTGGGTAAGCCGAGACGGTGCGGTGCTGCGGTGAGACGAAGTGTGTTCCGGACCGTTGCTGAGATCGCATGGTGCCGTGCGAGTTGAGCGCTGAGGGTGCGAAGTTCCTGCCGGAGTTGCTGAGGGACGAGGGCAATGAGGTGAAGGTGGCCCGGTCTGCCGGAGGAGCGACGTAGCCAGGGAAGGCCGAGGCGATCGCACCAGGAGGCGATGGCGTCGCCGAAGGCGTGTCCAGCTTCGGCGGACGCTCCAGTGTCGCCGGGATCGATGTCGATTCCGCAGGTAGCTGGGTGCAGGGTGCCGACTGTGCTGACAGCGTCGGACGGCCGAGCGTCGGTTCGGTTGGGTCGCTGATGAACGACGGCGATAGCTGTGTTGTCGGCGGTGATGTAGATATACGGAGGGCCGAACAGTGCCTTGTCGAGGTCTGAGCCCGCAGGGTCTCGAGCAGGGTGGTCGACGGCAGTGTGGTCGGGCTGGTCGTTGCGGAGGTCGTTCATGCGGATCACCAGTGCTGCGGTTGGGAGGTCTGGTCGCCGGTGAGTTCAAGGCCCGTGTGGAGTGCACGAGCGCCACTCGGCTCGGCGCTAGCGGAGGTAGCCCTGCTTGGCGTGATTCGTGGGCCTGGGCGGTGTCCGGGTTTTCCAGGGCTGCAGGGTCGGTAGCTGGTAGTTCCGCATCTCGCTGGGGACGGTGGTGATGCGCAGGATGCTGGCGGTCCAGGTCATGCCGATACCGATACCGATGAGTGCGACGTGATCGCCTGGTTGTACGGCGTGGCGGGTGAGCAGGTGGGTGAGGCCGATGAGCTGGTCGTTGGGTCCGACGTGGCCCCATTGGTCGCCGGCGTGGATCAGGCTTCGGTCGGGGGACAGCCGGAGTGGCTGGAGGCATTGGCTGTGCAGGAGACGATGTCCGTAGTGCGGGAGCAGGACCCACGTCAGGTCGGCGGCGTCGAGTTGGGCGTGGTTGAGCGCTTCGTCGACGACGTAGGTCAGACCGGTCGTGTTGCGTTGATGGATGGATGCGGCGCCGACGGTGTCGGTGTAGTGGGCTTTGCGTTCGTGGATGGTTTCGATGCCGACTTCGGTGGTGCCGGGTGGCTGGAATCGTGTCGCGCCGCGGTGGAGCTGTTCGAGGGTGGGGTCGCTCCAGGAGCTGGTCGCGAGGACTTCGGCGAGTCCGGGCTCGCGGCCGATGATGAGTGCGGAGCCGCCGTCGCCGTAGGCGATGTCGCGGTCGGCGGTGAGGTGGTCGAAGGCAGGGGGTCCGAAGGTTTCGCCGCCGGTGAGCATGACGGTTCCGGCGTCCTTGCTGCCGGCGAGGATGCGTGCGGAGAGGTCGAGGCCGCCGACCAGGGAGTTGCTCATGGCGTTGATCTCGGTAGCGATGCCGGGCCCGGCTGGCAGGCCGAGCCGGGAGCGGACGTAGGCGGCGCGGGACCAGAAGTCGAGTCCGCGGGAGCCTCGCCAGATGGCGGCGTGGAAGTGCAGGTCAGGTACGGCGAGAGGGCCGTCGGTCGTCATGGCGAGACTCGCGAGCGCGTTGCGGCCTGCTTGGACAGCGAGGTCCATGCCGGTCCTCCCGCGGGCGAGGGAGATGGACCGCTGTCCCGTCGCGGAATCCGTGCGGCGCGCGGAGGCGGTGGTGAGTTCCCGAACCGGGACGAGGTCGCCAAGCGCGGCTCCGACGCCGCGGATGTGGATGTCAGTCCAGCGCATGTGCACTCCTGGTGGCGGTGGTGAGTTCCCGAACCGGGACGAGGTCGCCAAGCGCGGCTCCGACGCCGCGGATGTGGATGTCAGTCCAGCGCATGTGCACTCCTGGTGCTCGTCGAGTCGTGGCGCAGGTCGCGGACGATCGCGTCGGGAGAGGTGTAATAGGCGCGCAGGTGATGCCGGGACAAACCGGAACAGGCCGCGACCTCGTCCAGGGACAGGTCCGTCTTGTCTCTGTCGCGGGCGTGGTGGGTGAGCAGATCCTTTGCTGTGGCGAGAATGATGGCTCGCATCGGAGGCTCCGGACGGTGTAGTGGGTGCTTGAGGCTTCTAGCGGGTGCGGCGCACGTGCCCGGTTCGGCGGCTCATGAGGCGGTGCATGTGGTCGCTGCGGAGTTTGTCCACTTGCCGGAGTACTCGTGACCCCAGATCGGGAAGGTGTTCGATGTCGGCGCTGAAGCCCGGGTCGCCGCGGAAGCTGAGGATGAGCACTGAGGCGTTGAGGCTCAGATTCACGACGCAATACGGGGTCGACGGCGGGAGGTAGATCATGTCGCCGGGGCGTGGGAGGGCGGTTTCGAGGTGGTGGCCGGACAGGACCGCGGAGTATCCGCTGATGACGGTGAGAATTGCCTCGGTGGTCCGGTGTCGTTGTGGCGTGGTGGTTTTGCCGCCGGGGATGTGCATGCGTCCGGCGGAGACGGCCCGGACAGGTACAGCTGGTGCGTAGATGACGGCGGTGTTGGCGCTGCCGTCGTCGTGAATGTGGGTGTCGGCTCCCGTGGACAGCCGGTGGACGGCTGTGCTGATGCTGCTCATGTCTTGCTCCTGAAAGTTGTCGGTTTAGTGGAGGATGGGCGTGCGAGCGAGCCTTTGTGCGAGCCGTGCGTTGGCGGCGGCGGCCTTCGGTGATCGGCGGCCGAGTCCGCAAGCGGCGGCTATCGTCCTGATTGGACGGTCGAGTTCGTCCTCGGCGAGCTGGAGGGCGATGCGTGACGCCGTGGCGTTGTTTTCGTCGACGAGTCCGGCGATGATGTCGATGTTGCCGCGGAGGTGTCCGAGCACGCGGTAGAAGGAGCGGTCGGTCGGTGGCGCGCTGGTCCCGGTGCACAGGGGAATGTGCGCGGTCGGCATGGGATAGCCGACCTTGGTCAGGCGGCGTTCGAGCGCGTTGAGGTAGAGGACGGCGGCGACCACGTCAGTGGGCTCGAACATGGGCTGATGGGCCAGGTCGCCGTAGCAGAGGTGGATGATCCAGTTGATCTCCGGTGGTGCGGCGGTGATCAGTTCGGCGATTTGTTTCGCAAGACCGAGGGCGAGCATCTTCCACAGTGGCCGCGGCGTGCGTTCGAGGAGGGTGAGCACGGCGGGCGTCTCGAGCTGGAAGGTGACTTCGCTGTCCCAGCGATTGTGGATTTCGAGGATGTCGTCGATCAGCGCGTCTCGGAAGATCGGCAGGGCCGCGAGGGCGGGCCGCGCTGCGCCGAAACAGAAGTAGCTGAGGTCCAAAGCGTTGGGGATCGACACTTGGTGCGGTGGCAGATCTCCCGTGGTGCGCAGACGTGGGCGTGTGGCCATGGCGACGGTGACGTCGCGGACGCGGCGTAAGGAGACATCTTCGGGAGCGAGGAACCGGTCCGGCGCCAGGCGGTAGGTCGGCATGTCGTCATACCCGGTCGAGCGGCCGGTTCGGCGGGGTTGCAGCGTGGGGACGTTCGTGAGGTTGTCGAGCCAGTCGATGATCCAGCGTGGGTCGCGGTCGCTGGGGAGCGTGAGGAGGTTCGTGTCGCCGGCATGGTCGAGGAACCACTGCATGGTTTGCAGGTCGGTGTGAGATATCGCGGCCGGAAGTGATCCGAGGAAATGGACGGATCGTTCGGGGATCTCGCCCGGGTAGGCGTGGGTGTGCGGGGTGGTCTTGGACTGGATGGTCGTTGACATGGTCTCTCCCCGTGGTGGGTAGGAACGTTTGGCGGGTGGGGGCGTGAGGGCGGCGCGGGGAGGTTCGCCGTGGTGTCACGTTCGGTGGGCGGTCTGCCGGTGCTCGTGACCCGTCCTCGTGTGGAGGCGAGGACGGGTCACGGCGTCGCCAGGTGGCTGGGGTTAGCCGGTGACCGGAAGGGAACCGGGTTTCGGCTGAGGTGCTGGCGCGTGCCGGGTATCGCGGTCGTCGTGGTGAGTAGTGCGATCACCAGGGCGACTCGGCTGTGTCGCCTTAGGCGGCTCTCCGGGTTTGGTGGGTGCGGGGGTGTCTGGCGGAGTCGTGCCAGGAGGTGTACCAGCGCTGCAGGCGACCGTCGCGACGGTGATGGTGAGCGCCGTGTTCTTCTGGCGTGGTTCGCTCGTGGTCGTGGTGCTGCCTGACCCGGCCGCGGAGACGGTGATGACGGCTGCGGTCGCCTTGCCCTGGCCGGATGTTCCGGGGCGGACGGTGAGGTTCCCCTTGCTGCCGCCGGAGCCGCTGACCGTGGTCTTGCCGTTGCGGCACGTGGCGGAGAACGGTCCTACTGTGGTTCCGCCGACGCGGACGCTGGCGACGGTTGCTTCGGCGATCCCGGCGCCGGCCTTGACGCTGATTCCGCTGGCGACGACGGCGCCGGATTTGGTGGAGACCGATCCGCCGCCGGTCTTGACCGTGGCACCGCTGGACACAGTGGGCTGTGTAGCGAGGGATTCGGCGCCGCTGACGGAAATGCCGCTTGCGGCGGAGATGGTCTCGGCCTGAGCTGGAGTGAGGCACGAGGTCGTTCCGGCCGCTAGGAGCGCGCCGATGCTGAGTCCGGTGAGCATAATGCGTGCATTGACGCGCTGGAAGGTGGTTGTGGTCATGGTCGGCTCTTTCTGTTGGTGGAGGTGGGCCATCAGTCGATGAGGACGGGGGTGCCGAGGGGAACTTCGGTGCTCAGCAGCCGGAGGGCGTCTGCGGGCACGCGGATGCACCCGTCACTGGAGGGCTTGCCGAACACGTCTGTGCTGGGCCATCCGTGGATCCCGGTGGTGCCGGGGCCGCCGCCGTAGGTCTCCAGACTGGTGGAGTGCGTGCCGAGCGGAAGGATCACGGGGCTGAACGGCTGGTGCGGATCGACGAGCGAGGCCAGAATGAAGGTTCTACCGCGAGGAGTTTCCGTTGACGGTCTCCCCAATCCGACCGTCCAGCGACCGAGGAGTTGGCCGTTGCGGTAGAGCGACAGCTCAAACGATGCGCGGTCTACGGTCACCAGGTATGGGCTCGTCGCGTGTTCGAGTACGGAGTCCTGAGTGGATAGCCAGCCGGTGGATCCGTTGGGGCGGACGGGAAGCAGAACTTGCAGCCATCCTGGCTCGTCCGCGATCACGGGGACCCACGTCTCGGAGCTGACCTGCATGGAAGGCAAAGCGGCGAAGACGTCGGATCCGGGGGCGGAGTAGACGGGAACTGTCCTGGTGGGATGGACGACGTGCCCGACCGGTACCTGCTCGCGGTTGAGGTCGGGGGGCGCTCCGACGACGACGCCGAACGTCGTCGCGCTCGGTAGCCGTGTCAGGTCGGAAACCGGCCGTGGTGCCACAGGGAGCGCTGACACCATCACTGTCGAGGTGTCGTCGGTGGGAGCGATCGCCGGGTCATCGGTCGGCACCAGGAGCGACGCCAGAACAAGGAGACCTACGCTGACGACCGACCAGACCACGATGAATAACGCGAGGCGCGACGTCTTCTTCATACGGCTCGGCGGGTGGTCGCTGCCGTACTGGTCCGCGGCGATGCGGCTGGAAGTTGGTCCTGTCACGAGGAGGCCTCCGACGTGAGTTGCGGATTTGGGGGTTCGCCGTGCCCGCCCGCGACGAACGGGCACGGCGAACGTGGATCAGCGGGCAAGCGCGCGGACGAAGTCGCGGGCCGGGGTGCCGACGCCGGTCACGGGGTCCCAGCCACGGCCGCTGGTGAGGTTCTGCGGCCGGGCATCGAAGTCGACCAAGTAGCTGCCTTCCGCGCCCGGGACCTTGGCGCCGGGCAGAGCGTGCATGACCGTGGTCCACACGCCCGCCTTCTGCGGCACGACGTCGACGAGCGCGGAGGTGTCACCCCGTAGGGCATAGAGCGCCGGATTCAGCAGACCACCTCGCTGCGCACCGCCGCGGGCCTGCTGCGCGTCGGCGGCGAGACCTGCCATCAGTGGCGCGGCCAGCGACGTACCGCCGGAGGTGCTGAGGCCGTAACGCCCTGAGGCGTCGGTGAAGCCGATCAGCAGACCGGTATAGGAATCCGCGAGGGCCGCGACGTCCGGGATCGCCCGTCGTCCACCGGCGACGCTGGCGGGAACGACGCCCTGCTGCCATTCCGGGGCGTCGTAGAGGGCGGAGGGCCCACCGCCGGCTCCGCCGGCGAACGGACCGTCCGCATCGGACTGCGGAATCCAGCGCTGCCCGGACAACGTGTTACCGCTGTTCTCCCAACCAGTGAGGACCTTGGGCTTGTTGTCCTGCCCGAGCCCCACCGTGGTGCCACCGACCGCGGTGACATACGGGCTCGTGGCGGGGAAACTCGCGGTGGGCGTGCCAACAGCTCCGCTGTTGTTTCCGGCATCGCCGCTGGACACCATGATCGACTGACCCTGGATCGCGGCCTGCAACGCCATCTGGTTGAACAGATCCCGTGTGGCGGGCGGCATGCGCCGCTCACCATCGGCGTTGCCCCACGACGCGCTGATCACGTCGACGGCGTTGTCCTCGACCGCTTTGTTGAAGGCCTCGTACAAACCGCCGATGCAGGACTTGCCGGCGTAGTAGCGAAGTTTCGCTGCCGGGGCGATGGTGTGGGCGGCCTGTACGTCGAGCGTCTGCTCGAACTTCCAGCTGCCGGAGTCGCATTCCTTCTCGTCGGTGAACCCGCCCTCGGGAAGAACTTTGCTGTACTGCCCTGAGGTCAGCCCTGGGGTCTGGGTGTCCGCCGCTGCACGGTTGACATCCGCGGCCAGCGTCGCGGAGTCGTAGGCGCCAACGATGCCGATCGTGGTGCCCGAGCCGGACTGGCTTGCGTTCAGGCCGTACATCGCGCGCACCGACGGGCCCGTGTAGCCGCACAGGGAGTTCGACTGCGCTCCGGCCGGATACTTCTGTGGTACGTCGCGATTATTCTGCTCGCCCCACCACCGCGCGCAGTTCTGGGCCTGGGCGGTTGCGTGCGGGATGGTGTGCTGTGGCCGGATGGACTTCTCGCTGTCATCGAGGCCGAGCACCGCGGTGATAGACGCCTTCAGTCGCGCCGGGACGCTGATTGGCGCAGCCGGGGCGACGAGAGTGGTGATCTGGCCGGCGACCTTGTCCCGGTAGGTGGCCAGTTGCGTGCCGAACGCCTGCTCCAAGACCGAAGTCGGCGCATGGGCCCTGATCATGAACCGGTTGCCGCTGACTCCCTCGACCGCAACTCCCTGCGCGGTCAACCAACCGCTCACGGAGGCGACGGCGGTCTCGGTAGGAGCGAACCGATCGAGGAACTGCCGCGAGGTGAGAAAGCGCCCGCGCTCGGCGCTGTTCGGTGACGCCAAGCGTGTGGCGAGCGTCTGCGCGGACGCGGGGTCGCGCAGGGACAGGGCGAGCTGGATGTGGCGGATGGAGTGATCGTTCGCTTCGCCCGTGCGGGACTGCGGTGTGGCCCACGCGGGCACCGTCCCAGCGACAGTGGCACGGTCGCCAGTGTCGAACGGTTGGGCCGAGGCCGGTGCGACGGCGCTCAGTGTCACGGCGGCCAAGCCCGCGACGGCAGCGCCTAGCCAGGCGTTTTTCGGCATGAAAATCCCCTCATGCGTTATCGCGGAATGCGAAATGAATCAATGCGGGCGCGAATTGCCCCTGAACAAATCCCCAGAACCCGAGCGTCTTTAAGGACGATCGGACGTGACGTACTACCGGATGGCCGACATGATCGGCGAGCTGGTCGTGTGCGGAGTTCCGCGCGCAGGAAGCCGGGCTCCGGCGGCCCACGGGCGTGGTATCCGCCTTCGGCGGCGGCTCCCGGACTGTCCATCGAAGCCTTCAATCTCAGGCGTTGAAAGTGCTAAAAAGTGGTCGATCTGAGATCAAGGTAAGACAAAGTAGCCAGATCGTCAACTTTCTAGGACGATTTTGGTAGTTGTCTGCACTCTGGACCTATAGGCAGATGACTAAGTGGGCTTGCTTGGGTCGAGGTAGGTAGATCCACTCAGCTGACGTGTCGTGCGGCCTAGATACACCTGAATGGACCAGTTCCCATCTCGGGAACACGGTGGACAGCACGTCACCGTGTGGCACGATCCAATGTCGAGGAGTGAGGGGGGCGATCGAGTGACCGAAATTCGAGAGGTAGCGAGTCCGGGAAGCGCCACTCGGCCGTATTTAACGCTGGCCGAGAAGTTCCGTGCCGAGGTGATGTCGCTATGCGACGAGCGTGGCTGGGCCTTACGAGAGCTGTCTCGGCGCGCCTTCCTCGACGTCGGATTTCTCAGCAAGCTGATCCGCGGCCTGGTGCCTCCTACGGTCGATGTCGCCAAGGCTCTCGATCAAGCTTTTGGTACCGAAGACTGTTTGCAAAGCCTGGTTGCCCGGATTCGGTCAGACCTTCATCCGCAGCTACCTGTCGGCGGGGCGTTCGTCGGCAGGGACGTGCAGTGCGCGCGACTCGACAGCCTGGTAGCCCAGATGACCGCGGACTCGCCTGCCGCAGTAGCGGTCCTCGCAGGAGCGGCGGGGGCAGGGAAGACCTCCCTCGCCGTCCACTGGGCCAACTCGCAGAAAGCGGCCTTCGACGTGATCCTGTGGGGCGATCTCTATGGATTCACCGGCGACCAGACTCAGCAGGCTAAGCCTGGAGACATCCTCGGGGAGTTGCTGAAAGGCCTCGGTGTCTCCGCCAGCCGTATCCCGGTTACCGACGACGAACGGCTGCACTCCCTGCGTGGGCGCCTCAGCACTCGGGCCGCGCGCGTGTTGATCGTGCTTGACAACGCCGTCGACTTGACGCAGGTGAAGCCGGTATTGCCCGGCACGCCCGGAACGCTGACTCTCATCACCACCCGCACGCGCATCCGAGGACTGGCTCAGATGGCGCGCACGGTTCACGTCCCGGTCAGCCCAATGACCGAGACTGACAGCGTCCACCTCATCAGCTCGCTCATCGGGCCTGACCGCGCCGCGCGGGAGCCCGACGCCGTCGCGCGGGTCGTCGACCTGTGCGCTTCCCTGCCGCTCGCGCTCTCCATCGCGGGGAACCTGATCGCAGCCGACCCGGCGACTACCGTGCTCCAGCACGCCGAGGCCCTCGCGGACCGAGGCCGGCTGCACATGCTCGACGGCGACGACGCGGGGATCGGCGTGCGCACAGCAATCAGCTGGAGTATCGCTTCCGCCCGGCCAGGCGAAGCTCGGCTGTTCCGTCTCCTCGGAATCCATCCCGGACCGAGATTCACTTCAGGCGCCGCCGCCGCGATAGCCGGACTGACCGAACCCGACACACTCCCACTGCTGGACCGGCTCGTAGACGCCCACCTCATCCAGCAACATCAAGGCGGTTACCGATTTCACGACCTTCTCCGCGACTACGCCACTGAGGAAATCCGTGACCCGCTCTGGGAAACCGAACGCCACGCCGCGACGGAACGACTTGTACGGTGGTACGTCCACAGTTGCCACGCCGCCAACCTTGCCCTGACCCCCTTGCGTGATCACCATGAACTGCTCGACGCGCCTCCACCCGGCATCCATCCCGCGACGTTCGACAACCCGGGCGTCGCCTTCGCCTGGTGCACCGCCGAACTTCCAAACATCACGCCGGTCTCACAGCTGGCGCTGGATCAGCGGATGTGGTGGGAAGCCTGGAGACTGCCGACCGTCCTCATCGACTACCACATTTTCGCTCGACCGCTGCACGTCTGGACGAGCAGTATGCAGATCGCCCTGACCTCAGCCGAGAACGCCGAGGAGGACCTCTGGCTGGCCGAGGTGGCCGACAAGCTCGCGGCAGCCTACATACGCACGCGGGATTACGACCGAGCAGATGAGCTCGCCCGCCGCGCGATAGCCCTCACTGAGGATCGCGTTCCCGTCTATCCCCGGCTGGGCTGGCCCTACGTGAACCTCGGCGTCAGCGCGCATGTTCGTGGCGACGTCGCGACGGCAGTCGACCTGATCGGTCGAGGTGTGGACGCGTTCGTTGCCGGTGGATCACGCATCGGTGAACTCGCGGCACGCATCGAGTGGGGCACAGCGCTGCGAGAGGCCGGCGATCGCGACCGTGCGCTGCAGCAAGGTCGTCTGGCGCTCGAGGGATTTCGGGCTGATGGGGATTCTCACGGGCTCGCCTCCGCGCTGGCTCCGCTCGCTCGAACCTGCCGCGCTTTCGGAGAAGTCGACGAAGCGCTGGCGTGCAGCGAGGAAGCCGCTCAGCGTTTCCACTCGGTGGGCGACGCATGGGGTGAGGCTGACGCGCTCGAGATCAAAGGCCTGGTGCTCGCGGATCGCGGGCGTCGTGCTGACGCCATCGATGTGCTGACAGCCGCCCTGAAGCTGGTCGAGACCCTAGACGAGGTCAAGGCCGATCAGCTGCGACGAGCGATCAAGGCATGCGACTCTGCCGGTGGCCTGACATGATCTGCCGCAATCGGGACTCTTTCACCGACCAGGACGAGCCCGGCTCCGGCGTGCCGACTTCCTACCCGTCCGCGGCGGAGCAGTACGGTCAGAGGCTCTTCGAACTCCGAACCCGCCGCGGACTAAGAGTCCGGGATCTCGAAAACCGGACCCGTGACATCGTTGATGCCCGCATCGCCGAACTGCGCGTGCGTCCCGAGAGCGCAGACCTGACGCCAGCCGAACTCGACGATCTCGCCGGGAAACCGGTCAGCAAAAGTGCGATTTCCCGTATCGAGAAGGGAAAGCCGCCGAGTGTCGACGCGAGCCGCCTTCTCGACGAAGCCCTCAGCGCAGGCGGCACGTTGGAGATCCTCGCAGGTCCGGCACGAGCGGAACCCTCCGGCCATTTGCCTGTCAGCCCACCGTATTTCGTCGGGCGGGAATCCGAACTGACGCAGCTGAGCAGGCTCAGCTCTCAACCGCTCGACCCCGAGCTGCCGACGGTGATCGTCATCGGCGGCCTGCCAGGCGTCGGCAAGAGCGCGCTCGCGCTGCACTGGGCCCACGGCATGTACGCCCGGTTCGACCTCGTGCTCTACGCGGCCCTGGGCGGATACACCTCCGGCAACCCAGCGACCCACGCTGAGGTCCTTGCGGATCTGCTCCGCGGTCTCGGTATCGAGCGCGACGACGTACCGGCATCCGAGTACCAGAGAGAAGCCGTTCTTCGTGAGCACCTTCGCCGCCGTGAGCAACAAGTGCTGGTCCTGCTGGACAACGCCCGCGACTCCCAACAAGTCGTGGGCCTGCTGGGAAGCCTTGCGGGCACGACCGTCGTGGTTACCAGCCGCACGGAACTCTCCGGGCTGGTGATCAACCACGCCGCCCGCACCATCCGGCTCGACACTCTCACCGACAACGAGGGGTGCGCGCTCGCGGCGGACATCATCGCCGACGAACGCGTCGACGCCGAACCCGACGCCCTGGCACAACTGGTGGACATGTGCGCGTCGCTGCCGCTAGCGATCCTGGTCGCTGCGGAACGCATCGCCGCTGATCCCGACATCAGTATCAGTGAGCACGTCGCCGCGCTGACTGACGTCGAGCGGCGCCTGCAACTGCTCGACATCGACGAATCCGCCGGTGTCCGCGGCGCGTTCGAATGGTCTTATCGAACATTGCGAGCAGAGACGGGGCGCATGTTCCGCCTGCTCAGCTTGTATCCACGCCCCTGGGTCACCGCCCAGGCGGCAGCGGCGCTCGCGGGCGTGACCGTCGACAAGGGCCTTCGGCTGCTGGACGACCTGGCCCAGGCCCACCTGCTGCACCAGGTCACAGCGGACAGCTTCCACTTCCACGACCTCCTCCGCGTCTATGCCGCCGAGCAAGCCGACCTACAGCCCGAAGCAGAGCGGCGCGACGCGATCGTGCGGCTGGTGGCCTGGTTTCACCACACCGCGAACGCGGCATCGTGGGCGCTGACACCGATGCGTGACCACCACGTCCCCCTTTCCCCGACGCCGCAGAACGTGACCCCGCTGACTTTCGACAGCTTTACCTCAGCGTTTGCCTGGTGCTCGGTGGAACTGCCCAGCCTGCCCGCCGTCGCACGACTCGGCATCGATCACGGCCTCTTCTTCGAGACGTGGCGGATGACGATCGACCTGTTCGACTACCTGGTCCACAGCCGCCCGACTGAGCTGTGGATCACGCTGATGGAACTCGCCGTCGAAGCTGCGGAAAAGGACGGCGACACTGCCCGGCTTGCCGAGGCGCAGGAAAAGTTGGCCGAGGGGTACCGGCGGGGTGGCCGGCTCGACGACGCCCATGACCTCGATGTGCGCGCGGTACGCACCGCAAGCCCGCGCGGTCCGAGCCGCACGCTCGGATTCGCCTTGCTGGGCTTGGGAAACAGCGCACACACAGCAGGCGACCTGGCCGAAGCCTTCGCGCTCACGCGGAGTGCTCTTGACACGTTCACTAGAGCCGGAACGCGCATCGGCGAGGCCATGGGGAACATCGCGCTCGGCAGCGTGTACCGCGACCTCGCTCTGCCCGACCTGGCGATCGAACACGGCGAGAGGGCCGTGGAAATGTTCGCCGCTGTCGACGACCAGCACGGTGTCGCAGTAGCACTGCTGCCGCTCGTCCAGACCTATCTGGCTTCCGGGAACCTCATGCGAGCGTTGCGTGCGTGTGTCGATGCTCAGGCAGCGTATGCCGCAACCGCGGACAGATGGGGACGGGCGGATGCGCTCGGATGTAAGGCACACGTCCTCAACCGACTCGGCGATGCCCAGGCGGCGGTGGCGTGTCTGCGTGAAGCATTGCCGCTCCTGCGAGGCCACGACGACGATAAGGCGGATACCTTCGCCGCCTACCTCTCCGACCTCGAGACTCGCTAGAGCAAGCGTTCCTGGGCTCAGCCGTCTCGCGCGGGATGCTCGCCTGGAAGGCGCGGGCCGTGGCCGAAGAACTTCTCGCGGAGAGTGCCGTTGGTGTATTCGTCTTGCATGAGACCGCGACTCTGCAAAATCGGGACCACATGCTCGATGAACTCCTGGAAAGACCCAGGCGAGGTGACGTATTCAAGGTTGATGCCGTCGACACCGGCGTTGTGCCAGCGTTCGATGTTGTCGGCGATTTGCTCAGGTGTCCCGACAATCCGGCGGTTTCCCCAGCGGAGAAGCAGTTCGCCGAGTGTCCAGTCATCGCGGCTGGACCAGTCGAGTAGCTTCCTCACGGGAGCGGATACGTCGCGGTGCCGGAGGTCTCCGGCTTTCGCGGCGAGGTCTTCGGTTCCCCAGTCGTGGTTTTCGAACACTGCCATCCTGGCAGCGTTCCCTTCGATGGTCTGCCGTTCGAGAAGCTCCGCGTCGCGGCGGCGAGCCTCCTGCTCGGTACCGGCGAGCAGGTAGGACTGCGGGACAAAGATCTTCACGTTGCGCGGGTCGCGTCCAGCGTCGATAGTCGCTTGGCGAACGTCGGCGACGACGGGCGCGGCGGCGTCGGGGTCGAGGGCGCTGATGAACAGCCCTTCGGCGTGCCGGCCCGCGAAGGCTCTGCCAGTGGGTGACATCCCGGCCTGGAACAGCAGCGGGGTGCGTTGTGGGGATGGTTCACATAGATGTGGGCCATCGAGTTCGTAGAACTCGCCGTGATGTTTGACGGCGTGGACTTTCGCAGGATCGGCGAAGGTACGGGTCGCGGTGTTGCGGATGGCGGCGTCGTTTTCCCAGCTGTGCTCCCAGAGTTTGTACACGGCCGCGGTGTACTCCTCGGCGCGACGGTATCGTTCGGCGTGCTCGGGCAGCCCCCCGAATCCGAGATTCCGTCCGGCGCCTGGAAGAAATGAGGTGACGATGTTCCAGCCCACCCGGCCGCCGGTGAGGTGGTCCAGTGTGGACACGCGGCGGGCGAACTCATAGGGGTGGGCCTGGAGGACGTTCGAGGTGAAAACGAACCCGAGGTGCTCGGTGTAGTGGGCAAGCAGCGGGATCAGGACGGAGGGATCCCCTGTGGGGAACTGCATTCCCTCGGCGATGGTCGCGTCTGGGCTTCTGCGGAACACCTCGTACGGTGCCAGGACATCGGCGAAGAAGATCGTGTCGAAGTATCCCTTCTCGAGCAGGACGGCGAGGTCGATCCAGGGTTGCGGCTGGTGGTAGTCCAACTGCTGGCTGCCGGGTTCGAACGCGAGCCCGGGTCCATGGTGTGACGGTGTGATCATCGTGAATGCGTTGAACTTCATGTAAGGGCGTGTTTTAGCCATGGTGACCGTCCTGCGGGGTGGGGGAGAGGATGCCTGCGCCGATGGTTTCCTGGCATATCTCGCCGGAGTAGGCCATGAGCCATCCGGCTTGGGCGTCGCGGAAGGCTCGTTCGATGTCGCCGCGGGTGTAGCCGGAGGCGCCGCCGACGCGGATTCCGAGGTCCGCTGCGTCCCGGGCGATGGCGTTGGCCCGGAGTTTGGCGTGCATGGTCGCGGGCAGGAAGCCGGGGTCGTTCTGGTCGGCGAGCCAGGTCATGTGCTGGGCGTACATCGCGACGGCCTCGAGTCGGGAGGCGCCGTCTCCGACGGCGAAACGCACCCACTGCATCTTCGCCAGCGCCTCGCCTGTGGTCGGGATCGTGCGGGCGCGCGCGTGAGCGGTGAGCGCGGTGAGCGCCGCGTCCGCGACCCCGAGCGACAGGAACGCGAGACCGGCGCGGATGTGGTTGGGCCGCGGCCCGGTCGAGGGCGGGCAACGGCGATCTTCGGGGAGCAGGGTGCCGGCGAACTCGATGAGCTGCGAGCGGCTCGCGCGCAGGCCCAGGGTGTCCCAGATCGGCACGAAGCTCATGGTCGAGGGGTCAGTGTCGAGGCCGAAGAACGCGGGCTGGCTGTCGACGAGCGCGTTGATCAGGAAGTGGTGGGCGACCTCGCATCCCGAGGAGAAGCGTTTCGCGCCCGACAGCCGATACCCGCCGTCGGTGGGTTCGGCGTGCTGGAGGGGCTGGAGGAACAAGTTCCCGCTGCTCGGTTCGGACAGCGCGTTGGCGAACCGCGCGCCGCTAGCGAGTTTGTCGGCCCAGAACCTGGCGGTGTCCGGTGTGGACATCTCGATGAGGCCGACCGCGGCGCCGATGTGCATAACCCAGATGCACGCGGTCGACGGGCACGCGGCGCTCAGCGCGCGGACGATCGCACCGTAGCTGCGGTAGCTGAGTCCTTCCCCGCCGTGGGTGGTGGGGATGAGTGCGGCGTCGATGCCGGCGTCGTGCAGGGAGCGCAGGTTTTCTAGCGGCAGGTCTGCCGTCCGGTCTCGTTCGGCCGCGCTCTTGGCAAACTCGCGTGCGAGCCGTTCGGCGGTGGTGACCCAGTGTTGTTCGGGCGCTGGTGGCGCGAACGGATGGTGGGTTGCGGTGGTCACGTCGGCTCCTTTTGTGGTGGGAGGTGGTGGGCACGTCGTGATCTGCGCCGTCCATCGACGATGAGTAGCGCGATCGCCGCGATCCACGGCAGCAGCTGATACGCCTCGACCGGCAATCCGAGCGATCGGGTTTGCGCGAGCAGGGCGAGGCTGTCGAAGACACCGATCAACATGGCCGTCGCGGCGACCCCGATCGGATGACGGCGCGCGAGGATGACGACGGCGAGCACGATGAAACCACGTCCGGCGGACATCATTGGGGCGAACGTGCCGATCGACGAGAGGGACAACACCGCGCCCGCGAGCCCGCCGCTTCCGCCTGCGATCAGCGCCGCCGTGGTGCGATGCCTTCGCGCGGAGATCCCGAGGATGGCCGCGGAGTCGGGATTGTCGCCGACAGCACGCAGCCGCAGGCCGAGCCTGCTGGAGCGCAACATCCACCACACGGCCACGGTCGCGGCGATCGCGAGGTAGGCCGAGACGCTCGTGCCGGTGAACAGCGGCCCGAGCACCGGGAGCTTGGCCAGGCCCGGTAGAGAGATGGTCGGCAGTGTCGGCACGCTCAGCGCGGTCTTGTCGGCGGGGTCGGCGACCTGGGAAACGTAGGTGCTGAGACCCGTACCGAGCAGTGTCAGCGCGATCCCCACCAGGACCCCGTCCGCGCCGCACGCCAGCCCAGTCGCGTACAGGGCGCCGAGTACGAAACCACTTAGGACACCCGCGCCGAGTCCTGCCCAGGGACCGGCCAGCTCGGAACTGAGTACCCCGGCCAGCGCCCCGCACACGATTGTGCCTTCCAGGCCGAGGCCAATTCCGGCGCCGGAGCGCTCCAGTACCGCCTCGCCTAGCCCCGCAAGGATCAGCGGCGTCGCCGAGCTGATGGCACCGATCAGCACTAGGACCACGAATTCAGACATCGTGACCACCACGGCCGGCGGCCGCATCGGCCGCTGCGGTCCGGCGGGCTGTGGCTCGCTGGACGAGGGCGATCGCGAGTACCGCCGCGCCGAGCAGGACAGCTTGAGCGACAGTACCGATCGCCGAGGGGATCCCAGTACGGACCTGGATACCGCCTGCTCCGGTGGCGATGGCCGCGTAAACGACACCGGCCACGACGATCGGTATGGGGCGGCACCCGCCCAGTACCGCGACGATCAGGCCTCCGAACCCGACCCCGCCGGCCACCGTGGGTGTGAGTCTTTCGTCGACGGCGGCGAGCTGGTACCAGCCAGCCAGCCCGGCCGCCGCGCCAGACACGACAGTCGTTCCCAGAAGTGCTCGCGCCGGTGTGACACCCGTGCGTTCGGCGAGCCAGTGGCGCTCACCGAAGATCTCGAGCAGAACGGCGCTGCGGCCGCGATGCCACCAGATCGCCACGACGAGCAGAACCAGTACGCCGAACACCGCGGCGCTGACCCTGCCGGGCACAGGCAGCCACGGAATGAGCGCGGTCTCGGGAAGATTGGCGCTTCGCGCGGTCGCGGACCCGGCAGGATCCCGCAAGTGGGTTCGCAGCAGATACGCCAGCAGTTGTACTGCGATGAACGTGGCCAGTAGCGCCGTCAAGATCTCCGATATCCGCCACCGCAGCAGCGCGAGGCCGGGCAGCAGTGACCATGCCGCGCCTCCGCCAGCACCAGCCACCGCGCCGAGTGGCAGCGCGAGCCAGGGTGGCAACGATTCGCCCAGGGACAACAGAACCGCTGCCGCGGTTATCGCACCGACGATCATCTGACCCTCTGCGCCGACCACGACGACACCGGCCCGCAGCGGCACCGCCGCCCCGAGCGCGATCACGACAAGCGGAATCGCGGATGTCACGGTCTGCGAGGCGTTGTACGGCAGCCCGAACGCGCCGTCGAACCAGCCGATGACGGCGTCCGCAGGATCGCCACCGGAGGCGAGGACGAGGACGACGACCAGGGCGAAGCCCACGGCAGCGACCGCGGTGCCGATCAGATGTTCGCGTCGCAGCAAGGCTGTCACCCGGCATCTTCCTCGGCGGGGCCGTCCGGAGCGGCGTCGGCAGCAGGCAGACCGGACGTCAGGCGCCACACCACCGTGTCGTCGAGCTCGCCGGCGGGGACGTCAGCGAGGACCCGGCCCTTGGACAGCACGACGATGCGATCCGCGACCTGACGGGCCTCGTCAAGATCCGAGGAGATCACCAGGACGGCTGTTCCGGTGTCGGCCGCTCGCTTGATCTCGGCGTAGATGGCTCGGGTCGCCAGCAGGTCCAGGCCTTGGGCCGGTCCGTGCAGGACTGCGACATCCGGATCGCTACCGAGTTCGCGACCGACCACAAGCTTCTGCTGGTTGCCGCCCGACAGCGCCGTTACAGCGACTCGCGGGTCCCGGGGGCGCACGTCGTGCCGATCTAGCAAGGCTCCAGCGGCCCGTTCGAGAGCGGTCGTGTCGAGCGCGCCCCGGCGGGTAAACGCCGGTTCGCGCAGACGCGTCACCATCGCCGACCACCATGAGGCGCGCCCCGGCAGCAGCGCGTCGAGCCGACGCTCAGGCACGTATGCCACTCGGTGCCCGCTGGACACCGTACCGGCAGACGGGGCGATATGCCCCGCCGCGACCTCGGCCAGTGCGCGCTGGCCGTTGCCGGCGACACCGACAACGCAGACGACTTCCCCCGTTCGCACCTGAAGGCTGATGTCGCGGACCGGGACCGGGTCGCCGCATGTTGCGGTGACGCCAGACAGCACCAGGACCTCCTCGCCGAGTTCACGAGTACGGGGGACGGGAGGTGCTGGCGCCTGCTCATTGCCGATGATGGCGTGCGCCAACGACCCGTCGTCGACGTTGGACACCGGACCGGTGTGGACCACCCGGCCATGCGCGAGCACGGTCGCGGTGTCCGCGACCTGGCGCACGTCGGCGAGGTGGTGGGTGATGAGCAGGACCGCCACCCCCGTATTGGCGACTGCGCGTAGGTGCCCGAACAACTCCTCGACCTCGCGCGGTCCGAGAGCGGACGTGGGTTCGTCGAGCAGCAGAACACGAGCGTCCTGCGCCAGCGCGATCACCAGTTCCCCGAGCTGGCGTTCGCCCCGGCTGAGATGCCGCGCCGGAGTGTCCAGAGCGATCGGAACGCCGGCCCGCGAGGCGACGGATCGCAGTTTCGCTGTGAGCGCGCGACGTCGTACGACGCGATGGGGCTGGCTCAGAGCCAGGGTCTCGACGAGCGTGAGGTCGTCGATGAGACTGTCGGCCTGCGGGATAATCCCGATTCCGTACGCGATCGCGTCACCGCGTCCGCCGAAGCAGACTGGTGAACCGGCGACCTCAATATGCCCTTCGTCAGGCGCGTCCAGTCCGGCCAGGATCTTGCCTGCGGTGCTCTTTCCTGCGCCGTTCTGACCGAGCAACGCGTGAATCTGCCCGCCGTGCAAGGCCAGATCGACGGTGTCGAGCGCCTGGACCGCGGGAAACCGTTTGGAGACCGAGCGCAGCGCCAGCAGCGGCGCCGCGGTCATCGACCCGGCTGCCAGGGCGTGATGGTCACCGCGCCCGCTCGCAGGCGTTCCGCCAGTTCGGCGATCCGCTTGTCGAGATCCGCGGGCATTCCCGGCGCGGCAGCCACCTTGTTGAGGTCAGAAGGCACGAGTGATCCGTTCGAGATCGTCGAGGTTGTGCCCTTGTTACCGAACGTGCCGTCCTTGAGCCGCCCCGCCCACTGGCTCAGGATCGGCAGCATGTCGGTCTTCACCCGGCCGATGTTTACCGATGCCGCAGCGGCACTGGTCGACGCCGCCAGGCCGATGGTCGCGATACCGGCGGTTTGTGCCGCGGACGCGACGCCTGCGCTGTATCCCTCGGCGTTGGTCGCGACAAGCTTCGCGCCGGCCGCGATCTGCGCGCTCGCGGCCTGACTGGCTCGCTGGGCATCTTCGAAACTGCCGGTGTAAACAGGCGGAAGCTGGCGCACCGAAGGATTCGCGGCGTTAAGGCCTTGGCCGAAGCCGTGCCATTGAGCCTGGAGAAACGGGACCTGCTCGCCGTCGACGACACCGACCGGGGAAAGCTGGGTCGAACCGGCGATGTACCCCATCAGGTAGCCGAGTTGCAGCGCGTCGTAGGTCCACGTCTCGACAGACGCGGTCGCCTTATCTAGAATGTCTGCCCCGCCAGTGGCGACCATTCGCGCGTTAGGCACCTGCTTAGCCACTTTGAAAACCGTGTCAGAGAACCCAAGACCCCACCCAATGACTAGGTCGTAGCCTGAGGTCGCGTACTGCCGCACCTTGGTCTCAGCCTCGGCATTGGTGACGTTCTCCGAGAGCTGAACGCTGATCTCGCCGCGTTTCTGAAGTTCGCGTGCGGCATCTGCCGCGACCTGATTGAAGCCGCGGTCCTGGGCGCTTCCGCCCAGGACGATCGCCACTTTCGGAACCGCACCGACCGGGGCAGGCTTGTCGCTACCTGCACTACAGGCCGTTAGCTGCACCGCTACCACCGTCGCCACCACGGCGACGACCCCACGCAGTTTCGTGCCTTTCACCCGTGTGTTCCTCCCAAGATCCCTCGGGCAGACCCTGCCAGAGTCGGCGCTGTCCCACAGAAAGAGGCAACACCCATCGCCAGGCAGTCGAGAGCATCTTCGCAGGTCAGCGCTGTCCCCGCATGATCGGCAACGACAGGCCCTATCCAGCTCTGTTGGTTTTCAACAGACTGACAAACACTCGGTAGGCGGCCCATGTCGTCATAGTGGCGCCGGTTTCGGCGCGGGTATGGGTCTCAAATATGTCCGTTACCGGACACGGGCGCGGGCTACGAGGCGTAGCGGGGAGAGGGGACATCATGGTTTTCGGGACCAGCCGGAGAGAGCTCAGGCGGCGTTGCGACGAGCTGATCGAGACGTTGCCGATCCGCCCAGAGTTCGAAGTGACGGCCTTCCTGGGGGAGTTGAGCGCGGAACGGAAGACGCCGCTGACGTTGTGGCGGATGAACGCCACGGGAGCGACACCCAGCGGCATGCTCGTGACCACCCGGGAAATGGACTATCTGTTCGTTGTGCGCGGAACCCCGCTGGCGCACGTTCTGCACATCTTCGCTCACGAGCTCGGCCATCTCCTGTTGGGACACCAATGCTCGCGCGCCCAGCGTGGGCCTGGTGGTCGGCAGCAGTCCTGGGAGGAGATAGAAGCTGAGGAGTTCGCCTACCGCTTCGCGGCCCGGGTACGGCTGGTCGAGCGACGGCACCGGATGCGTGGCTCTTGTCGGCAGGTGCTCGCGGCGTTCGGCTCCCGTGCCCACCGATACCAGTACGGTGTCTGACCTGGATAGCGCAGCGGTCTACGTCGCGGCTCTGGTCGCGCTCAGCGAATGCGTTCGCAAGCTGGTCGCGGATCGACGGATGCCCGCTGCGCTCAGCCGCGACTACCTCGCGTTTGGGCTGCTGTTCGCCAGCGTCTCACTCGTGGCGGGCGCTCCGGCCACGGTCCGCTGGAGTGACCTGCACACGGGCACACAGCATTTCGCTTATCTGATCCACTGCCTTATGGCCATGGCTGCCATGGTCTGCATGGCGGGGTTCCTGCGCACTGTGATCATGACGACGGTCCGGGTACGGACGACCGTTGCCTTGTTCATGGTGTGTGCCATTGCCCTCGGCACGTTGTTCGTGTTGTTCGGGGCTGCCGATCCACGGTTCGGTGCCACCGGCCGACAGCCGGCGTCGCTGGCGTTCACGATGATCTACCTCGGGTTCATGATCTCGTGGATTGTGGCGTTCATCCGGGGGGCTTGGCGAATCTCGCGTGGCACCGATGCCGTGGTTCGCGTCGGGATAGGTCTCGCCGTCGTGGGCATGAGTGTGGGGCTCATTGGCCTGGTGTGGAAGGCGTTCACCCTGCTCGAAACTCTCGTCCGCGCTGAACAGGTTGTTCGGTACCCCGACTTCACGCTCCTTGCCGAAGCCTGCGGAACTGTCCTGTTCGCGGCGGGGTCGGGGTTCGCGGCCGCGGTTCGCTGGATCGAGGAGTCCAGGGCAAGAGCGCGTACCCAGGCGATTAAGGGACTCTGGGAGCGACTCCGCCCGGTCTGGTCGCAGTCAGGATTGTGTGACGGACGGGACGAACTCGATTTCCGCAGGCAGGTCGTGCAGGTCTTCGACGCTTGGCTGATACTGCGAAGCTACGTTGATCCGGCAGCGCAGCACGTTGTCGCCACTGTGATCGGGGAACGACGGCTGAGTGCGAGGCGAGCGGCGCGCGTGACGGCCGCGGCCGAATTGCGGACTGCCTTGGCCGCGTTCGAGAACGGAATCGACGCGACGGTGGTAAAGCAGAGCGCCGACCCCGCGCCGCAGCCCGCCCTGTTGTTGGCGGACGAACAGCGAGAATTCAACTGGATCGCCGAGGTTGCGCAGGCATGGACCGATGATGCGGTCACCGAGATCGTGGAGCGGGTGTGCGCCCGCGCCAATCTCGGGAGGTGTCACCAGTGAGGTTGTCTGCCACTCCGACGTGGTGGTTCCGGTCACGAGGCCGGTGGCTGATCAGTGTTCGTCTGGCGGGGACGATCGGCTGCGGTCAATGGCATGCAGGATCTCGAGGAACGCCATTCGTTGCACGATATTGTCCTGGCCCAGCGACTGGACCTCGCGGGGTCGGACGCCAGTGAAACCGACCTTGTTCATCAGCTCAAGGGTCCGCCGGTCCAGATCGTTGAGCCCGTCGGGGTCATCCAGCAAGTCCTCGAGTTGACTGGCTGGCACAGAAGGGTCCAGCAGGCGAGCATCGATACGCCAGAAGTCGGCCAGGGCAAGCGCAATCGGAGCGCGCAGGTTCTTCGATTTTCCGTAGGCGTAGTTGTAGATCATCGTCTTGCTGAAGCTCTCACCGGTCCGGTCATGGACCCATGCCCCGATCTTCGGGGCATACATCCTCTTCTGCTTCAGGCCACGCGGACCCTTGCTGATCGTCTCGGGGTCGAAGACCAGTTCGCCACGCCATACGTAGTAGAAGGACTCGTTGTCGATCAGATACGACAGGCGCTCCCCGAGGGTGTCCAGCGCCAGCAACGTGCTCGTCAGCGCGACCTGCGCGGCCGGGGTGCGCAGCGGCACGGGTGACCCGGCACGCTCCTTGGGGGCATGATCATCGGATCCTCCGGCACTCGTTTCCTGCGTGTCGTCGACCATCGACGTCCCCCTTTCGGCCCGTCGTGCATCGTACTCAAGCGATCGTTCGCCGGACTGTCCAACTGCCTCAAACGCTCACTTTAGTTGACATTATCGACCGATCGCATACTGTTGAGGCATAATAGTCAACAAAGTAGGACGATCTGACCTGCTCTGATGTTCGTCGTTCCGGCGTCGACCAGGGCGTCGTCCCGTCGGCTCCCGTACCGACGACACGCGTCAGCTCGTGAAAGTAGCCCGCCTGGGCGATCCCCCATGCGGAACCGGTCACTCTCCACCGGATCTTGTCGCCGACAACCCTCCCGGGATGTCGGCAGATCCCAGATGGAGAGGAGGCCGAACGTGAGCCGACAGGTGCCGCAGTCGAGGCCATCCGCCGCCCGGTCCAACGAAGCGGCTTTGAGCCCCTCCGATCTTCAGGCAGCCGTCGACGCTGAGATCCTGGCCCGTGGCCTCGCAGCCGGGCGGATCGGCGTGGACCCCTCGCGATTAGCCCTCGGCGTCGGTCAGAGTGCCTCGGTCGCCGAGGCGACCGCCCGCGCGGTAGCCGCGTCCGTCTGGCAGGACAGGCAACCGACTGGTGGCCCTGTCGACTGGACAGATTTCGGACGCGTGGTGCCCGTGCTCGCCGCATCACCCGGCGCCGGAGCCAGCGTCACCACCGCAGCCGTCGCCGACGCGTTGCAACTGGCCGGCCGGTCCGTGCTGATGATCGACACCGCCGACCCGAACCGGTCCGGCCTGGGGCGTGCCTCCGCAGTCGATGGCCCACAGGTGCCAGGTCCCCACCCGGCAATCCGAATCCGGTACTCCTGGCGTGCCCAGGCGCTTCTGGCACGGGCGGAAACAACTCTGCCAATACTGGCACCGGGAATGTTTCCCGCTCCGCGTTTTTGGCGTCCGGGCCCGCGCAAGATCGACGTCACGGTAGTCGACATCGGACACGACCCCTGGCGAGTCGGCGCACACCCGCTCGCGGGGGCGGGAGCGTGGCTGCGCGCCGGAAAACCTGTCCCTATACCGATTCTCGCAGTGCGGCCGAGCGCACCGTCACTGGCCCACGCCGAACAAGTCCTCGCGCGATTCGAAGCCTGGATTCGTCTCGGCGCCACCGTGCCCACTGCACAACTCGTGGTGGTGGGGGCCCGGCGGTGGCCCGCCACCGTCACGGCCACCGCCGGAATCCGTGTACAGAAGTTACTCGACAGCGCCATCTTCCTGCGGCCCGATCCCGAACTGGCCGCTCACGGTGTGACCGCCGAGGTCACTCCTTCCCGAGTCCGTGCCGCTGTGCTCCCGATGCTGCGTCGGCTCGAACTGCTATCCACCGACAAGCCCTCCCGGCTCCGTACGCCCGGTCCGAAGGACCAGGCCCGTGAAAAGGGAGGGCGCGCTCATGATCGCCCACACCATCCTGGAATGGCTGCCCCAGCAACCGACTCCACCACCTAGCCCCGTACCGCTGCCGAACCCCGTTCCGGTACCGCCACCGGGTGCCCCAGCGATCCTTGGCCTTCTCAACAACGTCAAGTGGGCCGCGGGGATCGCCTTGATGGCGGCGTTCTTCATCGGACTCACCGTCTGGGCCGGCGGCCGCTGGGTCGACCACCACCGCGCGGGCAAGGTAGGCCTGGTCATGATGCTCTGCGCCATCGGCGGAGCCATCCTGTACGGGATCGGCTATTCGCTGATCGACGGCTTCTCCAAGGGATGAGCGATATGTTCACCCCCGACGCTGTTCGTCGCCCCCGGCGTGCCCGGATGACGATACTCGCCCTGGCGCTCATCGTGCTGGTCGCAGTGGGGCTTGCCGCCGTGCTGGTCATCTCGAACTCCGGTACAACATCCACGTCACCGCCGGTCGAAGCGGGGCCCGGATATCCGCCTGCGGCGGGAAAAGTTACGACGCTGGAACCTGAACCGACTCCGGAGCCCGGCTGGGACGTTGTAGCGCAAAAGAAGCTGGCGCTGCGCCCGATGCTGCGGCTGCCCGGCGAAGCTGCACAGCCCCATCCGCTGAGTCCGCAGGCCGGACCGGAACTGCGGATCCCGGAGCCGGGGAACACCGCCGGTGTGTGGATTCCCAGCGGGTTCCCCGGAACCGCCGAGGGGGCACTTGCCCAGCTGAAAGCAGCGGATGAGGTCGGCCTGCGGGGAGGAGACCCCGCCGTCTACGACCGGGCCTACGCCGACATCGCGTTACCCGGGGCGCCGGCCGTCGACCGGACGGGACTGCACACCCTGCTGAAAACCTTCCGCATGCGCGCCGGAATCGCGCCCGGAGAGGCGAAGCCCGGGTTGACGGTCCACTACGACGTGACGCACGGGCAGGTCAAGGGAACTACCGACCAGGGGCGATACGCCGTGGTCTGTGTCCTCGGCGTTCTCACTTTCGACTACAAGGGACAGTCGACGTCACTGGGCGTCGGTGACTGCCAGGCGTTGCGCTGGACTGGGGAGGTATGGCGGGTCAGCACCGGAATCCAGGCCGCGATGGCGTCGAATGCTTGGCCGGGAAGTGCTGAATCCGTGCAGGCTGGCTACCGCAGCCTGGGCGGTGTTCCGCGATGACCCCGGAGGACATCTTCGTCTGGCTGGGCCAGACCGCCGGAGGCTTGGTCGCCGGTCTGGCCTCCACCGTCTTCGAAGTAGCCATGCAAGCGATCTGGATCGCGTCGCTGTGGCTGCTGCGCGAGGCGTTCCTGTTGGTCGACCAGTTCTCGACGTTCACGGTATCGACTGCCGACGGACCTGTCGGTGTGCTGTGGCCGATGATGCTGTGGATCGGGGGTGTCATCGCGATCGGACTGTTCTTCTGGCAGATCACCGTATCCGTCTTACGAGGGGGCCGCGGATTCACCCGCGTCATGTCCGGGCCTGTCCAATACGGGGCCGCGCTGGCGGTGACTGTCGGCGCTATCGCCGGGCTCTTGGCCGCGGCGGACGGGGTCACGAAGGGGATTCTGAACGTCCTGCACGTGGGAAACTTCAGTGACGCCGTGAAGGTGATGGGGCTGGTCGACGCCGGGACCGACTCGGTGAAGGCTGTCGTGTTGGGGCTGACCGCGATCTTCGGTCTCGCACCGGCGGTGCTGGGCTTCACGATGGAAATGGTCTTTCGTGAAACCGCCACCTATTTGTTGACGGCTACCGTACCTATCCTCGCGGCTGGCCTCGTCGCGAACACGACCGCCGTGTGGTTCTGGCGCGGTATGCGATGGGTGCTGGCGATCGTCTTCGTCAAACCGGGCGTCGCCGTCGTGCTGGTGATCGGCATCGGGGCAACCGGTGAGGCACAGGGGCTTTCGGGCCTTCTCGCCGGTGTCGCGATTCTCTGGATGGCTGTGTGGGTACCCCTTGTGCTGTTCAAGCTGTTCGCCTTCATCGACCCCAACACGGAAGCCGGGGCGGCTGTTCGCGGAGCGTTCTCTGATGCCGGGATGGACTCCTACGGTTCCGACAGTCCCGGCGGCAAAGCCGCGAAATCTGCCTATAACGCAGCGAAGAAGAACCTGTTCGGTGGTGCTGGCGAGGGCGATGACGCCGACGCTGCCGACGACTCGGAGTCGGCGAACACCGACCGCTTCGACTCGTCCTCGGACGACACCATCCCCGGCCCGTCTGACGAACCCGATGGCGCTACGCCGGAGGTGAGCGACGGGGACAGCGACAGCGACGGCGACGGCAACGGCGACAGAAGCCGGCCTGAGGAAAGTGCGACCGCCGCCGGACGCAGCGATTCGCCATCGATGCCTGATCCGATCCGCGAGGCCGGCGAGACCATCGAGCCGGGTGCCGGATCCGCGACCGAAACGGAACTCGCGGAGTCCGAGGCTGCAGACGTGGCCGCCGGAGTGCTCCCGGAGGCATCTGCCGCATCCGCCATCCAGGGTGCGGTCGAGGACGCCGACGACGAGGACGGCGACCCGAACGCGGGGAAGGTGCTCGAATGACTAGCCGTGTGTACCGGGGGCTTTCGCGCCGCGAGCACGACGGCTGGATCCTCGGGCTCACGCCAGTGCAGGCGCTGACGTGCGTTGCGCTCGCCGTGCCGGTGGTGATCACGTTGTCCGCAGGTGAGATCACCAAAGCTTTGATCATCTCATGCGTCAGCTGCCCGCTCGCAGCGCTGGTGGCCGTGCCTCTACGCGGCCGGACCGCTGCGCGCTGGTTCGCGCACCTACTGCTGTTCCAGGTCGGCGCGGCCTTGGGCTGGACACGCTGGCAAACCCGCGCCGCCATCGGGCAGGTCGACCCCGACGAGCCCGACTTGCCCGGGGCGTTGGCCCGGGTGTGCTTCCCAGACGGTCCACCGTTGCGTGACCAGGGACGTGTCTGTCTGATCCACGACACCGGCGAAGGACGGTGGGGTGCGACTGCACGTCTCTCCCACGCCGGAGTGGGAATGCTGTCGGACAACGAATGCGAGCTGCTGGCGGCGCGGTTGGGGAACCTGCTGGAAGCACTTGGGCAGCGTGAGGTCATCGATCGGATGTCGCTGCTGGTGCGGACCGTTCCCGACGACGGCACCGATTACCGCGCTTGGCGGGCTCGCAACGAGATCTCTCCGGCGCCACCACTCGCGGCCGAGACGACCAGGGAGCTGGACCGCACTATCGGCCTACCCTCGGTACGGCACGAGATCTTCGTGACGATCAGCGGACGCGAAGACACCCTGCGTCGTCCCGCCATCGCTGCCGGAGGCGGTGCCAATGGCCGTGCGGTCGTGCTCTATCGGGTCCTGGACAGCCTCGACGAACGGTTCCGCGCTCTCGGTGCCCACGGTGTCCAATGGTTGTCGGGTGGTCACTTGGCCGAAGCGATACGTACCGGGTTCAACCCGGCCACGGCGGCGATGCTCAACGCGAGCCGCAACCGGGAGGAACACGGCTGCGCGCCGCTACCGTGGGCGGCCGCCGGACCGACCCACGCGCCCGCGCCATCTGCGCGGGCCTACCACCATGACGGCTTCTCCACTGTCTCGTACGCGGTGCTGATGCCACACCGGGGCACAGTCTTCGGTTCGCTCAGCTCTCTGTTGGCCGTGAAAACCCCAGGTGAGCGCCGCAGCTTGGCTGTGCACTACGAGATCATGCCCGCTGGCCGCGCACATCGCGCCGTCCAGGGGACCCGGTTCCGGACACGCGTCATGCGGGATTGGAAGGCCAGCAAAGGGTTTGCCGCTAGTGCCGAAGATCGACATGAAGCCCGGCGTGCCAGCGTTCAGGAGGACGCGATCGCGTCCGGCCACGGCATGGTCAGGTTCGCGGTGGTGACCGCGGTCACGGTTCCTTCGACCTGGCCGGTCGAAGACCACGCGGCCCGCCTAGAAAGCGCCATCGCAGGCCGATTTCGCCTGCTGCGCATGGAGCTGGCACAAGACGCGGGCTTCGTCGCGACGGTCCTTCCGCTCGGCATCGGGCTTCCCCGGCTGCGCGGAGGTGGATGGTGACCCGCGATCAAGTAGCCCGCGAACGGTCCGTGCGTGACCTGCTGTCTACCTTCGGCGCACCTCCCGACGTGAGGAAGCCCGACCGGGAGCGAACGCAACGTCGTGAGGTGGTCAACCGGGCGAACGCGCCGCGTCGTGGTCGTCGCCGCCCAGGTCACGGGTGGTCACCGGTGCCTGCTCCCCTAGCGGTCTATCAGGCCAGCACACACGAAGTCGGTGGCGTGTTTCCGCTCCTGGCCTCCAGTCCGATGCCCGCGGTTGGGGCGCGGATCGGCTACGACGTCACTGCCGGCGGAGCCTTCTACTTTCATCCCGTCGAAGCCGTCCTCGCCGGCACCTGCACGAATCCGAACGTCGTCGTGTTCGGCGAGCCGGGGACGGGGAAGAGTTCCACTGTCGTCGCGTTCCTGTTGCGCATGATGCCTTTCGGTGTCAGGACCTTGATCAGTGGTGACGTGAAGGGCGAGTACACGCCAGTCCTGAAGGCGCTGGGCGCGACGCCGATCGTGCTCGGGCCAGGCAGCCCGGCCCGTGTGAATGCCCTCGACCTCGGCCCGCTCGCGGCACACTGGGACACCTGGACCGCGAGGCGGCAGCGCAGTGAACTCACTTGGATTCTCGGCCGCTGGGTACAACTGCTCACCGCGCTCGCTGAAGCCCAAGGGTACGCCGCCACCGTGACCGACGAAGCGGTCCTGTCCGCCGTGCTACACCACGCCGTCGGCGCCGCAGATGCCAATACCCGGCTTCGCCCGATCACCATCCCCGACGTACACCGCGCGCTGGCCGACCCGCCTGATGAACTCTGGCGCGAGAACAGGTTCGCGGATCGTCGACAGTTCCTCGACCACCTGCGCCACATCACCGACGCGCTGAAGAATCTGGCTTCCGGGCCGCTCGCCGGCATGTTCGACGCACCGACCAACATCACACTCGACTGGGATGCACCCGCGCAATCGATGGATCTGTCCCGGTTAGACAGCCGCGGAGACAAAGCCGTGGCTGTCGCCCTGACCTGTCTCGGGTCGTGGTCGGCCATCGCCACCGACCTTCAGGACGACGGTGAGATCCGCATCGTCGTCCGCGACGAGGTATGGCGCCAGATGCGCCTCGGAGCCCGCGCGCTGATGTCCTTCGACAGCGAACTGCGCCTCTCCCGCAAGCACAAGATCATCCAGATCGCACTTGTTCACAAGCCCGCGGACTTCCTGACAGTCGGAGACGCCGGGTCGCAGGCGGCATCGATCGCTCGCGACATGCTGAGCCTGTTCAGCACGAGAGTCCTGTTCGGACAGACAACGCGGGTCGCGTCTGAGCTCGGTGACGCGCTCTCCCTCGCGGAAAAAGAACAGCATGCGATCTCCGGGTGGGCCAACCACCGCCGCGGACGCGCGCTTTGGAAGACAGAAAATCAAACCGGCCGCAAAGTGCAGACTGTGCTGAGCGCCGTCGAACGACACCATTTCGACACCAACGCCCAGCTCCGCTCTTTCTCCCGCACACACCGGTGACCGCGATGGACACCCCCCGCAGCGGCCTCATCGCCATCACAATTACCGCGATCGTTATCCAGATCCTGGCGCCGATCGCCGCGCTCGGATTCGTGCTGATCGCCGCGGGAGGCGGGGAGGGACAGATCTGCGAGCCACCAAAGACCGGCATCGGCCGGATCGTCAAAGACCCGACTCCTGCGCCGTCCGCCGAACAACTGGATATCGCTCGGACGATCGTCACCGTCGTCCGGCAACGCGGCCTGCCCCGCAAAGCAGCGGTCCTGGCCATCTCGACCGGGCTAGTGGAATCCAAACTGGCCAATCTCTCCTACGGAGACCGAGACTCCCTCGGAGTCTTCCAACAACGCCCTTCGCAGGGCTGGGGCACACCGGCACAGATCCTCAACCCGGTCTACGCCACGAACGCGTTCCTCGACCGGCTGGTCGCCATCCCCGGCTGGGACACCCTGCCACCAGGGCAAGCACAGCAACGGGTCCAACGCTCCGGCTTCCCGGATCGATACGCGCCTCGTGAACCCGAGGCGGCGCGCATCACGGCTGCGGTATGGACCGGTATCGCGCCACCGGCCGCGCCTGGTCGACAGCCAGCTGAGATAACGGATCTGCCCGCAGGCTGCGTCGATGACGGCGGCTCGAATACCCCGATCAGCCCGAACGAGGTAGACCGGATCAAACTGCCCGCCGGCTACCAATACCCGGCCGATCCCCGGCAGCGCGCAGCGGTCACCTACGCCCTCGCTCAACTGGGGAAACCCTATATATGGGGCGGAAAAGGTCCCGACGGATTCGATTGCTCCGGGCTCATGCTCGCCGCGTGGGCCACCGCCGGGGTCGCGATTCCAGCCGGAACGGTCAGCCAAGTTCGCGCCGGACACGCTGTCGGTGGCCTGAACCAACTCATGCCTGGTGACCTGCTGTTCATTCCCGGATCTCTTGGGACACCAACCAATCCGCGCCATGTCGGCATGTATGCCGGGTATGGCCTGATCGTGAACGCCTATGACTCCAGCACCGGCGTGATCCTCGAACCGCTGTCCGCCTGGAGCGGAAAGATCGTGATGATCCGCCGCGTCACGGACCCCAGCACGCCCTCCCCGAACTCGGGAGGGAGACCGCCAGATGGGCAACAACCCGGCCCGCGTCAGCGGCATGGACCGCGACGCAGCCCTCATGGGCCTGATCATCGCCGCGCTCACACTCATCCTCGCGCTCGCAGCCGCGATCAACACAGCCGCGGCCGCGACGTGCGGCGTCACTGGTAACGGCTGGTCCTGGCCACCGCTCCCGGCGTGGCTCCCGAACGTCGGCCGCATCATCGCGGCCCCTGCCAGTCCTGGCACGTACCTGCGAGAACCGTGGGCCTCGGCCCTCGACGACCACACCACCGTCTTCTGGTCGGTCACCGCGCTGCTCGTAGCACTGATCGCGGCGGTCGTCGTGACGCTCGCCGTGGTCGGGCGACGACGCTGGCGGCCGGTAAAACCCGGTCACGCCACCCGCAGGGACATGCGCAAGACCCTGTCACCGCGCCGTGCCCGCGTCACGGCCACCTGGACTCGCGGCGACCTCACCAAGAAGGAATCCAAAGCCGTAGACCTCATGGAGGTCGCCGTCCCGCTCCACCGGGGACCGAATCACCAGTTGCTCGTGACTTCTCTGGAAAACCCGACCGGGGTCATCGCGCCAACGCGCTCTGGGAAAAGCCGCACCGACCTCATCCACAAGGTGCTTGCAGCACCTGGTGCCCTTTACGCCTCCACCACCAAGCCCGACCTCGCCGAATGGGCGATGCTCGCGCGCACACGGCGACCTGACGCCGGACCGGTGTTGCTGTGCGACGCGACCGGCACCGTCAACTGGCCTGCTCGCGTGCGCTGGTCACCAATCACCGGCTGCCACGATCCGTCCGTCGCGCTGCGCCGAGCCGAAACCCTTATCGAAGCCTCATCGCTCGACCTCCGGGAGACCGGCGGCAACGACAAGGTCTTCCGCGGCCGCGCCTCGATCGTCCTCCAGGCGTACCTGCTCGCCGCCGCCCTACACCAGCGGACTGTCACTGATCTTGTCAGCTGGGCGATCACCAAACCCGCCGACCACGAGCCCGTCGAATTGCTCAGTACCCGCTACCCGGACTTCGCCTACAACCTCCGCTCGGAGATCGGCATGGTCGCCGAGACCTCCGACGCGGTCTGGATGTCGGTCCGTCGCGCCCTCGAACCTTTCATGAACCCCGCGATCCGCGATTTCGCCACTCCACCTCCAGGCGAAGAGCTCGACATCCGGGACTTCCTGCTGCGCAAAGGGTCCATGTTCGTCATCGCAGGTGAACATCAAGCGCCGCAAGCCCGGCCCGTACTGACCGCGCTCGGGGAACAGGTAATCACCACAGGACAGGACCTCGCGCTTGAGCAGGATCGCAGGCGGCTGGAGCCGGCCGCCAGCATGGTTTTTGACGAGCTCTTCGACGGAACACCGGTCCCGCGACTTCCCGGGCTGCTCGCCGACACCTCTGGACGTGGCGTGCTCATCCACTGGTCCGCACAGTCCCGCTCCCAGCTCGACGAACTCTATGGCGAGCACGGCCGACGACAGCTGATCGACAACACTCTGACCCTGACCGCCTTCGACAGCATCAAGGACGACAAGACACTCGAATGGCTCTCCACTCTCGCGGGCCACCACCGGCGCAAGACCTACCAGCAACACAGCGACGGCTGGCTCGGCGCAGGCCGCACGGCCACGGGCGCGGAAGACGCCTTGACCTACCGGCCAGGCGCCATCCGAACGCTCGAAAAGGGGCGGGTTCTGATCATTCATGCCAATCTTCGTCCTATCCTCGGCCGCACTGTTGACGTATCCCGTCGGCCGGATTGGGACCAGCTCAGCACCGACGTCGACACCATCCGGTCGGGCAATATCCAGATCACCACTGACGGCTACACCTACCAGCGGGCACAACAATTGCGGACTGCCGCGGCCATCGGTGGCTTGTGATGGGCGACGACGACATCTCACAGCCCGTCCAGCGACAACCGCACGACGACCACGGCGGTCAAACTGATCGCCGAAGTCCGGCTGTGGATGGCACACCCGAGCAGCAGATCGTGGCACTCCAGGCCGCGGTAGGCGACCTCAGGCGACAAGTCGCGCAGCAGTACGACGTGGCCAAGGATCTCGCGCTACAACTGCAAAAGCTCGTCGCCGAGGACGAAGCGGACCCGGACCAGAGAAAGAACCGGCCAGCTCCCTGGGTCCCTTTCGAACCACCTGGGACCGTCCACTCTTCCGGGGCTCGCGATCCGCTGGTCGGAATCGCTCTGTTCGTCGAGTACTACAACACCACCTACGTCGGCCTGCCCGGCTCCCGCGCGATCGCCATCCCTGACTGCTGGCTGAGCCATCCGGGCCTCCTGGCTGAGATCGCCACACTCGCCTACTTCTGGCGCGCGGCCAACACCGGCCCCAGAGCCAATGTCAAAGACGCCCAGTACTGGCACCACACCTTCCGGCCCGGATTCGCGGCGCGACTGGCCGGTGAATGGACCCATGCGCACTGCCGCGCAAGTAGCCACAAAGACGCTGGCGCGCCAGCGCGACCCGACCGCTACACCACGCCCGGAAACGGCAGCGCGGACAACGGCCCTGCGGACCGCCGAGAACCTCGAGTCGAAAGCGCACCTTAACGCCCATGCGATCGCACGAGCGATTGGCAGGAGCGGGAGGAGGAACAGACAATGGCGTACCCGGGCAACCGCGTGTCCCTCACACCACACGACACGACAGCGAATCCAGAGATGGAAGTCGTCGTGGGATGGGACCGCGGAATGCAAACCTACTTCGCCCAAGTCTTCAACGGTGTCAACGAATACGGTGAAGAAGTCATGCCCGTCGACATTGGCAATCGGACCGGTGAAATCACCTACCCCGGCGCCGTCATCGACGCCGTCCGGCCATTCGCTGAGGTACCTGACGACCTCGGGCGAGTGCTGGCCGCTCAGCGAGATGCCGACACCTCAACCTACGGCCAGCTTCGGCAGGAAGCCGGACACCTCGCACGTACTGCAGATCTTGCAGGGATAGACATCAGCGTCGCGTTGAACGTCGCTCTGCCAACGGAGACACGCACACAGGCCTTCGAGCATGAGGACGACGACCTCGACGGAGGTGAGGACGTTGGGCACCGGATGGGCTACTGACACCCACCTGAACCAGTCCGACGACAGTACCGCGGAGATCGCTCCAGAGACGAGCGGTCCCCAGAACACTTCCGGGGCCTGGCAAGCCTACGTCCCGACTGGTTGCAGCAGAGCCGCCATAACGTCACGGTCGGCCCTGGCGCCACAGAAGCTGGGCAGCCGGTCATGACGGAAAGCATTCGGGACAACGAGAACGAGTTCGTTCGATACCAGGCAGACAATGCCATCGGCGAGTACGAAGCGCTGACCGCCGCCGGCGTCGCCGCCCCGGTCGCTCGTCAGCAAGTGACGATCGGCAGCCCGTTGACCTATGACGGCAGGACGATCGCTGAACACGCGATCAGCCAGTACACCCACCTTCTTGACCAGCCCATCGGACGCAACGCTGCCAGGGAACACGCCGCCGCCGCAACCGGCGGCGCCCTGACAGACTTCGACGACGATGCCGTCGATGACGCCACTGCGGCCGAGTACATCGACGAGGAACTGCTCTCGGACCTCGGAGACCCCTTGGCCTCCAGTGCCGACGAGGAGCTTGGTGGCGGGCTCAGCTACTCCTAATCCCTTACAGACATGGCAAACCGGCCGACCCTGCTGCGTCCGCCGAACAAAGGTTGGCGGTGCAAGCGCGGGCCCAGCGCGCTGAAGGGGGAGGGAGCGCGCCGGGCCCGCGACCTTGAGACTACAACCTGTCAGAAGCCTAGGCCGTTTCGTAGATCAGCGGCTTCGGCATCGGTCGTATCCATGTTCTCGTCGTGGTGCTGGTTCTGCTCGTCGTCGAGTTGGTTTCGCTCAGCTGCGACGCTGTCGCTGAGTACCGCTGTCTCGGCGCCGTCGCGTGTGTCTCGTGCGGCTTCGACGCTGAGCAATGCGTTGGACTGCTGGTCTTCCGGATCGTGCGGTACAGCCATGATGTTCCTCCATGTGTTGGTGATGGTGTTCCAGGACTGGGCCTTGGCACCCGGATGGCCAGGTTCAGATCCCAGGGGCGCGTGCGGGTTGTTGCTCGTGACATGGAAGTTCTCCCGGTAAGCGGCAGCCAGGCCGACGGCGAAGTCCCAGCGCTCGGCAGCAGCCAGATCGGTGGGTCGCTGACCGATGTGCTCGGCCCACGAGGGGCGCTGACTAAGCACTTGTTCTCGGAGCTGGTGGACGCGTTCGGTGATCTCCGCGTTGAGCGCGTCGAGTCGCTCGATCCGGCTGGCAGGTTCACTGGTATGACCGTGATCCGCTATGGCTTGCCAGGGCAGTGGGAGATGGTGCCCGCTACCTGAGTCGAACTGCGCCGCGAGCTCGGCGACCAGTGCTTCCCCTGCTAGGCGTGGAGTAATCTCGCCAGTCACCGGTGCGGTCGCAACAAGTTGTGCTGCGGCGTCGGCCAGTGCGGTGTCGGCGTCGAGTCCACGGATTCGGCCGCCAGCTGCGTGGCGCCACACGATCCCCCACGTCTCCCCGTCGACGCCCGCCTCTGGAAGGTGCTTGGCGACGATGGACCGCCACCGCCCGACCTGATCGTCGTCCGGAACACCGATCACCGCGGGTGGGTCGTGGGTGGCGACGTGTGCCGAGACGCGCTTCGCGAGCACGGCGGCCGGATCATCCGCCCAGCCGAAACCCGTCTGATCTGCGACGGCGCGGACCAGGCGCTCGGCCTGCCAGCCGAGATCCTGGGCGCGGGACAGAGCGGCGAGCACGGCCGGTTCGGCGCCGGCGTTAATCGCGCCCGGGACGTAGCGGGCGAGGATGTCCAGGTATCGATCCTCGTCGCCATCGCGAGCGTGCGTGTCGTACTTACGCACCAGGACGTCGATCGTCTCGGTCACGTAACTGCTCTCGACGGAGCCGAACTCGGTGACGGCCTCCTCCTGCTCGGCGGATTCAGTCTCAGGGAGAACGGGCTCGCCGGGAGCCGCGGTTGTTGTTCCTTGAGTCAGGGCGTCCCATCGGGAGGTCAGCGTGTGCCACGCGTGAGCGCGGGCACCGTGGCTACCGGGGGCAGGTCCGAGCGGCTCGCTGGGGTCGCCGCCAGTGATGCGGAAGGTTTCTCGGTATCCCGCAACGAGCCCCACGAGGTCATCCCACTCTTCTGCGGCGATCGGGTTGTCCGGGCGTGGTCCGAGCTGCGCTGCCCAGGCCGGTGATGTACGGATTGCGGCGGCGCGTAGCTCGTCGACGCGGGACGCGATCGCCGCGTTCGTCTCGGTGAGGTACTGGGCGTGGCCTGGAACGTGGCGGACGAAGGCGAAATCGGGTCGCGCGAGCCATGGCACGGCGGGCTGATGTACTTGGCCGAGGCCAGCGCGGCGCTCGAGCTCGGTACCCAGAATCGCATCGGCGTAACGGTCGTCGGACATTGGATCTGGGCCCGAAGGGCGCCCTGCAAGCCGATGAGCAACCATCGTGAGTGCCGCGTCCGCGTCGAACCCGGCCGCCAGAGCACCGGCGGCGCGCTGCCAGACCTTGCCCCATTGCGGCTCCTCGACAGCCACGTGGGGAGCGATTGCGTCGATGATGACGCGCCACCGCGCGACGTCTTCGGCTGCAGCTGGCGTCGTCGGTTTCGGTGGCGCCAGCCGTTCGACCCGCATGGCAATGCGTTTCTGAAGAACAGCGCCAGGGTCATCGACCTTGTGCAGTGGGCCACTACATACCGCCTCGCGCACCAAGGGATCGGGTTGCCAGCCGAGGTCGTGGGCGTTGCGCAGAGTCTGGATCAGGGCGGGTTCGCTGTCCAGATCGACGGTCATCGGAGCGTGCCGGGCGAGTACCGCGCGGAAGCGCTCCTCGTCGCGATAGGTAGCGGTGTAGTTGTAGCGCAGCACGAGTGTGCCCAGCGAGACCGCGACGTCCTGCGCCTCACGCAACGTTTCGGTGGCCGAGATCTCGGCACCGGAATGGTTCAGGACGCCGGTGAGCACAGCTTTTGGGGTTTGCGCCTCGGGAGTCTCTTGGTGTTGATCGATCACGTGATGAACCGTGATCACGTACATGAAGTTCTGCCGCATGGCGCGGGTGATGCCGGGGTAGAACTGCTCGCGGGTCATGGTCGGAGGCACCAGCAGGTGGGCGTTTCCGGTACTGGTCATGCCCTGCACGCGGTTCACGGTCGCCGCGTAGGCGAGTTCGACATGGGCTTTCACATAGGCTGCGGGGAGGGTGATCGTCCCCTTGTGCGATCGGTGGGTGACCGTGATGCGCCCGTCGTTTCGTACGTACTTCACGGTCCACACGTCGCCGTTCTTCACGAAGTCTTGGCCACCGAACAAGCTCAGCAGGCGCTGGTTGTGGCGGGTGACGACCCAGTCGCCTACTCCGGCGGTGGTGGTGTCGTGCAGTTCGACCTCGCGGCCGCGGACGATGTCACCGCGCTTGAGCCGAACTTCACGTGCTGCGGTGTTGAGCGCGACGGTATCTTCGTTCGTCGGGACGATCAGTAGCGACTGCACGCCGCGGTCGAGGTCGGCCCGCCAGTTGGCGTGGGCGGCGTCGCGCATGGTCTCCAGCGAGCCGTCGAGTACCCGGCCGCTTTCGACGTAGTACTCGAGCCCTTTCGGATTGGCGTTGCGGATCAGCAGTGACGCCGCTGCTTGATCGAGGCGGTCCTCACCCTGGAAACGGACGATCTCTCGGAACCGCACGGCGCCGACGTCATGCGCGACCAGCCGGATCGCGCCTCCTGCTTCGACCGCGGCGAGCTGCGCGTCATCACCGATCAACCGGACGTCCGCGCCCCTGTGCAGCGCGTACTTGACGACCGCGTGCAGCGTGTGGGTGCCGGCCATGGCCGCCTCGTCGATGATGACCAGGTCGCCGGCGTCCATCGGGAACGCGCGATCGACGAATCCCAAGCGTTGTGCTGTGGTCAGTTGGTGCAGGGTGTGCGGTCTGGCGCCGATCGAGGCGCCGAGCTCCTGCGCAGCGCGCGCGGATGGACCGAAGGCGTACACGCGATGACCAGTACGACGCCACGCCGTCGCGAGAACCGTCATGGCAGTGGTCTTCCCAGCTCCCGCCGGGGCCAACGCGAGTTGCAGACGGCGGCCGGAGCGGGCGAACTCGGTCACCATCCGCCGTTGCCCGACGTTGAGTTTCTGGCCCTCAAGTGCCTTCTCGACGGTGCTGGTGCGCAGCCGGTGACCACCGCTGCGGCGTGCCCAGGCGACCAGGTCGCCCTCGGCGGCGAGCGTCGCGGTGGTGGTGTAGCGCGGAGAGCGATACTCGACGAAGACCGATTCGCCGTCGCGGCGGCGCAATGACACCGGTTCTGTGACCGCGACGGGTCCGGTCAGTGCGAGCGTGTCCGGCTCTGCCAGTACCGCGGCGACCACGTCGTCGATGAGCTGCTCGCGTTTGTCGGTAGGCACCACGAGACGCGCGGACTGGCGGTGCGCCTCAGCTGCGAGGTTCCACCACGAGAAGTGACTGTAGTGGTCGGAAACGACCTGACGGGTGGTACTGGCCAGCTTGGCGATGTCAACCGGGGCGTGTTCTTTGGTGCCGGTGAGGAACGCTCGCCGCCCGAGGACGTCCAGTATGGTCGGCGGGACGATGGTGATCGCGTGTTCTCGCCAGACGCGCAGATGTTCCGCTAGAGTCCGGGGAGGGAGTTTCCCGGGACGGTTGTCGTACTGGGCGGCCCGGTCAATCGCGAAGATCTCTTTCGGTTTGGGTTCACGGCCGTGTGTCTTGGTGAACTCCACGATCCGCTTTGCGCGTGCTGCCTCGAACTGCCTGTGCCGCTGGGAGAACGCCTTCACCAGCGACACGGGTATTCCGGCGAGTTGCCAGACTGGTCGCGTCATGTCGACGCCGTGTGCTCCGCGCTGTGTCCATGAGGCACCCTGCTCACGAAAGAGGTCGCGCACGCGGCTGTCGAAGTATTCGCTCGCGGTGACGGTGGCGGCCAGAATAGTTCGCCCGTCCAGCGCGGTCCACTCTCCGTCGTCGCTGCGCTGTACCTTGGAGGAGATCAACGCGTGGATATGCAGGTGTGGGTCCGAGGCGCGGCTGTCCCAGTGCTCGAACAGCGCAGCGGTGATGCCGTTGACGTCCACCTGTGCTTCGCCCATGTTGCCGCGGCGGGTGAACGCAGTCTTGCGTTCCACATAGGACAGTGTGTCTCTTACCGCCTGGCGCACGATGCCGGCGATCAGGTCGCGTTCGATCGGATTGGCGTTGGCCCACGCGAGTGACACGGATTTGTCTGGTGCGAACACCATCTCGAAACCAGACACCGCGGTCTTCAGGCTGCGCTTCTGCTCAGCAAGCCACTTCTGCAGTTCCTTCTCGCTCTCGGGTCCGACGCCATCGTGTGCCTTAGTGAACGTCGCGACCTGGACGGCGTAGCGCAACTCGGCGCGCTTCGCCGCGGGAATCGGCGCACCGACCGGACGGCCGTTTTCGTGGTTGTAGTCTTTGTACGCCTGCGAGACATGGCTCCGCATGTGGTCGAGTGTGGAGTACTGCGGGAATCGGCGCCCCAGTCGCGTCGCCCGCAGCGCCTCCTCCGCTGTGGCGCCGTCGGCGATCTTCTCGTTCTCGATGGCGTCAGCGTGTGGATGTCGGCCCTCGCCGAACAGTGCGTTCATCTGCGCAGCAGTGACCTCGCCGGACAGTCCTAATTGGTCTGCTCCAGCGCCGAACCATTCGCCTGCCGGGTATCCACGGGAGAGGTAGTAATCACTTAACAGCTCGCCGGGTTCGAGCTCGCGGTCGCGATCAGCGCACGCGACCGAGTTCGTGAGGTACTCATGTCCACCAGGGCTCAGCTTGCGTAAGCCCATCACCACCATCCACCGTACGCGCGAAATCCAGGAACGCCCACCCGGTTACTGGTATGGACGCGTATTCGATCGACGCGTGTTCGTCGGTGGATGTTGTGCCTGGGGCGTGGGTTCTGCCGGTACGAGGACGGCGGAGGCGGGCAGGGCCGTGGCGAGTGTGACAACGAAAACGACGTCGGAGACAGCGCCCATGGGGAGCCCGCCGAGGAGCGTTCACAACGATAGAGGCTTAGCGCTCCAGCACGCGGAGTCGGGCACCATCGAAACCGGAGCCCGCTGGTCCCGCGCCGCAGACGATGCCGAGCCGCCACCTGTCGCCTGCCACCATCGTGGGATCACCAAGTTGCCAGTCGTCGGATCGCCGACAGCGCCGCAGAAGTGGGGCGCTGGCCGCGATCACCGAAGCGGCCGATATCCGGCGTCCGCTGGTCAACCAACGCCTGCACGTGCACGCTGCGGTGCGGTGGTACCGGTAGTCGGACCAGTCGCGCGTCGAGATGACCCGACAACACTCGCTCGTCGGCGTACCTCGCGACAGGTTGCAGTGCATCGACCGCTTCGCGGCATGAGTACGACGTCGGCGGACTGGCAATGGTTGTCGCATTCAGTCTGGCTCTTCGGGCGGGGCAAGATGCGTGGTGTGGTGGCGTTCGTCAGGCTCTGTGTAGCCGTAGCCACTCACCGAGGTCGGTGTAGTCGGCCTCGGTGAGGCCCGGTCGTGGGTCGACGCGGTGCAGTAGAGCTGATGCCTCATGGCAGGTGTGCACCCAGTGTCGGTCTACGTCGGTGATCTCGTCGTCGACCCAGGCGAACGGGCGTCCCGCAGCCCAGTTGACGAGGGCTCGGGTTTTCCAGTGCAGTCCGTCGCGCTCGTCCTGCTCGTCGAGGCCGGATGGCTCCGGCCAGTCCACCACCGGCAACGGCGGAAGGCCAAGTCGCGGCGAGAGGCACTCGTTGGCGTCGGAGGTCCACGTCGTGGCCCAGACCAGATCGCAGGGTAACGCGGCCAGCCGAGGCCCGTGAGCGGGATTGACCCTGGCCAGGAGCGGGTTCGAACCGGCCGCGGTTGAGTCGAGGTGGGACCGGTAGGTCGGGTACCGCTCTGGAGGGGCGCCGAAGGGGATGAGCGGCCCGTCGACGTCGAGGAAGAGCAGAGGTAGTTGTCCGGTGCCGGTCACGACCGCACGATAGCTGCTGATCAGGCTGCCTCAAATCAGATGATGAAACTACGAGTTCGACTCGTGATCGCAATCAAGGGATTCGGTGGCTCTGACCGCAGATTCCCGAAGCGGCCTTGCGTAACTCGATATCTCGGCTTCAAGTCAAGGGGTGTCGGTGTGCGCTTCGAGGTTCCTGGCCGACACGTCGGCGGGTATTGGGAGGTCCAGTGCGCGGGCGAGGGCTGCGATGACGGGGACGGCGTGGCGGGGCAGGTTCTGGTCGGCCCAGACGGCTGCCAGCGCGAGGAAGCCGACAAGATCGTGCTCGGCTCCAGCGAGGAGACGCCGTAAATCAGCGTCAGGCAACTCGATCACCGGACTGTCGTTCAGCTTGGCGTCGACGGTCAGCCGGACAGTCTCGCCGTGGCGTTCGGCGCAAGGATCGGGATCGTGCCCGAACCCGACTTGTCCGTTGCCCTCGAGGACCGCGTGCCACTCGCGCCAATCCTCCAGACCGTTACAGCAGCCCGGCAGAAACGCCACGCCCGTGACACTGTCTGTCACCCGAAAGCCACCAGCCGCGAAGAGCGTGTCGAAGGTGAGCAGGCCGTGCAGGAACGACCCCAACGGGTCGGCGGGGCGGGGCGGGCGGCCGTCGTGCTCAGGGTCGATGTCGTTGCAGCCTGCGATGCGCATCACCGCTGTCCCGACCTCAAGGGGCGTGAGTTCGCCGCTGAGCGCCAGATAGCCGAACGATTCGACCTCACCGACAGGCCAGAGGGCAAAGCCATCTGTCGCGTGGACCTCCAAGACAGGCTGCATCATGATCACCCAGGAAGTGTCGCGCAGCCCAACCCGTCCTGCCTCCCAATTACGTTGTGCGCCTCGCTCGGAACGCGCGCCTCGCGGCATGAGCGGATGTTTACGTACGGTGATTGGGCATGTAACGCGGCCGCAGCAGCAAGCGACAGTTCACCAAGCCAAGGTCGCTGTGGGCGGCACGAATTCGATGTGGGGGCAAGCGGTGACCGAACTCGTCGAGGTTAGTGCAGACGGGCCCCGGGTGTTGGACGTCGTTTTCGTGCATGGCCTTGACGGTGACGCCTATAAGAGCTGGTCGGCGAAGCGGAAAGGTTCGTTCTGGCCAGAATGGCTCGGGCGGGACATCGAGGGATTGGCAGTCTGGTCGTTGGGGTATGACGCGGCGTCGAGCCGCTGGTTGGGTCATGCGATGCCGATTCAGGATCGGGCGATCAATCTGCTAGCCCTGCTGGAGAGTCGCGGGATCGGGCAGCGTCCGCTGTGTTTCGTCACCCACAGCATGGGCGGCTTGGTGGTGAAAGAGATGCTGTTGCACGCGGCCGATGGCCGGGCCGACTACACCGAGTTTGCCACCACCACGCGAGGGGTGGTGTTCCTGGCCACCCCGCATACCGGGTCCGACATCGTTACCAAGGCCGTCGTCAAGGCGCTGGGCGTCGTCTACCGCAAGACTCCGGCGGTCGACGCCCTGGAACGCAATAGCGCGCATCTTCGGCAGCTCAACACCAAGTACCGCAACTGGGCCGTGCACCCGGAAACGGATATCGAGCACAAGATTTTCTACGAGACCCAGCGCACCAAGGGTGTGCAGGTGGTCGACGCGGGCTCGGCCGACCCCGCCATCCCGGGCCAGACACCAATTCCGGTGGACGCGAACCATATCGACATCTGCAAACCCGTTGCTCCCGGCGACGTGGTCTACGGCCAGGTCAAGCGCTTCGTTACCGGAATCATCACGGCACTGCAAACCAATCCGGCTGATACCGGCCAGCAAGAGCCACCCCGCCAGCCCCGTCTCGACGAGACCCCTCAGAACCTCGGCGCGGAGGCAGGTCATCCCGCGTTTGGAATGCCTGTGATGGAGTCGCTCCCGACTGTACCGGGTATAGGTCGTATCCCTGCGGAGCCGGACTTGTTCGTGGGCAGGGTGCAGGAGTTGGCCCGATTGGAAGCCGGAGTGGCCGCGTCAGGTAGTCGCGCGGTGGTTGTGGCGGTGCACGGTTTGGGCGGGGTAGGCAAGAGCACCCTGGCCGCCCGGTTCGCCGAGCTGCACGCCGACCGGTTTCCGCTGGTGTGGTGGGTGACCGCGGATTCACCGGCGGCGATCGAGACAGGCTTGAGCGAATTGACCACCGCGCTGACGCCGGAGACGGCGGTGCTGCCGTCGCAGCAGCGGGTGGAGCTGGCTGTGCGGTGGCTGGCCACCCACGAGAATTGGCTGCTGTTGCTGGACAACGTGACCAGCCCGCGGGATGTCGAGGGTTTGCTGGGGCGCGTGCGGACGGGCACGGTGGTCATCACCAGCCGTCAGCGCTCGGGATGGCGGACGGTGGAGACAGTGCCGCTGGACGTCCTCGCCGACGACGAAGCGGTGCGGTTGCTGGCCCAGATCGCGCGGTCGGAGTGGCCGGACGCGGACCTGACCGGTGCCGACCAGTTGTGTAGCGAACTGGGGTGGCTGCCGCTGGCGATCGAACAAGCCGGCGCCTACCTGGCCCAGACTCGGACCAGCCCTGCCGCCTATCTCGATTTGCTGGCACGGTTTCCGGCGCGGATGTTCACCGCAACGGCGGAGGGCGGTGACGCGCAGCGGACGATGGCGAGGGTCTGGCACGTCACCCTCGACCGCCTGACCGACACCCCGGCCGCAGGCCGGGTGCTGCGGCAGCTGGCCTGGTACGCCCCGGACGGGATCCCCCGGGACCTGCTGGCCGGTTCAATCGAGGAACCAGAGCTGTCCGAGGCGCTGGGCCGCCTGGCCACTTACAGCATGATCACCCTCACCGGAGACACCGTCGCCGTGCACCGCCTGGTTCAGGCAGTCACCCGCACACCCGACCCCACCGACCCACACCGCCGCCCCGCCGACATCGCCACCGCCCGCGACGGCACCGTGACCTTTCTAGCGGCCGACCTCACCGATCTTGACCCACGCGTTCCTGCGGATTGGCCTGCCTATCGGATGGTCCTGCCCCATGCGAGGGCTCTGCTGGAACACACCACGCCCGACACCGACACCACGCAGACCGGCCGACTGCTCAACAAGCTGGGCAGCTACCTCGCAGAGCAGGGCGATGTCGGCACCGCCATCGCCTACTACACCCGCGCCAGCGACAGTTACCAACGCCTCAACGGCCCCGACCACCCCCACACACTGCTCTCGCGCAACAACCTGGCCTACGCCTACGAGGCGGCGGGTGATCTTGCGCGGGCGATCCCGCTGTTCGAGGGCACCCTCGTTGATCGGGAGCGGGTGCTGGGGCCCGACCACCCCGACACACTGGCCTCGCGCAACAACCTGGCGAGCGCCTACGAGTCGGCGGGTGATCTGGGCCGGGCGATCCCGCTGTTCGAGGCCACCCTCGCCGACAGCGAGCGGGTGCTGGGCCCCGACCACCCCCACACACTGGCCTCGCGCATCAACCTAGCCGGCGCCTTTCGGTCGGCGGGTGATCTTGCGCGGGCGATCCCGCTGTACGAGGCCACCCTCGCCGACAGCGAGCGGGTGCTGGGCCCCGACCACCCCCACACACTGGCCTCGCGCATCAACCTGGCCTACGCCTGCGAGTCGGCGGGTGATCTGGGCCGGGCGATCCCGCTGCATGAGGCCACCCTCGCCGACAGCGAGCGGGTGCTGGGCCCCGACCACCCCACAACCCAGATCGTCCGCTCGAACCTCGACGGGGCGCGAACGACCTGAAGCTGCCATCGTGCGGTCGTTACGGAACCAGCCGACGGTGGCGCCGCACGTCCGCCCATCGGCATGAGCGGAAGTTCGACGAACGTCCCCGCTCGACGGCATGAGCGGACGTTCGCAAGTGATCAGACCCCACCTGTCTTGGATACGTCGTTGATGATCCGATCGACGAGTGCGGCAAGCTGTGCTTGTGCCGACAGCAGTGATCACCGCGAGCGCGAGCGTGCTGGTCGCGGTTCTCGTGTTTGTTCTCAACCAGCGTGCTCAGATCCGGCAAGAGCGGCGTCAGGCTCGGCTGGCAAGGGTGAATAGCCAGCTTCGGGAGTTGTATGGGCCTCTCAACGCGCTTGTGGAGGTCAACGAGCGCGTCTGGGAGGCTCTGCGCGATTCGGGGCTGCCTGGCAAGGCGAATCGAAGGCCTTCGAGTGCTGACAGCGACTGGCGGCGGTGGAGAAGCCAGGCGTTACAGCCGGTCAACCTGAAGATGCGTGACCTGATCGTCGATCATGCCGACCTCCTGATCGAGCCTGAGCTTCCGCAGGCTCTGCGCGACTTCTGCGCCCACGTGGCCGCTGTGGAGATCGTATTGGCGGCAGAGGCCGAAGGCGTGCACGAGCGGGCCCTCATCGTCCACCCCGGCGCTCCGTTCGCTACCTGCGTGCGCGAGGCCTTCCTTCGTCTCAAGCACGAGCAGCGGCACCTGCTGGCTGCGGTGAACCGGTCTCGTGAAATCCGAGCCAAGTAGCGCTCGCTCCTCCGAACCCCGCCCCGTGTACTATCCTTGGTTAATCAGACAGTATTGCGACACATCCCGACAAGCGGGCCGCGGGAGGCAAGCATGAACACCGACAACGCCGAGATGCTCCTTGAGGGGGAGACCTCGGGTAAACCGCTGGTCCGAGTGTTCCTGAGCTTCGCAGGGCGTGACGAGGCGCTGGTTCTGCGCTTATGGGACCTGCTGGCCGAGGCGTTGGTCATCGACCGGGTGTACGAATTCCAGCTCTGGCGACCCGATGATGCAATCCTTGTCGGTGAGGACTGGGACCACCGGATTCACGGCGCGTTGTTGGCGGCTGAGATCGGAGTTGTCGCTTTGAGCAACGCCTTCCTGGGCAGCGAGTATATAACCGGCGTGGAACTGCCCGCGCTCGTCGACGTCCCCGGTAAGCGTGTGGTTCCGTTGCTGCTCCGCCAGGTCAGTAAGCAGGCGGACTGGCGTGGGTTGAAGAGCAAGCAAATCTACGGCTATGAACGACCGTTCAGCGACGCGCGCGGGATGTCGGCGCGGGACGCGTGGGTGAACGGCCTTGTGGCCGAGCTGCATCGGGTGCTCGCCCGCTACGCGATGCGCGACGAAAGGCAGCGGTGATCCCGCCCATGCGACGGATACCTCCCGCAACGGCTCGCGCCCGGTTGCTCAGGGTCCCCTTGAGTGCGGTCGACCGCACGGCGATGAGCGTGCTGCTGGACGCGATGGGGACGGCGGACGAGTTGACTGTGGAGCAGGTGCAGCGTCTGCTGTTTGCCCAGCGGACGTCGGCGGCCGCGACGAAAGCGTTGGAGCGCTTGGTCAAACAGGTGAACGCTGCCTCAGCGGACGGGGTTGTGGATCTCCAAGTGCAGGTCCACGGTGCGAAGAAGTCAGGCGTGCGGGGCCGGACGCTGAGCTTCTGGGCTGAGCGTGACGACGTGGCCGGCGCACCTCTGCGTGAGCACGAGGCGGTTCGTGACGTGCTCATCGAGGACCGGAAGGCGACTGTGCTCGGGCCGAGACGGCTTGTGTTGTGCAACGCCCCGGTGGACGACGCCACAGCCGGACCCCTGTGGGACCTGCTGTTCGAGACTTTGGGCGGTGAGCAGCACGGAATCGCCGTGTGGCGGTCCGATAAGGACGTGCTGACCGGTGACGATCGGGAAACGCGATTCCGCATGGAGGTGGCGGGCAGCGAACTGGTGGTGGTCGCGGTGAGCAACGCTTGGTACACACAGCCCGCGCTCGGCGAGACGCTGCGTGCCTACAGCGGTTCCTTCGGCCCGACGGTGATGCCGGTCCTGCTTCGGCCGACGAGCTCACGGGCGGGTGGCTTCGAGACCAAGGCTATCTATCCCAGTGGGTCTCAGGCTGTCCCGTTCAATGGGCTGAGGAACCCGGCCCGGGACAAGTGGGTGAATGGTCTCGTCGAGCACATCTACCGCCAGCTCGACCGTGTAAGCGCGAAGCCACTGGACATGGGCACGAAAGACCGGCTCATGCTCAAGGAGACATGCGGGGACCAGTTCTTCGACCTGCACGGCCGTCCCGGAGGCATGGATCCGAACACGGCCGACGGTGCGTACGACCAAGAGCGACGGGTCGAGGACGTCGTGGCGTACCTCGTGGAGTGGGCACGTGATCCGGACAGCGCTCCACTTGCCGCGCTGCTGGGCGAGTACGGCACCGGCAAGACCATCACCTGCCAGGAGCTGACCGAACGGCTGCAAGCCCAGCCGGCACCATTACGCCCCGAACCGCTGTACTTCGACCTCCGGCGTCTCGGAAACCTGCACAACATGGTGCCGCCCCTTCCCGCCATTCTGACCGAGTGCATCAACCACGGTTGGGCAGCAGGCAACACGCGGCTTCCGTCAGGGGAGGAGGTCATCGCACGGGCCAAGACAGTACCCACCCTGTTCATCATCGATGGTTTGGACGAGGTCCTTGTCCGGCTCGACGCCGCGCAAGGTGCCGCCTTTACCCACGAGTTGCTCAAGCTCCGCCCGATCCGAGTGAAGAGCAAGGGCACGGCCTACGCCCCGTTCGCCGGAGCGGACACCAAGGTGCTGCTGTCCTGCCGGACTCACTATTTCCGGTCGCTCCGGGAACAGTCCAGGCATTTCCTCGAGCACGACCGTGATCTCGCAACCGCCGAGGACTACGTCGCGCTGATGTTGTTGCCGTTGAACGACTTACAGATCCGCGGATACCTGGACAAGGCGCTGTCGGACCAGGACGTCGCGCAGGTGATGGACATGCTGGGCGCGGTGCACGACCTGTCCGACTTGGCCACGCGCCCGTACACGCTGACCAAGGTCGCCGCACAGATCCCGTTCATCGAAGACCGCCTCTCGCGGCAACGGCCGGTGCACTCGGCCACGATCTATAGGCAGGTTCTGCGCGATTGGCTCGAACGAGACCTCGGCAAGCACCGCCTGCGTGCCGATCACAAGCTCACCTTGATGGCCCGGCTGGCCGCGTGGTCGTGGAGGCGTGGTGACCGGCGGGTCGACAGCGCAGACTTGGACGACTGGCTCGACGAACAGCTCGCCACGGATCCCGTGCTCGGCAGGCGCTACGGGAACACCTCCCGCGATCAACTCGAGGAGGATCTGCGCACCGCCACGTTCGTGGTGCGCAACGACCACAGCGGGCCTGACCGCCCCGACTTTCAGTTCGCACACAGCTCCATCCACGAGTACTTCCTCGCCCAATACCTGTGTGACGCGATACGCGATGACCGCCGTGAAGACTGGTGCCTTCCCATCCCGTCGGTGGAGACATTGGACTTCCTGGGCCAGTTGATCGCCGACGACGACGATCAAGAGGCACTCCGGGCAACCCTGAACCGATGGCGTACGCCGTACTTGGCAGGAGCCAGTGAGCTGTGGCTCCGGTACGCGCTTTACGCCAGAGCACACGACCGACCACACCCCACGCTGGCCGGCTGCGATCTCAGCGGTGCCCGGCTACGGGGCTGGCAGTTCATCGGCACGAAGGCCAACCCGCTGGTGTTCACCGCCGCCACCCTGGCTGGAGCAGATCTGCGCGAAACCCGCTGGGACCACGTCAACCTCACCCACACGCGACTTGAGACCGCCCGTCTCGAACGAGCCGTGCTGCATGAGACCACAATCGTCAACGGAAACTTGCGCAATGCCGACCTGACCGGTGCGTTCCTCCGCCGCTGCCGCTTGGACAACACCGACCTGACCGGCGTGAACACCAACCAACTCCGTCACGTCCACAGCGGCGACGACCTACCAACCCCGCCGCCGCCCGTCCGGACCCGACTCCGGTCACTCACCAGACACGGCGGTTCGGTCCGGGGTGTCGCGTTCAGTCCTGATGGGGCCCGCCTCGCCACAGCCGGTAGCGACGGTAGTGCGCGGATCTGGGATGTCGAGACGGGCGAGAACCTGCACACCCTCACCGGACATAGTGGCCCGGTCCGGGGTGTCGCGTTCAGTCTTGATGGGGCCCGCCTCGCCACAGCCGGTAGCGACGGCAGGGCGCGGATCTGGGATGTCGAGACGGGCGAGAACCTGCGCACCCTCACCGGACATAGTGGTTCGGTCCAGGGTGTCGCGTTCAGTCCTGATGGGGCCCGCCTCGCCACAGCCGGTAGCGACAGGGCGCGGATCTGGGATGTCGAGACGGGCGA
>NZ_JBVILA010000034.1:43664-80098 GCF_055580625.1 Amycolatopsis sp. NPDC031561 | reverse complement strand
GCCGAGTACGACCCGGTACGAGGCCGATCCGCCCGCACCGTCAGGAACCACCTGGATCACGAAGCCCATCGAACAGACTTACAGGACACGGCCTAAGCGACGATCGAGGGCGATCAGCCGGTGACGTCGAGGTGGGCCTTGACCGGGGTGGGGGTGGGGGCCTTGCCGTCGGCGGTGGGCTTGTCACCCGCGGGCTTGGCGGTGGTGGCCGAGGTCGGCGGCGCGCTCGGCTTGGCGCTGGAGGGCTTGCCGGTGCTCGGCTTGCCCGTGGGCGGCTCGGTGGTCGAACCGTCGCCGCCACCCGCGGCGCAGGTCACCGAGGCGAGGTCGAGCGTCTGGAAGCCGTCGACACTGATCGACAGCGCGGTGACGGTGATCGAGCCGTCCTTGTGCTTGACCTGCTTGTTCAGCGTGACCGAAGCCAGCCCCTCGACGCCGACGGCGGTGTTCGGCGCGGCGGCGACGTCGAGCTTGACACCCCCGATACTCGCCCTGGCGAGCGACGAAGACCCCTTGCCGCCCTTGCATTCCGCCTGGATGGCCGACGCGCTGACCAGCGGCTTGCCCTGCTTGCCGCTGAGCCCGCCGAGGTTCACCTCGACGTCCTTGACGCTGGCCCTGGCCGCGCTCTCGCCCGCCTGGGCGTTGAGCAGGGTGACCTTGACCAGTTGCAGCGGCAGCGTGAACTCCGCGAGCGACTTCTGCCGGAAGCCGTCCGACCCGTCGACCGCGGGGACCGGGTCGATCTTCAGCAGGCCCGAAGCGGACAGGGCGAACGCCGAACTGCCGTGGCCGGTGGCGCCTGCCGAAGGGGCGATGACCGTGAGCGCCACCGCGCTGAGGGCGATGCCGCCTACAAGAGCTTTTCTGGTGAACAAATCACTACCCTTTCGAGAATTGTTCAGACGATGTTGACAATGGCGCCCAGCGGAACCTTCACGAGCTCGTCGAGCGCCGCCTTCGGCACGCGAATGCAGCCGTCGCTGTTCGCTTGGCCCTGGAAACTGTCATTCGGCCACGTGTGGATGCCGACCGTGCCGGGACCGCCGCCGAACGTCTCGTGCGATTCCGAATGCGCGCTCAGTGGTAGGACGATCGGGCTGTACTCGTTGACGGTTTCCTCGATGGACGCCAGCAGGAACGCCCGGCCCTTCGGGGTCGGGTACTCCGGCTTCCCGGTGCCGATCGTCCACTTGCCCAGCGACTCGCCGGACCGTGTGAGTTCGAGCGAGAAGGCGGCCCTGTCGACGTTGATGGTGTAGTCGTTCTGGGCGATTTCGACGCGCGCAGGGTCGAGGTGCACCCAGCCCGCGGACGCGTTGGGCCTGGTCGGGAGCAGGATCTCCGCCCACGGGCCCTGTTCGGCGATCACCGGGACCCAGGTCGGGGAGCCCACCTGGACCGCCGGGAGCTTGGCGACGGCCTTGCCGCCGACGCTCTGGTAGACGACGAGGTCGTCCTTGGGGTGCACGACCTTGCCGGTGGCCGCGGCACCGGAGTCCTTGGCCGCGTCGGCGAGGGAGCCGAACGTGGTGGCCTCGGGCAGCAGGGTCAGGTCCTCCTGGCCGACCGCGGCCGGGGTCACCGGATCGCTTCCGCAGCCCGCGGCCAGCAGGACGATCAGCGCGGCGAAACCGCGGATTCGTGCCCGGTTGCGCTTTCGCGGCCGGGGCCGGGCGACATCACAGCTTTCCATACATCCCAATCCCTGAACGAGGAGAATTGACCAGCAGGCAAAGAATGTGTGGCCTGATCAGGCGACGCGACGAGAGCGTAGCGCTACCGGAATACCGGGTGAATCCGGGCCGCGTAAAGAATCTTGACGACTTATTTTTGTAATGCTCGGACGAAAGCGCGAACAAGAAATTCGCCTACGCGGAAGTGATCCCCGGCGGCGGGCGACCCGTTCGGAGCAGCCCGGCCGAGACGTTGGAGCGCCGGGCCCGGGAACTTTCCGCCACGTCCGCGCGACCTTTGGGACATGTCCTCTTTTGACGGCGCCCGCCTGACCCGGTGCGTCCTCGTGGCAGGCGTGCTGCTCGCCGCCGTCGCGGCCTGCGGCATCGGCAAACCGGCGCCGGCCGCCCAGCAGGCCGACGTGGGCCTGCTGCCTCCCGCCGTGGCGAAACCCACCTCGTACCCGCTGACCATCGACAACTGCGGGCGGAAGGTCACCTTCGACGCGCCGCCGAAACGCGTGGTGCTGCTCAACGGGACCTCGGTGGCCGAGGTGGAGAGCTTCGTGGTCCTGGGGATCCAGGACCACATCCTGGCCAACAGCCAATCCTACGAAGTGTCGGACGAACCGTCCTTCGTGGACAAGATCAAGGCGATCCCGAAAGGGAACCTGAAGCTCAACGAGAACTTCGAGGTCCCGCGTGAGCAGGTCCTCGCCCTCGAACCGGATTTGGTGATCTCCACCTGGGCGGGCGGGTTCGACGACAAGGTCGGCTCGGTCACCCGCGATCAGCTCGACGCGGCGGGGATCAAGAGCTTCGTCACGCCGTCGAACTGCGCGAACGGCGATCCGAACGCCCGGCCGGAGGACAAGGAGCGGTATGGGAAGCAGTCGGTCGAGTCGTCGTCCGAGCTGCTGCTGAGCCTTGGCGAGATCTTCGACGTCCAGCAGCGCGCCGCCGACCACGTCAATCGGACACGCGCCGAAATCGCCGCCGTCCAAAAGGAAGTGGCGGGCAAGGAGCGCAAGAACGTCCTGGTCGTCTACCCGGGGATGTCGATGATGAACAACAACGGCCTGCCCGCGGTGTTCGGCGGCGGGATCTACGACGACATCGTCGGCCGTGCCGGTGGCGTGAACCCCTTCGTGGGCAAGACGAACACCCAGCTCGCCGAGATCAACGCCGAAGCGCTCGCCTCCGCACCTGTCGACGTGCTGGTGATCGGGCTGTTCCAGCCGGAGGAGAAGCCGGACGTGCTGGCCCAGGAGCTGTTCGCCAAGTTCCCCGCCTGGCAGGCGTCGAAGACCAAGACCTTCACCAGCGTCTCCGACAGCATCTACCTCGGCCCGATCAACGCGATCGCCGTCCGGAAGATCGCCGATGCCGCGCGTTGACCAGCGGCGGACACATCTGGTTCAGGGCAAGGGTTTCACCCTCCTGCTGGCCGGACTGACCGGCGCGCTCGCGCTGGCCGTGGCGTTCTCCGTCGGCATCGGCACGGTCGACGTCCCGGTCGGGCGCGTCGTCGCCGTCGTGTGGGCCCATCTGACCGGCGGCACCGAGGGCCTCGACCCGTTGACCGATCAGATCGTGTGGACCTTCCGCACCCCGCGCGTGCTGCTCGCGGCGGTGGCGGGCGCCGGCCTGAGCCTGGCCGGTCTGTGCCTGCAGACCCTGGTCCGGAATCCGCTGGCCGACCCGTACACCTTCGGCGTGACGGCGGGCGCGTCGCTGGGCGCCGTCGTGGTGATGACGACCGGGATCGCGGCGGGGATCGGGGTCGCCGGTGGCGCGTTCGTGGGCTCGTCCCTGAGCCTGCTCGTGGTTTTCGTGATGGCGCAACGCGGCGGCAGGCTGATCGGCACGAGTCTCGTCCTCGCCGGGGTCGCCGTCGCCTACCTCGGGATGGCGGGGACCGGTCTGCTGCAACTGCTCGTCGATCCGTCGGAACTGCGCGGTGTCATGTTCTGGCTGCTCGGCTCGGTCGCCGGGGCGTCCTGGTCCGATCTCGCGATCCCGGCGGTCGCGACCGCGGTCACCGGGCTCTGGCTGGCGAGCCGGGGCCGGATGATGAACGCGCTCGCGACCGGTGAGGACACCGCGGCCGGGCTGGGTGTCGACGTCGACCGGTTGCGCGTTCTGTTGCTGGTGGCGGCGTCCCTGCTGACGGCGACGGTGGTGAGTGTCGCGGGCGGTATCGGTTTCGTGGGGCTGGTGGTCCCGCACGCGGTACGGCTGGTCGTGGGGCCGGACCATCGCAAGGTGATCCCGGTGTCCCTGCTGGGCGGGGCGGTCTTCCTGGTGCTGGTCGACCTCGCCACCCGCACGGTGAACAAGCCGAACGAGATGCCGATCGGCATCTTCACCGCGGCGCTCGGCGCGCCGTTCTTCCTGATGTTGCTGCGTGGCCGGAGGAGATCGCTGCGGTGAAGATCCAGATCCAGGGCGTGTCCGTGACGATCGACGACCTCCCGATCCTCGGCGACGTGAGCGTCGAGGTCGGAACCGGAACGGTCACCGGGCTCATCGGCCCCAACGGTTCCGGCAAGAGCACGTTGCTGCGTTGTGTGTACCGGGCGTTGAAGCCGGTGCGGGGGTCCGTCCACATCGGAGAGTCCGACGTCTGGCGGGGCACCGCTCGCGAGGCGGGGAGGCGGACGGCCGTCGTCGTCCAGGATCACGATCTCGACAACGGTTTCTCGGTCGAGGAGACCGTCCTCATGGGACGGACGCCGCACAAGGGGATCCTGGAACGGGACACCAGCGGCGATCGTGACATCGTACGGGACGCGCTGGACCGGGTCGGGATGGCCTGGGCCGCGCGCCGGGTCTTCACGCGGCTCTCCGGCGGTGAGCGGCAACGGGTCCTGGTGGCGCGGGCGCTCGCGCAGAAGACACCGGTCCTGCTGCTGGACGAGCCGACCAATCACCTGGACATCGGCGCCCAGCTCGGCCTGCTCGATCTCGTCCGTCAGCTCGGGCTGACCACCGTCGTCGCCCTGCACGACCTCGACCACGCCACGACCTATTGCGATCGCCTGGTGCTGCTCGAAAAAGGCCGGGTCCTTGCGGCAGGTCCGCCCGAGGAGGTACTGGAGCCGGAGCGTGTCGCCGAAGTGTTCGGAGTGCGCAGCACGATCGTGCCGCATCCGATCACCGGCCGCCCGCATTTCGTCACCGCGGCCACGTGCTGACTCAGTCTTCTGGCTGTGACAAGGACTTTCCGGCCGTCTCGCGCATCGAGAAGGCCGCGACGAGCCCGATCGCGGCGGCGACCATGAGGTACGGGCCGGGGACTAGGGTGCTTCCGGTCGTCGCGATCAGGACGGTCATCAGATACGGCACGGTCCCGGCGAACAGGGCGGCGGTGAGGTTGTAGGCGATCGACAAGCCGCCCTGGCGGGTGCGGGTCGGGAAGATCTCCGCCGACCACACCGCGTAGGTGCCGAGGATCGCGGCGAGCACGACACCGAGCGTGAGCCCGCCGATCCACGTCCCTGTGAGTCCCGTGCGCATCACGAGATACGCCGGTGTCGCCAGGACGAAGAGCGCGATGCCCGCGCCGAGCAGGACAGGCCGTCGTCCGACCCGGTCGGAAAGCCGTCCGAAGGCGGGTACGAGGACTAGGGCGAGAAGCGAGATCACGGTGGACAGCAAGGCGGCGTCGCCGGCGGAATGGCCGAGGTGGTCGGTCTCGTAGGTGACCAGATAGGTGAGCACCGCGTAGAACGGCACGTGCATCATGGTCATCAGACCGGCGGCCTGGAACAACTGCTTCTTGTGGTCCCGGAACAGTTCCCGAACCGGGCTGCGCGGCACATCGTCCGTCGCCTCAAGCGCGCGGTACGCGGGAGTGTCCTCGATCTTGCTCCGGATGACGAAGCCGATGATCCCGAGTGGCGCCGCGAGCAGGAACGGGATCCGCCAGCCCCAGGACGCCAGCTGGTCTTCCGAGAGACCGAGCGACAGCATCAGGAACACGAACGACCCGGCGAGGAAGCCCAGCAGGGAACCGACTTCGAGCCAGCTGACGCCGAAACCGCGGCGGTGACGTGGTGCGTACTCGGCGAGGAAGCTCGCCGCGCTCCCGAATTCGCCGCCCGCCGCGAAACCCTGCAGCAGCCGCAGGAAGACCAGCAGCAGGGGAGCGGCGATCCCGATCGTCGAGTACCCGGGCAGGAGACCGATGACCAGGGTGGCGCCGGACATCACGAAGATGACGATGGACAGCGTGCGCTTGCGGCCGATCCGGTCGCCGAGCGGCCCGAACACCAGCGCCCCGATCGGCCGGATCCCGAAGGAGACCGCGAAAACGCCGAAGACGGCGAGCAGACCGGCGGTGGCGTCGCCCGCGGGGAAGAACACCGACGCGATGGTGCTCGCGAGATAGGCGTAGGCGGCCCAGTCGAACCAGTGCACGAACACCCCGACGGCCCCGGCGGCGATGCTGCGGCGCAGCATCGCGGGGTCGGTGGCGGTGGTGACGAACTCGTCGGGGGGAGAGTCCTGCGTGGTCATGATGCCTCCTTGAACCATGTCGCGCGAAGACGGTCAGGCGGGCTGCCTGACGGCACCGGCCCGGTCCGCACCGGTCCAGGCCAGTGCGATCGCGCCGTCCAGCAGCGCGCGCTCGGCCTCGCCGCCGACGCAGTGCGCGGCGAACTCGCGCTGGTGGTTGATCGCGGGCAGGGAGCCGATGCCGATGTAGGGATGGATGGCGGGCACGACCTGCGAGACGTTGCCCATGTCGGTCGACGCCCGGTTCATCCGGGACGCCGTCCCGCCCGCCGCGAACTCGCGGCCGAGCTCCAGCGCGTTGGCGCGGTAGGCCGCCAACGCGGTCTCGTCGGCGCGGAACTCGGCGTAGGGCCTGCTCTCCGGCTCGACGCTCAGTTCGCAGCCGGTGGCCAGCGCGCCCGCTTCGAAGGTGCGCAGCACGCGCGGCTCCAACTCGGCCAGCTCCGCCAGCGTCTCGGCACGCACGTACCAGCGGCCGGTCGCGTGCTCGGGGATCGCGTTAGGGGCGTCACCGGCGTGGGTCACGACTCCGTGCACGCGGGCCGACGACGGAAGATGTTGCCGCAGCAGGCCGATCGCGACCTGGGCGACGGTGAACGCGTCGGCCGCGTTGACCCCGGCCTCCGGGTACGCGGCGGCGTGCGCCGACCGGCCGCGGTAGGAGATCTTCGAGTGACTGACGGCGAACGGCCGCGCCTCGGCGACGTCGACGGGCGCGGGATGGACCATCATCGCCAAGTCGACATCGGCGAACGCGCCGCGGTCGAGCAGCTCGATCTTCCCGCCGCCACCCTCTTCCGCGGGCGTTCCGTAGACCTCGACGGTCAGCCCGGCGTCGTCGGCGATCGCGGCCAGGCCGAGCGCCGCGCCGATCGAGCTCGCCGCGATGAGGTTGTGGCCGCAGGCGTGGCCGAGACCGGGCAGCGCGTCGTACTCGGCGCACAGCGCGATCCGGGTGGGTCCGCCGCCGAAGCTCGCGTGGAACGCCGTGTCCAGGCTCAAGTAGTTGGACGTGACGGCGAAACCGGCGCGATCGAGCAGCTCCGGCACCATCGCGGCGGCACGGTGCTCCTCCCACGCGGTCTCGGGGTCGGCGTGCAACCGTCGCGAAAGCCGGACCAGCTCGTCGGCGTGGCGATCGACCTCGGCGCGGGCCGCGTCCTTCGGCGTCGTCATCATTCGTCGCCCGGCACGCCGTAGGACGGCGCCGAGCCGGGGTCGAGCGCGCGGGTCACGTAGTCGTCGCGCTGCGGGAGCCAGACGTCGAGCAGCTCGGCCAGCCGGTCGATCGGGTCGTCTGCCCAGTCCACGCGCAGATCGGTGACCCGCCAGTCCACCCCGGACACCACGACGAGACCGGCGGAGCGAACGGGACCTTCTTCGCCGCCCGCTGCGAGTCCTGCCTTCAGTGCGGTGACGAGCCGCTGTTCCAGTTCGCCGGTCGAGGAGAGAAAAGCGTCCACAATGGACTGCGGGATGTGTTCGCCCGCGAGCATGTTCCCCGCGGCCACGACACCGTCGGCGGTCGCGGACGCGTGCTTTCCGAGCGTCTTGGCGCCGCTGTAGGCGAAGCCGGGCCCGGCCGGGCCGAGCACGGTCAACTGCCGGTACTCGACGCCCGACGTCGCCGTGACCACCTCGGACAGCGCCCGCTCGGCGTCACCGTGCTCGGCCAGCCTGTCGAGCAGGCGCCCGCCGAGCCGCGGGTCCGTGATGTTCTGCGACGAAGCCGCTCCGACGCCGGGCACCAGATGCGCGACGCGGGCGGCGACGGCGGGGCTGGACGAACTGGCCGCGACACCGAACCGCACGGTGCCACCGGAGACCTCGCGGCCCACGATCGAAAAGGTCATTTCCCCTCCTCAGGAATCACCGCGACGGCGTCGATCTCGCACAGCCATTCCGGCCGCGCGAGCGCGGACACCACCACACCGGTCGAGATCGGGTGCACACCCTTGGTCCAGCGGCCGACGACGCGGTAGACGTCTTCGCGATAGCGCGGGTCGATCAGGTAGATCGTGAGCTTGACCAGGTGCTCCATCCGGCTGCCCGCTTCTTCGAGCAGCAGCTTGATGTTGGCCATCGCCTGCTCGGCCTGTGCGGCCGCGTCGCCGATCCCGACCGACTCGCTGGTGTCGAGGTCCTGGCCGATCTGGCCGCGGACGTAGACCGTGCCGTTGGCGACGACGGCCTGGCAGAGGTCGTTGTCGAGGTTCTGCTCGGGATAGGTGTCGCGCGTGTTGAACGGGCGGATGCGGCGATGGACGGTCACTGCTCGGCCTTCCCTGGAAGAGGGGCGGCCCGTCGGACGCGGGCCCCGTCGCCACAGCGTGCCGCCGGTATCGGTGTTCTGTACAGAAGATCTTTCAGGACCAATGCATCGATAATTCAGATGCACGGGGGCCAAGGTGGTCGCTTAAGTTCCCCTCACGCGCTCATCGGCCACGCCGGAGTGGATGGCGACGGGTCGAGTTCGTGGCTGAGGGTTCCCAATGTCGCATTCGAGACGCTCAGCGCCTCAAATGCGACATTGGGAACCACGACCACCCGCATCGCCCCCTAAATCTGTAAATCAGATCTTGAAGTACGAAAACATCTGTTGGACACAGGCAACACTTCGCGGCCACCATCCAGAGGACGCAGCGAACGGATGACGAACCTGGAGGTCTGGATGCCGAGCCAAGAGGTGGAGGCTCTCGTCGTGGGTGGGGGCCAGGCCGGTCTGGCGATGAGCGAGCACCTGAGTGGCCACGGGGTGCCGCACCTCGTGGTGGAGCGGAACCGGATCGCGGAGCGCTGGCGCTCGGAGCGGTGGGACTCGCTGGTCGCGAACGGTCCCGCTTGGCACGATCGTTTCCCCGGGCTGGAGTTCGCCGATCTGGCGCCGGACGACTTCCCCACGAAGGACCGGGTCGCCGAGTATTTCGAGGCCTACGCGGAAAAGATCGCCGCGCCGATCCGGACCGGGGTCGAGGTGACGTCGGTCCGGAGGAACGAGGGACGGCCGGGTTTCCAGGTGGAGACTTCGGACGGGACCGTCGAGACGCGCTACGTCATCGCGGCGACCGGGCCCTTCCAGCGGCCGGTGATGCCGCCGATCGTGCCCGAGGACGCCGGGATCCGGCAGCTCCACTCCAGCGGCTACCGCAATCCCGGGCAGCTGCCCGAAGGAGCGGTGCTGGTGGTCGGGGCCGGATCGTCGGGCGTGCAGATCGCCGAAGAACTCCACCGGTCGGGGCGCCGCGTGTATCTCTCGGTCGGCCCTCACGAGCGGCCGCCGCGCAGGTATCGCGGACGCGACTTCTGCTGGTGGCTGGGCGTCCTCGGCAAGTGGGACGCCGACACCCCGCCGCGGGGCGCGGAGCACGTCACCATCGCGGTCAGCGGAGCGCGTGGCGGGCACACGGTCGACTTCCGGGCCCTCGCCGGGATGGGGATCGAGCTCGTCGGCTTGACCTCTTCGTACGACGACGGCGTTCTCCGCTTCGCGCCGGACCTGGCGGCCAACCTCGCCAGGGGAGACGCCGGCTACCTCGCGACTCTCGACGAAGCCGACGCCTACGTCGTGCGCAACGGACTGGACCTGCCCGAGGAACCGGAGGCCCGGGTGCTGGGTCCGGATCCGGACCGCGTCACCGACCCGATCCTCGAACTCGACCTCGCCGCCGCCGGCGTCCGTTCGATCGTCTGGGCCACCGGCTTCGCCACCGACTACGGCTGGCTGCGGGTCGACGCGTTCGACGAGAACGGCAGGCCGGACCACCGGCGGGGAGTGTCCGCCGAGCCCGGCGTGTACTTCCTGGGGCTGCCCTGGCAGGCGCGCCGCGGCTCGAGTTTCATCTGGGGCGTGTGGCACGACGCCAAGCTCGTGGCCGACCACATCGCGACCCATCGCGCCTATCTGCGGTACCGGTGATCGTCAGCGGGTGTAGTGGGTGCGGCACAGTTCCCGGAACTCCTGCGCCCGCCGGGTGAGCCGGGCGCCACGCATCGAGGCGACGACGATCTCCAGTGCCGGGACGACGTCGGTGAGCGCGAGCGGGACGGCTTTCGAGCCCGAGTACGTGGTGTCTTCCGGCGGGCGCTGGTTGAGCAGGGCGAAGCCGTGGCCGGACGCGACGAGCGAGCGGACGGTCTCGTAACCGGTGCTGCGGTGCCGGATCCGCGGTTCCACCCCGGCGTCACGCAGGATCGCCAGCAGGTATTCGCGGCTGTTCGGGAGGTCGAGCAGCACCATGGGTTCTTCGGCCAGGTCGTGGAGCGACACCTTGCGGCTCTTCCTGCGCGCGAGCCGGTGCCCCTCGGGGACGAGGGCGTACGGGGCGGTGCTGCCCACGACTTCGCGATCGATGTCGTCGTCGAGGTCGTAGCCGTAGAGGAGGGCGAGTTCGGTGCCGCCGGAACGAAGGGCAGTCTTCAACGCGTGATGCTCGCCTTCACGCAAGGACACGTGCACCTTCGGATGCCGGGCTTCGAATTCCGCCAGCAGGCTGGGCAACCGGAACGGCGCGAGGGTGGCGAAGCAGCCGACAGTCAGCGTTCCCACCAGTTCGGTGCCGGACTGCCGCGCCGTCTCGACCAGCTCGGCGCCGTGGGCGAGGAAATTCAGCACCCTCTTGTAGAACGCCTCGCCCGCCGTGGTCAGGCTGAGCCCGCGGGCGTGATGGCGCAAGAGGAACTGCACGCCCATTTCCTTCTCCAGCTGCGCGATCGCGGTCGACACGGCCGACTGCGAGACCACGAGCTCCTTCGACGCGGCGGTCATGCTCAAATGCCGGGCCGCCGCCTCGAAGTAGCGCAGCTGCACGAGGGTGAAGGACGGTTCGCTCATGGACGCATCCTGCCTTTCAGCGATCGCGGTAGCCCAGGCCGGCGGAAACCTGTTGTGCCGCACGGCCGACGACGCGGTTCAGACCGCGCATCCGGGCGGTGGGCGCCGGTGGCGTCCCGGATCGGCGCCGCGACACAGCGGATCCCGGGTTCGTTGTCCTCCAGGTCCATCGCCACCCCCGCCTCCGTGTATTCGCGCATGCGCGCCAAGAACGCGTCGACGTCCTCCGGATGCACCTGGCCGGGTTCCACGGGAGCCTCGGTTTGGTAGAGCTCCTGCCACTCCGCCGCTGAGTCCAAGAGCAGCGCCATGCCGGCACCGGTGCGGGTCAACGGCATCCGGTGCCCGATCCGGGAGCGCATCTCCGCGCCCCGCGATCCCGGCAGTTTGTCCAGGTACAGCACCGGATCACCGCTAGCCCGCGGGCGAGAGTCTGAGTGCCTGGCGGCGCAGGGTCGGCCATTCCGCGATCCTACATATAGGGACGGTGTTCGCATTATCGGGAAAGCGCCCTCACGATGTCGCTCGTGCCGGACACTCGACCCGCCTTGATCGCGCTCGACTGGGGAACCTCCGGTCAGCGCGCCTGGCTGCTCGGGTCCGGCAGCGGGCCAACGGCTGAACCGTCGCAGGGACAGGGAAACGATGAAGATCACGTCCATGACGACATATCAGGTGCCGCCGCGCTGGTCGTTCCTGAAGATCGAAACCGACGAGGGCGTGACCGGCTGGGGCGAGCCGGTCCTGGAGGGCCGGGCGGCGTCGGTGGCCGCCACCGTGGCGGAGCTTTCCGACGAAGATGAACGGGACCGAGGAACTGTCCTATCTGGACACCTGGGACAAGGTCGATCGCTGTGTGGCAAAAGTGGACGCCGTGCGGCGGTATCACCGAAGCACGCAAAATCGCGCACATGGCCGAGGCCTACGACGTCGGCCTTGCCCTGCACTGTCCACTCGGGCCGATCGCGCCGGCGGCCTGCCTCCAGATCGACGCGCGCTGCTACAACGCGACGATCCACGAACAAAGCCTCGGCATCCACTACAACACGGGCAACGATCTCCTCGACTACGTCACGGACCCGTCGGTGTTCGCGTACGAAGACGGACAGGTCACGATCCCCGGCGGGCCGGGACCCCGCCGTCCCGTTCGAACCTGTCGATCACGATCGCCGGGATCCTGTCCTACGTCTTCCTCGTCGGCAAGGTCGAGCGGGTCGCCGAGACTACGCAGGGTGAGCCGATCCGGGGGTAGGGTGACTCCTGATGATCGACCGACAACGCCTGCGGGTGTGGTGGGCCGCCCTGCTCTACACGGCGTTCACCGGAACCGACGCCCCGCCGAAGCGTTCGGCGGGGTTGCGCTGGCTGCGCCGTCTCACGATCCTCGGATGGGCGTTCTGGTCCGGTTTCGTCACGTTCTCGACCGTTTCGGTGTCGCCGCCCGCGAAGACGTTCAACGTGATCGTCACGGTGCTGCCCTGTCTGCTCGCGGTGCGCTCGCCGTTGTGGGGATGGCGCACGCTGATCGTCGGCATCGTGACCACCCCGCTGACCTTGCCCGGTATCTCCGGCGCGTGGGGATGGCATTGGGCGCCGGGCCTCGCGCTCACGGCGGCGCTCGTCTTCTATCTCGTGGGGGAGAGCAACGACCAGGCGGAACTGGCCTGGGCGGGGCTGATCTCGTTCGCCGCCGCGGCCCCCTTCGTCCAGGACTGGCGAGACGCGGCACTGCTGGTGATGCTGGGCGGAATTGCCTTCTTCCTCGGCAACACGGTGCGCCAGCGCAGGCTCGCCGAGGAAGAGCGCGCGGCTCAGCAGGAACGCAGGCTCGCCGAAGAGACGCGGGCGGCGCTTCTCGAAGAGCGCGCGGGGATCGCGCGAGAACTTCATGACGTGGTCGCGCACCACATGTCCGTGCTCGCGCTGCGTGCGGACTCGGCGCGGTTCCGGTTCGCGGACAAGGACAAGGCCGATCGCGAAGCCGAGATCTGGCGGGAGTTCGCCGACCTGGCCGGGACCGCCAGGGAAGGGCTGACCGAACTGCGCAGGCTGCTCGGGGTGCTCCGGTCCGAGGACCAAGCTCTGCTGGTCGCGCCGCAGCCGGGGCTGGCCCGGGTGGTCGAGCTGGTCGACGGGGTCAAGGCCGCCGGCACGTCGTGCGAGCTCACTCTGCGCGGCGACCTCGACGCCGTTCCGGTGGGGGTCGCGTTGTCGGTGTTCCGGATCGTGCAGGAAGCACTCAGCAACGCGATCCAGCACGCTCCCGGAGCGTCGGTCTCCGTCGAGCTCACGGCAGGGCCGGGTTCTGTCGGCCTGCTCATCGAGAACGGCCCCGGACAGGGTCCGAAAAGGACCGAACAGGCAGGCAGCGGGCACGGTTTGGTGGGGATGCGGGAGCGGGCCGCTATGCTCGCCGCGGATCTCGAGCTGGGGGAGAGGCCCGACGGCGGCTTCCTCGTCGCCCTGACCGTTCCGCTCGATCGTGAGGAGCATCCGAAGCCGTGATCTCGGTGGTCATCGCCGACGACCAGACCATGGTCAGGCAGAGCTTCCGCGCCGTGCTCGACGCGCAGGCCGACATGCGGGTGGTCGGAGAAGCCGCGGACGGGATCACCGCCGTCGCCCTGTGCGCCGAACTCGAACCGGACGTCGTGCTGATGGACGTGCGCATGCCCGAACTCGACGGGCTCGAGGCGACCCGGCGGATCGTGGCGGGACGGCAAGAAGTCCGCGTACTGATCCTCACCACCTTCGACATCGACGAGTACGTGTTCGGCGGGCTGCGGGCGGGCGCGAGCGGTTTCCTGCTGAAGGATTCCCCGCTGGACGACCTGGTCACCGCGGTCCGGGTGATCTCCGCGGGCAACGCGCTCTTCGCGCCCACGATCACCCGGCGCCTGATCGGCGAGTTCACCCGGACCCACGCGTCGGCGCACGCGGGCCCTTCCCTCGTGGCCGACCTGACCGCCCGCGAGACCGAGGTGCTCCGGCTGATCGCGCGCGGCCTCTCCAACACGGAGATCGCCGAAGCGCTCGTGATCGCGGAACAGACGGCGAAATCCCATGTCAGCAGGGTTTTCGCGAAGCTCGGGGTGCGTGACCGCGCGCAAGCGGTCATGGTCGCGTACGAGGCGGGGCTCGTCGTGCCGGGCACCGCGCCCTGATACCGGGGTAGGGGTCCGGCGGGATCGGGTACCGGGGTACCGGCGCCAAGACGGAACCCCGGCGCGATGTCCCCCGGTGCGTTTCCGGAGATCGTTTCCCCATGAAATGGTCGCAAGCGTCGCGCGTCAACCAGGCGCCGGTCATCGTCGGCGGAGCGATGACCGTACTCGCCCTGGTCGCGCTCGGCTGGTGGATCTCGGACACCCCGCTCGGCATCGATTCGGCGGTCTACCGGGCCGGCGGGTACGCCGTGGTCCACGGGGAGAGTCTCTATTCGCCGCTGCTCGCGCTTCCCGGCTGGGCACCGGACCTGCCGTTCACCTATCCGCCGTTCGCCGCGCTGCTCTTCACTTCGCTGACCGTGCTGCCGACCCAGCTGTGCTGGGGCCTGCTCGCGCTGGCGGCCGCACCTTCCCTCTACGTCGCGCTCCGGCCGTTCGCCGATCGCGCGCACCTTCCGCTTCTGCTGCTCGGCGCCTTCGCGCTGCAACCGGTGTGGCAGAGCATCGGCCTCGGACAGGTCAATCTCGTCCTGATGGCCGCGGTGGTGGCGGACATGGTCCTCCTGCGCGATTCCCGCTACCGCGGAATCGCGATCGGGATCGTCGCGGCGATCAAGCTGATCCCGCTGATCTTCATCGTCCACCTCCTGGTGGTCAGGCGATTCGCTGATGCGGCTCGGGCGCTGGCGGCTTTCGCCGGGGCGACGGCGTTCGCGCTGGTCGTCCTGCCGGCGGACTCCGTGCGGTACTGGACCTCGGCGATCTTCAATGGCCACTTCGCCGCGACGAAGGGCTGGGTGGGAAACCAGTCATGGCAAGGATTCGTCGGGCGGACGCTGCCGGAAGGCGGGGCGGCCACCGTGGTGATCGTGGCGGCCAGCGCGGCCTTCGCGGTGCTGGCGATGTGGCTCGTGCACCGGCTCCACCGCGCGGGCGATGATCGCGCCGCGCTGCTGGTCACGGCCGGATGCTCCCTGCTCGTCAGCCCGATCTCCTGGACCCATCACTGGGTCTGGGTGGTGCCCGCGCTCGGATACCTCGCAGCCAAGGGGTGGCGCGGGGCGGCGATCGTGGTCGCGGTCCTGTTCACCGGTTGGACGGTCGCCGTGGTTCCCGGCGGCGGTGGCGCCGAACGCGACTGGAACCTCGCGGAGGCGCTCGTCGGCAACGCGTATCTGATCGTTCTCGTCGTCGCGGGGGTTTCGCTGACCCGCCGGATTCTCACCCTTCGGAAAGACGCCGGATCTGAGCCATCGGGACGGATGTATGGCAGATTGAGACAACCGTGAACGAGCTCTACCGGATAACCCCCGGCGCATGGATCGAGAACTATTTGTGGGTGATCAAGGACGTGGCACCGTCGACCGTCTGACGAGGAAGCCGCCTTACCGCCTGTTGCTCGTCGTGCGCAACGGAGCGACGCTGGATCGGTTGCTCAGCCTTTTGCAGGTGCTGCGTGAGGACGTACCCGAAATCCGCTTCACCATCGAACCAGGATCGGTTTTCGATCAAGGGCTGTCCCGTCACATCGAAAGTCGCGGCTACGAGGTTCTGGCTTGGCAAGAAGCGACAGCGTCCAGCTTCGACGTGATCCTCGCCGCTCACGCGTCGTGGCAGCTGGCCGGTCTGCGCGGCTACCTCGTCGTTTGCCCCCACGGCGCCGGTTACAACAGGTTGGTGCCCGGCTCCACCGGGTCCGACACCGTGGCGACCGGCCTGGTCCGCAGCCAGCTGATGTACGACGGCGAGGTGATCCCCGATCTCATCTACGTGTCCCACGCGGAGCAGATCGGCAGGCTGCGCGAAAGCGTGCCGGAGGCGGCGGAACGTGCGGTGGTGCTGGGGGACCCGGTCTTCGACCGGATCTCGGATTCCGAGGTCCTGCGGAGCCGTTTCCGGCGGCAATTGAACGTGACCGAGGCCCAGAAGCTCGTGGTGGTGAGCTCGACTTGGGGACGGTACGGGACGTTGGGCACCCGTGAAGACCTGATTCCCAAGCTGCTCGCTCAGCTTCCCGTCCACGAATACCGCCTGCTGGTCATTCTGCATCCGAACGTGTGGGCGGGTCACTCGGCGGGTGAGGTCAAACTCTATTTGCAGGATTACTGCGACAGCGGATTGATGTACGTTCCTCCGCACACACCGTGGGAGGCGGGCCTGGTCGCCGCGGACATTCTGCTCGGTGATCACGGATCCGTGACCTACTACGGAGCCGCACTCGGGCGTCCTTACCTGTTGGTCGCCGACGGCCGAGCGGAGCTCGATCCTGTTTCGCCGCCGGCGTTGCTCAGCGGCGAAAGCGCGTACCTCGACCTCGGGCAGGACCTGCTGCCGCAGATCGAGCGCAACCTGGCTCCTCCCGATCCGGCCGACGTGACCGCGGTGGCCGCGGCGATGTTCCAGGAACAGGGTCGTTCCTGGGAGATTCTGCGAAACGGCCTCATCCGAGCCGCGGGGAGGCCTGTTCCGCAAAGGACGCCTCGCGTAGTCCCGGTGGGTGATCTTGAGGTACCACCTGGTCGTCCGCTTACGGCTTGGATGGTGCTGGCGAAGGTCTACGATCCCGGAAGCGGCCCGATGGTCGCCGTCCAGTGTTTTCCGCGAATCGCCGCCGAGCGTGTCGCCGATCTCAGCGAAGACTATCTGCAGGTCACGACGGAAGGCGAGACCGATCGATCGGTGCGGGAAAACAGTGAAGTGATCGTGCACGTGGATCCGGTCGCTCCGACGGTCGGTGAGAAATGGGCGGCAGGTATCTTCGCGCGTTATCCCGGCGTGGGGCTCGTGGGGTACGCCTTCGCGGAAGGCTGCAACCTGAAGTGGCGGGATGGGCCCGGTATCCGGGTCGACCACCCTGACGTGGTGGTGGGCGCCGCGGCCATCCATTGCTGGCGGGTCAACGGGTACGCGCTCGACGCGGTGGCGTCCTTCGAGGTCGACCTGGGGAGCGCGCAGGTAAAGCTCTTCATGACACCCCTCGATCATTCGAACGGGGTGCGAGTGAATGGGTACTGAGCCAGAGATTTTTTGTCGGGCGGCGAGCACGATGCGCGACGAAAAGATGATCGCCAGCTGTTGCGAACTTCGGCAGATCGGCTTCTGCGGCTCCGCGAGGCCGCAGACTTCCCGGAAGTAGCGGTGAAGGGGTCTGACCGGTTTATTTGAGGGGGTAAGTCATCGGTGGCGGGGGCAGGCTCCCCAGGGGGACCTGAGGAGCCTTGACTGTCCTTAAGGGACACTTTTCACGGTACGGTTGCCCGGTTTAGGTGCTTTGCGTGCTTCGCGACGGGGTCGTGAGTGGCAAAGAGGGTTAGAAGCCGAATTGCCACTCACGACCCCGTCGCAAAGCGTACATATAATCATCAATCAGACACTTACCCACCTGAAAGTGTCCTATGTGGACAGCCGAAGTTCGGTCGGCTCCCGTCGGCCGGTCCAGATCCGCCCCGGCACGACTCGACCGCGAAACATGACACGGTTGCCCTTCCCCTCAATGCGCCGTCGCCGCGCGGGGGAAGTCCTTGCGCTTGATCTTGGCCCGGCGCCCGTCCGGATGGTGGAAGACGATGCCTTCGGCGGGGTGCCCGGGGGAGAACCGGCTGTCCAGGGTGGCGAGGAAATCCCGGAGTTCGTGGTAGCTGCGCGGTGTCTCGGGCAGGGACGGCGCTTGGAAATTGAAGGGGATGCACCGGTGGTCTTCGAGTCCCAGGGGATTGCCTTGGATACGGGGGCCGAGTGCCTCGCTGGGGTGTTCCCCGTCCGGCCAGTCGGTGACGTCGGTATTCCCGGCGGCCGCGAGGATCCATTTGTCGTCGGCGGATTCGCTGTCGGTGTCGACGTACCAGCCGTCCACGATGCCCTGCAGTTTCTGCGCCTTGCTCGGGTTGCGTCGCTTTTCGACTCGGACCAGCAGGCCCGAGCGCACGGTCAACCGGATGTTGGTGCCGTCCAGTTTCTCGGTGCCCACCCCGGCGCCGTCGAACACCCACGCGCATTCGGCGCGGGGTCTGTCGATGACGTGGAAGCGCTCATCGCGCTCGAAAAGCGTGGGGATCTTTTCCATGACGGTCTTCCCTTTCACGACGTGCCCGATGAGTTCCTCGGCCGAGATGGCGCCGGCGGCCAGTCCGCCGGCGAGGGCACGTATCAGCTCCGCGACGGGGACGTCGGCTTCGACCGCCACGTGCTTCAGCGCCTTCTTCTCTTCCGGTGAAATCCAGGCGACCAGTCGCGACCAGCCCTCGGGAGGTGTCCAGCGGGCCAGCGTCGCAGGGTCTTTCCGCGGCCTGCCCCGTCCTCGTGCTTGATCCACGGTCGAACCGTAGCCAGCGACGACGACTTGTGTCAATTGGCATAACAGAAAATAGTCGGGATCAGCGTGCGGCCGCCTCCTTGAGGATCTGGGCGACCGTCGTCTGGCCTTTGGCTCGGGCGTGGGCGAGGGGAGTGACGCCGTCCTTGTCGGCGAGGTTCACGTCCGCGCCGGCGGCGGCGAGCGCCCGGACGACCTCCTGATGGCGCGGCCCGCCGTCGCCGAGGATGACCGCCTCCAGCAACGCGGTCCAGCCCAGGTCGTTCACGTGGTCGACGTCGATCCCGCTGTTCGCCACCAGCCGCACGTACTCGACGTGCCCGCGTTCGGAGGCGGGGATCAGCGAGACGCCGCCGAACCGGTTGGTGATGGTCAGATCCGGCTTGCTCCCGAGAAGCAGCTTCGCCATCGCCACGTTCCCGGTGACCCCGGTGACCAGCCAGGGCGTGTCATGCCGCCCGTCGAGCGCGTTCGGGTCGGCGCCCGCCTCGACGAGGACGCCGGCGACCTCGACCCGGTTCTCGGTGACGGCGACGAGCAGCGGGGTCCGGCCGCGATCGTCCCGCGTCTCCAAGTCGGCGCCTGCTTCGACGGCCTGCCTGACGAGGTTCACGTCGGCTTCGAAGAGTTGCTGCACGGGGACTCCTTGGCGGGGTGGCTGGGACTGGGTGGACGGGGGCGGTGGAGCGCTCGGCGCCTGCGCGGAGCAGGCACCGAGCGCGGCGGCGGCGAGCAGCGCCGTGATCGCTCGCCCGCCGATCATCAGCGGAGTTCCCCGATGGCGCGCAAGCCCGCCGTGGCGAACCGCTCGTCGAGGTCGCCGCTGGGCGCGCCGCCGACCCCGATCCCGGCGATCGGGCCGCCGTTGGCGGCGACCGGCACACCTCCGGCGAGGAAGAGGGTCCCGGGGATGTCGCGGATGGTCGGCCCGTTGCCCTGGGCGTTCTTGGCGAGCGCGGACGTCGGCTGCCCGAAGGAGACCGCGGTGAAGGCCTTGCGCTTGGCGGACTCCTCGGTCTGCGGTCCGGCGCCGTCGCCCTTGAGCAGGACGCGCACCGCGCCGGACCGGTCCAGCACGGCCACGGTGACCCGCTGCCCCTCCTTTTCGGCGGCGTCCAGCGCGGCTTGCGCGGCGCGGGTGGCGGCGTCGACGCCGAGCACGCTGGTCTGCACCACGGCCTGCGGCGCGGGCGGCTGCGGCCTCCGGTCCTGCGCCTGCGCCGCGCCGAGACCGGTGGCGAGTGCGACGGTCGCGAGACCGGCCGTCATACCCAGGACGAGGCGGGTGCGGGGGAGCTTGGCGTTCATCGGATTTCCTTTGCCGTGGGGTGGTTCGTACTCCTATGACTCTCCTGTCCGGCGGCTGCGGGCGAATCGGGAATGTGGAGCTTGATCGGGCGTCATCCGGTCGGTGCGGGCATCAACCGAACGATTGATGCGGCGGAACCCCCCTTCCTGCCTACGATCATCTGCGACGGAGGGAGGACCGTAATGAGGTCGCATATCGGGGCGGCCACCAGGCTGAACGCCGCCATGCACACCGGGTTCTTCCTGTTGCTGGCCGCGTCGGTCGCGCGGTTCGTCGCGGGGCACGGGCTGAGCGGTGCCACGCCGCTGATCCTCGTGCTCACCGGCACGCTCGCGCTGGTGTACGCGGCGGGAGTACTGAGCTGGTCCGTGCTCGGCCGGTGGCGCCAGGTCTGGCTGACCGTGGTGATCGTCGTCTGGCTCGCGCTGGTGGTGGCGGCGCCGAGCTTCGCCTGGTGTGCCGTGCCGTTGTTCTTCGTCTGTCTCCAGGTGCTGCGCCCGCGGACCGTGGTCGTGGTGGTCGCGGTGCTGACCGTCGCGACCATCCTCGCCCAGCTGCGGATCGCGAGCGGGTTCGATCCGAGCATCGTGCTCGCGCCGATCGCCGTCGCGCTGATGGCCACGATGACGTTCCTGCAACTCGACCGCGACCGGGTGGAGCTGGGTGACCTCGTCAAGGATCTGCTCCGCGCCAGGGTCGAGCTCGCGCAGAGCCAGCGCCTGGCGGGGATGGTGCAGGAGCGGGAGCGGCTGGCGCGGGAGATCCACGACGTCCTCGCCCAGGGGCTGTCGAGTATGCGGATGCTGTTGCAGGCGGCGCAGAGATCGTGGGACACGGATCTGGAGCTGGCCAAAGGACACGTGTCCCGCGCGGTCGACGCGGCGGGCGACAACCTCGCCGAGGCACGCCGGTTCGTCTCGGGCTTGGGGTCGCCGCGGCTCGACAGTGCCGATCTCGCGGCCACCTTGGAGGACCTGGTGGAGCAGGTCGGTTTCGCCGCCATGCACGTGGTGCGCTTCGAGACGAGCGGGACCCCGTATCCGTTGTCCTCGGAGGTGGAGGCGAGCCTGCTTCGGATCGCCCAGAGCGCGCTGGCGAACGTGAGCGATCACGCCGGGGCGAGCGAAGCCGCCCTCACTCTGACCTACTTGGCCGACAGAGTTGTTCTCGATGTCCGAGACGACGGTGTCGGCTTCGATCCGGCCTCGGCGCGTGCGAGCGGCGACCGGGGCCACGGTCTGCGGATGATCGGCGAGCGGCTCGCCGAACTCGGTGGTGAGATGGTCGTCGAGAGCGCGCAGGGAGAGGGCACCGCGCTCGCGGTCACCGTGCCCACCAGGGAGGTCCGATGACCGTCCGGGTGCTGGTCGTCGACGACCATCCGGTGGTGCGAGCGGGGATCGCCGCGCTGCTCGCCGGGGAACCCGACATCGACGTGATCGGCGAATGCACCGGCGCCGACGAAGCCGTCCTGTTCGCCGAGGACCGGAAGCCAGATGTCGTGCTGATGGACCTGCAGCTCGGCGACGGCCCCGACGGCGTGAACGCCACCGAGCGCCTGACCGCTCTGCCGGATGCCCCAAAGGTGCTGGTGCTCACCACGTACGACGCCGAACTGGACATCACCAGGGCGGTGGCCGCCGGCGCCACCGGCTACCTGCTCAAGGCGGGACCGCCCGAGGACCTCTTCCGCGGCATCCACGCGGCGGCGCGCGGCGAGACCGTGCTGGCACCCCCGGTCGCGGCCCGGCTCTTCGGGCACATGCGGGCACCGACAGCCGCACTCAGTCCTCGGGAGACCGAGATCGTGGGGCTGCTGGCGGAAGGCTTGATCAACCGGCAGATTGCGGCGCGCCTGTTCATTTCCGAAGCGACGGTGAAAACGCACCTGGTCCACATCTACGACAAACTCGGTGTCGACAGCCGTGCCGGTGCGGTGGCCGTCGCCACGGAACGGAGGATCATCCGTAACTGAGCGGGTCCGCTCAGGGCTTGCGCCCGACGGCGGCGACGATGCAGTTCCCGGCCGCCGGCATCGGTTCCGTGCGGGGGCCGGTGGGCCACCACGCGTCGTTGACCACGATGCCGGGGTCCATGAGTTCGAGGCCGTCGAGCATTTCCTCGATCTCGCCGCGGGTGCGGAAGAAACCGCGGCTGATGCTCTGGTTCAGGATCGCCTGCACCCGGTGGGCGATGGGACTGTGCTCGTTCTCCGGGTCGAAGAAATGCGAGAACGCCACGGAGGACCCGGAAGGAATCGCGTCGATGTAGGTCTGCAGCACCTGTGCCGGCGGCATTCCTTCGGCGGCGCTGTGGTGGTGCAGCGTGGCCACGTGCATCAGGGCCAGCGGGCGGTCGAAGTCGATCGTGGTGGTGACGACGTCGTTCTTCAGTACCTCTTCGGGTTCGAAGATGTTGGCCCCGATGAGGCGGGTCCTGTCGTTCTCTTCGAGCAGCGCGCGTCCGTGCGCGAGCACCACGGGATCGTTGTCGACGTACACGACCTGCGCGTCGGGATTGATCCGCTGCGCGACCTGGTGGGTGTTCTCCGCGGTGGGCAGGCCGGAGCCGCAGTCGAGGAACTGGTCGATCCCGGCCTTGCCCGCGAGGAAACGGACCGCGCGGGTCAGGAAGGCGCGGTTGCTGACCGCGATGATGTTGACCTCGGGTACGGCCTGGTTCAGCTGCGCGAGCAGCCGCCTGTCGACCTCGTAATTGTCCTTGCCGCCGAGGGCCGCGTCGTAGGCGCGCGCAACGCTGGGCACGGTCGTGTCGATCCTGTTCGAAGGAAGGTCGGCATTTCCACCGTCCTGGCCCACGGCAAACCCCACTGGTAATCAGACGATTACTCAACGTCGGAGAAAGGTTACCAGCGGGCCGTGTGCATTCCGTGATGAGGATGCCTTGCCCGCAGGCACAAATCAGGTCATGTCCGGCCGTCGAGTCCCCGAGACTGTTGGTATGACGGGGGAAGATCGGGCGCCGAAGAAGCGCACGACGTGGAAAGACGACCTGGCGATCGGCTCTCTGCTGGGCGTCATGCTGGTGACGCCGGCGGCGGTGGCCGTGTCCGCTTCGACCGGAGACTGGCTGTGGACCATCGTGGCGATTCCCGCCACGGTATCCCTCGCCCTGATCATCGGCGGGTTGGTCAGGACTCGCGCGGCCGCCGCACTCGGCTCGATAGGCCGCAAGAGCCGGGTCGCGACCACCTTCGCGGTTCTCGGAATGATCATCGGGGCCGCGGCGGGCGCGGCCCTGATCTGGTTCGGGATCTCCTTCAACCTCGACCCGGACATCTGCGACCCGGATCGCAGCACCTGCATCGCCGTGGTGGACGGGGTCGCCCGCGGCGAGTCCGACGAATCGGTCGGCGGTCAGCGGTTCAAGGCCTTCCTCCTGTCACTGGTCGCCATCCTCCCCGGCGCGCTCCTGCTGTACGCCGTCGCGCGTGCGGCGCTGGCGCGGGTTCGCGGTTGACGACCCATACTCAACAAGTTATATATGAATGATGTCCTATGCCGGTCGAGGTCGAGCAGTGGTACTCGGTGCGGGCGTCGCCGGTCTCGTGACCGCCCGGGTCCTGTCCGACCACTACGACGAAGTGGTCGTGGTCGAACGTGACGAGCTTCCGGACCGGCCGGACCACCGGCGGTTCGTCCCCCAGTCGCGGCACGCGCACGGCTTGCTGGGGTCCGGTCGCCGGATACTGGTCGGGCTGTTTCCCGGCCTGTCCGCGGAGTTGGCCGAGGCCGGCGCGCTCACCCCGGGCTCGGGCGATCCGGCGATGGGGGATCGGTCGATCTTCCTGGTCCGCGGCGGGACGACCATCCGGATCCCCGCCTGGTGGAGCGGTGGTTTCGGCGCCAGCCGGATCCTGCTCGAACACGCGATCCGGGAGCGCGTGCGGGTCTTGCCGAACGTCGTGGTCCGGGACCGGACGCTCGCCGTCGGGCTGCTGACCGACCGGACCCGCCGCCGGGTCACCGGGATCCGGACGGCCGACGACGACCTGGGCGCCGATCTGGTCGTCGACGCGTCCGGCCGCGGATCCCGGCTGCCGGAGTGGCTCGAACGGATCGGGTACCGGCCTCCGCCGGTGTCGGTCGTCCATTCCGACGTCCGGTACGTCAGCGTGGTCACCGAGCCCGACCCGTCGTTCGATCCCGAGTGGCTGGTCATCCTCGGTGGCGGCGGGGAATCCGCCTCGCCGGTCGGCGGTGTGGTGCTGCGCGTCGAACACGGCAGGCTGCACATCTCGTTCGGCTCGGTCGGGCGGAGCGAGCCGGTCCCCACGGGATTGCCGGAACTGCGCGCCTTCGCGGATCGGCTGACAGCGCCGGTGGTGGCCGAAGCACTCCGCAGGTCGACGCCCGTCGGACCGATCCGCACCTTTCGCGTCCGCAGCAACACCCGGCGCCATTACGACCGGATGCGCGAGATGCCGGCAGGCGTCATCGCACTCGGTGACGCCGCCTGCGCGGCGAATCCGATCTACGGCCAGGGAATGAGCGTGGCCGCCCTCTCGGCGACCGCGCTCGGCCGGGTGCTCACCGCCGAGGGTGGCGCGCCACGGCCGGGGTTCGAGCGCCGCGCCGCACGGGCCATGGCCGCGACCTCCGCCGACGCCTGGCGCCTCGCCGTCGGAGAGGACCTCCGCCACGGATGCCTCGCCGAAGGTGTCCGATCGCCCTGGACGGCGCGGTTCGGCGAGGGTTACCGCAACCGGCTGGAACGAGCGGCGGCGCTGGATCCCGAAGTGGCGGCGGCGTACAACGAGGTGCTCAATCTCCACCGGCCGGTGTCTTCGCTCGGCTCCCCGCGGATCGCCCGCCGGGTGCTGCGGCCCTTGCGGGACCGCGATCCGGGCCCGTTGTCCGCTACCGTCGCCGCCGTACTCGGAGTCGCCTGAACCGAGCGAGGAGCTCCCATGTTCCAGCCACAGTTCGTGGACGTCGACGACGTCCTGCTCCACGTCGAGACCGATGGTCCCGAAACCGGTCCGGCGGCGTTGTTCCTCCATGGCTGGCCCGACCTTTGGTTCACTTTCGAGCCGCAGATGACCGCGCTCGCCGAGCGGGGGTACCGGGTGATCGCGCCGGATCAGCGCGGCTACGGCCTGTCGTCCAAACCCGCCACGGTCGCCGACTACCGGATGCCCGAACTGGTCAAGGACATCGTGCTCCTCATCGAACACCAGAAGGCGGCGCCGGTGCATCTGGTCGGCCACGACTGGGGCGGGGCGGTGGCCTGGGCGGTGGCGATCGAACGGCCCGATCTGGTCCGGTCGCTGACCATCGTCAACTGTCCGCATCCGCAGGTGTTCGCCCGCACGCTGACCCGGCGGCCCTCCCAGCTGATGCGGAGCTGGTACATGCTGGCGTTCCAGATCCCCGGCCTCGCCGAGACGATCCTCGGTGCCCGCGGCGGCGCGGTTCTCGCGGCGATGCTCAAACACGGCGCCAACCTGAGCGAGGCCGACGTGGACCGGCACCGCGCCGTCTGGCGGCATCCGGGCACGATCCAGCGGCCACTGTTCTGGTACCGCGCGCTGTTCCGGACGCTGCCGCCTTCCGGCGCCGACCTGTCGGTCCGGGTGCCGACCCAGATCATCTGGGGCCGCCGGGACGGCGCGCTCGGCAAACTCCTCGCGGAACCGAGTGCCGCCCGGTGCGAGGAGTCCGAGCTGCACTGGCTCGACACGAGGCATTGGCCCCACCGCGAAGAACCCCTGCGGGTCACCGAGTTGCTCGAAGCCTGGTTCGCCCGGCACGCGGACCGGGCCTGATCCGGTTGATACTCTTCCGGTCGCCGCCGGAAGGAGCCCGATGCTCAGATTCGCCCTGCTGGGCTTTCTGCTGCGGCAACCCATGACCGGCTACGACCTGGCCACCGCGATCCGCACCAGTATCAACTTCGTGTGGCCCGCCCAGCTCAGCCAGATCTACCGGACACTGAGCCAGCTCGAGGACAGCGGGCTCGCGGTGTCCGAAGTGGAGCCACAGCAGGGCAGGCCGGACCGCCGGGTGTATTCGGCCACCGACGCCGGACGGCGGGCCTTCGACGCCTGGCTCGGCGAACTGGTCACCGAACGGGATCCGATCCGGGTGCCGTTCCTGGTCCGCTTCTTCTTTTCCGGATCCCGCTCGACGGAGGACACGGTGACCCAGCTCCGGGTGATGCGCGACCTCCACGTCAAGGACCGCGACAGGCTCGCCGACGAGCTTCCCCAGGAGATCACCGCGGCCGCCGCCCGCACCGAAGGGACCGAACTCGATCCCCTGATCTGGGATTCGGTCCGCCGCGCCGGTGAGATGATGGCGCAGACCTGGGTCGACTGGATCGACGAGACCATCGAACGACTGCAGCGCGCCGACGGGCAGCCTCCTCAGACGTGACGCAGTTCCAGCGTGCAGCATTTGACGCTTCCGCCGCCCTTGAGCAGCTCCGACAGATCGGCGCCGATCGGGTCGAAACCACGTTCCCGTAGCTGGGCGATCAGCCCCGTGGCGGCCTGCGGCAGGATGACGTGCCGCCCGTCGGACACCGCGTTCAGGCCGAACGCCGCGGCGTCGGCGGCCGACGCGATGACGGCATCCGGGTACAGCTCCTCGATCCGTCGCCGGCTTTCTTCGGTGAAGGCCTCCGGGAAGTACATGACCATGTCGTCGTTCAGCACGGTCAGCGCGGTGTCGAGATGGTAGTAGCGCGGGTCGGTCAGGGTCAGCCCCACCACCGGTACGCCGAAGAACTCCGCGCTCTCTTCGTGCGCCCGGGGGTCGGACCGGAAACCCGAACCCGCCAGGATCCGGGAACCCGCGATCAGGAAGTCGCCTTCCCCCTCGTTGTGCCACCGCGCCTGCCGCACTTCGCGGTAGCCGTTTTCGGTGAACCAGTTCAGATAGGACTCGGACTCCTGGCGGCGTTGCCGGTGGTGGAAGCGCGCGACCAGCACCCGCCCGTTCACCACCGTGGCGCCGTTCGCCGCGTACACCATGTCCGGCAGACCCGGCACCGGATCGAGCAGGTCCACCCGGTGGCCCAGTTCGACGTAGAGGTCCCGCAGCCATTCCCACTGGGTGATCGCGAGTTCGGTGTCGGTGGGCTTGCCAGGATCCATCCACGGATTGATCGAGTACTCGACATCGAAGTACGCCGGTCTGACCATGAGATAGTGCCGCATCTGTGTTCTCCCGAAGTGCTCAGGCCGTCTGCAAGGATTTTTCGTTGCCTGCCAGCCGCTTGACCAGCTGGTCGCGGATGCGGGGCGGGATGTCCGGGGCGAAACGCCGGAAGTAGCTTTCGGCGTGCACCGTGCTGTCCATCAGGAACGGCAGGTCGAAGACGACCAGTTTGCGGATGGCCAGCAACGGTACCGGCGCGCGCAGCGCCTTGAACTTCTCGTTCCACAGGCCGGGCTGGTCGCAGACCGGGTGGAACTGCCCGATCATCAGGCCGTCGTTGACGAACTTGTCCTTCGCCTCGCGCTGCAGGTCGTCCAGCACCGTCGGGTCCTGGTAGTCCAGTTGCGGCAGCACCAGGAGGATCGTCAGCAACTCCCGTTCCGTGGGCGAAATCCTGGCCGACAGCCGCTCGTGCCACGAGCGCAGGCTCTCGATCGCGTCGCGGACGTCCGTCTCGCCGTTGGTGGCGGTCAGTGCGGCCAGATGGAAAAGTCCTTTGTGGAGTGATGGCTGGGTGTAGGGGCATACCGGGCCGTTCCGGCCCAGTTCCGGGTGGGGGGACACCAGGTAGCGTCCCGCCCAGGAAAGGATTTCCCGGACATACGGTAGATGTTCCGCCGGCAGGGCGCCGCTTTCGACCTCGGCCGCCGTCCAGATGAGAACCTTGTTGTCGCCGATCATGATCCGATGCTTTGTGCGAAGGTGAAGACGCCGTCAGGGTCGACCCGGTTCTTGATGTCCTTCAGCCGCGGGTAGTTGACGCCGTAGTAGGCGTCGCGCCAGTCCGCGAGATCCGGGTCGATGAAGTTCTGGAAAGCGCCGTCGGACACGTACGGCGACAACGCCTCCGCCAGGTCCGTCAACCAGTGAAGGTTGGCGTCGACCACGGCGGGCTCGTCGTTCTCGGCCCACGAGGTGTCCATGGACAGCAGGAACATCGCGTTCCGGTGGGCGAAAGCGGTGTCCGTCGCGCCCACCCGGTTGATCGCGCCGCCCCAGGAGAACAGGGCCGCGCCACCGCCGTCCGGGTTGCCGCTGCCGGGCCAGCGGTCGACGAACGAGAGCATCGTGGCGATCGCTTCGTCGGGCAGTGGTTCGGTGACGATGTTGGTCCGCGCCGCGAACGCGCCCTCGGCGGTCTCGTGCAGCAGATCGTCCTTGGCCTGCCAGAAGGTCCGGTCTTCGATGTCCACGCGGATCGGCTGGGCGACGGACAGGACGGGGTCGAGTATCTCCCGCAACTCCTTGGCGGAACCGAGATACTGCCCGATGGCCGATACCACGGACTTCGACCCGCCGACCGTGCTGACGCCGATCCTGGCCGCGAACTCGTCCGGTGCCCGCCGCACGATCTCTTGCAGGACCGACACGACCTTCGGCGCGTCCGCGCGATCCCACAGCACCAGGTAGCTGGCGCAGTCGGTCACCGGCCTCGCCTGGAAGGTGAAGGACACGTTGACGCCGAAGTTCCCGCCGCCGCCACCGCGGCACGCCCAGAAGAGGTCCGCGTTCTCGTTCGCGTCGCAGTGCAGCACTTGCCCGTCCGCGGTCACCAGTGTGGTCGCCACGAGCGCGTCCGCGGTGAGCCCGAGTACGCGCGAGGTGGCACCACAACCGCCGCCGAGAGTGAGGCCCGCGATGCCGACCGTGGCGCCGTTGCCCAGCGCGAACGCCATCTCGTGGGGCTGGATGGCGGCATAGACGTCCGCCATCCGCGCGCCGCCCGCGGCGGTCACGAGCCCGGTCGATCCGTTGGCGGACACGGTGTTCATCGCGCCGAGGTCGATGACGAGACCGGTGTTGACCGAATGTCCCGCGTAGCTGTGCCCGCCGCCCCGTGCGACGACGTCGACACCGGCGTCGCGTGCCCACTCGATGGCTTTTCGCACGTCCGCGGTGTTCTCCACGGACACGACACCGGCGGGGGTGATGCCGGCGAATCTCTTGTTGAACGGCGTGCTGGCCTCGCCGAACCCGGTTTCCCCGGGGCGGCGGACACGGCCCGCCACGGTGCGGTCGAGGAGTCGCCAGTCCGCGTCGTCTGGGCTGCGGGACACTAGCTCACCTCGTCGAGGTAGGAGACGCCGGTGGCGGCGTGCGGGCCGTAGCGTTCCCACACCTCACGCAGCCGGAGATGACCGTCCTCGGCCACCTCCGGCGTGTTCACCGTGTGCCCGCAGATCACCTCGCCGGTGGCGAGCACCAGCGTGTACCCCAAATGGAGGGCCCCGTTCTCCCGGCGGGTGCCGGTGATCGCTCCCCGTCGCACCTCACCCCCGGCGAACTCGGCCCAGACGACGTCGCCCTCTTGGCGGTATTCGGCGATCGCCTCGGCGCCTTCTTTGCGGAATTTCCGCCCGTCGTAATTAATCATGGGACTCGGCCCGGTCGATCTCGTGGGTGATGAACTCGTCGGACATCGCGCGGTCCCACCAGATCGCGTAGTAGGCGAAGTCCTCGTCATTGTCATTGACGAGGTAGTGTTCGATCTCCGGTTTCAGGAATACGAGGTCACCCGCGGTGAACTTGTGCCGCTTTTCACCGGTGACCACCTCGGCGCTCCCGGTCATTCCGATGAAGATCTCGTGCTCGTGATGAGCGTGGGCAACCGATACGTCACCAGGACGCAGCACGCACCAAGCTCCTCGAAACGGTGCCGTCATACCGTTCCACGGATAAAGCAGCTTCATGTCCAATCCGTAGGCGCGCGTCAGGTTCTCGTGTTCCAGCCTGCGGATGTCCACGACAGCTTGGTCTTGGTCAGTCACATCCCACTCCGATCGGCGTGCTTTTCATGTCGGGCGTTCGGTGCTGACCGAGGCTATATTTGGCCTGCTTCCCGGCAACAGGGGAACTATTCCCGATTGCCGGTGAATCAGCCGCGGCCGAGACCTGCGTCCCGCGCCAGCACTATCGCCTGTGCGCGATCGGCTACGCCGAGTTTGCCGAAGACGACGGAAACGCGATTGCTGATGGTCTTCGGCGCGAGCGCGAGCTCGCGCGCGATGGCCGAGTTCGCCTTGCCGGCGGCGATGCGGTCGAGTACCTCTCGCTCCCTGGTCGTCAGCTGTGGGAACGGGTAGGGGTCCGGACCGGTCGCCGACCGCATCAGCGCGCCGAACCGGCAGGCGATCGCCTTCCCGACGATCGCCTCGCCCGCCGCGACGACCTGCACCCCGCGGACGACCTGGTCCAGATCGGAGCTCTTGATCAGGTATCCGCGCGCTCCGGCGTGCAGCGCCGACCTGATCGCGGTGTCGTCGTCGGCCGAGCTCAGGACCAGGACCCTGGTCTCCGGCGCGATCCGCGCCACCCGGCTGATGACGTCGACGGTCGAGAACTCGCCCAGTTGCGGATCGATGACCAGCACGTCCGGCTGGTGCCGGAAGGTTTCCGAGATGGTCGCGTTCGCCGTCGCCGCCTCACCGACGACGGCGATGCCGCCGACGTCTTCGAGCGCGGACCTGACCCCGTAGCGAATCGCCGGCTGGCTGTCGGCGAGCAGAACGGTCACCCAAGCGGGACCGCTGCTCTCCTCGGACGTGGTGTGGTTGGGCAACAGCTTCGCGGTGCGCCGCCGGTCGTGACGTTCGACCGGCCACAGACGAGCGGTGCTGCCGATACTGGCGTGGTGATTCATCTTTCCCCCTACCTGCCGCTACTGAGCCTGCCTGATCGGCTCCGTTCAGTGAACTGCGATGAAGATGCGCGCTCGACCGTGGCGGGGATGGGGCTGCCGACCGCGAGAAGAGTCTATGTAGTAAGTATCGAACGGATCTATATGACTGTTATGGGCAATTGATCGCAATCAATTTCGCGGCCGGAGGGAAGCGTCCGATCAACAGGGAAGAAGCGGCAGACAGGGTGATCGCGATCGTCCCCGCCCTGGTGACATCGCCGTGCCTCAACGTATCGCGAGCCCGAAGGGGCGGACGGCCTGGCCCGTATGATCGCCTCGTGGTGCCTTGGCGGCAATTATGCCGTCGTGGTAGCGGAGAAAAAGGTCGCGGAGGCTAGTCGCCCGCATTTCCCCCGGAAAGGGGAGATCTTCCCGGCCATCGGGAAACCCCGGGGAGGCCCGGTGAGATTCCCCGGACCTCGGGAAAGTCATCCCTATCGTCGGGGAAATGCCGCTGCCTAGTGTCGGCATCCTATTCTGGACGAACGGGGTGTATCTGTGACTGAAATACAGGTGGGTTTGCTGGCGATCGGTGCGGGGCCTGCGAACCTGGCGCTCGCGGTGGCCATCGAGGAGTCCGGGAATCCGGAGCTGGCCGAGCAGACGCTGCTGCTGGAGCAGAGCCCGGACATCAAGTGGCAACGCGACTTGCTGATGCCGTGGGCGCGCAGTCAGGTCTCCTTCCTCAAGGATCTGGTGACCCTGCGCAATCCGCGCAGCAAGTTCTCGTTCCTCAACTTCCTGCACGACCAGAAGCGGCTCGACGAGTTCGTGAACCTCGGCACCTTCCACCCGTTCCGCTGGGAGTTCTCCGACTACCTGCAGTGGGTCGCGAAGTCGCTGGACCAGGTCCGGATCCGGTACGACGCGAAGGTGCAGAGCATCGAGCCCGCGCGTGGCGCCGACGGGTCGATCACCGGCTGGGTCGCCACACTCACCGACGGGGACACCATCCGCTGCCGCGACCTGGTCGTGGGCGGCGGCCGTGACACGCACGTGCCGGACGTCTTCGCCGACCTGCCGCCCGATCGCCTCATCCACAGTGCCCAGTACCGGCGCCGGATCGCGGAGCTGCCCGCGGACGCGCCGCTGCGCGCCGTCGTGGTGGGCGGGGCCCAGAGCGCGGCCGAGATGTTCATGGCCCTGCACGACAATCTGCCCAACAGCACCCGGACCATGATCGTGCGGTCCATCGGCCCGCAGAACTACCAGACCAGCAAGTTCGTCAACGAGCTGTTCTTCCCGTCGTTCGTCGATCGCTTCTACGACAGCCCGCCCGAGATCCGCCAGCAGGTGCTGGAGGAGATGCGCCTGACCAACTACGCCGGCGCGGCCCCGCCGTTCCTCGACCACATCTACACCACGCTGTACCAGCAGCGCGGCATCGGTCAGCAGCGGTCGGAGGTGCGGACCCTGACCGAAGTGGTCGGCGCCAGGATCGAAGACGACGAGGTCGTCCTCGATCTGCGGGACCGGACCAGCGGCAAGGTCGAGGCGCTGCAGTGCGACTTGGTGCTCCTCGGCACCGGCTTCGACCAGCGGATGCCCGCGATGGTCCGCGACCTGGCCGACCGCGTCGGCCTGTCCGAGGTCTCCGTCAGCCGCTGCTACCGGGTCGATCTCGGCGATTCCGCCTGGGGCGCGGTGTATCTGCAGGGCATCAACGAAGCGACGCACGGTATCGCCGACTCGCTGATCAGCGTGCTGGCCCACCGGTCCCGTGACATCGTCAGCGATCTGCTCGCCCGCCGGGGCGCCGCCGCCGAGTCGAGGACCGCCTGATGAACCGGCTGGTGGTGATCTCGCCGGCACCGACGGCGAACGGCGACCTGCACCTCGGCCACCTCGCCGGTCCGTTCCTGGCCGCGGACGTCTGCACCCGGTACGCCCGCGCGTCCGGCACGGAAGCGCTCTACGGCACCGGCATGCACTTCACCCAGAACTACATCGTCACCGCGGCGGCTCGCCTCGGCGTGGCGCCTGAGGACCTGCGGGAGCGCTCCGCCGAGCAGGTCCGGCAGACCCTGACCACCATGGGCGTCGAGGTCGACGGGTTCGGCTGTATCGGCGACCGGTTCACCAAGCTGGTCATGGACTTCTACGACCGCCTGCACAGCACGGGCAAGCTGGAGCTGCGGACGGTCCGGTTCCCGTACCTGCCGAGCACCGGCGAGTACCTGATGGACGCGTACGTCACCGGCGGCTGCCCGTTCTGCCTGGCCGACGGGTACGCCGGGATCTGCGAGAGCTGCGGTCTCCCGGTCGCGCCCGGCGACCTGATCGGCCCGCGGTCGACGCTGCGCCCGGACGAGCCGCTGGACTACCGCGAGGCGGACATCCTCGTCTTCCCGGTGGAGCGGTACCGCGCGGACCTGGAGGCGTACTTCGCCCGGACCCCGATGCGTCCTGGCATGGCCCAGCTCATCGAGTCCGCGCTCGCGGGTCCCCTGCCGGACTTCCCGATCACCCAGCCGACGTCGTGGGGTATCCCGGCGCCGTTCCCCGAGGTGCCGGGGCAGGTGATCTACCCGCATATGGAGGGCATGCCGTGGAGCATGTTCACCACCGCCCTCGCCGCCGAAAAACGCGGCGCGGTCCTCACCGCCGACGACGAGCTGTGGCAGGAGGACTCCGGTTCGACCGTGGTGTACTTCCTCGGCCTCGACGCGACGTATCCGTTCGCGATCGTGGGCACGGCGATGCTCACCGCGCTCGGCGGTCACGTGCTGCCCGCGCAGTACATCACCAACGAGTTCTACGAGCTGGCCAACGAAAAGTTCTCCACCAGCCGGGGGCACGTGGTGTCCGGCCGCGAGCTGGCCGCCGAGGTGCCGCGCGATCTCATCCGCTTCCATCTCTGCGCCACCAGCCCCGAATACCAGCGCACCGACTTCACCCACGAGGCCCTGCTCCGGGTCAGCGAGACCCGGCTGACCGGGCCGTGGAACCGGGTCGCGGCGGTGGTCGACGCCTGGGTGGACCGCGGTCCGCTGACGGTTTCCGCCGACGCCAGGCGGACGGCGCTGCGGATGCTCGAACGGTTCGCCGACGGGTACGAGCTCCCGCGGTTCAGTGTGACGGCCGTGGCGTCGACCCTCGCCGAGCAACTCGGGCGGCTGGACCGGCTTGCCGCCTCGGTGACCGCCGAGACCGCGGGAGACCTCTGCCATCAGGTGGACGTCTTCCTGCGTTGTGCCGCCCCGATCCTGATCGATCTCGCGGCGGGCGCGCTGCCCGACACGACGTTGCCCGGACAGGTGGACGCGGACACGGTCATCCCCAAGAGATTGCCCCGGCTCGCCGGGGCGGGCGGCTGATGGCTTCGGTCGCCGTCGTCGGTGCCGGGGTGACCGGACTGGTGACCGCGATCGAGTGCGCGCTCGCGGGTCACCGCGTCACCGTGCTCGATCGCGGTCCCGTCCCGAATCCCGCGTCGACGTCGTCCGATCAGCACCGGGCCCTGCGGGTGCTGCGGCCGGACGATCTCGAGGGCACGCGGCGGATGGCCGAGGCCCGCCGCCGTTGGCTGGAACTGGAGTCGTTGCTGCGGACCACGCTCTTCCGCCCGGTCGGCGTGGTCACCGCGGGCACCCCGGACGAGCTCGAGCGGGCCCTCGACACCGCGGCGCTGGCCGGGCTCGCCGCGGTCACCGTCTTGCCGGAAACCCTGGCGCCCGTGGCGTTCCCCGCCGGAACCGGCGGAGTGCTCGACCCGGGCGCCGGGGTCCTGCTGGCGGACCGATTCCTGCGCGCGGCGGCCGAATGGCTCGCCGCGCACCCTTCGGTGACGTTGCGGCCGCACTGCGCCGTCGACGGTATCGACGACCATCGGGTGACCCTGGCCGACGGCACCGCCGTGGGCGCGGATCTCGTGCTGGTCGCGGCGGGCCCCTGGAACACCGAACTGGTCGAGCAGCCCGTCGTGCTGTATCGCCAGACCATGATCTACCTGAGCCCGCCGCGGGATCTGGCCGGCTGGTGGGCGTCGGCCCCGGGAGTCGGCCGGATCGGCGGCGGCCGCACGGCCTGGCTGCTGCCGCCCGGTGAGGGCACCCTGCTCAAGATCAGCTCGGACGCGGTGTGCCGTCAGGTCGCGACCACCACTGAACCGGATCGCGAACCGTGGGCGGACCGGTTGCTCGCCGAGCCGATCCTCACCGGCGCCGCGGACTACGCCGTCGTGGCCGTGCGGGAGTGCCACTACGCGGCCGATCCCGTCGACGGTGGCCCGATTCTCACCCGGATCCGCCCGTCGGTGTGGTCCCGTCCCGCCTGCGGCGGATCCGGGTTCGGCACCGCACCGCTCGTCGCCAGGGAAATCCTCGGCGCTGTCATGGAGGTCAGTGCGTGAACAAGGGGAGTGCATAGTGGAGTTCGCGATCGTGGGCGCCGGCATGGCCGGCGCTTTCCTGGCGCTTTCGCTGGGCAGGCAAGGGCATACGGTCACGGTGTACGACCGTCGTCCGGACCCCCGCGAGACAGCCAGCGCGGTGACGTCCATGAATCTCGGGCTGTCACGGCGCGGCCTGGCGGCGTTGGACCGGCTCGGGCTGTCGGAGGAAGTGCGGCGGCTCGTGGTGCCGATGCAGGGCCGGATGCTGCACAACACCGACGGCGGGCTGCGGTTCTCGGCGTACGGCGAGGGCGGCATCCTGGCCATCCAGCGCCAGGACCTGAGCGCGCTGCTGGTGGAGGAAGCCGGCCGGGTACCCGGCGTGCGGTTCGTGTTCGACACGCGCTGCACGGGGATGGACCGTGACCTGCCCTCGGTGTCCTTTGTGGACCCGAATGGGCAGGCGCTCGTGGTGAAGCCGGATGTCGTGGTGGGCGCGGACGGCGCGTTTTCGGCCGTCCGCCGGTTCATGCACCACGAGCAGCGTGCGGAGTTCTCGCAGAACTACCTCGAATGGGGCTGGCGCGAACTCCACATCCCGGCGGCGGCCGACGGTTCCCATCGCATGGCGGACGACGTCTTCCACCTCTGGCCCCGCGGCGACATCATGATGTTCGCCCACCCCAACCGCGACGGCTCCTTCACCTGTTCCTGCGTCCTCCCGTTCCACGGCACGCACGGCTTCGACTCGCTGCGGACGGCGTCGGACGTGGAAGCGTTGTTCCGCGAGTACTTCCCCGACGTCCTGTCGCTGGTTCCCGACCTCGGCGAGACGTTCCTGCGGCAACCGACCTTCAACCTCGTCACCGTCAGCACCGCGCCGTGGACCTACGAGGGCAAGGTGGTGCTGATCGGCGACGCCTGCCACGCCGTCTATCCGTTCCTGGCGCAGGGGATGAACTCGGCCTTCGAGGACGCGCTGGAGCTGACGGAGAGCCTCGCCCATCATCCGAACAGCACCTCGTCGGCGCTGACGAGGTACTACTCCCGCCGCAAGCCGAACACCGATGCCCTGGCGACCATGTCCCACCGCAACTTCGCCGAGCTCCGCGACACCGTGCGCTCGCCGGCGGTCCGCTTGGAACGCGCTTGCGACACGGTGCTGGAGAAGGTTCTCCGGCACCGCTGGATGCCCCTGCACGCGATGGTCACCAACACCACGGTCCCGTATGCCAAGGCACTGCACCGGGCGACCCGCCAGCACCGCATCCTGAAGTACTCGGCCGCGGCCGCTCTCTCGACCGTGGCCGCGGCTGCCGTCCGGCGCCTGCGTCGCTGAAGGCGCGGCTAGCGGGGGGGGGGAACCCCCCCCCCCCCGCACCACAAGAGGAGGGAAGGCAAACACCCCGAGAACAACTCCAC
>NZ_JBVILA010000034.1:0-43654 GCF_055580625.1 Amycolatopsis sp. NPDC031561 | reverse complement strand
CCTGTTTCATGAAAGGCACGCCGAGCGCGTGAAGGCCCCCTTCCCTCGGCTGAACCGAGGGAAGGGGGCCTTCACGCGCTAGAGCAACGTTACGGACGGACCTCGATGCGGATCAGGCCCGCGGCCTTCTCCGCGCGCCGCAACGCTTCGGCCGGGCTGTCCGCGACGGCCATCACCAGCCCCGTCCGGTCCCACGAGCTGCGCAGCCCGGTGAACCGGTGCCCGGGTTTGACCTGGATGTCCACCAGGAACACGCCTTCCGCCTGACGGGCCTCCTCGAGTCCCAGCACGGCGTCGATCACCCCCGGCTCCATCGGGACGAACCGGACGGCGGCTCCGCCCGTGGCGCGGCGAGGCAGCTCGGGCAGCGGTTCGCCGCGCATCATCATGAAGTACGAGCGCAGCAGTTCCATCGAATAGGCGCGGTCGATGACCTCCATGATGCCGTCCCCGGCGATCCGGCCCGCGCATTCCACCAGATACGGCACACCGTCGGAGACGATCCACTCGCAGTGCAGGATGCCGTCGGCGAACCCGACGGCCGCGACGACCCGATCGGTCTGCTCCGCCAGTGTCTCGGCGAGGTCGCCGGGAATGTCGGCCGGGACGATATGCGCCAGCTCCACCGGCCGCGGGCCGGGGTAGAGCTGCTTTCCGGTGACATTGGCGAACAGCCGCCGTCCACCGCGGACGAGCATCTCGACGCTGTACTCGGGCCCGGGCACGTACCGCTCGACCAGCATGGACAGTTCCATCGGCCGGTCGGGTACGAAGATGCCCTCGTCCTGCTCGACACAGCTCGTCCAGGCCTGCTCGGCTTCGGCCGGGTCACGGACGATCTGCGTGCCGACCGCGGCCTGCCGGTTCGCCGGTTTGAGCACCACCGGGCCCGGATGGGCGGCCATGAACGCCAGCACTTCCTCCGGGCCGGTCACCGTTGCGCACTCCGGATTGGCCAGCCCGGCGGCCGCGCTGACCTTGCGCAGCAAGGCTTTGTCCCGCAGGATCTGCGCGGCGCCGAGGCTCGCGCCCGGCAGGCCGTAGCGTTCGGCGAGCCGGGCGGCGAACGGGGTGGCGTACTCGATCAGCGGCACCACCGCGACCGGGTCGAGGTCGCGGTGGGTGGCGTAGAACTCGTCGGCCGTACCGGGACTGGCGTATTCCCAGCCGATCAGTTCACGGACCAGCGGGGACCCGTCCAGTCTCGCGCGCAGATCCCGTTTCCGGATCACGTCCGGCTCTTCGACGAGGATGACCGAACCGTCGGGTTCGGCGCCGGTGAGTGCCATCAGCACCGGCGTCACGAACCCGACGATCAGGATGGGTCGCTCACGCATCGAGCTCGGACTCGGTCTTGGGCTTGTCCACGATGCCGAGCATGAACCGCATGGAAGGCTTGGCACCGACCAGATGCGCGCCGACCGTCTGGGTGACCCGGTCCCTCGCGGTCGGGTGCATGGCCATCGTCATCGAGTCCCGGAGCCACCGGTTCATCGGGTCGCCCGACCTGATCGCCGCGGTGCCGAGCAGATCGCAGAGCCGCTGCACGACCCGCTTGGACATCTGGAACGCCTGCCAGCCGGTCAGTGCCGGCGCGACCCGCTCGTCGGGCGTGAGATCGTCCAGCGTGCCGATCCCGTCGGCGGTGACCTCCCACTGCCGTTCCAGCGCCCGGTAGACCCCGGCGCGCGTCGTGCTGTAGTCGGCTTCGCATTCGGCCAGCGTGATCTGGATGTGCTCGTTGTCCTTCCAGGCGACGCCGCTCATCCGCCAGGGCGAGCCCTTCAGCATGTCGACCCGTTCCATGGTGAGGCCGCGGACGTAGTCCAGCGCGGCCCTCGCCACGCCGAGCGGCACCCCGCACATGCTGCGCTGGATCACGTCCGGCTGCACGTGCGGTCCGTTGGGGACCTTGGGGTTGTCGAAGGTCAGGGTGTGGTTCTCCGGGACGAACACGTCGGTGATCTTGTAGTCACTGCTGCCGGAACCGCACAGGCCGAGGGTGTACCAGTTGTCGACCGATTCGATCTGGTCGCCCGGCACCATGAACAGGCGCGACTCGTGCGGGTTGCTGCCGTCCGGGCTGGCGTAGGGCTCGCCGTTCTCGAACACCATGGCGCCGGAGGCGACCCATTCGGCGTGGGTCGAACCGCTGCCGAAGCCCCACCGGCCGGTGAGCCGGTAGCCGCCGGGAACGCGCTCCGCGTGCCCCGTCACCGGCAGCACCCCCGCGGAGTGCATGTCGATGCTGGTGAACATCCGGCGCGCCTCCTCCTGGTCGAGGAAGTTGGCGTGCAAGCCGATGTCCGAGCCGAGCTTGGCGCACCAGCCGACGGACGCGTCGCCCCAGGAAAGGGCTTCGATCACCTCGGTCTGCTCCATCGAGGTCATGTGCGGGCCGCCCCATTCCCGGGTGAAGCCGATCCGGAACGCGCCGGAGTCGCGCAGCAGCTCGACCACGTCCGCGGGCAGGCTCCGGTTCTTCTCGATCTCCGCGGCCCGCTCACGCAGGATCGGCGCGAGCGCTTTCGCGTTCGCGAGGATCTGCGCGCCGGTCAGCGGCACATCGGTGCGGACGGGCTCGGTCATGGTCATGCGGAAACTCCCTCGTGTTCGTCGACGTCGAGCAGCCCGGCGGGCATCTCGAACGCGGTACCGGGTTCTGGTGGGTCCACCGGATCGGCGTCGACCCGCACCAGGGCGGCGGCCGTATCCAGTCGCTGGGCACAGGTTTCACGGTCTTCGGCCTCGCACACCACGAACGAGTGCCGGGCGAGGTAGCCGCCGGGTGGCAGCCGCAGGGTGGTGCCCGGATCGATCATCGGTGACGCGAAGACCAGGCCCGGCACCGTTTCCCGATCGGACGGGACGGTGACCTCGTTGACAAGGCAGTCGTGGTCCGGGTAGCCGAACCGGATACCGGCGACCACGTCCCGGGTGGGGGCGATGACCGGCCGGTGCCCGGTCGCCACGGCGAACAGGATCTCGCCGGGGTCGAGACCGGTGGCCGTCCTGCCGAGGAACGGGATCAGGTCGCCGCCGAGGCGGCCGTTGATCTCGATGATCAGCGGGCCGCGGTCGGTCAGCCGGACCTCGGAATGGGTGATGCCGTCCTCCACGCCGAGCGCGCGGTGCGCCTTGGCCAGGACGTCCATCAGGACGGTGTCGTGCAGCAGCGGATCGCCCGCGTCGACGACGTGCCCGATCTCCTCGAAGTACGGCTGGTCGCCGGTTTCCTTGCGGGCCACGAACATCGGCAGGTACTCGCCCTTGTACACGGCGGCGTCGATGCTGATCTCCGGCCCGGAGACGTAACCCTCCACGATCGCGCCGCCGCCGTAGCGGCTCTGGTCGACGGTGGCCGCGCCCATCGCGACACCGAACGCGGCGTCCACTTCGGACTCGTCGGCGGCGTACACCACGCCGATGCTCGCGCCCATCGCCCTCGGTTTGAGCACCACCGGGTACCCGATCCGGGCGGCCGCCGCACGTGCCTCTTCGAGGCCGGTGGTCAAGGCGTAGCCCGGTTGCAGCAGCCCTTCGGCGGTCAGCACGGCGCGGGTGCGGTTCTTGTCGCGGCAACCGCGGACGCCGTCCACGCTCAACCCGGGTACCCCGAGTTCGGCGGCGAGTTCGCCCGCGGCGAGCACGACCGGCTCGTCCCAGCACATCAGGCCGACGATCCGGTGCCGTCCGGCGACCTCACGGGCGGCGGCGAGCATCTCGTCCGCGTCGAACACGTCGGTGTGGACGATCTCGTCGAAGTAGGCGTGCTGCCAGGTGGGTTTGAGATTGTTCAGCAGCACCAAGCCGATTCCGGCCGCGCGGGCGCACCGGTGGATGGACGAGACCAGGTATTCGCGATACAGCTTCAGCCCGCTGCCGATGACCAGCAGCACGCCGTTCGATTCGTTCATGGTCGCTCTCCCACGACTTCCGGCTCGGGTTCGGCCACAGGCTCCGGCACGGGAGGCTGTTTGAGGCCGTAGATGTGCATCGATCCGGCGATGACGGACAGCACCGCGCAGAAGCCCCAGAACGCCGGACCGCCGAACTCGCTCCAGAGGAACAGCCCCAGGATCGGGCCCAAGGTCGCGGCCACGCCGGACAGCGTTTCCTTCGTCGCGATGTACCGGCTTCTCACCTCGACCGGGAACGTGGCGGGATGGGCGGCCGTGCTCGGTCCGTGGATCATCAGCCCGGACACCGCCAGCAGGGCGCCGGCGACCACGAAGAACGGATGCTGCGCGATCAGCCCGTAGAGGGTGAACGCCACCGCGCTGACCAGGTTGCCGAACAGTCCGGCGAGGTATTTCGGGATCCGGACGATATAGGTGGTGATCTTCAGTTCACAGGTGATCAGCACGACCGAGGAGATCACCAGGACCGTGCTGTACAGGCCGACCGGATGGCCGGCGGCGACGATGTTCAACGGCAGCACCGCGACCGACCCGGCGTAGATCATCATGCCGAACACGCCTGCCACCAGGTAACATAGGAACCGGGTGTCCCGGACCAGCTTCCCGTACACCTCGCGGGCGCTCAGGGCCGGAACCGGTGTGCCGCCGGGCTCGGCGTCGTGGCGGGCCGCGGTTTGCTTCGGCAGCAACACGAACGCCAGCAGCGCCCACAGCGCCGCGGTCGCTCCGTCCAGCCAGAACAGCAGGTCCCAGTTCACCTGGATGACCACGGCGGCGATCAGCGGTGCCACGGCCGCGCCCATGTTCAGCGCGATGCGCATCATCGAGAAGCCCATGACCTTGTGCTCTTCCGGCATGAGCTCGGCGAGCAGCACCGCCGCCGCCGGCCGGTACGCCTGGATCGACAGCCCGGACAACGCGATCACCGCGAGCAGCAGCGGAGGCGTGCCCGAGACCAGCGGGATCGACGCGACGAGCGGTGCCGCGCACGTCATCACCGTCACGATCGTCGCGCGGCCGCCGAACCGGTGGGTCAGCTCGCCACCGAGCATGGCGCCGAAGATGGCTCCCACGCTGTACGCGGCGAGGCAGACGCCGGCGAAGCCGACCGAGGTGCCCCGGAAGGTCAGATACAGGATCAAGAACGTCTGGACGAACGCGCCCAGCTGGTTGACCAGCATGCCGCCGAGCAGATACCTGACCGGGGCGGGGGTGGACCGCAGCACCGCGAAGACGCCGGTCCTCGTGTCGCCGGTCATGCCGCCGTGCCCGTCATCGAACGCTCGGCCTGGCCACGGCCGCATCGGCCGACCGGCGCCGCGCCGATCGCCGGTACGCCGATTCCTTGGTCAGTCACACAGCCACCTCCATTTGTCCGATACCCGCGGTGGTTCACGAAACGCACCGGCGCGGGCCCAGTCCATGGGAGGGACAGCGAGCGTTGCCGAGATGGCCGACCGGTGCCCAAAGGCTAGGTTCGGATCTTTCCCGGCAGGTAGGGGAACTCTTCCCGACGGCTGGGGAAATACGGGGCGGGTGGCTGTGTCGCGAAAGCCACTTTCGGGACATCAGACGTCGCGAAAGTGGCTTTCGCGACATCCAGGGTGGCGGTCAGCGCTGGGCCGGTTGTTCAGCACCCCGCGTCGGTGAGGCGGGCCGGCCGGTCGGCGAGCGGGCCGCCCGCGCGGAGCAGGGTTCCCAGGGTTTCGAGCGGTTCGGGGACGACGGTGTACCAGCTCCAGGTCCCGCGTCGTTCCCGCACGAGGATTCCGGCGGAGACCAGCACGCGCAGGTGATGGCTGAGCGAGGGCTGGGGCATGTCGAATTCTTCGGCCAGGTCGCAGAAACACGCCTCGCCGCCAGGGGAGTGCCGCACCAGTGACAGCAGCCGGATCCGCACGGGATCCGACAACGCCTTGAACAGCTTCGCGGCCGTCTCGGCGTCGCCGGGATCGACGACCGCGGCGGGGGCGGCCATCAGCAGGGTCAGTTTCTCGCTCGTCACGACCCTCCCTTCACACCTGGCATCCCACCATACCCGTTGAATTGACAAATCTCGATCCAGTCTCCTAGGTTGGATCGGCGAACTTCGATCCAGTCTCGAGGAGATGACATGACCCGCACGCCTGAAGTGCTGTTCGTGTGCGTGCACAACGCCGGAAGGTCGCAGTTGGCCGCCGCGCTGGTGCGGCACTACTCGCTCGGCCGGATCGCCGTCCGGTCCGCGGGTTCCGAACCCGCCGAAGCGGTGAACCCCGCCGCTGCGGCCGCGCTCGCGGAGTGGGGTTTGGACATCACCGCCGAGATCCCGGTCAAACTGTCCACTGAGGACGTCGAAGCCTCCGACGTGGTGATCACCATGGGCTGCGGCGACACCTGCCCGGTGTTCCCCGGCAAGCGCTACCTCGACTGGCCGCTCGAAGACCCGGCGGGGCGGGGAGTGGACGCCGTCCGCCCGATCCGCGACGAGATCGACCGCCGCGTCCGCCGGCTGATCGCCGAAATCCTCGACACTCCCCAGGATCCCGCGTGACCCAAACCACCGACGTCGTGCGCAAACTGTCCTTTCTGGACCGTTATCTGCCGGTGTGGATCGTCGCCGCCATGGTGGCCGGACTGGTGCTGGGCGGCGTGATCCCCGGTCTGCAGGGGATGCTGGACGCGGTGAAGATCGGGCAGGTGTCGCTGCCGATCGCGCTCGGCCTGCTGCTGATGATGTACCCGGTGCTCGCGAAGGTCCGCTACGACAAGCTGCACACCGTCACCCGTGACCGGCGCACCATGGTGCTTTCCTTGGTGCTCAACTGGATTCTCGGGCCGGCGCTGATGTTCGCGCTCGCCTGGCTGATGCTGCCGGACCTGCCGGAGTACCGGACCGGGCTGATCATCGTCGGTCTCGCCCGCTGTATCGCGATGGTGATCATCTGGAACGACCTCGCCCGCGGTGATCGCGAGGCCGCGGCGGTGCTGGTCGCGCTGAACTCGGTCTTCCAGGTGATCATGTTCGGCGTGCTCGGCTGGTTCTACCTCGACCTGCTGCCCGGCTGGCTGGGCTTGGACACGACGACGCTGGACTTCTCGCCGTGGGAGATAGCGCTCAGCGTGATCATCTTCCTCGGCATCCCGCTCGCCGCAGGCTACCTGTCCCGACGCGCCGGGGAGCGCGCCAAGGGCCGTGAGTGGTACGAAGGGAAGTTCCTGCCCAAGATCGGCCCGGTCGCGCTGTACGGCCTGCTGTTCACCATCGTGATCCTTTTCGCGCTGCAAGGCGAGAACATCACCTCGCGACCGCTCGACGTCGCCCGGATCGCGCTGCCGCTGCTGGTGTACTTCGCGGTCATGTGGGTCGGCGGCTATGCGCTGGGCAAGGCTTCGGGCCTGTCTTACGAGCGAACGACGACACTGGCGTTCACCGCCGCGGGCAACAACTTCGAACTCGCGATCGCCGTCGCGATCGGTGTCTTCGGCGTGACCTCCGGGCAGGCTCTCGCCGGTGTCGTCGGCCCGCTGATCGAAGTGCCGGTGCTGGTCGGCCTGGTCTACGTCAGCCTGTGGCTGCGGAAACGCTGGCCTGTCAGCGGTTCGTGACCCCGAGCGAGAGGGCCACCGGCTCCGGGGCCGCGCAACAACCTCCGGTGGCCGGTGCGTCGTCCGGCTCGTCGAACAGGCCCGCGCCGCCGCAGACTCCGGTTTCGGCCATCCGGAGCTCCACGCGGGCGGCGGCTTCGTGGTCGCCGGCGAGCTCGGCGGCGATGCTGCGCACCTGTTCGTAGCCGGTCATGGCGAGGAAGGTCGGCGCCCGGCCGTAACTCTTCATGCCCGCGAGGTAGAAGTCCTTCTCCGGATGGGCGAGTTCCTTGGCGCCGTGCGGGTACACGGTTCCGCACGAGTGCACGTTCGGATCGATCAGCGGCGCGAGCGCGACCGGCGCCTGCAGGGTCGGGTCCAGGTCCAGCCGGATCTCCGAGAGCCAGGTCAGATCGGGGCGGAACCCGGACAGGGCCACCACTTCGTCGACCTGGCCGAGCCGCTGCCCGGCGGAGGAGAGCAGCGACAGCCGCCCGTCGCCGTCGCGTTCGACCGCCTCGGTGCGGAACCCGGTCACGACCGTGATCAGTCCCGCGTCCACCGCGGCCCGGGCGCGCAGGCCGAGAGCGCCCCGGGCGGGAAGCTGGTCGGCGTCGCCGCCGCCGAAGGTGTCGCCGACCGAACCGCGGCGCAGCACCCAGCTGATCCGCGTGCTCGCCGAGTCCTTCGCCAGGCCGGACAACGCGACCAGCGCGGTCAGCGCCGAATGCCCGCTGCCCGCGACCACCACGTGCTTGCCCGCGTAGCGCGCCCGCGCGGTCTCGTCGCCCAGATCCGGGACCCGGTAGCCGATCCGGTCCGTCGCGGTTCGCTCTCCGGCGGCGGGAAGTCCTTCCCCGCCCAGGGGATTCGGGGTCGTCCAGGTCCCCGACGCGTCGATCACCGCCCGCGCCGCGGTCCGCTCCTCCGAACCGTCGGCGGAGCGGACGTGCACGGTGAACGGCTCGTCGTCCCGGCCGCTGTCCACCACCCGGTCCCGGCCGCGGCGTGCCACTCCGATCACCTCGGCGCCGAACCGCGCCCGGTGGGACAGCGCTTCCGCCAGTGGCCGCAGATACGACTCCGCCCAGTCCGCGCCCGTCGGATAAGCCTCAGGGGCGGGCCTCGTCCAGCCGGTCGTCTCCAGCAGCCGCCCGGCCGCCGGAGCGACGAGCTCGGACCAGGAGGAGAACAGCCGGACGTGATTCCACGCCGCCACCGCCGCGCCCGCTCGCGGGCCGCGTTCCAGTACGAGTGGCTCAAGACCCCGTTCCACCAGCTCGGCGGCCGCGGCCAGCCCCACCGGTCCCGCTCCGACCACCACGACAGGAAGCTCGTTCATCCCCATGTCCCTTTCATCGATCACGCTCGATTGAGCCGATGCGGAGGACTGTATCGATGGCCATCGATTGACGCAACCATCGATTCGGGTCGATACTGTGCGGTATGACCTCGGTGGTGCCCGTTCCCCTCGCCGGCCTCCTGCCCGAACAGGAAGCCACGACCTACGCCGGCTGGTTCGCCTGCCTGGCCGAGCCGATGCGCGTGAAACTTCTGCACGCGGTCGCGACCTCGCCCCGCGGCCTGACCGTCGGAGCCCTGACCGAGATCCTCGGGAGCAGCCAGTCGACGTGCTCGCATCACGTCCGGAAGCTCGCGGAGGTCGGCTTCCTGCACCTGCGCAAGGAGGGCACCGCGACCGTCGTCACGATCAACCAGGCCTGCTGCAGCGGTCTCCCGCACGCGGCCGACGCCGTCATGGGCCTGCTCGCCCCGCGGCCCTGCTGCCCGGACAACGTGCCTGACGACGTCACCGTGCGCCCGATGATCGACGACGACGCGGAGACGTTACGACGGATTTCCGGAGAAGATGTCGCCGCCGAATTCGACGTTCAAGGATTGCCGGATCACCAATGGGTCGCGGAAAGCGATGGTGAAGTCGTCGGCTGGGCCGTCGCGGCCCCGATCTCGTCGCGTGCTCGTCATCAAGGTGTCGCCGAGACCATCGTCCATGTCGCCGAAAGCCACCGCGGTCGCGGCGTCGGAAAGGCCCTGATTCGCAAACAGGTCACCGAAGCCGACGCCGCCGGGATCCGGACGTTGCAAACCTCGGTCTTCACCGACGACCGCGCGAGCATCGCCCTGTATCGCAGCGCCGGTTACCGCACCGTCGGCATCCGCGAACGCATCGCCCGGCGTGGCGATGTCTGGCACGACACCGTTTTCCTCGAACGTCGCAGTGAGGTCGACTGTTGAGCGGGAAGAGAATGGTGCGGGGACTTCGCATCCCACACTTTCGAACTTCCTCTCAAAGGAAGCGTCGAATCGCGTATCGCAGGTATTGCTGCGCGTAACCATTCACGGCCTGCCTGCGACTAGTTCAGGAACGGCGGCCGGAGGGTGGGATGAAAATCGCCATTCGCGACAACGGCGGGGAACGGCGATCGGGGTCGTCGGAGCGCGACTATTCGTCCCCTCGCTCCGCGAGCTGTTCGGCCACGGCTTCGCCCCGGGGAGTGGCGTACCAGCCCTTCGACCGGCCGAGCCGGGTTTTGACGACCAGGCCGCGCTCAAGGAGCATCTTTCCGCTGCGGCTGATCTGCGCTTCGTGGACCTTGAGCCGATCGCAGACGTCAGAACTGGTGATGTGTGGTTCGCGGTGCACCAGCACGAGCATCTTGGCCGCCCAGGACTTCGGGTCCAGGGTGTCGGCCAGCGCCGCCTGCTCGGCCCGGTCGAGCGCGGCTTGTGCCACCTCGGCCAATCCCATGACGACGGCCTCGAGTCGCATGGTGTGGCCGCCCGGTTGCAGCCGCATCCCCGCGTCCTGGAAGGCGCGCAACGCCGAGTTCAGTGACGGAATGTCCGCGAGTAGGGCGGCGTCGACCAGCCATCTGCCCACCGCGGCCGCCCAGCGGTCCACTGCCGCGTGGTCGCCGAGCACCTTTCCTTCGCCGGTCTCTTCTTTCAGTTTCGTCGCCCAGGCCTCGAAGCCTCGGGATACCCCCTCGGCGGTGGGCCTCAGGCTCGCCGGTGTCGTGTCCAGTGCGGCTGTCGCAGTCGAGGGCATGGGCTCTCCACCTCCAGAATCAAGGAAGTGTTAAGTATGGATCCTGCCGACGAGTTCGTCAACCTCTACGACGAGCTCAAGAAAGTGCACGGGGACACGCTCAGCGAGTGGTCGGTGCGCGACAGCGTCCGGCTCGTCAAGGAAGCCGTGCGAAACGAGGTGCGGACGACGGGCTTCCTTGCCGCGGAGTGGATCTCCGACTCACCGGACGATCCGACGAGTTTCGGCATTCTGCTCGGTCTCGACCTCGCGCTCCTCGACGCCAACGCCGACACGTCCTACCTGGGTTTCCGGGCACTCGACTACCTTCAGGTGCGGCTGGAGATGAACGGCAGACTCAACGACCAGACCGGGGGCATCCTGCTGCCCCGCCGCACTTCCCCGTGCCGTCCGAACGAGGACGCGGAAGATCTCGACGATTTCCTCCAGCTGTTGCGGATCCCGCCTTATGTCAGCGCCAACCTGCAGATTTCCCGGGTCCCTGCCGTCCGCGACCTGCCTCGGCCGGACGGGCGCGGCCTGCTCAAGATCGCGCAGCTGCCCCTGCTGGCCGACCCGGCGGACCTGCGCTGGGAGCCCGATCATCCCGACGGTGGGTTCTACACCGTCGGGCCCGTCAGCACGCGACTCGACGACCGGATCGCGAGGGCGCTGAACGTTCTCGACAAGAGCGGGGCGGTATTGGCGATCCTTCCGGAGGGTTGCCTGGACGACAGCCTCCTCGAACGATGGCGTGAGCTGCTCCGGGCCACGCCGCGGCCCGAAGGAAGCTCGCTCACCTGGCTCCTGCTGGGAACCGGTCCGGTGATCAGTGTGGGACCTCGTCCGGCCAGCAGCCGTCCGCCGAACCGCGCCGTCCTCGTCCATCGCAACGGCTGGGTCGAGCCGATGCTCACCCAGGACAAGATGTCGGGATTCTGCTTCACGGTGGGGAAGCAGAAGGAGTACGAGGTCGAGCTCGGCGGGGTCAAACGCGACGAACGCATCTCCCACGATTCCCTGATCACCGTCCTCGACTCCCGTGCGGGGCGGTTCGCCGTCCAGGTGTGCGAGGACTTCACCCGCCCGGCGCGGCGCCTGCACCTCGTCGCGGCCGGGGTCACCCACCTTCTCGTCCCGGTCCTCGCGGCCCCGATGTGGAAGCAGGGATGGCAGGCGGGGGCGGGTCAAGTGCTGACCGTGCACCTCGGGGCGAAAGCGGCGGTGAGCAACGGACTGGCGATCACGCGCTTCTACCGAGAGAAGAAAAGCGGGACGTACGGCCCTTTCGAAATCGAGTATCCGGCGACCACGTTGCTGACCACCGCCGGCCCGTCGGGCCGGCCTGACGAATATCTGACGACCGACGACATGGTCAAGGAGTACCGGAACCCGGAAGCCAGGCGGCAGCAGGCACTCGAGGACGCTTTGACGCCGCGGCTGGCCGATTGGTAATCCTGCCGCTGCCTTTCCCGGATCGTCGGGAAATCGCGTACCGGCCCGGAATCGGGTGGTATCGCGACGACAGCGGAGCGACCTGGTGCGTACACGGAAAGTGTTTGAGCCGATCGCGTGACAGCCATGCCGAATTCGGATGACGGACAGAGGATGGCCAATGCCGATGGTACGGTCCATCGCGGTCGAGAAAAGCCCGTCAAGTGATCGTTTCCCGTATCGGCTTCGGTTGTTCGTCCGGTCCGTTCATGCCTCTGAAACAGGAAGTAAGAGTAGTGGATTTCGATGCACTGATCGCCGAGTTGCGGACCCTGCGGGACAACGTCGCGGGAGTGACCGACACGGTGATAGCCGCGGTCGACGGAATACCCATCGTCGCCGACGCGGCGAAGAGTATCGATCCCGCGGAGGTCTCCGCGCTCGCGGCGGCGAACCTCGGGATCGCGCGCCAGGCGGCCGAGGTGACCGGAAAGGGCACGCTCAAGCAGACCGTGGTGTTCAGCAGTGACGGCTACATGGCCGTTTACGCCATCGACCGGATGGCGCTCATGGTCATCATGGGGGATCGGGAGCTGAATGTCGGCCGCCTTCTCTTCGAATGCCGCCCGGTCATCGACCGGATCAGCTCGATTCTTGCCGCCTAGCGTTCGATCGCCGATCGGACCGGAGAAGTGGAGTTCGATGAACATCGAAAACGCCCTGAAGGAATCCATGTCGATCGCCGGAGCCGTCGGTGTCGCGCTGGTCGATTACGAAAGCGGGATGTCGCTCGGCACCAGCGGGGGCGGTGAATGGCTCAACCTGGAGGTCGCGGCGGCGGGGAACACCGATGTCGTCAGGTCGAAACTTCGGGTGATGTCCGCGCTCGCCCTCAACGACAGTATCGAGGACATCCTCATCACGTTGCACCGCCAATACCACCTGATCCGTTTGCTGGATTCCGTGAACGCCCGGAATTCCCTGTTCCTGTATCTGGTGCTGGACCGGGAACAGGCGAATCTGGCGCTGGCCCGGCACTATCTGAAGCGGATCGAATCGGAGTTGCACGTCTGACGACGAGCGCGGCCGCGACGATGACCCCAGGCGCGTCCAGTCACCACGCACTCGTCGCCGGTTCGGCGCTCATGGGCGGTCTCGGCCCGCTGTTCCCGGCAGGGGTGAAGCTCACCGGCGATCGACTCGAGTTCGTGCTCGTCCTGCCGGACGGCCGTCACGGAACGGATCCCGAACCGTCGGACGATCCGTTCGTGGCGGTGAAGGAGCGGATCCGGCTCGGCACCGTGGTTCCGCCGCCGCGGTTCTTCCTCGACACCGGCGGCCGGTGGACGCGGCTGCACGTGGAGCTCACCGGAATCGCGGTCCGGGCGGCGATCGTGCTGCCGGACGAACTCACGGCGCGGTCGCTGAACGCGCCGTTCCTCGGGAGCTGGCAGGGCCACGTCCCCGGCGCGGTCCGGCTGGCGCTGGACGAGATCGCGCGGATCCTCGCGCGGTGTCACCATCGGGCCGGGGGAGCGGAACCCTTGATAGACCTGGAACTGAGCTATGTGCCGGACCGGAACTTCCAGGCCTTGTCCGACCGCGCCCACGAACCGGTCCGGCCGTTCATCGCACCGGTGCGCCCCGCCTTCAAGTTGCGCTGGCATTCGGCGACATCGTTGCAGCGCAAAGCCTTCACCGTCGATTTGATCGACGTCACGACCACCGGCTGGTGGCCCCGCCGCAAGCCGACCGCGACGATCATGGGGCTCGAAGTGGAACTCCCGGCCGGGTTCTACTGAGATCCGGCGCTCGACCGGGTGAGGTTGTCCATGATCAGGCCGAGGGTGAAGTCGAACCGGTCGTGCCCGGTGCCGGAGGTCAACGCGTCAGCGTGGCGCCGGGTCTGCGGAAACGCGTCGGCCGGCAGGGCGGCGAACCGGCGTAGCAGCTCCTCGCGGCTGAGAACCCACTCCTGCTCCGGGTCTTTCCGCCGCTGCTGGACGAGTGACTGCTCCAAGGCGTAGGCGCTGACGTAGAGGGAAAGGGCGTCGAGTGCCCAGGCGGCGGTCTGCGGTTCGATGCCCCCGGCGAGCAGGATCGTCAGGAGCCCTTCGCGTACCTGCAGCGTGTGAAGGTTGGTGGGGACCGTGCCCAGCGCGGCACGGGAGACGCCGGGGTACTTCAGGTACTGGTCGCGGATCTGCGTGTAGACGTCGCGGATCTGCTGCCGCCACCGCGCCGGATCCGGTTCGGGGAGCACGACCCCGGCGTAGAGCCGCCCGACCAGCAGATCGTCGATGTCGTCCTTGTTGACGATGTGCGCGTACAGCGACGACGGCCCGGCGCCGAGCACCGCGGCGACCCGGCGGATGGTCAGGGCGTCGTAGCCCTCGGTGGCCACGACCTGCAGTGCGGCGTCGGTGATCCGTTCGACCGTGATGGGCTTCTTGCGCGGCGGCGACGTCGCGGAATCTCCGGTGGGCTGGGCGTGACGAGCTGCTCGGCGTTGCCGGGGATCGGAGGGCATGCCGGTCACTCTAGCTTGACACGAACTTAGTTCGCCGAGTAGAACTTAGTTCGTTGGTGACGAACTAAGTTCGATCGGAGGTGTGTGATGCGAGTTTCAGTTGCCGGAGCCGGTCTGGGAGGTCTCTGCCTGGCGCAGGGTCTGCGCGGCGCCGGCATCGAGACCGAGGTCTACGAGCGGGATCCGGCGATCACCGCGCGGTTCCAGGGCTACCGGCTCGTGCTGAACCCGGCGGGGTTCGAAGCGGTGCGCGCCTGCCTGCCGCCGCGCTGGCATCCGCTACTGGACGCGATCGTCGGTGACGCCTACGGCGAGCGGCTGATCCTGGACCGGCACCTGAACAAGATCGGCGAGCTCGGCCCCGGCAGGACCGGCACCGTGGTCGACCGGCACGTGCTCCGGCATCTGCTGCTGACCGGGCTCCAGGTGCGGACCGGTGCCGGGGTGACCGGTTACGACGTACTGCCCGACGGCAAGGTCACCGCCCGCCTCGCGCACGGTGACCCGGTGACCGCCGATCTGCTGGTCGGGGCGGACGGGGTCGGCTCCGCCGTCCGCGCGGCGCTGGCACCGCGGATCACCCCGACCGACACAGGTGTCCGGTTCGTCATCGGCCGCACGCCGCTGACCGAACGCTTTGCCGGACTCTCGCGGGCTTTCGGCTCGAAGATCGCCGGGGACGGGGTGAGCCTGCTGCTCGGGGCGATGCGGTTCCGCACCCCGCCGAAGGAGGCGGCCGAGCGGCTGGCGCCCGAGGTGACCCTTCCCGATGTCCGTGACTACGTGCGCTGGGCGATGATCCTGCCGACCGGTCCGCTCGGCGCCGCGACCCCGCAGGACGCCGCTCTGTCCAGGATGGACGGTTGGCATCCGGAACTCCGGGCGCTCGTCGAGCAGTCCGATCCGGACAACAGCACTCTCCTGTCCATCCGTGTGGTCGAGCCCCGCGAGCGCTGGGCGCCGGGTCCGGTCACCCTGCTCGGTGACGCGATCCACGCCACCTCGCCGACCGGCGGCAACGGCGCGAACACCGCCCTGCGCGACGCCGATCTGCTGCGCCGCTGCCTGATCGAGGCTGCGGAGGGTCGACAGGACCCTCTCGGCGCTGTCGGTGACTACGAGCGGCAGATGTTCGCTTATGGTGCCGAGGCCGTGCGCCACAGCCTGGACGCGCTTCCTGCCTATGTCCCGAACTCGTGAGTGGTAAGGACGGTTAGAACCGCCCTTACCACTCACGAGCGGTCACGCGGTGACGAGCGACAAACCGTAGGTCTGCAGGATCTCGTTCACCGGCTGGAACCAGGTTTCGCCGCCGGAGCCACAGTTGCCCCAGCCGCCGGAGGTGACGCCCTGCGCCTGGTCGCCGGTGATGAAGGAGCCGCCGGAGTCGCCGGGTTCCGCGCAGACGTTGGTGCGGGTCATCTGGTGGACCGCGCCTTGCGAGTAGTTGACGGTCTCGTTGTGCCCCAGCACGGTGCCGCAGTGCCAGTGCGTCGTCGAGCCCGACCGGCACACCGAGGTGCCGACGGGGGCGACCCAGGATCCCCGGACGAGTGCGTCGCTCACCGTGCCCCAGCCGAGGACGACCGGTGCGGTCCACCAGCCGTTGCCGATCCGGATGAACGCATAGTCGTTGCCGGGGAAGGAAGAACCGGCGAAGTTGCCCATCGCCGAGCCGTCCCAGCCGACGACCGAGCTGCCGTTGCCGCCGCAGTGGCCGGCGCTGACGAATCCGCCGTGGACGGAGAAGCCGATCGAGCAGCGGGTGTTGCCGTTGATGTAGTACGGGTCGCCGCCGACGGTGCCCGCCGCGAACGGTTCGGCCTTCGGCGCGGTGGCCACCGTGACCGGACCGGCCTTCCTGGCCCTGGCCAGGAAGTCATCGATGTCAGAGCCGTGCGCGCCTGGCCGGACGGCGACCACGACACTGCCGCTGCGGGGGTCGGCACGCCAGCCGCTGACCGCCGCGGGGGCGGGCCGGCCCTGGGCCGACAAGTCGATTTCGGCCTTCGCCGCGTCGAGTTTCGCGGCGCTGATGGTGGCGGTGGCGGGTTCGGCACCGGCCTGCCGGACAGCGGAAGCCGCCGCGGGGTCGGTCACCCCGACGACGAGTTTGCCGCGGGCCGGATCGAACCAGGCGCCGCCGAACGCCGCACCGGCGGCCTGCTGGGCGGCGGGCATCACGCGAGAGGCGGTCATTTCCTGGGCGAGCCGGGTTTCGGCTTGTGCGGCGGTGAGCCCCAGATCCCGCTGCATGGCGGTGATCAGTCCGGGGGAAGCCAGCGCGACGGGGGCGAGGGCGGCGGAAGTGAGGCTCGCGGTCAGGACGGCGGCTCCGCCGAGTGCCAGGGCGATTCTTCGACGCATGGGGATCCTCCAAGACCGGGGGAAAGAAACACACTGCTCGCAGAGTGTGCGGCCGAGGACTGCGGAAGGGCGAGAAATGTCCGGTCTTCTGTCCGAAATTCGCCGAAGCGAACGGCCAGTCGGAGTAACGAGTGGCCGTGTCCGGTGCCTCGTGCGGCGCACGCGCGTCGAGAGGGAGGAGCCGGGCGGCGTACCCGCCTGGCAAGAATGCGTTCCGGGAATCGTCCTCGAATGACAAGAACAATCGGAACCCGGTTTCCTGAATCGATACGAATACGTTGGTGTGTTGTTGACCGGTTCGGGTCGCCGTAACGTTTTCCCGGATTTCGTCATTCCTTTTCCCGAATTCCCGACCGGAGGATTTCCATGACGCGCGTTTCGTCCGTAAGACCTTTTGCCAGGATCGCCGCCGTTCTCGTCTTCGCCGGAGCCGTGGTCACTTTGCCCGCCGTTTCCGCGAGCGCCGCCCCGCTCGCCGGACCGGTGACCAAGGATCTGACTTTCACCTGCGAAATGCCGCTCATCGGAGCGCAGCCGGTCGCCGCGAAGGTGACAGCGACCTTTCCCGAGGCGGTGACCGCGGGCTCCCCGATCGACGTCACCGGCTTTTCGGTGGCCGTTTCCCTCGACGGGGACAGCGTCACCGCGCTGAATCTGATCGGCGCGGCGACGATCGAAGGAACGGCGTCGGCCAATGTCGACGTCGACTACAACGGCACTGAACTCGGTGTCACGCTCAACGGCCTGGGTTTCCCGGTCACCGCCGTACCGCAGGACGGCCCGCTGGCACTCGGCATCACCGGCCCGATCCCCGGGCTCACCGTGAAGAAGCCCGGTTCGGTCGCCTTCGCCGTGGGCGGCGCCTTCACCGGGAAGGTCACGCCGAGGCACGCGGACGGGACGCCGACGGACCTCGGCACGTTCGACCTGCCGTGCGGCATCGCCCCCGGCCAGGACGCCTCGCTCGCGACCGTGACGGTGAACTGACCCGGTACCCGGCGCCCCTGCGGACCCCGCAGGGGCGCTAAGCGGATGATCACCGGCTCCAGTAAGTTGCCGGACATGACCGCGTCGCCGGTGGAAGTCCCGGAGCAGGTGCTGCGCACCTCGATCGTCGAGCGGTTGTTCGCTCGCGAGACCGACCCGCGCCCGCTGTTCACGCATCAGGATCACAGTGCGGGCGTGGACACCACGGTCACCTGGGCGGAGTTCGTCTCCCGGGTAAGGGAAGTCGCGGGGGAGCTGGGCCGGGTCACGCGTCCGGGTGATCGCGTCGCCGTGCTGACCGGCCAAGACCTGAACTATCCGCTCGCCTTCTTCGGAGCACTCGCCGCGGGCCTGGTGGCCGTGCCGTTGATGGCGCCGGGCAGCCCCTCGCAGCGAGGCAGGCTCGCCGGTGTGCTGGAGGATTGCGGTGCCCGGGTCTGGCTGACGTCGTCGGCCGCCGCCACGAAGACGCGGGAGGCCGGGACACCCGAACATCTTCTCGTGGTCGACGAGCTTTCCGGACCGGGCGCGGATCCGCTCCCGGTCACGCCCGAGAGCCCCGCCTACCTCCAGTACACGTCCGGGTCGACGCGGGAGCCCGCCGGTGCCGTGATCCCGCATCGGGCGGTCACCGCGGCCTGCTGGCAGGCGAGTCAGGCCTACGCGGTCGACGAGGGGACCACCTGCGCGGGCTGGATCCCGTTCTTCCACGACATGGGCCTGATCCAGCTTCTTTGCCTGCCGGTCTTCGCCGGCGCGCGGTCGGTGTTCATGTCCCCGGCCGAGTTCGTGCACCGGCCCGTGAGGTGGCTGCGTCAGCTCGCCGATCACCCGGCCGTGTTCACCGCCGCGCCGAACTTCGCGTTCGACCTGGCCGCCGACGCCGCGGAAGACGCCGGGGACGATCTGGACCTTTCCGACGTGCGGATCGCGCTCAACGGCGCCGAACCGATCCAGCCGCGCACGGTCGCGCGCTTCCGGGAGGTGTTCGGCCCGCGCGGGTTCCGGCCCGAAGCCCACCGCCCGTCCTACGGCCTGGCCGAGGCCACCGTGTACGTGGCGAGCGCGGGCGCGGAAGGACCGCGGGGCGCGGTGTTCGACAGGGAGGCCCTCGCGCAGGGCCGCGCGGTCGAGGTGCCGGACGGTCAGGAGCTCGTCTCGGTCGGCCGTCCGCTCGGGCAGCGGGTGCGGATCGTCCGCGACGGCGTCGTGCAGCCCGACGGCCTGGCCGGGGAGATCTGGATCCACGGCCCGAACGTCGCGGCCGGTTACTGGGGCCGTGGCGACGCCGCCGCGTTCGGCGGCGAACTCGACGGTGCCGTCGGCTGGCTGCGCACCGGCGACCTCGGCGTCGTCCACCGCGGCGACCTCTACATCACCGGCAGGCTCAAGGACCTCATCGTCATCGACGGCCGCAACTTCCACCCGCAGGACATCGAAGCGGTGGCGGGTGAAGCGCATCCGGCGATCCGCCGCGACCGCGTCGCCGCATTCGGGGTGTCGGACGAAATGGGTGAAGGGGCGATGTTGGTAGCCGAATGGGCAAAGAACGCCGAAGCCGATGTCAAAGAAGTCACCCGGGTGGTATTGCGCGCGGTGTCACGTGAACATGATCTGACGTTGCGATCGGTACGTCTGGTTCCCTCCGGTGACCTTCCGCGCACTTCCAGTGGCAAGGTTGCGCGGGCGGCGGCCAAGGCGCGTTATAGTCGGCGCCGTGGGTGATCACCGCGCGGAGGTCGTGAAGGTCGTCAGCGAGACTTTTCGGCTTGATCCCGCCGAAATCGAGCCGGACGCACCGCTCGAAGAGCTGGGCATCGACTCCAAGGGACGGATAAAACTCCTGTCGGCGCTGGAGATCTACCACGACGTGAGGATTGATCTGGACCAGCTCGACCGGTTCACCGACATCGGGTCGGTGGCCGAAGTGCTCACAGAGGCACTCGGCGATAAAGCCGACGGATCCGACGAAAGGCGCTGAAAAGAATGAGCGGGGGCTTCACCGCGGCGACCGATGCGCTTTCAACGGCATCGAAGGACATCGGCAAGCTGACGGAACAGTTGCTCGAAGACAATCCTGATCTGTCGAGCACACCGGTGAACGCGGCGGGCTTCGGCCAGGCTCACGGCGACCATTCGAAGAAGTACACCGACGGCGTGGCCGCGTTGTGGGCCTCGGTCCAGGGGTACAGCACCACTCTCGGCTCGTTCGGCACGAACCTCGGCACCGCAGGCACCACTTACGGTGCCAACGAGGACGAGACGAAGAACAAGATCACCAAGACGGGGACGCGCTAGTGGCCGACGAACTCACCTGGACCGACGTCAAGGCCGTCCTCGACGACCCGAGCGTGCCGAACGCCAACAAGACCGCGCTCATCGGCTCGTGGATCAAGACGCATCCGGCGCCGCCCCCGTGGGGCGGGGTCGAGGAGCCGGAAGAGATCAAGCAGAAGCGCAAAGAAGCCGAAAAGTACGCGCAGACCTTCAACGCCCTGCCGTTCATGCCGTACGACGACGACACCAAAAAGATCTACGGTGGCGCGAAGGCGGCCGGCGATCAGGCCAGCTTCACTCAGAAGGAAGAGACGAAGGCCGTCAACGACGGCGACAAGAAGCTGGACGGCACGAAGGAACCCACGCCGGAAGGTGGCGGGACCAAGACGTCGGACGAGATCTTCGACGCCGCCGTACCCGCGCTCAAGGTCTTCCAGACCTTCGGTTCACTGCTGGCGAAGCTCCCGGAGGACTGCCGGGGGACCAGCCGCGCGCTCGACTTCGAGAAGGACATCAAGAAGCCGTTCGACGAGCAGCGTGGCATCAACTTCAAGAATTTCGTCGACGACGCCGCGCACTTCAAGACGGGCTCGAAGACCGTCGAGAAGGCCATCGACGACACCGGATCCCAGCTGAACACCCTGTACGGGACCTGGACCGGAAAGGCCGCGGACGCTTCGTCGGAGAACTACAACGAGAAGATCCTTCCCAAGGCCAAGAAACTCGCCCAGACGCTGAACACCGCCGGCGAAGCGACGTTGCACACCACCACCACGGTGTTCAAGCTCTGCAAGGAGAAGGCCGACCAGGTCGTCAAGGGTTACAAAGAGGTGGTGGGCAAGGCCGACTTCGCGATGGCGCAGAAGGTCGTCGCCATCGCCGCCGGTGAGAAGAGCGGCAAAGAGGACCTCGGTGCGATCGCGGGCTGGATGGACGCCAACTTCGGCTCCAACCTCGTTCAGCAGCTGAACAACGACGGCTGCTGCGACGACGACGAGTTCAAGAAAGCGGGCCAGAACCTCGCCAAGCAGTGGATCCAGCGGCAGTTCATCCCGGAGATGTGGACCGCCATCTATCTGGGCTTCGAGAAGAACTGCAAGGAGACCAAAGACTTCGTCAACCAGGCCTATGACGAGCTCGACAAGGTCATGGGCAAGGTCAAGAACGAGTTCGAAGGCGCGGGCGCGGACGGCAAGGGTGGTGCGGGCGGCCCCGGCGGCGGCAAGGGTGGCGGACCCGGCGGCCAGGGCACCGGCGGACCGGACTTCACCGGTGGTTCCGGTGACGGCAAGGGTGGCTCTGGCGATGGCAAGGGCGGTTCGGGCGACGGCAAGGGTGGTTCAGGCAGCGGAGGCCCCGGCGGCGGTCCTGGTGGCGGCTCCGGCGATGGCACCGGCTCATCGGGTCAGAAGCCGCCGCCGGTTCCGGATGTGAAGATCCCCGAAGGTGGTTCCGGCGGTGGCCCGGGAGGCGGTCCGGAGGGTTCGGGCGGCGGCACGGGTGGCGGCTCGGGCACCGGCGGTTCCGGCTCCGGTTCGGGTGGCGGCAACGGCCCTGCGGACCCACCCAAGCCTCCGCCGATCCCGGACGTGAAGATCCCCGACAGCGGAGCCGGCGGAGGATCGCCGGGTGGCGGTTCCAGTGGTGGCTCCGGTGGCGGTCCGGAAGGCAAGGACGAGACGTCCCCCTCGGGTTCCGCTCCGCCGCCGAATTCGGGCGACGAGCAGCGGGCCGCGGCCGAAGAGGCCAAGAAGCAGGCCGCCGCGGCGGCCGAGAACGCGAAGAAGCAGGCTTCCGAGGCACTGGGCAAGCTGGGCGACGGTCCCACCGGCGCGGATCTCGGCGGTTCCGGCGGATCCGGTCCCGGTGGTTCCGGTCCGGGCGGTGGCACCGGCGGCGGTGGCGGCTCGGACGCCGCGTCCGAAGCCAAGGCAGCGGCCGAGAAGGCGACCGAAGAAGCGAAGAAGCAAGCCTCCGAAGCGCTCGACAAACTCGGTGACGCTCCTGGTGGTACGGGCGAAACCGACTCCAAGGAAGCCGCCGAGAAGGCCGCCGAGGACGCGAAGAAGAAGGCTTCCGAAACGCTGGACAAGCTCGGCGACGACATGCCGGGTGCGGACGGCGACAAGCTGACCGATGACAAGACCAAGGACGGCGAGAAGGCCGAAGACGGCGAACGCGAAACCCTCAAGGTCAAGCAGGGCGACAAGACCTTCGAGATGACCGAGCCGGACAAAGACGGCGAGATGGAGATCAAGGTCGGCGACGGTTCGGGGTCTGCCAAGGACTTCAAGCTCGACTGGACCGGCGACGAGTCCAAGCTGGGCGACGCTCCCGACGGCGACGGCAAGAAGGACGACGTCCATCGCCCCGGGGCGGACGGCAAGATCCACATCCAGGACGGCGATGTGAAGATCACCGCCGAACGTCCCGACGGCCCGTCCGGGCCGACGGTCGTCACCGTCGACGACGGCACCGGGAAACCGACCACGTACACCCTCGGCGAGGACAAGGATCCCTCGGACACGCACAAGCCCTCATCCGAGGCCAAGCCCGTCACCGGGACGACGCAGCCCGAGCACCGTGCGCCGCTCACCCCGCACCAGGGTGGCGGGGGAACCGTCCCCGACGGTATTCGCGCCGGTGACCTCGACGGCGGTGGCGGTGGCAGCCACGGCGGTGGCGGAGGCGGTGGCCACGCCGGTGGTGGTGGCGCGGGGATCACGGCCCCGTTCGAAACCGCGACCCCCGTGAGCGGGCAGCCGTCGTCGTTGACCGAAGGCGTGCACACCGGCGGCGGGGCGCATCAGCCGCAACCCGTGCCCGCGGGCGCCCCGTCCGCCCCGGTGAGCGGATCACCGACCGGCCAGTCGTTCGGCGGCGGCGCGATGCCGCCGATGGGTGGCATGGGCGGCGGTGGCCAGGGCGGCGGCGGTGACCAGGAACGGTCCAACCGGGCGTACCGGATCGAGGGCGAGGTGTTCGACCAGATCAACGAACCCACCGGCCGGATCACCGGTTCGCTGCTGGACGATGAGGATCAGCCGGTCACCCGCAGGCGGTAATCCGAGGCAGGAGAGAAACAGATGAGCGCCGATGACACCGCCGGGATGAAGGCGACCCTGGACGGTCTGGTCCGCGAGCAGTCGGAGCGCCGGGTCCTGCGGGACCAGAAGGCCGACGAGATCAAGGCGAGCTCGCAGGAGTTCATGACCAAGCAGGTCCAGACCGCCCAGCGCTACGTCGAGCATCGGCGTGAGCTGGGGGAGCGCAAGACGAAGTCCGGTTGGAGCACCGACCGGTCGCACGCGCAGCCCGGGAACGCGTCGGCGTTCGACGGCGCCCCTGCCTTCGAGGACCCCGCGGCTCCGTTCACCTCGGAGCCGCCCGCCCGCGTGGGACGGGACACTCCTCGGCGCGCTCCTCGTCGTCCGGCTCCGGTGGACGACGAGGACGACGCCTTCCTCAACAACCGCTGGCGCGAGTGACTTCGCTGTCAGACCACGAGGCCTAGCGCCAGCACGATCAGGAGCGAGATCACCGAGGCCAGTGACATGGCGACGGTGTGGGTTTTGAACGTGCCCACCGGCAGCCGGTTCGTGGTCGAGGTGAAACATCGGGAGGCCGTCCTGCCCCTCGTTCTCGCCGGGGTGGGCATCGCGGTGGTCAGCGACTCCTGGCGCGCACTGGCGAAATCGGCGGGCGCCGCCGTGCGGGCACTGGACTGCGCCGATTCCCTGGAGGTGTCCCTGGTGTCCCGGCCGGGGCGGTTGAGCCCTGCGGCGGCGGGGCCTTCCACGGTCAGGTGGAGTCCGGACGCGGGTAGGCGTCAGGCGTCTCGTCTGCTGATGGCTGCCAGCCCGAGCCAGATCGCCGCTGCCACCCACCCGGCCATCGCGAGGAGCGCGCCCACCGTGGACAGAGCGGTTTCCGCCGCCGCTGAGCTGGGCCGCCAGTTCCGAAGGCAGCACCGAAGCGATCCGGCCGTCCCACGGCGCGGACAGCAGCATCCGCGGCAGCATCGGCAACGCGAAGAGCAGCACCGCCATCGTGACCAGCGTGCCCGCGGTGGACCTGATCAGCGTGGCGAGGCCGAGTGCGATGACGGCGATGACCATCATGAGCAGGCCCTCGGCCAGTATCACCGGGAGCCCGGTGTCCACTGTGGTCAGTGACCCGATCGGCCGGTCGCCGATCAGCAGCCTGCTCAGGAAGAACGTCGCCACCGCGATCACCTCGCCCGCGATCAGCGTGATCGCCGCGACGACGGGAACCTTGGCCAGCAAGAGTTTCCGCCGAGCCGGGACGGCGACCAGGCTGGTGCGGATCATCCCGGTGGAGTATTCGGACGTCGCGGTGAGGATGCCGAACGTCATCAGACACAGCTGCACCACGGTCAGGACGGACGTTCCGTCGCCGAGACCGCCGAAATGGGCGCGCTCGCCGGGAGCGGAGGCGTCCCAGGTCCTGGCTGGGATCAGGGCCATCAGGCCGCCGACGAGGATGGCCGCGAACGAGAAGCCCAGCAGGATGTGCGTCGAGCGGACGGATCTCGCCTTGACGGTTTCCGAAGCGATGACGTCGATCACGGGGCTGTCCTTTCGGCACGGTATTCGAGGCTGTCGTTGGTGAGCTTGAGGTAGGCGCCCTCGAGCGAGTCGCTCCGCTCGGCGCTGTCCGGCGTGCGCACCAGCACGTCGCGTTTGAACCGCTCGGCGAGTTCGGCGATCGATGCCTCCGCGATCAGCCTGCCCCGCCCGACGACCACGATGTGGTCCGCGGTCAGCTCCATTTCGCTCATGAGATGGCTGGAGACGAGCACGGTCCTGCCTTCGGCCGCCAGCGACCGCATGAGGTCGCGGATCCAGCGGATGCCCTCCGGGTCGAGACTGTTGATCACCGCGTCGCCGGAGGTCGGGATGTCCAGGCCGAGAACGGCGCGCATCGTGGTGGACTTGCCCGCGCCGTTGGGACCGAGAAAGCCGGTCACACAACCGGGTTCGACCCGGAAGGAGAGGCGGTCCACGGCGAGCGTCGGGCCATAGCGTTTGGTCAGTCCCCTGATCTCAATCATGGCGACAATGCTTTCCCGCCACCGCGATCGGCGAGTCAGACCGCGGGATCGAAAGCCTCCGACCCGGGTATGACCGCCTCTGGCGGAAGCCGGTTGATAGGCGCAGCCTTTCACTGCGGCAAGAACTGGGTCTTGGACGCGGCGGCAAGGCCCGGCGTCCACTGGACCCCATGGCCAGCTACCGCATCGCGCTGATCCCCGGCGACGGCATCGGCACCGAAGTGCTGCCCCCGGCCCAGGCGGTGCTCGCCGCCGTCGGCAAACGCCACGGGATCGAATTCACCTACGACTCCTTCGACTGGTCATGCGAGCGCTACCTCGCCGAGGGCGCGATGATGCCGTCGGACGGCCTCGACCGGATCCGGCGGCACGACGCCGTCCTGCTGGGCGCGGTCGGCTGGCCGGGCGTGCCGGACCACGTGTCGCTGTGGGGTCTGCTGATCCCCATCCGCCGCGGCTTCCGGCAGTACGTCAACCTGCGGCCGGTCAAAGTGCTCGCCGGCGTGCCCAGCCCGCTGCGCGCCGCGGGCGCCGGGGACGTCGACCTCGTCGTGGTGCGGGAGAACGTCGAGGGCGAGTATTCCGAGATCGGCGGGCGGCTCGGCCGGGGCACCGAAGACGAACTGGCCGTGCAGGAGGCGGTGTTCACCCGCAAGGGAGTCACCCGCGTCGTCGAGTACGCCTACACGCTGGCCGGGAGCCGCCGGAAGCACGTGACCTCGGCGACGAAGAGCAACGGGATCGTCCACACGATGCCGTTCTGGGAAGAATTGGTCGAAGAAGTGGCGGCGCGGCACCACGACGTGCGCAGCGCCAAGGAACACATCGACGCGCTCGCCGCGAAACTCGTGTTGGCGCCGGAGCGGTTCGACGTGATCGTCGGCTCCAACCTCTTCGGTGACATCCTCAGCGACCTGGCCGCCGCCGTGGCCGGGAGCATCGGCGTCGCCCCGGCGGCGAACCTCAACCCCGAGCGGGAATTCCCGTCGATGTTCGAGCCGTTGCACGGTTCCGCTCCCGACATCGCCGGGCAGGGCAAGGCCAACGCGCTGGGCGCCTTATGGTCCGCGGCCATGATGCTCGACCACCTGGGACACCCCGAGGCGAGCGAGGAACTGCTGGCCGCCGCTTTCGGCGCGCTGGCCGACGGCGTCAGTACCGCCGATCTCGGCGGGACCGCGGACACCGCCGGGTACACGCGCGCGGTGCTGGACCGGGTCGGCGGACATGGTCGTGGCTAGGACTGCTCTTTCGACCTGCGGGCATGCCGAGGGGCCCGTCGCCGGTGTGGCTGGCGGGCTCCTCGAATCAAGCGTGGGTGTTACGCCGCGATCTTCGTAACGGATCCAAATACTGGGGTGGGATGAACTCCGGTAGCCCATCCCCGGCCATCCGCACTTCCCAATCCCCGTGGTGGATCAGCCGGTGATGAAAACCGCACAGCAGCACGAGGTTGCGGAGATCGGTGGGTCCCCCGTCTGCCCAGTGAAGAATGTGATGGGCGTGACAGTTCTTCGGCCTGCGATGACACCCCGGGAACGCGCAGCCCCCGTCACGAATGTTGAGCGCCCGTCTTTGCCCTGGGGTGACGAACCGTCTCAGCCGTCCCACATCGAGGGGTTCACCAGCGGCGTTCATCACGACGGGGAGCATGAGGCAGTCGCAGGCTGCCATCCGTGCTTCGCGCGCGGTCATGGTTCCGACGAAGTCCACACACGCCGTGCCCAGACCCGACTTCAACTCGTCGAGACCGATGGTGACATGAATCAACGTCCGATAGCCGCTGGTCCCAGGCTGGTCCGGGCACGCGATCGCCAAATCCACTAGCTCGGCCCAGGCGTCACCCTGACGCTCAGCCTTCGAGCGCAGATCGGCTTGGCCGAACTCGTCCACCGGACGCGGCTTCGCATACGCCTCAAGCACAGCCGCGGTGCGGGCACCCAACTCGTCATCCAGCAGACCATTCAGCTTCCAGAACCCGTCTTTGCGGCGCTCCAAGGTCAACTCGCGGCGAGGCTGAGCGGGTTCGGGATCCTTCGGTTCTTTGCCGTCCGGATCCAACCAGCCCAGCAGTTGGTCCCCGAGATCCGACACCTGCCGCGGCCCCGCCTTCCGGGCGAGATCGACAAGGGTTGTCTCCGCGTGCTCCCGATCCTCCACCGACACCCCAGCCGGGATCTTCCGCAGAATCTCCACGATCTGCTTGATCCGCTCCTCACCGACCACACCCTCCTCCGCCGCAACAGCGGTCGCCGGTGCGAAAGCCGGGATCTCGGTGCCGTCCAGGGCACGCGTGGAGTTCAGATCGACAGCACGCTTCACATACGGGCGGGCTTCACCCTGACTCAGCCCCGCGACCTCGGCGAACCACGCCAACGTCGTCCCATAACCGTACAAGTCTTTCGCGCCACGAGAATCAATCTCCGCCAAATACCGCCCCAACCCGGCGGACGCCACTCGCATCACCTGTAAGAACTGCTGCACGCCGTGGGCAAGCTCCAGCTTGCCGGCGCGCCACAACTCCTGCGGCAACTCGGGAAGGATCGTCTCGGACACACCTCAATAATACCGAAATAAGTCGAACAAATGTTCGTAATTTTAAGCAACAATGAAACCGAGCAAACGCCACTGAAGGGTGATTGCGACGAGAGTGAGTCCGCGTCCGCGTGACGGAATGCGCTGGGGTCGTGAGTGGCGTTTCGGGTTAGAACCCGAAACGTCACTCACGACCACCTGTACCAACGCCTCACTTCAGCCGGACCGCGGAAGCTCGACCTCCCGCATTTCCGGTGTCTCAGCACGGAAATCGCCGTACCTCGCCCAGTGGAGCGCGACGCGCAGGACGACCACGCCGCCGCCGATCGAGTCCGCGAACTCCGGGAACGTCGCGAGATAGGCGACCTCGCATCGCTCTAGCTCGCCTCCGGTCGGGGCGTCGGCGACACCTTCGCATTGGAGTGTCGTGCCGTCCGCGCCGCCGATGACGATCGCGATCCGCCCGTCGCGGCGCAGGTTCGCGACCTTGCGGGAGTCCGGCTTCGCGTCGAACACGAGCTCGCCGCGATCGGTCACCGCGAGCGGGAGATAGCCGGCTTGGGGTGCGCCGCCGGGACCGAGCGTCGACACGACGCCCGTCCGCTGCGCGCGCACGTACTCGATCATCTCGTTGTGGTCCATCGCGCCAGGTTAAGGCGGGGTGCCGCTGGCTAACGCGCGGCGTCGGCCTGGATGGCCAGCCAGGCTTCGTGTTGCTCCTCCGTCCTGTCCCAGAGCGCGGCCAGTTCGCCGGCGTCGATGTCCTCCAATGGGACGCGGAATTCCGTCAGCGCCCTCGCGAATTCGTCCAGGGTGGACAGTGTGCGGCGATCGGCGCCGTCACGCGTCACCGTGCGCGCTCGGAGAGCCAGTTCGTGACCGTCGCGATGGTGTTGCGCCACAAGCACTCTGACGAACGGGGAGGCCGGGTCCCTGGTCAGGGCCCGGTCGGCGAATTCGGTGAGTTCGCGGGGTGCAGTGCGGAAGTCGCAGGAGGCGATCGTGCCGTTCGGATGATGGTGCATTCGCCAGGTGCCGGTGTCGGCGAGCCAGGACACGCCGTCGAGGTCGATCAGCAGGGCGACGTGGTTGCCCCATTGACCGTCGCTGCTTGCCGAGGCGGGGACCGGGATCCGCGATCCGGCGGCAGAGCCGGAGCGGATCCGGCTGGACCTGATCACGTCGGTGCCGTCGTTGCGCGCGACGATGCTGCAGCGGGCGTTCGACGCTCAGCAGCGGCTTTCGGCCGCGCTCCGTCAGGCCTGCGACGGCGAGCTGGACGAGATCGACGCCGCGGCGATCGTCGGCGCCGTCACCGGTGCCGTCTTCGCCGCCGGGCAAACCGCCGTGCGCGAGGGGATTCCACTCGACGACGCGATGCGGCGGGCGATCGATTTCGCGACGGCCTGACGAGCCGCCGGTTCACGAGCGGAGCCAGGCGATCCCGCGATAAGTGGAGCTGTCCGTGGCGAAGCCGTAGCCGATGATGACGGCGCCGACCGAATTGATGTGCTGGGCCACGATCGCCGTGAGCTCGCGGGGCGACGGGAGCGGGATGGGTGTCGCGTCGGCGTCCCAGCGGACGGGCCGCACCGTTCCCTGGCTCACGGACTCGCCGACGACCGTCCCCGCGTCGTCGAGGTCGAAGCACGTGCTGGCGACGTCCGAGGGCAGGGGCCGGAGCACGGTGGGCCGTCCGTCGCGATCCCAGCGCGCGCAGGTGCCGTGCCGGTCCGGTGTCACGCCCCAGCCGATCGCGACGCCGGGGCCGGCGATCCGGACGACCTGTCCCGCGGTGAACTCCGGTTCTCCGGTCAGCAGGACGGTGCCGCCGTCGCGGTTCCACACCACCCCGTCGCCGAGGATGGCGCCGGAATCGGTGATACCGCAGGCGGTCGCGCGGCGGGGAGGCGGCAGCTTGCCGATCTTGCCCGACGGGGTCCAGCGCACCGCGGTCCGGACGCCCGTGCCGTCCTTGGCGGATCCGACGACCTCGTCCAGCCCGTTCAGGTCGTGGCCCTGGGTGTCGCCACCGCCGGGCAGGGTGCCGAGTTCCACCGCCTCGCCGCCGGGTTCCCAGCGCAGCGCCCGCCACCGGTAACCCGGCCGCATCGCGTTCCCCAGGATCGACCCGCGTTCGTTCACCCGGCACGCCGTGCCGGAGACCATGCCGGAGGGGAGTTCGAGCACCCGCACCCGTCCGCCGGGTTCCCAGCACACGGGCCGGAGATTCTCGCCGGTGTAGAGCGCGCCGGCGACGAGGCCCGCGGTGTTCGCGCTGACGGCGCGGCCGCCGGAATAGCCGTCGAGGATCGGCAACGGAGACGGACGTCCGTCTCCATCCCAGCACACCGGCCGCGAGCCCGATTCGCCCACGATCATCCCGGTGTCGTTCACGCAGTAGGCGCCGGTACCCTCTCCGGCGGAGAGCGGACGCAGGTCGACCGCCGTGAAGCCGGGTCCCTCGGGTGTCGGATCGGGCACGACTGCGCAGCCTAGTGCGAAGAACGCTTGCGGTGGCGAAAATTGCACTGACCGGGTGACGCGGGTGTCCTCATCGGATCCGGACGCCGCACTCCACAAAGGACAGGCTACGGCGTCAGCACGATCCTGCCGAACACTTCGCCGTCGTCCATCTTCCGGTGCGCCAGAACGGCTTTCTCCAGCGGCAGCAGCTCGTGGACCACCGGGCGCAGTTCACCGCGGGCCGCGGCTTCGAACTGGGCCGCTCCCACCGCCCGCTGATCGGGACGGGGCACCGTGTCCGCGCTGAGGGTGGCGAACGACAGGGACTTCCGGAACGCCGCGATGAGCTTGGTGCCGAAGTCCGCGGGCGGCATGCCCGCGACGACGCCGACCGCCACCATGCGGCCGTTCGGTTCGAGCCTGTCGAAGAAGGAAGGCATGTCCACACCGGACACGACGTCGATGATGACGTCGTACCCCGCGGGGCCGTCCCCGTCACCGGAACGGCCGAGGACGTGGGTCGCGCCCAGTTCGCGCAGACGCTCGCCGCGTTCGGCCGACGACGTCGTGACCGCCACGGCGCTCGCGCCACCGGCCGCCGCGAGCTGCACCGTCATGATCCCGATGCTGCCCGCCGCCCCGCGCACCAGCACCGACTCACCGGGGGCGAACCGCGCGCGGGCGAGCGCGAAATGGGCCACCACGCCGGAAGTCCCGAGGGCGACCGCGTCGGTGGTGGCGAGGTTCCCGGGGAGAGGCACGATCCGCTCGACGGGGACGGCCGTGTGCTCGACGTAGCCGCCGCCCTCGCCGGTGAACGCCCAGACGCGCCGCCCGATCCAGGACGGGTCGACGCCGTCGCCCGCCGAGGTGACGGTCCCGGCCACCTCGTTGCCGAGTACATGCCCTTCTCGGAAGCCGAATCCGGAAAGAGCCCCGCTCCGGATCACGGTGTCGACGCCGCCGACGCCGATCGCTTCGACACCGATCAGCACTTCTCCCGCGGCGGGAACGGGGGTGGGGAGGTCGATGACCGCCAGGCCTTCGGGGCCGCCGAACGCCCGGATCTCGACTGCTCGCATTTCGTCTCCTCGTCCTTTCGTCTTCGGTCAGGCGGAAAGCTAACGGACGCCCCCGTCCGTTTTCGCTAAAGTGAGAGTGGTGACCAGTCGTTTGCCTCGGATCCCGCGCTCCGACGCCCTGGACAACCGTGATCGCATCCTCGAAGCGGCTCGCGCGCTGTTCGCCACCGAAGGGCTGAACGTGCCGTTGCGGGAGGTCGCACGCCGCGCCGATGTCGGCCCGGCCACGCTGTATCGCCATTTCCCGACCAAGGAGATCCTGGCGACGGAGGCCTTCGCCGATCAGATGCGCCTGTGTCACCTCGTCGTCGACGAAGGGCTCGCCGACCCGGATCCGTGGCGTGGCTTCTGTTTCGTGATCGAGAAGATCTGCGAGCTGCACGCGCGCGACAGGGGCTTCACCGCGGCCTTCGTTTCGGCCTTCCCCAAGGCGATCGACTTCACCACGGACCGCGACTACGCGCTCAAGGCGATCGCCGAACTGGCGGGCCGGGCCAAGGACGCCGGGAATCTGCGGCGCGATTTCGTCCTCGACGACCTGATCCTCATGCTCATGGCCAACAACGGGATCCAGGCCGTTTCGCCCGCCGCGCAGGTCGTGGCGTCCCGGCGGTTCGCGGCGCTGGTGATCCAGGCTTTCCGGGCCGCGCCGGAACAGGCGCCGCTGCCGCCGGTGGCGCGGCTGGCCCTCGTGGCGCCGCCGGGAGTCACTTCCGGCGGGCTTCGAGGCCTTCCAGGATGAGATCCAGACCGTAGGCGAACTCGTTCGTGTGGTCGTACTCCGGCTGCCGGGCGTGCTCGGCGACCACCTCGGTGAGATAAGGGAACTCGTCCGGCGGAAGCTGTTCGAGAAGGTCGCCCGCCACCTGATCGACGTCGCCGCTCACGGGCAGGTTCGACTCCTGGAGGACGAAGCCGCCGATGTAGCTGTCGATGAGCGAGACGGCGTGCACGGCCATCAGGAGCGTGAATCCCGCTCGCCGCAAAACACCCAGGACGGCGTCGTGGTGGCGTAGCGTCGCTGTTCCCGGATTGCGGCGGGAGTCCATGAGACCGAGAGCCCAGCTGTGCCGTGACAGGACCTCGCGAGCGGACGAAGCGCGTGCGCGGATCGCCTCGCGCCAGTCATCGATTCCGGCGTCGGGCAGTGCGATCGCCGCGAAGACCGCGTCGATGACGCCGTCGAGGATCGCGTCCTTGTTCGGCACGTGGTGGTACAGGGACATGGCCTCCACGCCCAGGTGCTGCGCCACCCGCCGCATCGTCATCGCTTCCACGCCACCACTGTCCGCGACCTCGATCGCGGCTCGCAGTACGCGTTCCCTGGTGAGCGATCGGCGAGGCGGCACGTTGACAACCTTACAGGTGTAAGGCCATTGAAAGGAGAGTCCGATGCCGTTACCGAGATGGTGGGGACGCGTCAACAAACGGGTCTTCAACCCGCGCGCGATCGCCGGAGGGAAGTATCCGGTGCTGATCCACGTCGGCCGTACCTCGGGAAAGATCCATCGCACGCCGCTCGACGCGCATCCGGTCGACGGCGGCTATCTGTTCATCCTGGTGTACGGCGCGGATTCGGACTGGGTGCGCAACGCCATGGAGGCACGGGGAGCACGGCTGCGGATCGACGGGCGGGAGGTGGAACTCACCGCTCCGAGGCTCGTCGGGGAGGACGAGCTCCCCGCCGGGGTGAGCCGTCCGCCGAAGTTGCTCCGCGTCACCGAATTCCTCCGGATGGACCTGGTCTCCGGCTGAACCCTGAGACGACCCTGCCCCGGGTTAGTACCGTGGTGGTAGGCGGCATCGTCCTCGCAGCCGATGCAGGGTGCGGTGATGCTTCGTAGTTTTACCGGTATGAAACGAACTTCAGTGATGATCGCCGCACTTTGCGCGGCTACGCTCGTTTCCCCGGCGGTCGCGTCCGCGACGCCGCAGGCGAAAGACCCGTTGCAGCGGATTCTGCAGCGTGACGCCGACGCGCTCGTGGCGGGCGGTTCTCCGGGTGCCCTGGTGGAAGTGAGCACGGCCAAGGGCAGCGTCAAGGTGCGCAGCGGCCACGGTGATCTCCGGGCCGAGACCCCGGTTCCGTGGAACGCGCACTTCCGGATCGCCAGTTTCAGCAAGACGTTCCTGTCCGCGACGATGCTCCAGCTCGTCGGCGAGGGCCGCCTTTCCTTGGAGGACAAGGTCGACCGGTGGCTTCCCGGTGTGGTGAGCGGGAACGGCAACGACGGCCGCGTCATCACCGTCCGGCAACTGCTTCAGCACACCAGCGGTCTGCACGACTATCTGGCGGAGCTCGATCTCTTCACCGAAGAAGGCTTCCTGCGCCACCGGTTCGACAAACTCAGCGCTTCCGAGGCGGTGAAGCTGGCCGTCGGCAAGCCGCCTGAGTTCGCGCCCGGGTCGAGCTGGGGGTACTCCAACACCAACTACGTGCTCGCCGGGATGGTGACCGAGAAGGTGACCGGCCGGGACTGGCGGAAGGAGATCACCGAGCGGATTATCCGGCCGCTGGACCTGCGGGAAACCTCCCACCCCTACACATCGCCGTTCCTTCCCGCGCCGCACGCGCGGGGCTACGACCGGTTCGTCGAGGAGGGCTCGAACCCGCCGCGGCTCGGACGGCGGGTGGACGTGACGCTGATGAATCCGTCGGCGGGCGGGGGAGCGGACGGTTCGATCAACAGCACCACCGAGGACGGCAACAAGTTCCTCCGGGCGCTGCTGGGCGGCGAGGTGCTCGAACCCGCGTTGCTGACCGAAATGAAGAAGACCGTGCCCGCGCCGGGACTCGGCGCGTACGGGCTGGGGCTCATGAAGCTCACCGGCTCTTGCGGTGACTACTGGGGCCACGGTGGCGCGCTGCCCGGCTACCTGACGGGCAACGGCGTGACCGAGGACGGCAAGCGCAGCGTGATGGTGTCGCTCAACACCCTCACGCCCTACAACCCCGATGCCGAACTGCTGGAAGGAAACCCGCTGGATCCCGTGATCGACCACGCCCTCTGCGGTCGCGGCTGACGGGGTGGCCCGTGACGTACGCTGTGCGCCGTGATCGAGTCCATCGTCGCCCCTGATCTGGTGCTGGCTCTGCACGAAGCCGTACGGCACGGCTCGGCGGCCGAGCGGACCGGCATCCGGCTGACAGCGCGCGGCTGGGCGGTCGGAAGCTGGACCGGCGAGTCCGTGTACCCCGTCGCGCTGACCGGTGCCGATCTGCCGGGCGAGGTGGATTTCGCGGTGGCGAACGCGCTGTGCGTCCCGAAGGACACGGGGCGATCCCACTACGGCATCCCGGACGAGCACGGCGATCCCTTCCCCGGCCCGGACGGTGAGGCCGTGTTCGTGACCGGCCGTCTGCCGTGGACCGGGGCATGGTGGTTCGACCCGGCCACGGCGCGACGGGTCGTGCGTGAGGTGCGGTGCGACGAGGGGGTGGAGTCTCTCTGGACGACCGCGGGCGGTGTCTATGTCGCCGAACGCGCGGGGGCCGAGGTGGTGTGGACGGAACTGAACGCCGACCAGGCTGTCCGCCGTGTGTACGCGGCGGGCGCCGAGCATGACGAGGACGGCTCGACCGATCTGATCCGCGCGGTCCGGCACGCGCGGGACGCCGTGTCGGCACTGACCGGTGCGATCGCCGACCTGCCGGGGGCGGTCGCGACCGCAGAGACCGCCGCGGCCCTGTCCGGCCTGGTACGCACCACCATGGTCACCGACCTCCGCGCCGCCCGTGCCCGTGCGGCTCGCCAGGTCTACGAGTTCACCGATCGCGACATGGGCCGCGCCGCCCCCTTCCTGCGGTTGGGCCGCAAAGCCGCCGAAAACCTCATCAAGGAAGGGCTCCGGGAAGGTACCTGAGCCGTCGTCGCCGCGGGTGCCATGTGCGGTTCGGACCGTTAGCCTGGACAGCGCGAGGATCCCGGGGAGGGCGTATGCAGGCTGACCTGCCAGTGGCTGAACTGTCCGAGGTCGAGGTCGACCTGGTACGCAGAAGGACACTCGGTGGTCCCGGCGACCTTGTGGTTCCGGGTCAGTTCAGTCTCGGAAGGACGGACGCGGTCCGGCTCCGCCGGGAGACCCCGGGTGTGCCGGCGGAACTGGCAGCCCTGCTGGACGCAGAAGCGGAAGACCACCACTACTACCTCGTGCAGTTGAGCTGCACTTTCCGTCCGGGTGACGCACCGATCGTCAGCGCGTCGCTGTCCGTGGAACTGCAGCAGGCACGGGTCGCCGGCGTCCCCGATCCGGTGGTGTGGTCGATGGAGCCCCTGCGTGTGGCAACACCGGTGCGCCGAAAGCGGGTCGTGACGCTCGGCCCCGCGGGGAAGTTCGCCCCAGTGGACGGCGGTCTGGAACGTGTCACCGAGTACGAGACGGACGTACAGCACCTGGTCGCGCAAGGTGAGGGGGAGAGCCAGAGTGAATGGTTGTTCACCGCCACCGCGGCCGTGAATCTCGTCGGCGTGCACCACTTGAGGCTGGTGGCGCGCACATCCGCCCGGGTGGCATGCCGTGCGGACCTCGCGCTGGCCGCGACACGACGGGAGCGCCGGTTCGGCCTTGTCCCGTATCGAGCGGACATCCCGGCGTCGGTGCGGACCGTCCGGTTGTCGGCGAATTGAGATGCGAGACGCCGGGGTCGGGCGCCTGATCGCGCTGCCGCGACTCGTCCGGATCGGGTCGATCAGCGAAGGCGAGGCTCGACGGCGGGTGCGGGAGGATCCCGGCTGGCTTGCCGAGGACGACCTGCCGAGCCTGGCGTCGGCGGTCCTGCGCGTCGCGTGGGACGACCGGCATCTGGGTTGCCTGCTGAGCGAACTCGTCCACGAGTGGGCGGCCGCGCACGCCCTGGATCCGGTGGCGACCCGATTGACCGGCCAGGCTTTCGTCCGGGCGGCGACCGAGGTTTTGACGTTCCGGGACGACGTCCGGCTGTACCGGCGTGCCGTGGTGGTGGCGGACAAGATCGGGCGCGCCCAAAGCCACGACCACTACTGGGGCGGGATGCTGCGGCTGGCTCCCTACGCCCTGGATCCGGTCGACGTCGAGTACAAGGTCCACCGCGGTTTCCGTCACCAGCAGGCACGGTGGCGGGTTCGGCGCCTGTCGTCGGCCGGCGCCGCCGATCCGGATATGCCGGACGCGGCGATCGAGCTGGCCGCCGCCGTTACCGATCTTCGGAAAGCCTGCGCTGAAGCGAAAGGAGCCCACCGGGGCGCGATCCTCGCTCAGATGGCTTTCGCTGAGTACAGCAGGCATGAAGCGGGCGGCGACGTCGATTTGTCTATTGTGGACGCTTGGTGCACCGAAGCGATGACACTCCTTCCGATCGCCGGTGACGAGCTGGCGTGCAATCGCCTGTTCTGGTTGTTGTGCCTGCGAGGACGCGAAAGCGACATGCGATCGCGAAATGTGGTGGCGCCGCGCGTGGACACCATGCCGGGCGGACTCGCGAGTACGGTCACCGCCGGTACGACCGCCTTGCGGGTGCTCGGAATGCTGGGCCTCTCGCAGGAGCTCGAGCAGGTGATCAGGATGCTGATTCCGCTCCTCGAGGACCTGGAGATGGAGAATCAGCGTCGGTTCGCCGAAGTCGTGATCGCCCATTGCGTCCCCGGTGATCTCCCGAGCTGCCACGACCTGGAGCGGGCGGGCCCGCCCACGGACGAGGACGAGGAAGGCCTGTCCGGCTGGGAAGTGGCCTTGGGGCGGATCCACGCGCTCATCCACTCCTACGACGCCTCCGATGGCCGGGCCGCTGAAGCCGTCCGGGAGTACGCCCCGGAACTGACGGACAGGCTCGCTCGGGTCTTGATGCACGTAGCCGCTTTTCGGTCACGTATGGAGCTGCACCACTCACCGGCTCGGTCGGTGCCCGCTCTCATCGCCGCGGCCGGTGCGCTCGCCGAGCGGTCGCATACGGACTGGGCGACCTTCTCCCTCGACGCCGTCGCGCAGTTGCTGGCGACCACGTCGGCCGAGGACCTCGCGGACCTGGATCGTGGAGTGGTGGACGACCTGACGGGATTCGGCCGCGAAGTCCTGCCGTATCTGCCCGAGGCGGCGTGGTTGATCATGGACGACTGCCTCACCGCCCTGCTTGGCATCTGGGTCGCCGACCGCACGATCACCCTCGATGCCGTGCTGAGCGTTTTCCAAATGGTCAAAGGCCGGGGCTTGAGTGTGGCCCTGGCGGCGCCTGGTCCGGTGACGCTGGATCCGCAGAGCGAACTGCTGCTGACGGACCTGCCTTCGTCGGAGATCGAGCGGGACCGCCCGCTCACCGAGTTCATCGACGACGAGACGTTGCTCGGTTCCTACCTGCAACCGGGAGAACGCGAGCCCGGCAGGACACCGGCCGAGCAACAGCGGAATCTGCGTCGCCGGATCCAAAACCTCGACACCGACCAGCTTCTGCTGTCCTCCGCCGGAGCACCTGTCCGATCGCTCCAGGAGATTCAGCGAGCGCTGCCGAAGGACGCGGTACTGCTCGCCTTGCTGGTCGGGGCCGCCGGGGTCAAGCTGACCCGCGGGTATCACGGAATGATCATCACCTCCGAAAGGGCCATGGTCGCGGGGCTGTACGACCCGGTCAAACCCGGACGGACACTGAGCAGTCTCGTGTTTCCTGGGGAAGACCTCGGAATCGGCCAGACGGTCTTCTCGGACTTCGGCCGCACGGTCGAGTCGTTGCGCCGGGCACTGATCGACGAGCCGCTGCATCGGGTGGCCACCCGAGCGGCGAGTGCCGAGTTGCGGGATATCGCCGGCTACCTGCATGAGCCCTTTCTCCGCGCACTCGACGAGATCGCGGGACCTGACCGGCGCCGACTGATCCTGTGGCCACACGAGTCGACGTACTTCCTGCCGTTGCATCTGGTCCCGTTCGGAGACGGGATCTTCGCCGATCGATTCGCGATCAGCGTCATCCCGTCCACGGAATGTCTCTTCCGCCCGGCCTCGAACCTGCCCGGCGGCGTACTCGCGATCGCTTCGGCTACCGGTGGTGTCCCGGTGGGGCTGGCCGAAGAGCCTTCACTTGACGAACAAGCACGGGACATAGCGGCACTGTTCGACTCCACCGCTCTTGTCGGCGCGGACGCCACTCCCGCCGCCGTTTTCGACCAGCCGGCCGGTCGGAGATACCTCCATATCGCCGCCCACGGCCGTCAGGACGCGGACGCGCCGGTGTTCGCCCGGGTCTACCTGGAAGGTGGGCCGCTCCATGCCATCGACATCCTCCGGCAGGATCTGCGGGACGTCGAATTGGTGACCTTGAGTGCTTGCGAGTCCGCCCTCCTGCGTTACGACTTCCACGACAACTTGCACGGACTGGCCGCCGCGTTCCTGCGGTCAGGCGCGCACGCGGTGGTCGGTGCGCTGTGGCCGGTCGCACCGGACGTGGCCCACACCTTTTTCCTCCGGCTCTACACGAATCTGCGCGACGACGTCGCGCCCGTGTCCGCCTTTCACGAGGCTCAGCGGCATACCCGCGAGCATCATCCCGGTTACCGGGACTGGGGTGCGTTCCTCTATTTGGGCGGCTGAGCTCAGCCGCCCCAGGCGCGGGCCGCGTCGACCAGAGCCGTGACGCATTCGGCGACGGCCGGCCGCGTCTCGCCCTGGGGCTGCACGGCGTAGAGCTGCCGGTGCAGCGCGGGTTCGAGCGCGGCGCACACCACGGTCGGCGGCGCGATCGTGAGGGCCATGCTCGGCATCAGCGTGACAGCGCCGAGTCCGGCGACGACGGCGAACTGGGTGCCGAAGCCGCTGACCGTGTGCCGCACCGTCGGTTCGATGCCGCGCTCGCGCAGGGTGTGGCGGAGCCAGGTGTTCGCCAGGGTCGGGCGGGCCCAGGCGACCCAGATCTCGTCCGCGAGGTCTTCGGCGGGAACCGAGTCCGCGCCTGCCAGCGGATGCCCTGCCGGGAGCACGATCATCGCCGAGTCGTCGCGCAGGACGGTCCAGCGCGTGTCCGGCGGCCGGGTGAGCGGCAGGTTCTCCCAGCTCTCGACGACCACGACGTCGAACACGCCGTCGGCGAGCGCGGGCAGGGCCACTTCCGGTTCGACCTCGTGCAGCCGGGCCTCGATACCGGGATGGCGGACGGCGAGGCCGGTGAGCGCGGGGGTGATGAACGTGTGCACCCCGGACGGGATGGCGCCGATCTCGACGACGCCGGTCATCGCGCCGGTGAGCGAGTCCAGATCGGCGCGGGCGGCCCGGAGTTCGGCGAGGATCCGGTCCGAACGCTGCGCGAGCAGTAGTCCCGCCGGGGTGAGCCGGACGCCGCGCCCGTGCCGGACGAGCAGCCGGGTGCCCGCCTCCCGCTCCAGTTTGGTCAGCTGCTGGGAGATCGCCGACGGTGTCACGTGCAGCAGTTCGGCCGCCGCGGCGAGCGAACCCCGCCGCCACACCGCGTGCAGCATCCGGAGCCGCTCCACATTGGACAGATCGCCACTCATTAGCCGAGCTTAACCCTCGCGGTAAGAGGATCTCGCTGGTCCTCCCCGGCGTCGTACGGTCGAATCGAATCCATGCCCCACCAGAGAGTTCTCGCCGATCCGCGCGCACAAGGAGTACTCGGTGCCCTCGCGATCGCCCTGTCCGCCCCGCTCGTCGCGCTGTCCGGCGCGAGTTCGACGACGGCGACGTTCTTCCGTTGCCTGCTGGCGTTGCCGATCCTCGTGCTCTTGGCGTTCTCGCGAGAGCGAGGGCACCGGCCCGCCCCGGCGGCGCGGCGACGGCACGTGCTGGCCGGTGTCCTGCTCGGGATCGACATGGTGCTGTGGAGCGAGGCGATCCTCTCCGTCGGCGCCGGCGTCGCGACGGCACTGGTCAACGTCCAGGTCGTCCTCGTTCCCCTGGCCGGGATGCTGTGGTTCGGCGAGCGGCCGTCGCGGCTGTTCTGGCTGTCGATCCCGCTGATGCTGACGGGCACGGCACTGGCCGGGGGACTGGCGGACGGCGGCGCCGCGGGCAGCGATCCCTGGTACGGCACCGTCATGGCACTGCTCGCGGGCGTGGCCTACGCCGGTTACCTCGTCCTGCTGCGCCGTGCCGGTACCGAGAGCGGCGGCCGGACGACGATGCTCGCCACGGCGACCGCGGCCTCCGCGAGTGTGGGCGGTCTTTCGGGGCTGGTGGCGGGAAACCTCGACGTGACGCCGCCGCCTTCGGCGCTGCTGTGGCTGCTCGTGCTGGCCGTGACGGGGCAGGTGATCGGCTGGCTGCTGATCGGCAAGGCCCTGTCCGCGCTCCCGGCGAGCGGCGGGTCCGCCGTGCTCATGCTGCAACCCGCCGCCGCGATCCTCTTCGGGGCCGCCCTGCTCGGCCAGTGGCCGACCCCGCTGCAGCTGGCGGGGTGCGCGCTCGTCGTCGTGGTGGTCGGAGCCGTCTCGTTCCTGGGCGGCCGGTCCTCACGGGACCACGAGCACCGGCCAGTGCCCGGTCTTGATGAGCTTCGTCGCGACGGAGCCCGCGAACCGGTGGCCCGCCTTCTGTGAGGCGCCGACCACCACCGTGTCGACCTGGCCGCGGTCGGCGGTGTCGCGGAGCGCGGTGTACGGATCGCCGTAGGTCTTCAGGAAACTGACCGGCACTTCCAGTTCTTCGGCGGCCTCGCGGATCTGTTCGCGGAGTTCGGCGTACAACTGCAGTGTCGTGTCGTGCTCCACCGTCGACGCGACAGCCGGTCCGAGGTTCGTCAGCACCGTGCGGCTGACGACGAAGGCGACGATCAGCCTGCCGCCCTCGCGCCGGGCCATGCCGAAGGCGAAGGCGGCCGCCCGCATCGCCGTGTCGGAGCCGTCGACCCCGGCCAGGATGGCCCGCCCCGAATTCCTCCGGGGCGGGCCGAAACGCTCCACAGTGGACTCGAAAGCCCCCGGCGTGCTCATCCCGCGACCGGGTCGGACGCCGGGGATTCCGTCTTCGGCTCCAGGTCGATGGTGGTGCGCAGGGTGAGCGGCTTGAGCAGCAGCGCCGCGATCACGCCCACGACGCCGACCGCCGCGGAGATCAGGAAGATGTGCGCGGTCGCGTCGCCGTACACGGTGTGCACGATCGTCTGGACCTCCGGCGGCAGCGCCTTGAGGTTCAGCGCGCTGACGTTTCCCGTCGACGCCTGCCCCGCCGGCACGTGCAGTGCGGTGGACAGGTCGGCGGTGACCCGGTTCGCGAGTACCGCGCCCAGTACCGACACCCCGATGGTGCCGCCGAGCGACCGGAAGAACGTGACCGAGGCGCTCGCCGCGCCGAGATCCCGCAGCGGCACGGTGTTCTGCACGGCCAGCACGAGGTTCTGCATCGTCATGCCGACCCCGATGCCGACGATCGCCATCGCGACGCCGACCAGCCACAGCGGCGAGGCGTGGTCGACCGTGCCCAGCCCGAGGAACCCGATCACCAGGGTGATCGTGCCCGCCACGATGTACGGCTTGATCCGCCCGGTACGGCTGATCAGGCGCCCGGACACGGTCGAGGACACGAGCACACCCGCCATCAGCGGGATGGTCAGCAGACCGGCCTCGGTGGGGGAGTAGCCGCGGCCGACCTGGAAGTACTGGCCGAGGAACACCGCGCCGCCGAACATCGCCATGCCGACCGCGAGGCTCGCGACGATCGCCAGCGCGGGGGTGCGCTGGGTGATGATGTGCAGCGGCACGACGGGTTCGCGGACCTTCCGTTCCACCATCAGCGCGAGCGCGAGGAGTACGACACCGCCGCCCACCATGAGGGCCGTCTGCCACGAAAGCCAGTCGAAGGTGTTGCCGACGAACGAGACCCAGATCAGCAGGACGCTCACGCCCGCGGCGATGAGACCGGCGCCGAGGTAGTCGACGCGCACGTTCTCGCGGCGCACGGTTTCCAGCTTCAGGGTCCGCTGCAGGACGGCGAACGCGAGCACCGCGATCGGGACGCCGACGAAGAAGCACCAGCGCCAGCCCAGCCACGGCACGTCCACGATCAGGCCGCCGAGGAGCGGTCCGCCGACCGTGGCGACCGCCATGACCGCGCCGAGGTAGCCGTTGTAGCGGCCGCGTTCACGCGGCGGGATGATCGCCGCGATCACGACCTGGACCAGCGCCTGAAGGCCGCCGACGCCGATGCCCTGGAACGCGCGGGCGGCGATCAGCTGGCCGGTGTTCTGGCTGAACCCGCTGATCATCGAGCCGATCACGAAGATCACGATCGCGATCTGCACCAGCGTCTTCTTGTTGAACAGGTCGGCGAGTTTGCCCCAGATCGGGGTGGTGGCCGTCGCCGCCAGCAGGGTGGCCGTGACCACCCACGTGTACTGCGTCTGCGTGCCGTTCAGCGAGCCGATGATCAACGGCAGGGCGGTCGACACGACCGTCGAGCTGATCATCGCCACGAGCAGCGCGAGCAGCAGCCCGGACAGCGACTCGAGCACCTGACGGTGCCCCATCGCGCCGGACGGCGCCGCCACCGTCGTTCCATCGGTCTTCATGGCGTCCTTTCGAGCGTTCGGGGCAATTATTGCCCACTGTGCAAACTTGCACAGTGGGAACTTTATTCCCCTCGCTACGCTGTCCTGGTGGACACCCTCGACACGCTCCGCACCCGCAAGAAGGCGGCGACGCGGCACTCGCTGCACGAGGCCGCCCTGCGCCTGGCGATGGAGCACGGCCTCGACGGGGTGACCGTCGAGGACATCGCCGACGCGGTGGGGGTGTCCCGGCGGACGTTCTCGAACTACTTCGCGAACAAGGAAGACGCGATCCTGCACGCCGACCGGGAGCGGACCGGGCTGCTGGTGTCGCTGGTCGAAGGCAGGCCGCCGGGTGAGAAACCGTGGCCCGCGCTGCGCGCGGCGTGCCGGGAGCTGTACCGGGCGCACCCCGTGCCGGACCGTGAATGGGTGGCTCAGCTACGGCTGCTGCGGCGGCACCCGTCGCTGCTCGCGCGGCAGGCGGGCGATCAGATCGCCCTCGAACGCGACCTGATCGCGGTGCTGCTCGACCGGGGGCACGGCCTCGACCAGGAATTGGCCCGGCTCACGGCGGCGACGTTCCTCGCCACGTTGCGGACCGGGAACGTGCTGTGGCTGGAAGGCCCGGACGATCAGCCGCTTCCCGAGGTCGTGGACCGGGTGCTGAGCCGCGTTCAGCTCCGGTGACCGAGCGCGAAGGCCGTCTGGGCTTCTCGTGAGTGGTAAGGACGGTTATTGAGGGGTAAGGCAAAGGTGGCGTCTTCGCGGGCGGATCGGTAGTGGGCTGAAGGCTCCTTTGCCGCGTCCGATTCCGAGCGGTCGTGGGGGGGGGGGGGGGGGGGGGGGGGGGGGGGGGGGGGGGAGGGGGGGGGGGGGGGGGGAGGGGGGGGGGGGGGGGGGGGGAT
>NZ_JBVILA010000033.1:0-87869 GCF_055580625.1 Amycolatopsis sp. NPDC031561 | reverse complement strand
TTGGGTGTTTTGGGGGGGTGGGAGGGGGGGTTGGGGGGGGGGAAGGGTTTTCCCACCCCTCTCCCCCCCCCACGACCCCTTAATAGAATTGCCCATTCAGTCGCAAATCGGACATCCGGCAGCGACAGGTGTCCACAGTGGACGTCTGGCACTGGTCGGCTCCCATCAGTCAGGGCAACCAAGCATGTGACCTGCGACAATCATCACCAGCGATGATCAAGGTCTGCCCAAGATCAACTTAAGCTACGTGGCATTGGGTTCTAACCCTCTTCGTCACTCACGACCGCCGTCACGAAGCACACAAAGCGCCCAAACCGGGCAACTACACTGTGAATGCGTCCCTTAAGGACAGTCAAGGCTCCTCAGATCTCCGGGGGAGCCTGCCCCCGCCACCGAGCCCGCTACATTTGACTTACCCCTCAATATTTGACGTCGACTCGCCCGACCGCGTCGGGGCCGCCGGTCAACTCGGCGGACGCGTCCCGCCAAGCGGAATCGCCGGGATGGAACTCGCTGTGAAGGTAAGCCCACGTGAGCCTTTGCACCGCGGCCACTCGTTCCGGGTTCTCGTCGGTCGTCTCGGCGACGTCGTAACCGGAGATCCCGCCGAGCCCGTGTTCCGCGCCGAAGAGGGTGAGCAAGGTCTTGCGGCCCGGCGAAAGAAAGTACGGATCGATGTGCCATTCCGGACCGCGCACGGTCAGGTGGGCGGACGCGTCCTTGTCACCGGCGACCACGAGCGCGGGGGTCGTCATCGCGGAGAAGTCCGTACTCAGGAAGAACGAGTAGTTCTCCGCCACGAACCCGGTGACGGCGTCGCCGCCACGTCCGGGCGCGGCGAGCAGAATTCCGGCGGAAACCCGGGGATCGGCCAGGTTCACCTCCGTTCCGTCGCGGGGCTCGGTGTATCGCGCGCCCAGTAGCAGGCTCGCGGTGTGGCCGCCCATCGAATGCCCGGCCACGGCGATCTTGCCCCGGTCCAGGCGTCCGCGAAGGTGCGGCACGGCCGCCTCGATCTCGTCGAGCCGGTCGAGGATGCGGATCATGTCCTCGGCACGAGACCGGTAGTACAGCGGCGCTTCGGGGTGGCCGGAGTCCAGGTTCAGCGTCCTGGAGCTGAGATGAGTGGGCTGGAGGACGGCGAACCCGTGTGCCGCCCAGAAATTCACGAGCGGGGCATAGCCGTTCAGTGACGACAGATGGTTCGAGTGCCCCTGGCCGTGCGACAGCAGGATGATCGGCAGTTCGTCTCCTGTCACCGGCACGGAGACCTTGACCTGCAGATCCACGGCGCGATCCGGAGCGGGCAGCACCACCGGGCTGACCGACAGGACGGGTGCGGTGGTCGAAAAGCTCATGACTGGTCCTTAAACGGAAGACTAAGCGGAACGGTGTTCCGCAAACATACGGAGCGCCGTTCCGCTTTGTCAAATGCCCTTCGCGAGAAGGCGTGCGAGCGAGGCCGCTTCCGTTCTCAACGCGGTCCAGTCGTCCTGGACGAGGCCCAGGTAGCCCGCCCGCGCGAGCTCCAGCAACTCGCGATCCACGCCGTCGAGCGTCGGCGCGACAGCGGCCGCCGCGGCTTCCTTGGAAACGACCTCGCCGGTTTCCACGGTCACGAGAACACGGGCGAGGGTGAGCAGGACGTTGCGTTCGTCGCCGTCGATCTCCTCGATCAGGCCGGGGACGACGGCGCGGACAGCCTGCCGCAGCAAGTCGCCCGGAACGGGTTCGAGCACTTCGGTGAGTGCCGGACCTCGCAGGACTCGATGTGCCGCATGAGCGGTGGCAACGAGGATCACGACGTCGGGATCCTTGGCGGGTTCCGGAAGATGACCGGCCACGAAGTCTTCGCGGAGCCACTCGCCGTACTGGAAATCGCGACGAAACCGGTCGCCCGCCACCAGAACGGTCAGCTCGATCGGACGGCGGTCCGCGGCTTCGGGAAAGCGTGCGGCGTGACCCCGCCAGCCCGAGACACCCAACAGCAGCGAGACCAGACCCGCCCGTTCCGGACCGGTGAGCGACCTGCGAGTGACCAGCAGCAGATCGACGTCGCTGTCCGGCCGGAGTCCGCCGGCCACGGCGGAACCGTAGAGATACGCCCCGATGACGTCGCCGGGATTCTCGCGGTCGAGGTGATGCAGAAGAGGCTCGATGGACATGCCCCCGACGATCACACAGGTCAGGCGTCGGGACGCAGGTATTTCCGCGTCCACTCGTCGAAGCCGGTGAGCGGAAGCCCCAGTTCCTTCGCGTATTCCGGGCGCCCCGGCTGCCCGACGACGTTCAGCCACTCGTGCGAAGCGCCCATCGGCGGCATTCCGGCGGCGAGCGCCTGCTCCACCGTCATGTCCGGCGCGGACAGTCGCGTACCGGAAGCCCGGGAGAGGATCTCGGCGATTTCCCGCAGCGACAGGAAGTCGCTCGCCAACTCCAGTTCGACGCGGTCGAAACGCTCCGGCTCGGCGATGGCCGCCGTGGCCGCGGTGCCGATGTCGTCCACCGCCGCCAGCGAGAGGCGGGTCTCCGGCTTGAGGACACTCACCAGACCGCCATCGATGCCTCGCGGGAACAGGAACTTCATGGATGGCAGGAAGTTCTCCATGAAGAACCCCGGCTTGAGCAAGGTCCACCGCGGAAAACCCGCCGCCCGGACCCGGTCCTGGATCGCGGCCTTGGCACCGAGCGTGGGCTCCATCGACACCCAGCGGCCCTCGGCCCAGCCGGGAGCCTCGACGTGCTGTCCCGCACCGGAAACGGAGGTGTGCACGAACTGCCGCACTCCGGCGGCTTTCGCGGCCTCGACGAGGTTGACGCCCTGGGTCACTTCCCCGGCGAAGTCGAAGCCTTCCGCGCTCATGCCGGGCATCTGCACGGAGAACACGGCGCGAGCACCCTTGGCCGCCCGGACCACGGAATCGAAGTCGTGAAGATCGCCGACAACGAGCTCGGCGCCGAGCGCTTCGATGGACCTGGCCCTGGCCGGGTCGCGCACCAGGGCACGAACGGGGACACCCGCCGCGAGCAAGACACGGGCGGTCGCGCCACCCTGCCTGCCGGTGGCACCGGTGACCAGAACGGGTTCTGCGGACATGGTGGCTCCTTCGCGAACGTAAGTGGCGGGGCCCGCCACTTATCGTCCGCTACGATATGGCGGGGCCCGCCACTTACGCAACCAACGAGGTGAAGGCATGTCCGACGGACAGCGCGCCGACGCGCGGCGCAATTACACGCGCATCCTCGCCGTCGCCGAGGAGGAGGTCGCCACACACGGCGCCGGGGCCTCCCTGGAACAGATCGCCCGCACCGCGAACGTCGGTTCGGCGACGGTCCGCCGCCACTTCCCCACTCGCCGCGCCCTGCTGGAGGCGGTGTCCGCGCACCGGATCGAGGCACTGTGCGCCCGCGCCGCCGAACTGACCGGCAAGGGCGACAGCAGGGCCTCGCTCATGAAGTGGCTCGAGGAGGTCGTCGCCTACTGCGTCTCCGCCCGCGGACTGGCGGCCGCCCTCGCCTATGACGGCCCGGTGCACGAAAACTCCTGCTCGTCGGCGCTGGAAAACGCGGGTGAACCGCTCCTGCTGAGGGCCGCGCGGGACGGAGTGGTGGCACCGGAGGTCACTGTCGGAGACCTGATCGCCGTCATCGTCGGCATCGTCCTGGCCACCGAGCACCATCCCGATCCGGCCGCACGGGCGGATCGGCTGTTCCGGCTGGCGGTGGCGGGTTTGAGCCCGCGGAACTGAACGGGGCCGGAGTGGTCGCCCACCCCGGCCCCGTCCGGGGCTACTTCGTGCCGCGACGGCCCGACGAGACCACCGCGGGCACCGGTCCGCCGTTGATCACGAACTGCGAGCCCGGCTCGCGGACGACGTCGCCCGTCGCCGAATTCGTGATCGTCACGTTCGTCAGCGTCGCGCTGCCGCGGGCGCCGCTCATCGCGAGGATGCCGGCCCCGTTGTTCGACTTGTCGATCTTGACGTTCGTGACGGACGCGGTCACGACGCCGCCGCCGGTCTTGAACTGGACACCGTCGTAGGTCGAGTCGTGGATCTCGGTGTCCCGCAGGACCACGCCGGGAATGTCCTTGCCCTGCGCGAAGAACGTGATCGCCCCGAACTCCTGCTGCTCGCCCCAGAACACCCCGCCACAGCGGTACAGAGCGTTGTTCGCGATGAGGGTCTGCCCTGAGAACGGCAGCGGATCGTGATCCGTCGCCAGCATGATGCCCGGATAGTTCATCGTGTCGAGGACGATGTTGTTCTCGATCTTGTTGCCGTATCCACCGTAGATCGCGATCCCGTTGGCGCGCCACGGAAGCTGGATCGTGTTGTTGGCGAAGACGTTGTCGTGCGCGATGTCCTGTGACGTGTCCTTCACGTACTGGTTCGCCCACACCGCCAGCGAGTCGTCACCGGTGGTGCGGAACGACGAGTTGAACACCTTCGAGTTCCGGGTGCCGTTGGTGAAGTTGATCCCGTCCGCGTAGGTGTTCCGGACGCGCATGCCACTGAACTCCAGGCCGTCGCCCGGACCCCAGAGTGACGGCAGGTTGCTGTAGTCCCGGCCGACCCACACCCCGACGTTCGCGTGCTCGATCCACACGTTCGAGATCTTCGTGCCGGTGCCGAACCGGCCGTTGAGACCGACTCCGCCCTCGGCGTTGCCGTCCCCGCCGCGGATCCGGCCGGAGCCGAAGATGGCGATGTCGGAGATCTGGGTGTTCTTGTCGATGTCGAAGCCGAAGTTGCCTTCGTGCGGGTGGTTGATGCCGCCCGCGTTCTGCGGCTCGATCAGCGAGTACAGCTGCGAATGCCACATACCGGCGCCGCGGATCGTCACGTTGGAGATGCCGATCTGGTTGTACTGGCCGCCGCCGTTGGGCACGTTCGGGTCGTCAGTCAGGATCTTCTTCTCCTGCCTCCACTGCCCCGCCGGGATCCAGACGCAGCCGATCACACCGTTCTGGTCGTCGGTGACCGCGCGCTGGATCGCGGCCGAGTCGTCGTTCCCGTCGTTCGGCACCGCGCCGTACTCCGTGATCGACGTGCAGTTCCCCGGCTTCTCCGAGGCGGGCGCGACCTGCTCGAGGTCGATGAGGTCGACGATGTAGAACGCCGCGTTGTCCCCGCTGTCGCGCTGCAGCTTGAACTTCGTGCCCGGCGGGTACGACTGCGACAGCAGCGCGTGCGACTCGTCGAACAACCGTCGCGCGTTGGCCTGCGGGGTGTTCGTCAGGCCCTCGGGATCGTCGGTGCTGCCGTAGAGCCAGCTGTGCTTCGACGACAGCGTCAGCTTCTGCGCGAAGGTGCCGTTGACGTACAGGCTGATCGTCGCGTCCTGTCCGCCGCCGCCCGGGGCGTCGGGGATGGAGTTGCGCACGACGATCGAGTTCGCCTGGTTCGCCGACGTGAACTCCACGTACTGGCCCTGGTTCGCCAGCCGCACGGACTTGCGGCCGGAGGACTCGGTCGCGAAGTTCGTGTGCCCGAACGTCCGCAACGGGTCGGCCTCCAGCAACTGTCCTTGGTACTGCGCGGTTTCCGCCTCGTACTCGGCGTACGGCACCGCCGCGCCGCGGCCCACCACGATCGGCCGCGACAGCCCGTTGTTGGACTCGTTGGTCTCAGTGACCGTGCCGTTCGCGTCGGCTGTCGCGGTGAGGGTCGCCCCGCCGTTGGCCGCGGTCCACGTGCCCGAGATCGCGACGTTCGCGGTGGCACCCGCCGTGATCACGCCGGTGGCGCCGGTCAGCGTGGTGCCGCCGACGGCCAGCCGGGTCACCGAGGCGCCCGCGTCACTCGTGCCGCGGTTGTGCACCGCGACGGTGAACGACACCGCCGCACCGGCCGCCGGATTGGGCGGGTTCGACGTGATACCGGTGACCTCCAGGTCGGGCCCCGGCGACTGCGCGATCACCAGCGGCGTCGGGGAGGTGTGGGTGTTGTTGGTTTCGTTCTGCTCGGGCACCGTGCCCGCGGGATCGACGGTGGCGGCCACGGTGTACGTGCCCTGCGGCCGTGTTCCCGCGTTCACGATCACCGTGGTGGACGCTCCGGCGGCGAGCGCCCCGACGGCCGCGTCGCCGACGACGGTGCCGCCGAGGCTGACGTTCACGCTGGTCGCGGCCGCGTTCGCGGTGCCCGCGTTCTTCACCGTCGCCGAGACGGCGAGCTGGCTGGTCTCCGTCGGGTTCGACGGCGTCCAGCTCATGCCGGTGACGACGAGATCGGGGTTCGGCGCCGGGGTGCCGATCACCTGGAACTCCGCGGCCTGACCACCGGGAGCGCCGGAGTTGGCGAAGAACTGCAGGCGCACGTCCGACGCGCGGCCGCTGACCGGAATGGTCACCGAGTTCTGGTTGGCCGCCGGATCGAAGCGATGATCCGCCCGCGCCGACAGCGACGTGAACGCGGTGGCCCCCTGCTCGCGGCCGAGGATCTCGAAGGTCTGCGTCCGCGCGCTCCAGATCGCGGCCGGGTCGAGTTTCACCACGACCGAGTCGACGTCCGCGTCGGTCCCGAGTTTCACCGTCAGGGAATTCGGGTGGCCCGCGGCGGATTCCCAGTAGGTGACGGTGTTGTTGTCGTTGGCGTTGGCGGCGATGAACGAGTGGGCCACCGACGTGGCCTCGATCGGCTTGCCCGCCGCCAGGTTCGCGCCCGCGCTCGTCCCGGAGCGCACGACGTGGTTGCTGTCGCCGGATTCGTTGCCCGCCGCGTCCTTGGCCCGTACGAAGTACTCGACCCTCGTCCCCGCGGGCCGGGCCTCGGTGAACGTGGTGCCGGTGATCGTGGTGACCGGTGTGCCGTCGCGGTAGACGGTGTAGCCGGTGACCCCGACGTTGTCGGCCGAGGCCGACCAGGTCAGCCGGATCTGACCGGAGGCGGGTTCGGTCAGCGCGAGGTTCGCGGGCGCGCTCGGCGCCTGGGTGTCGCCGGTGTCCGGCCCGTACAGCTCGAACTCCGAAAGCTGCGCGGCGGGCCAGCGCGTGTTCGCCGTGACCTGCAGCCGCACGTAGCGGGCCGACGTGGCCAGCGGGATGGTGACCGTGTTCGCGCCGGGGGTGAACGCGTAGCCGGCGGGCGCGGCGAGGTCGGTGAACGCCGTGCCGTCGGTGCTTCCGCGCACGGTCAGCGTCTGGGTGCGGGCCTCCCAGCCCGACGGCAGTTTCAGCGCGATCCGCGAGAGGGTCTTCGCGGCCCCGAGGTCGGCCTGTATCCACTGCGGGAACGCGTTGTTGGCGGATTCCCAGTAGCTGTCCTGGTTTCCGTCGACGGCGTTCGCGACGGGATAGCCGGGCAGCGCGCTGCTCGCCGACACCGTGCGGGTCAACGGAACCTCGGCGAGCGCGGCCGGTCCGGGTGGGGCGGCGGGATCCGGGGGTGGACCGCTCGCGGCGGAAGCGAGGGAGAGTCCGGCGACGGAAAGCCCCGTGGCCAGGCAACCGGCGATGAGCCGGGACAGGCGCATACGTGTCATGGCGTCTTCTCTTCTTTGAGACAGCGGGGAGGGAGCCAGAGCGTTACGAGCATGCAACAACCCGGAGACAAAATGCAAGAAGTTGACATGTTTCAGAAATTTTGCGACTGCTTGCGTAGACGCAGACGTCTGGCGCACCTCTCGGCCATACTGTGGGCGATCGCCGGGCGAGGCCACGCGCCAGTCAGCTCATACCCGTGCACTGACTCTTCTTGTTTTCTTGTGAAACAAGGGAAATCGGAACTTCATACTCCGTAAATCGGGAGTACGGGCGTACACTCAAATGCAGGCAAGCCGCGTGGAGGTCGATTCCTGATGGACGTGACAAAAACCCTGAGGTCCGCACTCACCGGGACGACAATCGAGTCGAGGTCCGCGGTCCGGGAGCTGCGACGAGAGACCGAAGACCTGGTGGCCCGCCGGGCGGGTAGGACGGCGAACCGGCTGACGGAACTGGGCGAGCAGCTCGCCGATCTGGTCCTGGTCTCCGGGAGCAGGCTCGCTGGTCTCGCCGATCGGCACAGCGCGCCTGTGGGCGAGGGCGTACGCCGGGAAGCGGGCCGGATCGGCGATTCGGTGGAGCGGTTGTCCGTCACGCTGTCGGAACGGGCGATCCTCATCGCCGAAGAGCTGCTCGACCCCGCGCCGCCGAGGAAGCGGAAGACCCGCTCTTAGCCGCCTGGTCGCCGCTCCCTCTCGGGAGTGTCATGAAAGGGGCTTTCCTGACGAATTTCGTCAGGAAAGCCCCTTTCATGACGTCCGAGGCCGGTCGGCCCGTGACACATCGGTGCCATCGGCACTGTCGTGCCGACAGACCGGGATCGACGCCGTCCACCGCGGCCTTCTCCCGTCTTTAGTCGCTATCAACGGCCGTATCCGCCTGCCTAGCATGGGAAAACCGGCATCGGATCCGGCCGGGTGACCCCTGGCGATCCCGCCACGGCCGGCAATGGGCGCCCCTGTCGATTTCCCCATTTCTTTCTGTAGTTCCCTGTAGTGGAAGGCACCCATGCGCATCCGAGTTCTCCTCACCGCACTGCTGTGCGCGGCCGGGCTCACGACGGTCACGCCCGCCGCCGGCGCGGCCCCCATCATCGACGGCGGATACGCCCAGTCCGGCCCTTGGGCGGCCATGATCGAGCAGAACGGCGAGCAGTGGTGCTCCGGTTCGATCATCAGCGCCCGCTGGGTACTCACCGCCCAGCACTGCATCGACGAACCCGGTGCCGAGTACTCGGTCCGCGTCGGCGACGTCGATCACCGGGCCGGGACCTATGCCGTCGTGACCGCCATCCACACGCCCTCCAGTGGTGCCGACATCGCCCTGCTCAAGCTCGACCGCTCGGTCAGCACGACGTACTCTTCCCTCGGCACTTCCGTCGCCACCGGAGACACCGAATACGTTTATGGTTGGGGTTACAACGAAGACGGCGATCTGCAGCGCTACCTCAAGGTCGCCCAGATGAAGGTGACCAGTGTCGGGAATGGACTGATCAAGGCCCGCCGGGGCAACGGGCTGACCAACGGCGGCGACTCGGGCGGACCGGTCTTCGTCGGTGGCAAGCAGGTCGGCGTGCACATCGCGGGCAACAAGGTGGACAGCTCGACGCACACCAGCATCGCGTCGAACCGCACCTGGATCCGCGACACGTCGGGCGTCTAGCTCGGGTGAACCGGTCCGGGAGCGGTGGCGCCACCGCTCCCGGACCGCTGAGAGGCAGGTGCAGAGTGGCATCGGTGACTCCCCCGGACGGGCTCGGCGCGCAGCTGACCAGGCTGGGCCTCGGCGAGCCCGCCGCCCGGATCTACCGCCGGATGCTCGAAAGCGCGCCGGTGACCGCCGAGGAACTGTTCTGGCGGGACGGCGACGCGGAGACCGTCCATCTGGCACTGAAGGAGCTGGCCGACGCCGGCCTCGCGGTGTCGTCCGGAGTGGACGGGACCGAGTTCCTCCCCGCGAACCCCGGTGAGGCGCTGGCCGCGCTGACCACGCGACGGCAGGCCGAGCTGCACGACGCGCGGCTCGCGGTCCAGACCGCGTACCGGGCCTTCCGGCGGGCGCATACGGGGATGCCGCACGCGCAGGATCTGCTCGAAGTGGTCACCGGCGACGCCATCGTTCCCCGCTTGCAACATCTCGCGACCATGGTGCGGCAGCAGGTGCGCCGTCTCGATTCCCCGCCCTATTTCACCGGCGGCCGCCGGAATCTCCTCGAAGAAGACCAGTTGCGGCGCGGGATCTCCTACCGTTGTGTCTACAGTGGAGCGTCCTTGGGCGACCCCGGCTATCTCACCGGGAACATCCTTCCGTGCCTGCGGGCCGGTGAGCAGGCACGGCTGTTGCCCGAACTCCCGGTGAAGCTCACGCTGTTCGACGACCGGGCGGCCACCATCGCGCTGACCATCCGTGAAGCCGACCGGAACCAGTCGATCGTCATCGTGCGGCCCTGCAGTCTCTTCTCCGCGTTGGAGGGGCTGTTCGAAACCTCCTGGGCCGCGGCACTCCCCCTCGACCAGACCGGTGAGGCGACCGAGCAGCCGATCCGGCCGATCGAACGAGAACTGCTGATCCTGCTCGCCGCCGGACGCAAGGACGACGAGATCGCCGCCGAACTCGGCGTCAGCAGGCGCACGCTGTTCCGCTATCTCGAAACCCTGATGGACCGCGCCGGTGTCTCCAGCCGGTTCCAACTCGGGGTCTTCGCCGCCCACAACCGCTGGCTCTGATCCCCGCGTTCAGTCCTCTAGTTGCGGTCGTTCGTGTCGCCAACCACCGCAACAAGAGGACTAAACGCGGGTCGCCCTCACCCGGATGGGGTCACCCGGGTACACCGCTCCCGCTGCGACGAGCGCCGGGAAAGCGGAAGGTGATCTTGAAAGGAGGGCGGCATCATGGGGAACCACCGACAGCACAACGACACGGCGTCGCTCCGGATCGCCACCGCGGGCCTGCGGGTTTTCGCCGTCGTCGTCGCGGTCGCGGCCTGCGCCTGGCTGGCGCTCTGGCTCGCGTTCAGCCTGTGAGCCCGGCCGTTCCCGGCTGAGGTTCAGGCCCCGGCTCGGGAAGCGGCTCGGGGACCCCGGGGTCCGGGAGCGGCTCGGGCTTACCCGGGTCCGGCACCGGCTCGGGAATACCGGGATCGGGCACACCCGGGTCCGGCGGCATCGGGTTCGGCGGCGCCGGCGGCGCGGTCATTCGAGCACTCGTCATCGCAATACCTCCTGATCACGCGGCTACCCGTTCCGCCGGCGGCCGAAACGATCCGCTACGCCGTATGGGTGGCGATCCAGTCCGCGATGACGTCCGCGCGGGAGGTCGTCTCGATCCCGGCGTGCGGGCAGTTCGGTCCGGTGGCTTCCATCGAAACCAAAGAACCGCTCTTGCCTCCCGGGACGAAGTACGGGGCGCCCGAGTCGTACGTGCAGGCACTGGTCGTGATCGCCGGGGCCGCGCCGCGGACGCCCACCGTCGTCGGGGCCACCGTCGCCACCTGGACGGTTCCCTGCTGCATGCGCGTCGCCGGAGCGGGGTTCGTGGCGGTCAGGCTCCCCCAGCCCGCCAGCGTCAACTGCTGGCCGACCTTCGGGAGCACACGGTTCACCGTCAGCGGGACCACCGTGCTCACCGGGGTGTCCAGTTTGATGAGGGCGACGTCGTTTTCCTTCGCCTGCAGCACCTCGGTCGCCTTGCGGGCCACGCCTGACTCGGTCGCTTCGTCGACCAGGCCCAACGTCACCGTCGTCGGATACGGCACCTTGCCCGAGACACGTTTGCGGTTCGCGTCGTGAAAGCAATGCCCGGTGGTGATGATCCAGCCGGGCGCGATCAGCGCGCCCGTGCAGTAGCTGCTGTAGGTCGAACCGTCCGGCCGGGGGATCTTCGTCATCGCGATCTTCGCGACGAACCCGAATTGTCCTGGTGGGACGTCCGTGCCGTGGGCGATGTCCGGCGCGGCGAGCGCGGCCGGAGCGGTGGTGATGGTCAGGACAGCAGCGGCCAGCAGGGCGCGCAGACGCAATTTCTTACCCTTCGTCGATGAGCTGATCCGAGGCTAGGACCCACCGCCCGACAAGGGGAATTCCCCGACCAGGTGTCACCCGATGGCACGCCGTCCGGTTACGGGTTCGCCGCGGCGGGCGAGCCAGTGCCGGTAGGTGTGGCTGCTGTCGGTGTCGGACCGGTAGGCGGCCTCGGCCGCGGCGATCAAGACGTCGCTGATCCCGCCGAAGGCTCCCGCGGTGTTCCAGGCGATCAGGTACCGCATCCACAGCGGATCCCCCGCGAGCGAGCGGATCGCGATCCCGGGTGTGGCGGGGAAGGTGACCTGGCACGGCGAAATCGCCCGCCCCGCCGCGATCAACCGTTGCAGCGGCCGGAGTTCCGTACTCCGGTGCGCGACCTGCGGCCGGAATCCCACGAGCGCACAGGCTTCCTCGAAGCATTCCGGCCAGCCGGCGCCGTCGGACGGTCCGAGCACCCAGCGTTCCCCGGCGAGGTCGGCGAGATCGATCTCGGCGCCGCGGGCGGCCGGATGGTCCGCGGCGATCGCCACGAACACCGGTTGCGCGGCGAGCGGCCGCAGCGCCACCCCCGGCGCCGCGGGCAGGGCGTGACCGGGATAGTCGGCGACGACCGCGGCGTCGAGCTGCCCGCCCGCCACGAGATCCAGCAGCCGCAAGGGCGAGAACTCGGTGGTCACCGAAACCGCTTGCGCCCGGCCGGGATCACCGAGCCGGTCCGCCAGCTCGACGACCATCGAACCGCCGATCCCACCCAGCGCGACAGGACGTTCCTCTTCGTCCGCCAGCCAGCGCGCCGCGTCCTGGTGCATCGTGTCCGCCGCGGTGAGGACGGCCCGCGCGCGCACGAGGACGCATTCGCCGAACGCCGTCGGGAAGACCCCGTCCCGGCTGCGGACGAACAACGTTCCGCCGAACGCGCGCTCGATCCGTTGCAGGGCGGCGGTCAGCGCGGGCTGACTGCTCCCGATGCCGATCGCCGCGCGCGTGATGCTGCCGGCGTCCGCGACGGCGCACACCACCCGCAGATGACGTAACTCGACATCCATCACGCGGACCTTATGGCCACTTGGGATGTGCCGGAAGCCGTCGAAAGTCGGGATCGTTTTTCCTACTCCCTCCCCTCCCCGCAAGGAGTACGCATGCGACGCGCATGTCTCATGTTCGCGCTGACCGCCACCCTCGTCACCGGCCTCGTTCCCGCGACGGCGTCGGCGGCTCCCCGATTCACGACGTCGATGGAGGCCTTCGAACCCGGCGGATCCATCACCCGGGTCGACGTCAGCCGGCCGGCTTCGGACAGAACCGCCGCGCCGCAGCGCATCGCGAACGCCGCAGCGGTGACGCCGATCGAAACCAACGGCCCCAGCGAGACCACCTTCGACCTGGTCTTCGTCGGCGACGGCTACACCTCGACGCAGCTGGGCACGTACTCGCAGCACGTGCGCTCCAGCATCTCGGCGCTGTTCGCCATCGAGCCGTACAAGAGCTACCGCAAACAGTTCAACCTCTGGCAGGTCGACGTGGTGTCCGCCCAGTCCGGGGTCACCAACGACCCGACCCAAGGAGTGCGGAAGAACACCGCGCTGGGCTCCTACTTCTGGTGCGGCGGCATCGAACGGCTGTTGTGCGTCAACGAAACCAAGGCGAACCAGTACGCCGCGGCCGCGCCGGACGTCGATCAGGTCATCATGCTGGCGAACACCACCAAATACGGTGGCGCGGGCGGCGGCGTCGCGACTTCCTCGGGCGGCAACCTCCAGGCCAGCCAGATCGTCGCCCACGAACTCGGGCACTCCATCGGCGGGCTGGCCGACGAATACGACTACGGCACCTGCGAAACCCGCGAACCCCGGGAGCCCAACGCGTCCGCGCTGACGGCGACGCAGATGCGGGACCGTCGCGCCAAGTGGCACACCTGGCTCGGCAAGCCCTCCCCCGACGGCGGCACGGTCGGCGCTTTCGAAGGCTCCCGGTACTGCAAGACCGGGATGTACCGCCCCAGCGTGAACTCACTCATGCGCACGCTCGGGCAGCCCTTCAACCCGCCGAGCACCGAAGCGATGATCGCCGGCTTCCACCGTGAAGCCGCCGAGCTGACGCACCACCACTAGGGCGTGTTTCATAAGTCTGTTCGATGGGCTTCGTGATCCAGGTGGTTCCTGACGGTGCGGGCGGATCGGCCTCGTACCGGGTCGTACTCGGCCGCATCCGCCCGTGCCGCCAGGGGCCACCTGGGCGCGAAGTCCGCGAACATGGCTTATGAAACACGCCCTAGCCCGGGCCGGCGGCGAGCCCCGCCGCCGAGGGATCCGAGGTTAGCCGAGCAACTGCTTCACCCGGGGAACGACCTGCTCGCCGTAAAGGCGGATCGAGTCCATCCGGTGCTCGTGCGGAAGCGCGCCCGCCCCGTACTTGAGCTGGAACCGCGACAGCCCGAGGGTCCGCACGGCCCAGGCGATCTTCTGCGCGACGGTCTCCACGGATCCGACGAACAACGCGCCGTGCGGTCCGGCCATCGCGTCGTAGTCGGCACGGGACATCGGGCCCCAGCCCCGTTCGGCGCCGATCTTGGCGTAGGCGGCCTGGTGATGCGGGAAGTGCTGGGCCACCGCGAGTTCGTCGGTCTCGGCGACGTGTCCCGGGCTGTGCATGGAGATCGGCAGCTCCTGGTGGCCCGCCTCCTTCAAGGCACGCCGGTACAGGTCGGCCAGCGGCGCGAACCGCTCGGGCGAGCCGCCGATCACCGCCATCACCAGCGGCAGGCCGTACGCGGCCGCGCGGACCACCGACTGCGGCGTGCCACCGACTCCGACCCAGGCGGGCAGACTGCCCGATTCGGTGACGGGAAAGGCCTGCGCGCCCTCCAGCGCGGGGCGGACCGTCCCGGTCCAGTCGACCGGTTTCTCGCCTTGCAGATGCGTGAACAGGTCGAGCTTCTCGGCGAACAGCGCTTCGTAGTCCTCCAGCGAATAGCCGAACAGGGGGAACGACTCGGTGAAGGAGCCCCGGCCGAGCGTGACCTCCGCGCGTCCCCGGGAAACGGCGTCCAGCGTGGCGAACCGCTCGTACACCCGCACCGGGTCGTCCGAGCTGAGCACCGTGACCGCGGTGCCGAGCCGGATCCGTTCGGTCCGGCCCGCGATCGCGGCCAGCACGACGTCCGGCGAGGACACCGCCATCTCCGCGCGGTGGTGTTCGCCGACGCCGAAGTAGTCCACCCCCACCTGGTCGGCGAGCACACCCTCGGCCACGACCTGGCGGATGGCCTCCGCCTGGCTCACCGGCTGGCCGTCCACGCCGTTCTCGACGTCCCCGAAGGTGTCCAGGCCGAAGGACGGCGCTTGCCGGGTGCCCAGGATCTCGTAACCCATTGTCCAACTCCTCAAAGTAGTTGAACGCTCAAACGTCGGTCTCGCCGATCGTATTCCGGGCGGTCGCCGGGGTCAGCCGCCGGCGATGTCGCGCGCCAGCTCCCGGGCCTCGGGCAGGGTGAACTTCCCGGAGATCTGCGTTTCCCCGCCGGTGATGGCGGACTGGATCATCGGCGCGGTCAGAACGCGGCTCTTGAGCACCATCGCGACCTGTTTGCCGACGTTCGCGGCGGTCCAGTCGGCCCACGTCCGCGCGCCCGCGGTGGTGAAGCTGAGCTGGATGATCGAGACCGACGATCGGGGATCGACTTGCGCGTTCGTCCGGCTGAGGTCGGCTCCGGTGAGGAACGCCGGACCGAGCAGGTACTTCGTGCCCTGAACGCGGTCGCAGCTGACCAGGGGAAGCGCCGGATCGTCGCGGCCGTCCAAGGGGTCCAGCCCCTTCGCACAGTCCAGCGCCGCCGCGGCGGCCTGCTGCTCGGCAGGATCCGTGCTCTGCCGGTTCGTCGCCGAGCCGGTCGCCGGGCCCGGCGAGAGCTCGGCCACGACCGGCCGGAACCGCAACCGGGATCCGTCTTTGACCACGAATCCGTCACCATCGGGCTCGGGACGGCCGGAAACGTCGGCCTGACACCCGGTGAGACCGAGCAGGACAAGGGCAGCCGCAACGCAAAGGGTTCGCACGGACGACATTCTGTCGCGTTCAGCGTCCTCGCGTGGGGGAAATCAGCTTCGTCGCCGGACAGTCCGCTCGAGAATCCCGAGGGTGGCCTTGAGCGCGGACTCGGGGACGACGGGGAAGGTGAGGCGCTCCTTCCACTCCTCGTCGACTTCCGACCAGTCGTAGTACGACGTCACGAGAGTGCCGCCCTCGGCGGGCTCCAGCCGGTAGCCGTAGATGTGGCGGGCATGCGGCCGGATCCGGCCCTCCACCGTCCAGGCGATCTCCTCGTCCGGGTTGAGCTTGGTGATGACGACCTCGACGTCGTACTTGCCGAGCGGCACGTCCCCGAGCGCTTCCCGGTCCATGTGGACCCGGAACCGGTCACCCGCCTTCTCGACGCGCTCCCCTTCCGCGTCGAGAAGCATTCCCGAGGCGTCGATGTCCACGTGGCCCTTCGGGTCGCTCAGGACCGCGAAGATCGCGTCCGCGGACGCGGGGATCAGCCGGGAAACCTCGACGCGCTCGGCACCCGGCGTTTCCGCCGTGGCGATCAGGACCGCGCGGCCGAGAACGTGCGAGGTCATCGTGAAGCCGAGGAAGGCAGGCGTGGCGTCGGCCGGGACGCCGAGCGTTTCGACATCGAGGGCGTGCACCACGACGAAGTAGCGGTGCACGCCGTGCCCGGCTGGCGGAGCGGCGCCGAGGAAGCGGGCGACACGGGCGTCATTGAGCACCTGGAAGGCACCTTCGGGCAGCCCCGATCCGCTGTCGTCGCCGGCGCCTTCGGGCAACTCGGTGACGGTGGCGGGGATGTCGGCGACCGCCCAGTGCCAGAAACCGGAGCCGGTGGGAGCGTCGGGGTCGTAGACGGTGACGGCGTAGCTCTTGGTGCCCAGCGGGGCACCGCTCCAGCTCAGCTGCGGTGAAACGTCTTTCCCGGCCCATTGATCGGGCGACCAGGAAGCACCGTCGGCGACAGAGGTACTGGTGACGACGAAGGAAGCCGCCTCGGACAGGCGGGCGAAGGGGTCATTGACGGTGGTCATGAATCGACCATAACACAGATAATCGATTATCTACCGGTTCGTCTATACTTCGGCGATGCCCCCAGCTTCGCCGTCGCCGGACAAGCAGATGCTCTCCGAGCAGGTGTACACCCGCCTGCGGGACGCGATCATGCGCGGCGACCACGCCCCCGGCGCCGCGCTGAAACCGCAGGACCTCGCCAAGGAACAGGGCGTGAGCCTCGCCGTCGTCCGCGAGGCCCTCGTGCGCGTGGTCGGCGACGGCCTCGCCGACAGGCTGCCCAACCGTGGCTTCGCCGTGCCGGCCTTCTCCGATCGCCGCTGGCAGGAGATCACCGAGGCCCGCCGGACCATCGAACCGCTCGTGCTGCGCCTCTCCATCGAACGGGGCGACCTCGATTGGGAGGCCCGCGTCCGGGCCGCCCATCACCGGCTGAGCCGCACGCCGCCGTTCGCGCCGGAAGAGGGCGAGTACATCAGCGGCGCGTGGTCCGAAGCGCACCGCGTCTTCCACCGCACCCTGCTGGAGGGCTGCGGAAACCCCGTCCTGATGGAGACCTTCGACCGGATGTGGACCGCGAGCGAACTGGCTCGCCGCTGGGCGGCGCACCGCGCGCCCGGCCGGGACCATCACGCCGAACACCGCCTGCTGGAGGAACTGACGCTGGCCCGCGACGCCGACGCGGCGGAGGACGCGCTGACCCGGCATCTCACGCAGACCGCGGCCGCGCTGGCCGACGGGGCGTAGCGAGCGCCTCGTGAGTGGTAGGGACGGTTCTGGTGGACCCGTATTTGCCTACCCACTGGATCCTGGGTGAGTGGGGAAGATTTGGGACGCTGAACGTCTCAAATCTTCCCCACTCGGCTGCCGTCCGCGAGGTCACGGGTCTGGGTGCTTGATCGACCCCCCTCGACGATGAAGGAATCAGGACACTCAACGTCCCAATTCCTTCATCGTCAACCCCCGGCACACGCGTGAGCCGCCAGCCCGTGGTGGCCGCGTGAACCGAGCGTGGAGGATTCAGGACGGTGAACGTCCCAAATCCTCCACACACGAACCCGCCGCGGTGAGATTCCGGTGTCATCAAGCTCCGAGAACGGAGCGACCCACCGACTACCGCACCCCACCTTCACCCTGGTCACGCGTAGGTAGGCAAATACCGGTCCGCTCTAACCGTCCTTACCACTCACGAGACCTCACCACGCGCGCCCACTGTCGGAAAATCACCCATACCGCTCTACCCAGGTAATCACATCGGGTGTTTGCTGTCTCACAGAACGTCGTCAACCGACGCTTTGGGGGCAAGCCGATGTCATTCCGTTGGGTACTCCAACTCATTCCGGTGACGCTGCTCGCGACCGCGGTGGCGGTCGCTGTCCCCGCACCGGCGACAGCGGCGGCCGACTCCCCGCCTCTCGCGAAGGTGTGGCCGACACCCCAGCAGACGACGCCGCGACCCGGGCAGGTGACCATCCCGCGCACCGTCGTCGAGGTCGTCGGCCGGGACACCGATCCGTCCGCGCTCGACGTCGTGGACCAGGTGCTCCGCTCCGCGGGTGCGGGCACCATCGTCAAGCTCACCGACGACGACCGAGCCGCCGTCGACCGGGAGCGCAGCGACGGCGGGCTCGTCGTCTTCGTCGGTGGCCCCACCGAAAGCCGGGCGACCGCCCTCGCGCTCGCCGCGCTCCGTGTCCAGGGCCCGGACGGCCTGTCCCGCGGGGGCTACGTCCTCGCCGCCGACCGTGGCGTGATCGCCCTGTCCGGTGTGGATACTTCGGGCACGTTCTACGCCGCGCAGTCGTTCCGGCAACTTTTCGCTTCCGGCAAGAGCCGCGCCTTCAGCATGCGCGACTGGCCTGCGGCGCCGCTGCGCGGGGTGATCGAAGGCTTCTACGGGGCACCGTGGTCACACGCCGACAGGCTGGCGCAGCTGGACTTCTACGGCCGCACCAAGCAGAACATCTACGTCTACTCCCCCAAGGACGATCCGTTCCTGCGAGCCCGCTGGCGCGACCAGTACCCGCCCGAGCAGCTCGCGGTGCTGTCGCAGCTGGTGGCCCGCGCCACCGCGAACCACGTCGAATTCACCTACGCCCTCTCCCCCGGTCTTTCGGTGTGCTACTCCTCGGACACCGACAAGGCCGCGCTGGTCACGAAATTCCAGTCCCTGTGGGACATCGGGGTGCGGTCGTTCGCGATCCCGCTCGACGACATCTCCTACACCCGCTGGAACTGCGACGCCGACGCCGCGAGGTTCGGCACCGGCGGCGCGGCGGCGGGTGCCGCGCAGTCGTTCCTGCTCAATCGGGTGCAGCAGGACTTCATCGCCACCCATCCCGGCGTCGAGCGGTTGCAGACCGTCCCGACCGAGTACTACGACCTCGCCGACTCGCCGTACAAAACCGCGCTGCGCACCCAGCTCGACAAGGCGGTGATCGTCGAATGGACCGGTGTCGGCGTGATCGCCGGGCAGATCACCGAGAAGCAGGCCCGGCAGGCGAAAGAGGTCTTCGGGCACGACATCCTCATCTGGGACAACTACCCGGTCAACGACTACATCACCGAACGGCTGCTGCTCGGCCCGTACATCGGCCGTGAGCCCGGGGTCGCGAAGTTCCTCTCGGGGATCACCGCGAATCCGATGGTGCAGGCCGAGGCGTCCAAGATCGCCGAATTCACCTCGGGTGACTTCCTGTGGAACCCGGAGGCGTACGACCCCGACAAGTCGTGGCTCGCCGCCATCGCCGACCTCGCCGGTCCGTCCGCGCCGGCGTTGAAGGTGTTCGCGGAGAACAACTATTCGAGTCTGCTCGTCCGGCTCGACACCGGGAAGCCGGACCTCGATTCTCCAGTGCTGCGCCCGTTGCTCGCCGCGTTCTGGTCCGCGCTGGAGAAGAAGGATCCCTGGGACGCCGCCGCGAAACTGGATCGCTATCTCACGTCGATGGCCGCCGATCCCGACGACCTGCGGCGCGGCATGGCGTCGAATCCGAAGTTCCTCGCCGAAGTCGGACCGTGGCTCGACCAGGTCGGCCTCTACGGCCAAGCGGGCGGGCACGCGGTGAAAATGCTGCTGGCACAGTACGACGGTGACGGCGCGAAGGCGTGGGCCGAACGCGGGGAACTCGTCGCCGCGCTCAAGAAGGCGCAGGACATCCGCGTCCCGACCGCCCGAGGGCCGCGCAACCCGAGCACCTGCACGGACGTCTGCGTACCGTTCCTCAACAGCGCGCTGGCCACGGCCGACCGCTGGTTCGGCCTGCCGGGGGTCCGGCCGCAGCCGACGACGTCACTGGGGACCTACACCGACAACGTGCCCGCCCGGATGGTCGACGGCGACCCCGAGACCTACTACTGGAGCGACTGGGCACCCGGCGTGGGCGACACCATCGGCGTCGACCTCGGCACCGTGCAGCGGGTGTCCCATGTGGACATCACGATGGGAAAGCCGACCAGCCCGGACGACTTCGTCCACAACGGTGTCCTCGAATACTCCGCCGACGGCAAGCAGTGGACGGCGGTGAAGACGGTCACCGAGCCCGTGATCTCGGCGGACTTACCCGAGGGCGCCCAGGCTCGGTTCGTGCGCGTGCGGATAGCCGGCACACAACCCTTCTGGGTCGTGGTCCGGGAGTTCACGGTGTCCACACCGGACAGTCCGAAGTACACCGTGACCGGGACCCCGGCCGGGCCGAACCTCGCCGCGGCCGCGGACAACAACGCGGATTCGGTGTACACGGCGGCATCGGCGCCGGTGCCCGGCGACGCGCTCGTCGTCGCGGCCGCCGCACCGAAGCAGGTGGGCAAGGTCGTCGTCCTGGCCGCGGAAGCCGGGGCGGGTGCCGACGTCCAGGTCGCGGACGCGGTGGGCGGCTGGCGGACGATCGGCAGAATGGCGGGCGGTTACACGGAACTGCCCGCCCAGGATGTCGTGACCGATCGCGTCCGGCTCCTCTGGACGCCGGGAGGCGCGGCGCCGAAGATCGCCGAGGTGGTCATCCTCGGCCGAGTTCCCGCACCGACGTCGTGACCTCGTCCAGCACGTCCGGGATCGGCGCGACGCCGAGACCGGGCCCCGCCGGGACGGTCAGGTTCCCGTCCCGCAGGACGAACGGTTCGGTAATGTCGGTTTCGTAGTACCGGTCCGAGGCGGAGACGTCGCCGGGAAGGGTGAAGTTCGGCAGCGCGGCGAGCGCGAGGTTACCCGCCCGGCCCAGCCCGGTTTCGAGCATTCCGCCGCACCACACCGGGACACCGGCGGCGGCGCAGACGTCGTGGATGCGGCGTGCCTCGAGGTAACCGCCGACGCGGCCGGGTTTGACGTTGACGATCCGGCAGGCGCCCAGCGCGATGGCGTCGGCGGCGGAACGGGCCGACACCACGGATTCGTCGAGGCAGATCGGGGTACGAAGGCTCCGTGCGAGGGCCGCGTGACCGAGCAGGTCCTCCTCGTCGAGCGGTTGCTCGATCAACAGCAGCTCGAAGTCGTCGAGGCGGGCGAGGTGGCGGACGTCTGCGCGGGTGTAGGCGGCGTTCGCGTCGACCTGCAGAAGCAGCTCGTCACCGAACCGCTCGCGGACCGCCCGCACCGGTGCGACGTCCCAGCCGGGTTCGATTTTGAGCTTGATCCGCCGGTACCCCTGCGCCAGGTAACCCGCGACGGCGTCGGTCAGTTCCGGCACCGAGTCCATGATCCCCACCGAAACGCCACTCGGGACGCTGGTGGCGGTGGCGCCCAGACCGGCCGCGAAAGACAGGCCATGGCCGCGGAGTTCGGCGTCCATGACCGCCATCTCCAGCGCGGCCTTCGCCATCCGATGGCCTTTGACCCCGGCGAGGAGCGGCGCGACGGTCTGCGCGGTCACGTTTCCGGCGGCCAGCAGCGGCGGCACCAGATGTCGCATAAGGACGTCTTCGGCCCCCTCGACGTACTCGGAGGAGTAGCTGGCATCGGCTCCGGCGACGCATTCTCCCCAGCCGTCGCCGTCCGGTGTGGTCACCTGCACCAGAAGCGCGACACGTTCGTACTCGATGCCCAGGGATGTACGGAACGGACTGACCAGCGGCAGGGCGATGCGCCGGAGTGCGACGCGTTCGATCCTCATCGTCCCTCATTTCGGTTGAGAACGTAGCCGCACGCGCCTCGGTCGAAGCCGGTCAGCCGGGCGCCATCCGCCAGCAGCGCGCCCAGGGTGTCGCGGACCGCCAGCCGCCAGTCCCGCGCGAGCGACGGCCTCTGGGCGCGGAGAAGCTCGATGTCCGGCGGGATGGCGATCAGGACCGTTCCTCCTCTCGTCGACCGGGGAACCGGGCGATCGTCCTCGATGTCCAGCAATACCCGCGGAACCGGCCCGCCGGAGTCGAATTGGGCGTCCTCGTCGCAGGCGGCTCTGGCCCGCTCCCCGCGCAGATCCCACCGCAGCATGAGGCGATCCGATTCGTCGTCGTTGTTCAGCCCGTCGGACAGCGGCCCGTAGTAGTCGGTCAGGTACTCGTCCGCCGTGCCACCGAGTTTGCGCAGGTTGAAGTGCGCGTTGCGGGCGACGAGCGGATCGAAGGTCCAGCTGATCCGGTCGGCACCGCTCTCGAGGACGTGCGCCCGCTGATCCAGTTTGAGGGCGAAGCCGATGTCGCGGCCGCGGGCCTCGGAGTGGACGCCCGCGAGGTGACTGTGCATCCCGGGGCGCCCGGGTGGCCCCCACAAACCGATACAGGCGCCGAGAAGCCGATCCTCGTCGAACGCGCCCGCCACGTAACTCCCGGCGTCGGCCATCGCCTTGACGACGTCCGCGGCGATCGGCGGATGGTCCGGACCGGTCCGCCACACCTCGCACAGGAACCGTTCGCAGGCGAAAGCGCTCGCCATCGATTCCAAGGCCACTATCCGGACACCGGACTTCTCGGCGGCCTTCGCCGCGCTCGTCCGCGCGCTGAGATCCACAAGTTTGCATCTTCGACCAACGAATGGGTGACCTTACAGGCATCGCGATCATCGTTCAGATCGAGTTCGGGCAAGCGTTGTCTCCTGTCCGCGTAACGGATTCCTAAGATCACTTGGTTGGGTGACATGACCCTCGGATGGGGCAGCCACCGCCGTCACGCTCCGCTCAGACCCGGGGTCCCGTTGACGGACGCGGCCGCCAAGGCACTGGCCGAAGTGGCCCGGCGACTGGACCGGGACCTCTCCCTGTTTTCCACGACCTTCGGCCGCACGGGCGTCGCCGTCCACGCCTACAACGTTTCCGACGGCTCCGCCGGACCCGTCGCGCACGCGTGGATCGGCTCCCCCGGCCTCCTGTCCGTCGAACTTCGCTGCCCGCCGGGCGATCTCTGGGAGCGCGCCGCTCCGGCCGTCGCGGAGATGCACGCCGAACTGCTGGGCGCGGTGCTGACCGATCCGGCGGTGGACCTCGGCCAGGCCGACGGGCTCTCCGCGGCCACGAAAGCGGCGGTGCTCGGCCCGCTCGCCGGGATCGAGGTCGACCACGGTCCCTCTCTCGGTGTCCCGGAGCGGATCCGCTCGGTCGCCCGGGCCACGCCGGACACCGTGGCGGTGTACGCCGCCGACGGAACGCTGACCTACGAACGGTTCCTCCGTCACGCCGACGCGCTGGCCACCCGGATCCGTGCGGTGACAAGGGAAAACGGGGCTTTGATCCCCGTGCTCGTCGCGGACGGCCTGGCGCTGCCGGTGTCCTGGGCGGCGGCGATGATCGCCGGGATCGGCTACGTGCCCGTCGATCCCCACTGGCCCGCGGACCGGATCGCGCAGGTCCTCGATCTGCTCGACGCTCCCGTGGTGCTGTGCGCCGACGTGACGGCAGTACCCGCCGCCCACCGCGATCAGGCGATCCCCGTCGACCTCGCCGAAGCCGAAGAACTCGATGACCTGCCCGGCCCGGGACCGGACGACGTCGTCTACGGCGTGTACACCTCCGGCACGACCGGGACACCCCTGTGCGCGGTGAACCTGCACCGGGGCCTGACGAACCGGCTGGTGTTCATGGACCGCTGGTTCGGCCCGCCCGCCGTCCGCGAAGTGGTCCTGCAGAACACCCGGCACACGTTCGATTCCGCGTTCTGGCAGCTCTTCTGGCCGCTGACCACCGGCGGCGCGACGGTGGTGCCCGCCGCCGGTGACCATCACGACCTGCAGCACACGATCGACCTCATCGAAGCCCACGAGGTGACCGTCACGGACTTCGTGCCCGCGGTCCTGAGCGCGCTGCTGACCCTGCTGCGACAGCGGCCGTCCACCGTCGGCAGGCTGCGTTCCCTGCGCCACCTCGTGGTCGGCGGCGAGCAGATCAACCCACTCGACGTCCACCGCCTGCGGGAACTCCTGCCAGGACTGCGGATCAGCAACGCCTACGGCCCGTCCGAAGCCTCCATCGGCATGATCTTCCACGAGGTCGAGGCCCACGACGGAGACGTCGTGCCGCTGGGGCGGCCGATCGACAACTGCGTCGCCATCGTCGTCGACGTCGACGGACGGCCGCTACCCCCTGGCGCCACCGGCGAGATCGTCATCGGCGGCGCGTGCGTCGGCATCGGCTACCACGGCGAACCAGGCCGCACCGCCGAACGTTTCTTCAGTTCCCCGAGGTCCGGCCCCATGTACCGCACCGGCGACCTCGGACACGTCGACGCCGGGGGCCGGTTCCACTTCGGCGGGCGCATCGACCATCAGCTCAAGATCGACGGGATGCGGATCGAGCCCGGCGAGATCGAGACGGCCGCTTTGACCTGCGACGGAGTGCTGCAAGCGGCGGCGCTCGTCGTGGACCGTGAACTCGTACTCGTGATCACCGGGACGGCGAGCTCCCGGGCGGTACTCTCCCACCTCCGGGGCAAGCTGCCCCGAGGCAGCCTGCCGCGGCGCGGAGTGGTCGTCGACGAGATGCCCTTGACCGCGGCGGGCAAGATCGATCGTCGACGACTGGCGACCCTGGCGGAGCGGCCCGCGGCTCCAGCCTCCGACACCGGCGCCGATCCCGTGCTCACCGTCCTGCGCACCGTGTTGCGGTACCCCGGTTTCTCCGCCGATGACGACTTCTTCGCCGCCGGTGGCAACTCGCTGCAGGCCGTCGCGGCCGTGGTCGAACTGAGCGACCGGTTCGGAGTGGACGTCGGGGTGCGCGACCTCGCCGGCCATCCCACGGCGGCCGGTCTGCGTGACCTGATCGCGCGACGCGACCGCGTTCCGGCGGCGTCGGATCTGGTCGCCGCCGACCTCGCCAGCCTCAGCACGGCGCGAACACCCTTGCGCGACAAGCGGGACCGGCCGCCGCGCACGGTCCTGCTGACCGGTGCGACGGGGTTCGTGGGTGCCCGGCTGCTGCACGAACTGCTCGTGAGCACCGATCTGACGGTGCGCTGTCTCGTCCGCGGCCGCGACGATTCCCACGCACGGCAACGTCTTCTGACCGCGCTCGACGCGCAACGGCTGGAACACGACGGCCACGCCACGCGGATCGCCGTCGTCGCCGGTGACCTCGCGAGGCCCGGTTTCGGGCTGACCGCTCCCCGGTGGCGATCCCTCGCCGAAGAGTGCGACCTGGTCGTCCACGCCGGTGCCCTGGTCAACCTGCTCTACGACTACCGCATGCACCGCGAGCCGAACGTGCTCGGCACGGCGGAGGTGATCCGCTTCGCGCGCGCCGCGGGCGGCATCCCGCTGCACTACGTCTCGACGCTCGGCGTGCTGTACGACCACGCCCTGAGCCTTGGCCGGCCGGTCGACGAGGACGTCGACATCACCTCCGTGGCCCCGCCGTCGAGCGGGTACAGCCTGTCCAAATGGGCGGGTGAGCGGCTCGTCGACGCCGCCGTCGACCTCCCGGTGACGGTGCTGCGCCTCGGCGAGGTCATGCCCGCGACGGACGTCGCCGTCCCCAATCCGGCGGCGCTGACCCACCTGCTGCTCACCGCCTTCGACCGGCTCGGAACGGTGCCCGCGGCGGCGATCCGGTCGGACTACAGCCCGGTCGACACGGTGGCGCGGATCGTCGTCGAAGCCGTCCAGGACCCGACGGTGCTGGGACGCGCCCTCCACGTCTATCGCGAGGGCAGCGTGCGGTTCGACGAGCTGCCCGTGGGCGCGGATCGGGTGTCCTGCCTGCGTTTCCTCGCCGGTCTGCGGACCGCGGCGGCGGCCGGTGACGTCGAGCTGGGTCTGCTGCTGGCGATCGTCGAGCACCGCGCCGCCGGACGCGCCTCCGACGAGAACGCCGTCCGCGAGGTGCTCGAGAACCTGTTGCAGGACAACCCGGCGCTGTTCACCACTTCCGCCACCCGGCCGAAGGAACCCGCCAGTGCTTGAGAGGAATGAGACGCGGATGCGGCAGCGCACCATGGGACGGCTCGGCTGGAAGGTCGGCGAAGTCGGCTACGGCATGTGGGGAATCGGCGGCGGTCCCGGCGGGTTCACCGGCTGGAACTACGACATCGCGCCGGACGCCCTCGACCTCGCCGTCGAACTGGGCTGCACCTTCTTCGACACCGCCTGGGTCTACGGGCGTGGCAAGTCCGAGAGCCTGCTCGGCGAACTGCGCCGCCGCCGTCCCGGCGCCGAGATGCGGCTGGCGACCAAGGTCCCGCCGCTGAATCGCGAATGGCCGCCGCGCCCGCAGGACACCCTCGAAGACGTCTTCCCCGTCGACCACGTCCTCGAATACACCCGTCGCAGCCTGGACAACCTCGGCGTCGACAAGATCGATCTCCTGCAGTTCCACGTCTGGGAGGACCGCTGGGCCACCGAACCCGGCTGGCAGCGGGTCGTCACGCGGCTCAAGGACGAAGGCCTGATCGACGGTTTCGGCATCAGCGTCAACCGCTGGGAGCCGACGAACTGTTTCGCCGCCCTCGACACCGGCCTGGTCGACGCGATCCAGGTCATCTACAACATCTTCGACCAGGCCCCCGAAGACGAACTCTTCCCCCGCGCGCTCGAAGAGGACATCGCGATCATCGCGCGGGTACCGTTCGACGAAGGATCGCTCACCGGGAACCTGAACGCAGGCACCACTTTCCCGCCCGAGGACTGGCGGGCCGTCTACTTCGGACCGGAGAACCTGCCGCCCACGATCGATCGGGTCGACGCGCTCCGGGGCCTGATCCCCGACGGTATGACCATGCCGGAACTGGCGCTGCGGTTCATCCTGCACCACCCCGCCGTCTCCGCGGTGATCCCGGGGATGCGCCGTCCCGAGCACGTGCGGTCGAACCTGGGGGTCTCCGGGTCCGCGCCGTTACCGCCGGAGCTGATCGACGCGCTGCGCGCCCATCGCTGGGACCGGAAACCCACGCACTGGTCGATGTGAATACCGAGGAGAACCGGTGACCCGAACCCACGAGCCACCACTGTCCACAGTGGATGGCGACGTCTGGTCTTCCGTGGCGGACCAGGCCGTCCGGACGCCGCATGCCGTGGCGCTCGCCGACGCCGACGGCGGGCTGGACTACGAAACCCTTGTCGGCATGGCCGCCGGGACGGCGGACAGGCTCACCGAAGCCGGGGTGCGGCCGGGAGACCTGGTCGGGATCCGGCTGCCGCGCGGCAGGGACGCGGTCGTGGCCATCCTCGCCGTGCTGCGGGCCGGAGCGGGCTACGTGCCGTTGGATCCGGCCTATCCCGAAGCCCGGCTGGCCATGATGGTCGAGGAGACCCGGCCCAGCGCGCTGATCACGGCCGGCGGGGTGTTTCCGGTCGAGGGCGGCGTACCGCGGCAAGATCCCGCGTACGTCATCTTCACCTCGGGTTCGACGGGCCGTCCGAAGGGCGTCCTGATCGGCCGCCGGTCGCTGCGTGACTTCACCGGCGCTTTCGCGGACAGGTTCGCCTTCGCCGCGGGTGACCGGATCCTGCAGTTCGCGTCGCTGAGCTTCGACACCAGCGTCGAGGAGATCTTCTGCCCGCTGATCCGGGGGGCCACCCTCGTCCTGCGCGACGACGACATGATCAGCAGGCCGGACCTGTTCTTCGAGCGCTGCGACGCGCTCGGCATCACGGTGCTGGACCTGCCGACGGCGTATTGGCACGAGCTGGTCGCCGCGCTCGACCGCGGCGAGACCTCCGTTCCGGCGGGTGTGCGCTGCGTGATCATCGGCGGGGAGACGGCACGGCCCGACGCGGTGCGCCGGTGGCAGGCCGCGGTCGGCGGCGCGACCCGGCTGTTCAACAGCTACGGGCCGACCGAGACGACGGTGGGCGCCACGGCGACGGACGTGACCGAATGGTCGGGCGACGTGGTCCCGATCGGCGTCCCGCATCCCGGGGTGACCTGCCGGATCGGTGACGACGGCGAGCTGCTGATCGGCGGCATCGGCGTGGCCGAGGGCTATCTGAACCGGCCGGAGCTGACCGCCGAACGCTTCGTGACGACACCCGGCCACGGCCGCGAATACCGCACGGGCGACCGGGTCCGCTGGTCCGGCGACGGACAGCTGGAGTTCCTCGGACGGCTCGACGATCAGGTCAAGATCCGGGGCCACCGGGTGGAACCGGCCGAGGTGGAGGCGGCCCTCCGGCAGCTCGACGACGTCACCGACGCCGTCGTCCTCGTCGACGACAAGACCGGCCGCGCCAGGCTGACCGGCCACCTGGTCACCGGCACGACCGACCTCACGGCCGTCCGGAACGCGCTCGGCGACGTCCTCCCCGCCCATCTCATCCCGGCCGTCCTGCTCCGGCATCCCCGGTTTCCGCTGACACCACAAGGAAAGATCGACAAGACCGCGCTGGCGGCGGAGGTGCCTGCCGAGCACGGCCACGACAGCGCGCTCACCGCGGACGAAAGATCCGCGGCCACGCTGTTCGACGAGATCCTCGGCGGCGCCGTCACCAGCGCGACCGACGATTTCCTTTCCCTCGGCGGTGACTCGCTGGACGCGGTCCGCCTCATCGCCGCCCTGCGCGTGCGGCACGGCGCGGAGCTGACCCTCACCCGGTGGTACGCGGATCCGACCGTCGCCGCGCTCGCCGAGGTCATCGCCGGAGCGACAGGGGCGACCGAAACCGCCGTCGCCGGACTGGCCGAGGGAGTCCCGCACCCGCTGAGCCCGATGCAACGCGACTACTGGATCGCCGAACAGCTGTGCGCCGGACTTTCCGTCTACACCTTGGGAATCCGGTACCGCTGGGCCGAAGCGGTCGACGTCGCCGTGCTGACCGCCGCCCTCGCCGAACTGTCGCGACGGCATCCGCTGCTGAGAGCGCGCTTTCCCGACGACGGCACCGAACCGAGCATGGTCATCGAGCCCGCCGCCACGATTCCGCTGACCCTCGGTGAGCCGGATCGCGACGGTATCGACTACCGAAACGGCCCGGTCGCGCACGCGTTCCTCGACGGGGACGAACTCGTCCTGATCGTGCACCACCTCGCCTTCGACGGCTGGTCCGCGGGCGTGCTCGGCCAGGAGCTCGCCGCGCTGTACTCGGGCGCCGATCTGGCACCGGCCGTCCCCGCGCCCGACCTCGCAGCCCGCGCCGCTCAAGCGAAAGCCGACCAGCCGCTCGTCTCGTACTGGCGGGACCGGTTCGACGGCGCCGATCTCGACCTCGAACTCCCCGCCGACCGGCCTCGCCCGGCCGCCCGCACCTTTGCCGCAGAGCGTGTCACCCGGCGACTCGACCCCGCTCTGCTGGATCGTTTGCGGGCGTACGCCGGTGAACAGCGGGCGAGCCTGTTCATGGTGGTCCTTACCGGTCTGCAAACCGTTCTGCGGCGGTACACCGGCCACACCGACGTCACCGTGCTGTCCCCGGTGGCGGGGCGGTCGGCGGGCGAACTGGCGTCGCTGATCGGCCCGGCGTTGAACGTCCTGCCACTGCGCGGTGACGTGTCGGGTGAGCCGTCGTTCGCCGAGCTCGTCGCGCGGGTGCGGGACGGCGTCCTGGGCGATCTGGATCACCAAGAGCTGGCGTTACCAGATCTGGTGACCACGCTGGCCGGAGCCAAGCGGTTGAGCCCAGTGATGCTGACGGTGCACAACACCCCGGCGCCCGGCGACCCGCTCCTGCGCTACGCCGGGGAGTTGCCGCCGTCCGCCACGATGGTCGATCTGGCGATCGGGCTCGATTTCCCCGACGACGGCGCAGTCCTGAACGCCGACTACGCCACCGAACTGTTCGAGGCCGCGCGAATCGAGGCGATCCTCGACCATCTGCTGACCCTGCTGGACGCGGCGACCTCCGGCACGAGCACGCCGATCACCCGGCTCCCGATGCTCACCGCCGCCGAGCGCGGCCGCATCGTGGACGACTGGAACGACGTCGTCGCCCCGATACCGGACGCGATCGCCGTGCACCGGCTGTTCGAGCGGCACGCCCTCGCGACACCCGACGCACCCGCGCTCACCGTCGGCCGCGACACCGTAAGCTACGCCGAACTCAACCACCGGGCCAACCGGCTGGCCAGGCGACTGCGCGACGAGGGCGTGCGGCCCGGCCATCGGGTGGCGATCAACCTGGACCGCGGCACCGCGCTCTTCACCGCGATGTGGGCGGTACTCAAGGCGGGCGGCGCGTACGTACCGCTGGATCCGGCCTATCCCGCCGATCGCCTTGAGTACATGCTGACCGACAGCGGACCGACGGTCGTCATCGACGCGGATTACCTCGCCGGGGATCTCCCTGACGATGACACCGACCTGCCACTGGTCACCACCGCGGACGATCCGGCGTACGTCATCTACACCTCGGGGTCCACCGGCAGGCCCAAGGGAGTCGTGGTCACGCACGGAAACCTGGTGCACGCGGCGGAGATGTGGCAGCAGGCGTACCGGCTCCGTCCTGAGTGGACATACCTGCAGGCGGCCAGTTTCTCCTTCGACATGTTCGTGGGCGAGACCCTGCGGGCGCACCTCAGCGGCGGCCGTCTGGTCGTCGCGCCCCGCGAAACGCTGCTCGATCCCGCCGATCTCCTCGCGCTGATGAAGACCGAGCGGGTGAACTGCACCGAACTCGTGCCCGCGGTGCTGCGGACGCTGCTCGACCACGCCGAAAGCAGCGGGCAGGATCTCGGGTTCGCCGATCTGCTGATCGGTGGCGGCGAGAAGTGGCACGTCAAGGAATTCCGGCTCGCGAGGCGGCTCGTCGGGCCGGGCAACCGCGTCGTCAACTCCTACGGCGTCACCGAGGTCACCGTCGACAACGTCTGCTTCGAAGGCTCTGTCGACCATCTCGCCGACGACGCGCCACTGCCCATCGGACGGCCTTTCCCGAACAACCGGGTCTACGTCCTGGACGCCCACCGTCAGCCGGTGCCCGCGGGCGTCGTCGGCGAGCTGTACCTCGGCGGTCTCGGCGTCGCCCTCGGCTATCACGAACGGCCCGAGCTGACCGCGGACCGGTTCGTGCCGGACCCGTTCGCGCCCGGCGCCCGGATGTACCGCACCGGTGACTCGGCCCGGTTCCACCTCGACGGTACGGTCGATTTCCTCGGCAGGCTCGACGATCAGGTCAAGGTCAACGGCCACCGGATCGAGCTCGGCGAGGTCGAGGCCGCCCTGGGCGCGCTGCCCGAGGTCGTGGCGTGCGCTGCCGCTCCTCATGGTACGCAGCTCGTCGGCTACGTCGTGACCCGCGACGGGTCGGACGCCGACGAAGCCGTCTACCGGGAGACGCTCGCGGCGGGCCTGCCCCCGCAGATGGTCCCCGCCCGCATCCTGACCCTGTCCGCTCTTCCGCTGTCCCCCAACGGGAAACTCGACCGGCGCGCCCTGCCCGCGCCGTCCGGTGGCGGCCCGCGGTCCACCGGGACAGTGGCGAGAACCGACACCGAGAAGCGGATCGCCACGGCATGGTCGGACGTTCTCGGGGTCACCGATCCCGGCATCGACGACAGCTTCTTCGCCCTCGGCGGCGATTCCTTCGCCGCGCTCAAGGTCGTCCGGCGGATCGAGCCCTCCCCCAGCCTGGTGGAGCTGTACCAGCACGCCACCATCCGGCGGCTGGCAGCGCATCTCGACGCGCGTTCCGGAGCCCGGCCCGCCGAACGACGGCTGCTGCACCGGCTGACCGCGACGGACGCCGACCCGGCCCGCGGTGGGCACACGGTCGTGGCGGTGCCCTACTCCGGCGGCAGCGCCGTCGCCTACCATCCGCTCGCCGACGCTCTCCCGGCAGGCTGGGCACTCCACGCGGCGGAACTCCCCGGCCACGACCGCTCCAGAGCCGATGAGGAGCTGGAGCCGATCGACGTCGTTTCCGGCCGTATCGTCGAGGAACTGCGGTCGATCAGTGGCCCGATCCTCCTTTATGGACACTGCCTCGGTGTCGCCCTCACCGTGGAGGTGGCACGACGCGCCGAAGCCGCCGGCCTGCCCGTGGCCGGGGTCGCCCTCGGCGCGGGATTCCCCACCGCGCGGCTGCCGGGGCGGTTCTTCGACTGGATCTACCGGCACGTCCCGGTGGACCGCTTCACCTCGGACCGTGAGTACCTCGCGTATCTCCGTGCCCGCGGCGGCTTCACCGACCTCGACGACGATGGGCAGAAGGCCTTCGTGCTCCGCAACGTGCGCCACGACGCGCGCGACGCCGAGGAGTACTTCACCGCCGCGTATCGAGGGAGCTTCGAGCCCCTGAAGGCACCGGTGCTCACCGTCGTCGGCGCGCGCGACCGGGTCACCGAGCACTATCGGGAACGCCGCCAGGAATGGCGGCATTTCACCGAAGGCGGCGTCGGCCTCGCCGTCCTGCCGCAGGCGGGACACTTCTTCCTCAAGAGCCACGCGGAACCGCTCGCCGAAGCGCTGGTCGAGTTCGTCTCCGAGCGGCCGGCCACCGAGGAGGCGGCGCCGGTCGCCAGCGCGGAACCCGACCTGCGCAAGTTCGCGGTGGTCGCCTTCGGCCAGCTGCTGTCGATGGTCGGCAGCGGGCTGAGCACCCTGGTGCTGAGCATCTGGGTGTTCCAGCAGACCGGCTCGATCACGTCGTTCGCCATGGTCAGCGCGATCGGCCTGCTGCCCGGCATCGTGGCCGGACCGCTCGCCGGCGCCGTCGCCGACCGATGGGACCGGCGCAGGGTCATGCTGGTGAGCGACAGCATGGCGGGGCTGTCGATGGCGGCGCTGGCCTTCTTGATGCTGTCGGACGGCCTGCATCTCTGGCACGTCTATCTGGCCGTGACGGTGACTTCGGTGGCAGGCGCGTTCCAGCGGCCCGCCTATCTCGCGGCCGTCGCCCAGCTGGTCCCGAAGCGCTATCTCGGTCACGCCAGCGGAATCGGGCAACTCGGCGTCGGCGTCGGGCTGGTGTTCTCCCCCATGCTCGGCGCCGCGCTGATCGGTCCGATCGGGATCAGCGGCGTGCTGCTCGTCGACATGGGCACGTTCGCCGCCGGTGCGCTCACCCTGCTGTTCGTCCGCTTCCCGAACCTCTTGTTCCGGCGGCGCGAGGAGAACTTCCGCACCGAGATCCGGACCGGCTGGCAGTTCATCACCCGCCGTCCAGGCCTGCGTGCCGCCCTCCGGTTCTTCGTCATCGACCACGTCTTCTACACCCTGGGCTTCGCCGTGATCACGCCGATGCTGCTGGTGGAACAACCCGCCTCGGTGCTGGGCGTAGCGCTGGGCGCGGGCGGCGTCGGCGCGCTCGCGGGCAGCGTCGTGATGGGTCTCTGGGGCGGGACCACCCGGCGCAGCCACGGAATGCTCATCGCGATGGGCGTCGGCAGCGTCGCGATGATCCTCGTCGGCCTCACCACCTCGCCCGCGCTGATCATCGCCGGCATGTTCCTCGTCGGCTTCGGCGAATCCCTCGCCGACGGCCACTGGATCGCGATCATCCAGGGCAAGGTCAACCTCGAACTGCAGGGCCGGGTCCTCTCCCTGTTCATCACCCTGATGATGCTGACCATGCCGCTGGGCTACCTCGTCGTCGGCCCGCTGGCCGAGCGGTTCGTCCAGCCACTGCTGGATTCCCCGGGCCGTGGACTCGCCCTGCTGATCGTCCTCAGTGGACTGCTGCAGCTGGCATGGGCCGTCCGCGGCTGGCTCAACCCCCGGCTACGGCTGATCGAAGACGAACTGCCCGACGCCGTCCCGCCCGCGAACATCGGCACACGCGACGACCTGCAGCGCGAGGCCGACGAACTGCTCGCTGCCCACACTCGGTGAAGGGGAACGGTCCCGTGCTGTCTCGGACTTCCATTCTCGTCCCCGCGGACGACCTGCTGCCGGGAATCCGCGTGTTCCTCGCGGACGAGACCCACTACCCCTCCGGCAGCCACAAGGAACCCGCCGCCCACGCGATCGTGGCCCGCGCGATCGCCGAAGGCCACGATCGGGTCGTCGTGGGCTCCTGCGGCAGCTACGGACGCGCGATGGCGACCGCCTGCGCCGCGGCGGACCTGCGCTGCACCGTCGTCCTGCCCGCCGACTGGGGCGACGGTGGCGCCTTCGCCGCCGCGACCGGGGCCGACGTCCACTTCGTCCCGGGCGGCTACGAAGACGCCGTCGAGGAGTCACACCGCCTGGCTCACTCGAAAGGCGCGATGGACGGCAACGTCGACGGACCGTACAAGGACGTGATCCTCGAAGGGCACGGTCACGTCGTCGACGCCCTGCACCGGGAGCTCGGCCCCGCCCCGGCGTCCCTGTGGATCCCGGTCGGCAACGGCACGACACTCGTCGCCGCTTATCGGCGACTGCGCGCGCTCGGCTGGCCGGTGGCCCTTCACGGCGTCGGCTCCCCCGGCAACAACCCGATCGTGACCAGCTGGCCGGGACCGTACCGAGTACTGCCACGCGACGCCGTCGTCACGACCGAGCACAACGAGCCCCTGGTGAACTGGCACGCCCTGCACGGCCCCGACGCGCTGGCCGCGATCGACGGCTCCGGCGGCGCGGCGCACGCCGTGGACGACGACGAACTCCTTGCCGCACAGGCTCTTTTGGCGCGGTATGGGGTGCGGCCCACGGCGGCGGGTTCGGCCGCGGTGGCCGGGCTGATGGCTCAGGCGCGGAGGGGTTCGGTCAGAGGGAATCAGATCGTTCTGTTGAGTGGTCGGTGAGGTTGGGGCGAGTCGCGCGGTCCTCCGCGGCTCAGTGTTCGGAAGACCCTGGACAACGACTAACGCCGCGCGAGCTCCTCCGCGGTCGGCAAGGGCCACTCGTAGCGTTCCTTGGCGATGCGGAGGTGGACCCACGTTTCCGCCGTCACCACGTCGGGCCTGCCGCTGATCTCCTCGAGTGTCCGGTCGAGGTCTCGGGCGGACTGCGCCGCGATGGTGACGACGACGTCGAACCGGCCGATCGTCCTGGCGAGGAACTCGGTGTCTTCGCGCGCGGCGAGTGCGGCGGTCACGGCGTCCCCGGCGCCCCGCACGTTCAGGCCGATCCCGCAGACCAGGCCGGCGTCCGGGCGGGCACGGCTGAGCACCGGCGCGATCCGGATGACGTCGTGCTCGACGAGGTACCGCACGCGGGTGCGGGTGGCCGACGGCGACAGCCCGACGTGTTCGGCCATGCGCGCGAAACTCTCCCGCCCGTCGGCCTGCAACCGCAGCATGATCGCGAGATCGCGGTCGTCCAGCCGCAGCCAGGGCGGCAGCGGGCGGCCCGGCATGAACAGGCCTTTGACCACGTCCACGTAGAGGAGGGTGTTGACCTGCTCCACCTCCGGCAGGCCCCGGATGTCCGCCACCGTGCGGTAAAGCTCCGGGGAGTCGGGCAGGCGCAGCTCGGCGACGGTCTGGTACTCCCCGCTCACCGCGGAAACGAACGCCGCGGCCGGTAGCGCCGCGATGGCGTCCGTCGTCGCCTGGGACCGGCCGGACGTGCGGATCGCGAGGTGCGCGTACGCGGTCAGGCCGAGGAACTCGGGATGGACCGCCGCGACCACGTTGAGCGAACCGTCGGCCTTCAACTGCTCCAGGCGGGCCGAGACGGCCGAGCGTGACGCGCCGAGGCGTTTGGCCAGATCGGCCACGCTCATCCGGCCGTCCGCGCGCAAAGCCGCGACCAAGGCGTCGTCCACGGCAGTTTCTCCTCCGCTGAGTTTCCGCCGACCAACGGAAACATATCACTCGTCTCAACCCACCCAGCGCAGCGTGAATAAAGGGTTCTGACCTTCGGCGATGACATATCGATCGTGAGCACTGTCCGTGTGCGAGTGATCTGATTGCGTTCGGCCGCTCTCCTCGCTTACCTTCGCCCCACTTCACCGCCGAATCCCAGGAGTCCGCCGCGGTGCTCGTGTTCGGCGAGGAGATCGCCGCGGTCGGTTCAGTGGACGAATGCCGCGCCCGCGCGGCCGGGCTCGGTCATCCCTCGCCGGAGGTGCGGCGGCTGCCGGGCACGCTCCTGCCCGGGTTCGTCGATCCGCACGCGCATCCCCTGATGTACGGGCAGATGATGACCTGGGTGGACTGCGGTCCCGAGCGGGCGTCGACCATCCCGGCCATCGTCGCGCTGCTGCGCGAGGCGGCCGAGAGCACTCCGGCGGGCAGGCCTGTCCGAGGTTACGGCTACGAGCACCGCAATCTCGCCGAGAAACGCCATCCCCGCAAGGAGGAACTCGACGCCGTCGCCGAAGACCGCGAGGTCTACCTCATGAACGCCAGCGGGCACGGCGGCGTGGTGAACAGCTTCACGTTGCGGCGCAACGGCATCACCCGCGACACCCCGGATCCCGACGGCGGGGTGTTCTTCCGGGACGGGCACGGCGAACTCACCGGGGAACTCTCGGACGCGGCGTGCAACATCCTCACCGGCGTCACCGGCGTGAAGGTCGGGCGGCACGGGCCGAACTTCCACCTCGAAGACGAGCCGGAGGAACACGCTCGCCAGCTGGCCGCCGCGCAGGAGAAGTTCCTCGCCGCCGGGGTGACCGCGATCGGCGACGCCCAGGTCACCCGCCGCGAGTTCGACATGTACCTGCGGCTGGACGAGGCCGGGCAGCTCAAGACCCGCGTGCACATGTACCTGCTGTCGCACCTGCTCGACCAGAGCCTCGAAATGGGCCTGCACGGGGCTTTCGGCACTCCCCGCCTTTCCTTCGCGGGGATCAAGTTCTACGCCGACGGCACGCTCGGCGGGTGGACCGCGTACTTCCCGGACGGCTACGTCGGCGATCCGTGCCGCACCGGGCAGCTCTACCACGATCCCGCGGACTACGCGGCGCTGATCGACAAGGCGCACGAGGCCGGGCTCCAGACCGCGACCCACGCCCAGTCCCCCGACGCGATCGGCATGGTGCTCGACGCCATCGAGGAAGCGCAGCGGCGGAATCCCCGGCCCGACGCCCGGCACCGCATCGAGCACTGCGGGCTGCCGTCGCCGGCGCAGATCGAGCGGATGGCCGCGCTCGGCGTCCACCCGGTCAACCAGCCGCAGCACTACTACAACTGGGGCGAAGGCGTCACCGACGCCGTCGGCACCCCCGGGGAGCGGTTCAACCCCCTCGGCGAGTTCCAGGCGGCGGGCGTGCCGGTGACGCTGAGCTCGGACGCCCCGGTCGCGGAACCGAACCCGCTCGAAGCCATCCAGACCGCGGTGACCAGGACGACCCGGCGTGGCCACCGGCTCGGCGGCGGCGACCTGCTGATCGACGTCCGGTCGGCCGTCGCCGCGCATACGATCGCCGGCGCCCGGGTGCTCGGCCGCGAGCGCGACCTGGGCTCCATCACGCCCGGTAAACGCGCCGATTTCGTGCTGCTGAGCGAGAATCCCCTGACCAGCGAGCCGAGCCGGATCGCCGGAATCCGCGTGCTGGAAACCTGGATCGACGGCGAGGTGGCCCGATGACCGTCCGAACCGACGCCCAGTCACTCCGGCGGGCCCGCCGGGCCGGGCTCGCGGCCTTCGTCGGGACCACGATCGAGTGGTACGACTTTTACGTCTACGCCACGGCCGCCAGCCTGGTCTTCGGCACCGTGTTCTTCCCCGAAACCGGCGACAGGCTGACAGGGGTCGCGGCGGCCTTCGCGACGTACGCGGTCGGCTTCTTCGCCCGGCCGCTCGGTGGCATCGTGTTCGGGCACATCGGTGACCGGGTCGGCCGCAAGACCGCGCTCGTGGTGACCCTCACGATGATGGGCGCGGCGACCTTCCTGGTCGGCTGCCTGCCCGGGTACGCCCAGATCGGCACGTGGGCGCCCATCCTGCTCGTGGTGCTCAGGTTCGTCCAAGGGCTCGCCGTCGGCGGCGAGTGGGGCGGCGCGGTGCTCATGGCCGTCGAGCACGCGCCGCCGGGCAAGAAGACCTTCTACGGCGCCTTCGCGCAGGCGGGGAACCCCGCGGGCGCGTTGCTGGCCACCGGCCTGTTCAGTCTGCTGAGCACCGGTGGCACCGAATGGCTGAGCACGGTGGGCTGGCGGATCCCCTTCTTCGCGTCCGTGCTGCTCATCGGGGTCGGGCTCGTCGTGCGCCTGAAGGTCGAAGAGTCACCGGTCTTCGAGGAAAGCACCGAGGAAACCGGCGTCCCGCTCCTGTACGCGGTCCGGACGAACTGGAAGCCGATCCTGCTCGGCATCTGCGTCCTGCCCGTCGCCGTCGGCGGCTACTACCTCGTCACCACCTTCGCGACGGCGTACGCGACCGACCCCGCTGTCGGCGTCTCCGAATCGCTCGTGCTCAACGCGCTCACCATCGCCGCCTTCGTGGAACTGGTCGTCAGCTTCGGCGCGGCCTGGCTCGGCGACCGGTTCGGCCGGGTGCGGGTGGTCGTCATCGGCCTCGTCGGCGTCGCCTTGCTCGCGGCTCCGCAGTTCTTGGTGCTCTCGACGAAGAACGCGGCGTTGATCATCGCGGCGTTCGTGGCGATGCGCCTGGCGATGACGGCGACCTACAGCCCGATCGCGGCCATCCTGTCGCAGATGTTCCGCCCGCGGGCCCGGTACACCAGCATCTCGCTGTCCTACCAGCTGGCGGGCGCGCTCTTCGGCGGTCTCTCGCCGCTGGTGTCGACGCTGCTGTTCCAGGCGACCGGCAGTGTCTGGCCCGCGATCGGCCTGCTGATCGGCATGTGCGTGCTCAGCATCGCCTGTGTGCTGGCCGCTCCCCAGCAAACCGACGTATCGGACACTGTCTAGCGGATACGAAGGCGCCGCATGAGTTTCAGCCCGGAAAGCATCCCTTCGACGTACTTCTCGTAGGTCTGGCCGCCACGGGGACCCATGACCTGTTTCTTGAGCACCGCCAGGTTCTTGACGTCGGTGTACTTGAGCAGGCCCTGGTCCCCGTGGCGGGCGCCGACGCCCGAACTCTTGACGCCGCCCGACGGTGTTCCTTTGGCGGCGTACGCGGTGGCCAGGATGTCGTTGATGTTGACGTTGCCGGACTCGATCCGCGACGCCACCGCACGGGCGGCGCCGACGTCACGGCCCCAGACCGAGGCGTTGAGGCCGTATTCGGTGTCGTTGGCGAGCGCGACGGCCTCGTCGACGGTGCGGTACTTGTGCAGTGCGACAACGGGTCCGAAGGTTTCGGTGACGCCGCAGAGCATGTCCTTCGTGACGCCCTCGAGGATCGTCGGTTCGAAGAACGCCGGGCCGAGGTCGGGCCGGGGCTTTCCTCCACAAAGGACTGTCACCCCCTTGGCCACGGCGTCGTCGACGTGCGACTTCACCCGGCTCAGGTGGTCCGGGGAGACGAGCGAGCCCATGTCGGGGCCGAAGTCGTAGGCGGCACGGACGTCGAGCGCCTCGGTCTTGGCCACATAAGCGTTCTTGAACTCGTCGTAGCGGGATTCCGGCAGGTAGATCCGCTCGATGTGCATGCAGATCTGTCCCGTGTTGCCGAACGCCCCGAAGATCGCGCCCTGCACGGCCTCGTCCAGGTCGGCGTCTTCGAGCACGATCATCGGGTTCTTGCCGCCGAGTTCGAGGCAGCAGCCGATGAGGTTGCGGCCCGCGCGCTCGCCGATCACCCGGCCGGTGGCCGTGGAACCGGTGAACATCACGTAGTTCGCCTGGTCGATGAGCGTGGGGCCGACGTCCGGGCCCTCACCGCACACCACCTGGAACAGGCCCTTCGGCAGCCCGGCCTTCTCCAGCAGCTCGACGCCGTAGAGCGGGGAAAGCGCCGTCTTGTTGTCAGGCTTCAACACGACCGCGTTCCCGGCCATCAACGCCGGGATGGCGTCGGAGATGCCGGTGGCGAACGGGAAGTTCCACGGCGCGATGATGCCGACCACGCCCTTGGGCTGCCGGATCTCGGTCGACGTCGTCAGGAACGGGACCGGGCCGCCACGTTTGGTCGGTGCCAGCAGTTTGGCGGCCCGCGTGAGGTAATGGCTCATCACCATCGCCGGGTCGCAGGTCTCCTCGATCGCCATCCGGCGGTTCTTGCCGCTCTCGGCCTGGATGAGGTCGGTGACGATCGGCGCGTTGTCGACGAAAAGCGTGTGCGCCCGCTTGAACACCTCCAGCCGCTGTTTGAGCGGCGTCGCGGCCCATTTCTCCTGCGCGGCGCGCGCGGTGACGAACGCCTGCTCGATGTCGGCGGGCGGCGACTGAGGCAGTTCGACGAGCACGTCACCGGTGTAGACCTCTGTGAGCTTCCAGGTCGCGCCGGACGACCCCGGCACCCGGGCGACGAGCCGCCGCAGGAACGCGTCGGTCACCGACGCCGGACGGGTGAGCGCGAGCGGTGTGACGGTCATGGCCCTCTTTCCGTCAGTTGTCCGACAAGACGAGCTGCGCGCCCATCTCGCCGATCATGATGGCGGGCGCGTTGGTGTTGCCGCCGGTGATCGACGGCATGATCGAGGCGTCGCAGACCCGCAGGCCTTCGACCCCGCGGACCTTGAGGTCGGGACCGACGACCGCGAGTTCGTCGACGCCCATCCGGCAGGTCCCGACGCCGTGGTACACCGAGGTCGCGCGATTCAGGATCGCGTCGCGCAATTCCTGGCCCCGCAACCCCTTGCCCGGGTGGAGCTCTTCCTTGATCGAGCCGTTGAACGCCCCCGAGGCGAAGATCTCGCGGACCAGCTCCGAGCCCTCGCCGAGCACTTCGAGATCGGCGGGATCGGACAGGTATTGGAAGTCGATGAGCGGCGCCGCCGTGGGATCGGCCGAGGCGAGGCGCAGGGTTCCGCGGCTCTTCGGATAGATCAGCGTGGTCAGCACGGTGAGCGCGGGCCGCTTGTCGACGTCGTGCCGGATCGGCGCGTCCTGGTTGGGCGTCACGTACGCCCACGGCAGGAGATGCAGCTGGAGGTCGGGGACCTCGGTGGCCTGGGACGTCTTGAGGAAGGCGACAGCCTCGAAGACCGAGTTCGCCAGGAAGGTCGTACCAGGCCGCATCAGCTCCTTGACGAGGCCGCTCGCGAAGTACGGGGGCGTGCCCTTGTTCTTGCTCGACGACGCACGGAAGGTCAGCGCGTGGAACATGTGATCGTGCAGGTTGTCGCCGACCGGCAGGTCCGCGAGCACGTCGATGCCGTGCTCCCTCAGGTGCTCGGCGTGGCCGATCCCGGACAGCATCAACAGCTGCGCGGAGCCGACGAAGCCCGCCGAGAGGATGACCTCCTTGCCGGCGCGCAGGGTGCGGCGGCTCCCGTCCGCGTCGACGACCTCGACGCCGACCGCGCGGCCGTTCTCGATGAGTACCTTCTTCGCCAGCACCCCGGACTGGACCTGCAGTGTCGCGGGCGCGAGATGATGGATGTAGCCGCGCGAGGCGCTGTAGCGCAGGCCGTCGGCGGCGTTCTGCTGCATCCGGCTGACGCCCTCTTGCGACTCGGCGTTGTAGTCGTCGAGGATCTCGCAGCCGATCGCGGCGGCGGTCGCCTCGAGGAACTGGAGCGTGCCCTCCTGCGGGATCTTGTTGCGGGTGACCCGGATCGGCCCGCCCGCGCCCCGGAACTCGCTCTCGCCGTCCTCGAAGTCCTCCATCCGCTTGTAGGCGGCGTTGACGCTGTCGGCGTCCCAGCCCTTGTTGCCCTCGGCCGCCCAGGAGTCGAAGTTGGCGCGGTTGCCGCGGACGTAGACCATCCCGTTGATGGAACTGGAGCCGCCGACCACCTTGCCGCGCGGCACCGGCATCCGGCGATCGAGAACGTGTTTCTGTGGCACCGAGTAGTAGCCCCAGTCGAAGGGCTTCTTGAGCTGGGGCACCGCGTGCATCGGGCCGACCAGGCCCGGCTTCTTGACGAGCAGCTTCTCGTCGCTCTTGCCCGCCTCGAGCACGATCACGCTGGCACCGGACTCCGCCAGCCTGCCCGCGATCGCGGCCCCCGAGCTACCCGATCCGACGACCACGTAGTCGGCTTCGTCGCCGCGCGGCGCCTTGTTCGCCATTTCCGCTCCTCGGTCCGCCCGCCGTCCAGAACTATAACCTGTTCTAGTTCCGTCACCGTATAGCGAGACCGGCCGGTTCCGCAACGCCCCGGCCGTGAGCCGGGGCGTCGCGGCCGTCAGCGCAGGGGCTCGAGCGCCTTCGCCAGCGGCTCCAGAACGGCGGGGGTGTGCGGCGGCGGCAGGTAGATGATCGCCAGGTCGAGCCCGGCCTCGCCGAGGGCTTCGGCTTCCGCGGCGACCTTGGCGTAGTCACCGTCCGCACCGAGGCGGACGTGCGAGGACAAGGTGATCTCGCCCGGGTCCCGGCCGATGTCCGCGCAGTGACGGTGCAGCACCTCGCGCTTGTGCGCGAACTCCTCCGGCGTGCCACCGACGAAATTCCAGTGCTGGGCGTACTTCGCGGCCGTGCGCAAGGTCCGCTTCTCGCCGCTGCCTCCGATGCAGATGGGCGGATGCGGCTTCTGCACGCCCTTCGGTTCACAGCGGGCGTCGGTCAGCTGGTAGTGCTCACCCTGGAACGTGGTGGTCTCCTGGGTCAGCAGTCCGACGAGGACCTCGCAGCCCTCCTCGAACCGGTCACTCCGCGCTTTGATCGTGCCGAGCTCCATGCCGTACGCGCCGGATTCCTCTTCGTTCCAGCCCGCGCCGATCCCGATCTCCAAGCGGCCACCGGAAACGATGTCGAGCGTCGCGGCCATGTTCGCGAGCAGCGCCGGGTGGCGATAATGGATCCCGCTGACCAGCGTGCCCAGCCGGAGCCGTTTCGTGGCCTGTGCGAGCGCGGTGAGGGTCACCCACCCTTCCAGGCACGGACCGGTCGAATCCGAAAAAATGGGATAGAAGTGATCGAAGGTCCAGCCGGATTCGAAGAGTTCGATCTCGTCCGCGGCCTGCCAGACGGCGAGCATGTCGGACCAAACGGTGTCCTGGGGTGAGGTTTTGATGGCGAATCGCATGATCTTGATCGTAAACCTGGAGTTCATCCAGGGGCGCCCGCTTTTTTCGCGGTCCGCACCAGGCCGCCGCCGATGATCAAGCGCTGGATCTCGCTGGTTCCTTCGTAAAGCCGCATGAGCCGGACATCGCGGTAAATACGCTCGACCGGGACCTCGCGCATATAGCCGCTGCCGCCGTGGACTTGCACCGCGAGATCCGCGGCCTTGCCTGCCATCTCGGTGCAGAACAGCTTCGCCGCCGACGGCGCGATCCGGCGATCCTCACCGGTCACGTAGAGCCGGGCGGCCTCACGGGCGAGCGCGCGTCCGGCGAGGACGCCGGTCTGCTGGTCGGCGAGCATCGCCTGCACCAGCTGGAAATCCCCGATCGGCGTGCCACCCTGGGTCGCCGTCGCCGCGTAGGAAACCGACTCGTCGAGCGCCCGCTGCGCGGCCCCGACCGCCAGCCCCGCCATGTGGATCCGGCCGCGCGCCAGCGAGGTCATCGCCGCCTTGTAGCCGACGTCGCCATCCCCGCCGACCAGCGCCTCCGGGCCGACGCGGACCTGCGAGAACGTGACGTCTGCGGTCCGCGAACCCTCCTGCCCCATCTTCGCGTCCTTCGCGCCGACCTGGATCCCCGGCGCGTCGGCGGGCACGAGGAACACCGCGATCCCCGTCCCGGACTCGGACGCGGGCTTCGTCCGCGCGAACACCACGAACAACCCGGCCTCGGTCGCGTTCGTGATGAACTGCTTGCCACCGTCGAGGATCCAGCCGTCGCCGTCCGGTTTCGCGCTGGTCCGCAGTCCGGCCGGGTTGGAGCCGGCACCCGGCTCCGTGAGCGCGAAGGACGCCACGACGTCGCCGGACGCGATGCCGGGCAGCCACCTGGCCTGCTGCTCCTCGGTGCCGAATCCGACCAGGACCTGCCCTGCGATGCCGTTGTTCGTGCCGAACATCGACCGCAGCGCCAAGGACGTGTACCCCAGCGCCATCGCCACCTCGACGTCCTGGACGAGGTCGAGCCCGAGGCCGCCCCACTCCTGCGGGATCGCGTAGCCGAACAACCCCATCTCCTCGGCCTGCGCCCGCAGGTCGGCGGGGATCGCGTCCGTGTTCATGATCTCGAGCTCGCGAGGCATCACGCGGGTGCGCACGAAGTCGTTGATCTGGCCGAGGACGTCCGCGAAGACGTCGTCAGGGACGTCGGGGTTGCCGATGTACATGCCTCACACTATCGATCACCGACCGAGACCGGTCCACCCACGATCAGGTCGAGCACCGGCACCGGCGAGTGGACGTGGCCGTGACGCCTACCGGAGTTCTCGATGATCGTTTTACCGTCGTCCCATGCGTACACGTACCGCATTCCTCGCCATGACCAGTGCCGTCGCCCTGTGTTTCTCGATTCCGGCGGTGGCCTCCGCGGCCGAAGGGGAATTCACCTACCGCTACTACGACGAAGACGAAGAGATCCAGATCGGCACCCTGGTGGACCCGCCCAGCGGCGAATGCATCGAAATCCCCGAAATAGCCGACTGGGACGTCGACGCGTTCCGTCCGCGCAATGACACCGACTCACGCGCGGTGGTCTTCCTGGACGACGACTGCAAGAGCGACTCCTACTTTTCGCTCCGCCCCAACGGTGGCCGTGGTTCCGACAGGCTTCTCCTGCGCTCGGTGATCTTCAGCTAGTACTCGCTGGCCTATCCGGAGCCGGACCGGATCGCTGGACGGCACCCGGCCCCGGCGGCAGGACGTCGCGGAGCAGGTTTTCTGGCAGAGCGCCTGGGATCGCTTCTACCGCGTCGGCACCTTCGGCATCGACAGGGTCGCCCTGGAACAGCGCGCGGGCGGCAACCCGAGCTGGAACGTGGGTGTCGGCTACCGGCGGATCCTGGCGAAAGCGCCCCGCATCTCCCCGGATCCGGCCGCGGCCGGCTATCTCGCCCGATTCGGGCCACCGCTGGGACGCACCCCATTCCCGGTGCTGACCATGCACACCGTCGCCAACGGCGCCGCGCTCAACGCCGACGCCGGCAGACTCACCCCGGAACACCAGACGATCTTCGACGCCGTCAGCCTAGGTCCCGGCGAGGATCGTCAGCCTGTAGGCGGACAGGACACGGTTGACCGGAAAGAAGTAGCTGGAGCCACCGGAAGAGCAGTTGCCACTGCCGCCGATCAGCACCCCCTGCGCCTGCGTCCCACTGACGAACGGCCCGCCGTTGTCACCGGGCTCGGCGCAGACGGAGGTACGGGTCAAGCCGGTCAAAGTGCCCTCGGGGAAGGTGATCGACACGTTCTTGGCCAGAATGGTCCCGCACCGCCAGCCGGTGGTCGAACCGTACTTGCACACCGAGGCGCCGACCGGTGCTTCGACCGCACCGCCGATCGTCACCCGGCTGTCGACGGGCGGAATCGACGCGACCAGCCGCCAGTCGGTCGTATTGGTCACGCGGATGACGATCGCGCCGGTCGGCGGGATCTGGGCCGCCGCGACGACTCCGACCACGCGGCCCGCGCTGCGGATGGTGTCGCCGGGCCTGCCGCAAGCGGAACTCGCGATCAGATAGCCGACGTTGCCCGAAACCGCGGCGAATCCAGCGGTACACCGGGACGAGGCGCTGGATTGCAGCACGCTCCCGCCGCCGAGCGGGGCGGGAGCGGCCGCTTGCGCGGTGGGCGGCAAGGCCAGGCAGAAGGCCAGGACCAGGCCGAGCAGAATACGGACTCGGGGCAGCCTCATGGGACCCTCCGATGGCCGGGGAATGTTTCGATCCTAGTCAGGCCCGGCGCCCCTGCCCATCGGCCGAATCGCGCATTCTCAGCGCCAGCCGAGCTCCGGCGCCACGTGCGTGAGGATGCTCTCCAGCACGTGCGCGTTGTACTCGACCCCGAGCTGGTTCGGGATGGTCAGCAGCAGGGTGTCCGCGGCCTGGATCGCCTCGTCGGCCTTGAGTTCGCGCACCAGCTCGTCCGGCTCGGCGGCATAGGAACGCCCGAAGATCGCCCTGGTCGTCTCGTCGATCATGCCGACCTGATCACGCGAGTCGCGGTCGCGGCCGAAGTAGGCACGGTCGCGGTCGTTGGTCAGCGCGAAAATGCTGCGGCTGACCGACACCCGCGGCTCGCGCGCGTGACCGGCTTCCTTCCAAGCCTCGCGGTAAGCCTCGATCTGCTTGCGCTGCTGGACGTGCAGCGGCTCACCCGTCTCGTCATCCTTGAGCGTCGAACTTTGCAAGTTCATGCCCTGGTGGGCGGCCCACACACCGGTCGCGTTGGAGCTGGAACCCCACCAGATGCGCTCGCGCAACCCCTCGGAGTACGGCTCGAGCCGAAGCAGCCCGGGCGGATTCGCGAACATCGGGCGCGGGTTCGGCTGCGCGAAGCCCTCTCCGTCAAGCAGCTTCAGGAAGACCTCGGCGCGCTGCCGGGCCATGTCCGCGGCCGTCTCCCCCTCCGCGGGCCCGTACCCGAAGTACCGCCAGCCGTCGATCACCTGCTCCGGGGATCCACGGCTGACACCGAGCTGGAGCCTGCCGTTGGAAATGAGGTCGGCGGCGCCCGCCTCCTCGGCCATGTACATCGGGTTCTCGTACCGCATGTCGATCACGCCGGTACCGATCTCGATCTTCGAGGTCCGGGCACCGATCGCCGAAAGCAACGGGAACGGACTGCCGGCCTGTCGCGCGAAGTGATGTACGCGGAAGTACGCGCCGTCCACGCCGAGCTCCTCGGCGGCGACGGCCAGGTCGATCGACTGATGCAGGAAGTCGGCGGCGGAACGGGTCTCGGAGTGCGCGCTCGGCGACCAGTGGCCGAACGAGAGGAAACCAATCTTCTTCACGGACGTGTAAGCGCTGGGTGACCGGGTTTGATTCCCTCGGCATCGACGGCCTGCCTTGAGCGACTGTCACTCAATGTCACACGCTGCTCACATCTCGCATTTACGGCCGCTGACCTGCGGACTCACGCGCGATGGCCACCCAGGATGGGGTCGAGAACCTGTCGGACGGTAACCGATTATGGTCTCAAGGTGAGTCTCCGTGACGATACGTACCCCCCTGATTCGGGCCTCTCCGGTGACGTATAGTCTCTTCTCATCAGCAAGTCCGAGTGGCGGAATGGCAGACGCGCTAGCTTGAGGTGCTAGTGTCCTTAACGGACGTGGGGGTTCAAGTCCCCCCTCGGACACACACGTTATCCACACGTGGAGAGGCGGTCACTACGACCGCCTCTTTTTTGTTGTCGTAGAGCACTTGCAGCCCGAGATCCCGGTAGACCTGCGTGATGCGGTCCGGGTTCCGCGAGTTGAGTGCCCGCTCGACATCACCCAGCGAGTCCAGCATGGCGTACACCTCAGCTGCGTCGATCGTGGCGGACTCAGGCAGGTTCTCCAGTTCCTCTCGTGCTGCCTGACGCTCCGCCTGAGCAAGGTTCATCGCGTCCACGAGCGCCGCCGGATCCACGCCAGCCTCGATCGCCACCTGATGACGCCGCAACCGTGCCTCTGCGGCCTTCAACCGCTTCTCAACGGTCTCGCGTCCCGTTCCCGACCCACCCGGCTGGGCTCCGACCATCGTGGCCACGGTCTCGTCGCGGTTGTCCGGGTCGAAGACCTGGCACAGCCAGGTATTGAGCGGTGGGATCACGACGTCCTCGCGAAGGTTCACCGTCTTCGGATGGTCGGCTAGCACCGGCGATCCCGGCGCCATCGTCCGCGCGATGCACCGGTAGTAGATGCCCTTCCGAATCACCGCACCCTGAATCCTCCGAGCGCAGATGTCACAGCGCACCAGCCCTTTCAGCAGGTACGTGTGCTTGGCAGCGGGCCGCTCGCGCTCCAGCTTCGCGATGCCGCGCAGTCCACCTGCAGCCCGTGACCTGCGCATGAGCTGGGCCTGTGTGAAGTCCTCAACCGAAACGATCTTTGGATGCGCCGGCTGCCGTGAGCGCACGATGCGGTCAGGTGCCGCGCGCCGGAACCGGACCACATGCCCGGCACCGACGTCGTCAGGGTTCAGGAGCGTCTCGTGCTTCGCCCATCGGCCGAAGATGGCGTACCCGGTGTAGCGCGGATTCTCCAGAATCGATCGCGTTGTGCTGCCCTGCCATCCGTCGGCGAGCCGATGCCGGTTCTGCTCCGGCCGCCGAGCGGAAGGGCACGGAATCCCATCGAGGTTGAGCCCGTTCGCGATCGCTCGATCGCCCTTCCCGTCGAGGTACTCGGCGAAGATCCGCCGCACGACCTCGGCAGCAGGCTCGTCGATCGCGAGCACCCGCAGCCGGAAACCCTCTGCAGCCTTCCTGGGGTTCGGATGAGGTCCGCCGTCCACGACCACGTAGCCGTACGGGGCACGCCCGCCCTGATGCCGTCCCTCGTTGAGAACCTGCGCATCCATCGCAGCCCTGACCCGGGCCTGAACGTGCTGCCGCTCCGATTCACTCATGCCGCCGAGCACGCTCATCAGCATCTTGTGCGACGGATTCCGCGGGTCAAACCGACCGCCAAGCTCCGGAACCCACAGCTCCACCCCATAGGCGGCGAACCGCGGGGCGATCAGCGAGAACTGGTTGCCGAACCAGCATCGGGTGCCCTCGCCGACGACCAGGGCGTTCCACGTCCGGCGCGGATTCTTCAGCTCGGCGAGCAACCGAGATGCCTCGGTCCTGCGCTCCCAAGGCACTGAGCGCGACTGCCCGATGTCGAAGTACTCCGCCACAATCCGGCCACCGAGCGGCTCGACGAACTTGCGCGCGTTCCCAAACTGCCAGCCTCGTGAGGTTTCCGGGTCCTGATTGTCCTCGGTCGAGCAACGGCCGTAGACCGCAAGCTCTCCGATTCCTTCATCCACCGGGTCCGCGGCCTGTAGTCCCAGAATGTCGTCCAGCGTTGACCACGGATCGTTACTGATTTCAGCCGTCATTGCCTGCCTCCTCCGCCGGTCCGTCCAGGACAGGCACCTCGGTCAGCTCGATCAGGATGGCGAGCAATCCGCGTGCGACCGCAGGCGACACAGCAGGCAATCCAGCAGGTAGGATAACTTGAACGCCCCAATTCTTCGAATGCTCGGCGCTCATGTCTGATCACCGAGATCTTCCGATGCGTCACCGCTGGCCATGCGTGCTACGGCACTCCTGATTTCAGCTGTCAGGTAACCGCGAACCTGCCGTGTCTCGCCGCTTCCTGTCGTGATCCGATCCCGCGTCGGCCGACATCCCGCCTCACTCATCTGCTGTGCGAGCGTCATCCGGTCGACCTTCAGCACGTCCAGGAGCTCTGCGGTTGGGACGAACTCGCGGCCCTCCGGACCAAGGTCGTCCCCGAGGTAGTCGACGATCGACGCGAACGGTTCAGGCAGCTCGCCAACCGCGTCACCGCCACCACCTGCACCGATTTCCATGACCACCGCAGCATGGTCGAGCACTGGCGTCACGTCCTGGCCCGCCGCGTACCCGGTCAAGGTTCCGGCCGCTTCGCGCAGCGCCCGTCCCTGCTCGCAGATCGTTCGCCAGTCTTCGTTCGGCATGTAGTAGGTCCGGACGGTCATCGCGAGCACATCGGCTCCGGCCGCGGTGTCGCCGTCCGGGCGCAGGATGCCCACGCCCTTGTGCGACGGCAGCAGACGAGACGAATCGAACCCGCGCGTGTTCATCTGTTCTCCGAGTACGATGTTCGAGTCGCGCCAGTCCATCACTCGGAGCGCGAATCGCGAGCCGAGCACCGCACGTAAGCCGGACGGAATCGTCTTCGAGTCCGGTCGCTGCGTCGCCAGTACTAGCACGATTCCGGCAGCCGGCCCCTTCTTCGCCAACCACGTCAGCAACTCGCCGACGTACTCGCCCGCCGTCAGTCTCCTCCCCTGCACCTCAATAGATGTGCGGTGCTCAAGCGGAACTTGGACCTCGTCGATGAAGATCGCCGTAATCGGCATGTCCAGCGCCTTGTCGCGAGACATCTCCGGCGTGACCTTCGACTCCGGGCACGTCAGGTCATCGAGATCCCGCATCCGCCGAAACCTCGACTGGACCTCCGCGACCAGCTCGGCGAGCCAGCCGATGAGGGTCAGGACATGCTCGGATTCGTCGCCTGCCATGAACCGATGCGCGACCTTGCCGGCCGAGTCCCAGTCCTTGCCCGCCTTGAAGTCCGCGACGTACAGCCGCACCCACGCGTCCAGGATGAGCCCAGAAGCGGCGAGCCTCGCAGCGAATGTCTTGCCCTGTCGCGGAATCGCGCCCACAAGCAACGACGTCCACACCAGTGGGAGATCGATCCGCCGATCCCGCGCGTCTCGCCCGAAGGGAACCGGACGCCACGCATCCCACTGGGCCGTCCCGAGTAGTGGCGTCCGTACCGGAGGCGACGCGTATGGGTCTTCGTCGGCAACCCACATCGAGACCCGACCAGCGTGACCGCCGTTGCCTCGGACGCGTTCCACGATGAGCTGCACCTCATCGACCGCCAAGGCGGACGCGAGCGCGTCCCGATTCTTCACGACATCCGCGGCCTTGCGGGTGGCGGGAAGGTCGACTGTGACGGCCCAGCCATCGCCAACCCGCGTTGCCCGCTCGACAAGCCTCAGCGACTCGTCCTTGCCGATGAGCTTCGCATCCCGAAACGCGTCCACCAGCACCTGCGGGTCCATCGTCCATGTCAGCGTGCGCGGACCTGCGAGCGCAGGTTTCCGTCCCGGACTCCCGTCTTTGCGTCGACCAAGAACCGCCAAGGCGACCGATGTACCAGCCCCTACCATCCACAATGGATCGGCTCCATACAGGAGATCCACCATCGCGACCACCAGAGCAACGACGGCGAGAATCAAGCCCGTGACTTTCCAGCGGAACAGCGTGAGCCCGCGGATCTCTGTGAACTTGTCGGCCAGCTTCTCGGACTCCTCTGCCGCAGCCCGATAGTCCCGCACCGTCACCCAGCCACGCCACCAACGCGCGCCAGCCACTACCCCTCGGACAACCGCCCCGAGGAAGCGCACGGGCGACATGACCAGCCAGGCAACCGCGTCCTTTGCGGCCTGAACCGCTTGCGGTTTGTTCTTGAGCCACAATGGCACGCGCCGCGAATGCAGCCACCACATCGCCAGCCGGTTACGACGTGCGCGCCGACGTGGTTGCGGCAACGTGTCATCGACCAGCTCGCCATCCAGCACTGGATCTGCCTTCACTGGTAGTGCGCCCGACTCAGTCATCGGCCACCTCCGCGCGCAACGCACGCGCCAACCGCGGCGACAACCCGCGCGAACATCCGGTCGCCTGCCGAATCCACGCCGGCGTGACGTCGACATCGGGTGTCCAGCGTCGCCGAGCGTCGGCCAGGTAGTCGGCGAACAGCTTCCGGCGCCCGGTGTTCACGGACTCGCCCTGAACACCTCGCCGTTCACCGGCAGCCACGATGGCAGCATCGGTCAGCTTGTCGCGCAGATCAGTGATCGCCTCGACCGCGGCGAAGACGACCAGCGGAGGCACCGAGTGCAGGACGATCGCCGCTGGATCTCCATTCGCATAAGATGTCCACGTGTTCATGACGTAGGTAGCGGCGAGCGTGAACCACTTCGCCCGCCGAACCCATCCACCGGTGCGAACCTGGTACCGGGCAGTCACCTGCTCCGCGCGAAGGATCGCTAGCAATACGAGAGACACCGTCGGATCCAGGACCCACGCAGCCAGCCACGGCAGCGACCACGCCTGGGCCCCTGTCGAAGCGAAGGTCTGAACGTTCGTCATCGTGAACGCCAGTCCGAGGACAATCCCCGTCCAGCACATCCAGTCGACCTGCCGACGTACCCGTTCTATCCGGAGCGCCACGACGTCCGGATCGGTCTCGTACGCCCGAACCTCTGCGGCCTCGGCCGTGTCCTGGGCCAGCTGTTGCGCTCGTGTCATCGGCGACCACCCCGCTTCGAGGTGTCGACGGTCGTCACGGTCATAGCGCGAGTCAGCGCATGAGACGCGAACAGCGCGGGTAGTCCGAGTACCGCGAGCCGCAGCCACGTGCTGCTCGGATGCGAGATGACGACCCACTGAACAGCCACGATCAACCCAGCGTTGAAAAGAACGCGGCCAACCAAGGAGACCAGGCGTGCACCGCTGCGCGTCTTCTCTGCCGCGGCTTTCGCCCGGCGAGCGCCGGCCCGCCAAACCCAGAACAGCACGACCAGCACGCCGACTCCGGCGAGTATCTGCGTTGGCGTCAAGGTGAGGCCGTTCATCGCACACCTCGCTCGACCCGTTCACCGCGTCGAAGCCAGTGCGGATGAAGCTCCCGACGATCGTCGTCGGTCATCCCGCCCCAGACACCAGCCGTGTCCGTCCCGGCAGTGCGCAACTCCAGTTCCAGACACTCGTCCCGGACCGGACATCCTCCGCACAGTCGGTCGGCGAGCTGCTGATCGGTCTGCGCCGGCGGCGGTTCACCCTCCGCCGATGGCCACATGCAGACCCCTTCGCTGGTGACGATGGCGGTCAGGACGTCCGAGGGAATCCACCGCAAGCGGTCCAGCCGCCACGCGATCCCGATCAGCCGGAGGTCATCGGCGTGCATGCCGCACCTCCGTCCTGCTTCGTGGTGCCGAGCAGCCGAGCGAGTTCGGTCGACGACACCCGCAGACCGGACCGCGAGCGAATCGTCCTCAGCTGCCTGGTACGGATCGCCCGACTCGCAGCCGAGCGCGAAACACCCAGAATCCAGGCGGCCTGCTGAATGGTGTGGAAAGTCATTTGCGAGTTCATAAGAAAGACCAATCTGATGATTTCAAGACTATGTTGTTGATTTCAGCGCCTCGAAAGGCGCGTTTGTCCGACGCGCCGCCGCGAATGCGCTAGGCGACGCGATAAAAGCTCGATGAGCCGCTAATCTCAGCGCTGAGGCGGAGCGCGGAGGGATACGTGTCGGAAGACTGGGCGGCAGTCGCGAAGGCGATCAACATGCGCGTCAGCGAACTCGGCTGGCGGCAGCGCGAGCTTGCTGAGCGGTCGCACGTGTCGCAGGCGATCGTGCGCGAGTTGCAGCACCACACCGTGGAGCGTCGCCGGAGCGCCCGCACGCTCGAAGCCCTGTCGACGACGTTGGGCTGGCACCCACAGCATCTGTTGGCAGTGCTGCAAAATCGCACTCCACCGCACCCGGACGAGCCAGCCGACGACGGGCATGATCTCTGGCCCCGACTGGACGCTCTCGAGCAGCGGATGGCTGAGCTCACTGAGCGTCTCGAAGACATTCAGTCGAACCTCGCGATCGTGGTCGAGCATGTCCGTTCGAAGCGTTGAAGGCGGGCGATTCGGGCTGGTGATCCAGGTGATTTCCATACCTAGAATTCAAGACCGAATCAGCGCACGATCCCATGCACAACCAGTGCGGGAGCACTGCACAATCACTGCATATCCGCTGCATATCGGCTTTTCGGTGCACCGATGAGCCGAGCCAACGAATGGACCGGTCGATCAGCGTCGGCACTTCAAGCCGCACTGAGATTGAGCAATGAGCGGTTCGCCGAGAAGCTGGGCGTCGCTGCACGCACCGTGGCGTCATGGCGCAAGAAGCCGGACCTGGTCCAGCAGTCCGAGATGCAACAGGTGCTCGACACCGCGTTTGAGCAAGCGTCGAAGGCGGAGCGTGCGCGCTTCGCCGAGCTGGTCGGCGAGGCGCCCGCCGCTCAGGCGGTATCGGGCATCACCGAGGACGAGCGGCTTACGACTGATCCGCACATCGGCGCAGCCCTCGAATGGCTCGACCGCTCAGCCCGCTGGATCCCCGGCACAGCCCGCAGCGTAGTTGCCGCTGACAAGGTTGAGGCCGAACCCGGTGCACTCCATCCGCAGGCGTCCCGGTTGTTCGGTCAGCCACCTCATCGGCGCGGACAACCTGTGCGGGTGCATCGGATCAGCTGCTCGCTGACTGCCCGCGGTGTTGTCGACGTCGACCCGTCCGAACAGCTCGTTCTCCAGCGCACGCCGCAGGGTCGCTCCGATCCGAGCATCCGCGCGTTGATCCGTCGATGGCCGGTGGAACGCCTTCGGGATCACGGCCAAGCTTCCGGTCGCGTTCAGCACGTTCCTGGACCGCTCTTGGATGAGCAGCAGGTAATCGCGACCACCGCGATACGGGTCCGCGGGCCGAGCGATCGCGGTCAAGGCAAGCACGCCGCCCGCGCACAACCGTCCGGCCAGGTCGAGCACCGTCGCGAGGTCCGGCAAGTACTTGTCCCGCAGGGGCACGTGGCCAGGACGCAAGGTCTTCTCCGCCGCCAGGGTCTCGAACATTTCGCGCTCAAGCAGGTCCAACGTCAAGGCGTACTCGACGAAGGGCACGACGTCCAAGCTGCCCGATAGAGCGCCACCGCCCACATCGAGCTCCGTCAGACGGTAGATCGGCACGTCAGCCAGCCGAACGCCGCCTTCAGCCGCTTCCGCGAGCCTTCCAACGGCCGCTTTCTCATTGATGCCGCAAGAGTGGCCCCCAAGGCCAGGCCGCAGAAGCAGCTGGTCGTTCTCCGGCGTCAGCTGGCAGCTCAGGTCCAGTCACTCTGACCGACTCAGAACGCTGGTCCGGACGCCTTGCTTTCCGTAACGCGCCTGGTAGAGTGCGTAGCCGACAGGCAGTTCGCCGTAGTAGCTCGCCAACGCGTCGGCGGCATGGCTCCGCTCGACCCGCGGTCCGCGACGCCCGGGTGGCGACACACGTGCCCCCACCCGTTCACGCGTAGTGCCAGGGCTCCAACCCGCACGACGATCCAGCCAGCTGAACGCAGGTTCAAGCTCATGCGGCAGATGGGCCGCCGGCAAGCCCTCGATCAGGACGCGCAACTCTTCCTGGGAGCGTCCCAACACTCTCGCCAACTTCGGCCGCTGGAACGGCAGGGGCGCGAAGTCGCCCGCCTCCCAGTGGATGACCGTCCGGCGATCGACATCCATGATCTCAGCGAGCTTCTCCTGGCTCAACCCCACGGTCTTGCGAGCTGAAACCAGCCCGTCGCGTCGTCGGACGCCGATCATCGATCACCTCGCACTGCTTGACTTGCAACTCAGCATATCAGCCATATATGCAGGTGATGCCGAAGTATGCCACTGCCCTGTCGCTAAACTCCGACACTTCCGCCCTGGCCTCTCTCCGTTGATCCAACTTTGATGATTTCAACACAACGGACCGACTCGGGAGCGGGCGAGATGAGCGGCACAAGCAGATCACGGCGTCACCGCCTCTACGTTCGCTGGTACCGCTGCACAGGTGACAGCCTCGATCACGCCGTCACAGATGAGGCGTTCGCCCGAGGGCTTGATCTCCATGAGGGGTGTTACCAGGCGGTCTGCGGTCATGTCGTACTCATCGGCTCGTGCCTCGTACCGCCTGGACCTCCATGCGTCGCGTGCGTGGCGGTGCTCCGGATCCTCAACCGCCCCGCCAACCCCACGGCTGGGCCCGGACGCCACCGGAAGGCTCACCGCTGGTGCCGTCTCTTCGGCCGCCATCAGACTTCGGCCGTCCCGCAGTCGCGCCCACGTCAACGCGCGCGTACTACCCCCGAGCGGGACGGCCGGACCATTATGTCGGTGGACGCGGGGCGGCACCGCGCCCACCGTTCACGATGTGCAGCAGGGCGCCTGACGACGGACCAGCTAATCATCGCGCCACGGCCCGGCCCCGCGGTTGAGCCTCGATATTCCGCGCGCAAGCTCCCTCGCGGTGGTGGCGCACCGCAGAGCGCAGCCACGCACCGCGGCGGCCCCTTCGCCCCTGGCACATTTGAGCTGCCGAAAAGCCCAGTCGGATCGTCCCCGGCGCTCCACCCCCTACGACTTGACTCTCACGAGCTGACAAGTGGTGAGCAGTGATGCCACCAGCACGCCCTGCGGTTCCGTCCTCCCACCGCGACCTCGACCCGCTTCTCCTCTTGCCGGTCCGGCTGTTCGTAATGTGCCTTCTTGTCGACCTGCACTGGTATGAAGACGCGGTTCTGGCGAACGCTCTGCGAATCAAGCCGCACTCCGTCTCTCTCCATCTCGAGCTCCTCGCCGCGGCCGGCTACGTGTCCATCCGGGTCGCTGGGCGCCGCACCAAGCTGCGCCTTACCACTCTTGGGCTCGCCCGACTGACCGGACACGTAACTGCCCTCCAGGAGGTCGCCGGAACAGCCGCGCAACTCGTCACAACACGACACGGCGCTCCTCGTACACCGACGTGACGGCTGCCCGCTGTCTCTCGAAACCGCCCTTCCCATGGCGGTTCACGGCCGACGTGACGGGCGCGAAGCAAGCCGACACAGCCGTCACACACGCCGTTTCCGCAGGTAGGCCGCCATCTCGTGCCGTCACAGCGCCCGTGACGACCCAAGCAGTCGTGGGACGGCTTGCCTTCCGCAACGACCTTAAGCAGGAGCCGGTGAAAGCGAAGAAGACACAGCAGCTGTCGACCGCAAAGCAGAGGGAGCTCGGCGCCGAGCTACGGCGGATCCGCATGCGCGCTGGCTACCTCGCAACCGACATCAGTCGCATGCTCGGCTGGCCTGCCTCCACCATCTCGCGCCTGGAAAGCGGCCTTCGCAACTACCAAGCCGGCGACGTCGCCATCTACCTCGCCCGCGCGAAGGCAACCCCTCACGAACTCGACGACCTAGTAGCACTAGACCGCCTCCCCGACGACGGCTACCAGGTCAGAAGCCACCCGACAGGCTTCCCCGACGACCTTCCACTCATCAAGGTGCTCGACAGCGGCAGCCAGACCATCACGGCCTACGACCCAGTAGACATCCCGCGGCAACTCCAGATCGAACCGTACATCCGCGAAGTACTCGCCAGGCACGGTCTCGAGGACGGCCCCGCCCTCGAGACAGCAGTCCGCACGCGACTCACCAGCCAGTCAACGTCCCTCCGAGTGCCGGGTCCCTTCACCTTCTATCTGCACGAAACCGCGCTGCTCGGACGCACAATACGTGCTGCGGTCGTGCACGAGCAGATGTTGCATCTCCTGATCACGTCGTCGCTGCCTCATCACCACATCCACCTCGTGCCCGATGGATTCGCTCTGGCTAGCCTCCATACGGGTTTCGCCCTCTATCGACACGATCAGCACCTCCCGCTCGTTCATCACCAACAGCCCACAACAAGCCTGTTCCTCGAGAACGATCATGACGTCGCCTTCTACGAAGGTCAGCTTGATCGCATCGCTAACGAGGCCCTTACTCGCCAACAAACCCGCGATTGGCTCATCAGTCACCTGGCCGAGCTCGACCTGGAACTTGATCACCAGCCAGCTATCCCAAAGATGGTCAACCGATCACACGCCTTGCCAGCGCGAGGGCTACCTCGATAAGACGGCAACACCCTCGACAGCTGGCACGATGACGTGCTGATTCATCTCGACGGTTCAACCGACCGAGTATGGGCCGATGATGCGCGGTGAACGTACTTCGTCCGAGAGCCAGGGCTGCCGTTGGCGTTGACCGCGCCCTTGGCTATGGCACTTCCGATGCCCGGAAGGCCCAATCGGAAACTACGTGCAACAGGCGCGGGCGGTCGACTGCCCGGGTCTGCTCGGTGCGCTTGCGCCGTCAGCTGAGCATCTCACGTTTCCTGTCGATTACGTCCGGCGTGCGTTGAGGCGCGTGAGTCGTCGACGATGCGGTGCTCGACCACAGGGCAGGCAGGAACGCGATTGAGTTTTCGGCACTGGCCGTCGCCCCGGGGCTCAGCAGGCTTCGCCCGTAAGCGGAACGTCGGCAGTGTGTCGCCAAACTACCGGTGACTCTCAGTGACGTAGTTTCGCGAGACGACGCACGACGCGCCGCCTCGCGGCTGGCTCAAACGCATACACCGTGGCTGCCCTCTAGGCTGATCGACCTGGCTGTCCGCTGCTCACCTGGCCATGGTCATACTAGTGGCTCTGTGAGCTGTGCTACGGGGTGAGATCGATCGATGGCTATGGGAACGGGGGCGAGTCAGAAGCCCATGACAGTGGCTGACGCAACCGCGGTCGGGGTACACGCGGCCGAGATGGTAGCCGGTGACATTAGCGGCGGAACGAACACCAGCCATACCATCGTCGTGAGTGCGTTGAGCGCGCTTCTCGACGCGGTGCCGATCGACGCACCGGCAGCGGCATACGAGCATGCGGCGGTTGAGGCCAATGTACTTGGCAAGGCCACCGACGGCTCGCGGCGGCGAACCTACCGGTACTTACGCGAACTCTACCTCCTGCGCAGCGACTCTCTGTTATTCCGAGCGCTGCGAGACCTGTGGCCTGTCGATACGGCGGCCCAACCCATGCTCGCCGGGCTCTGCGCCCTGACCCGAGACGCCGTGTTCCGTGCCAGCAGCGCCATCATCACAGGCACTTCGCCAGGCGAGATGCTGACCTCCGCTGACCTTGCGGATGCGGTGGGCAACAAGTTTCCGGACAGCTATGGCGCCGGCACCCTAGCCAAAATCGGGCGTAACACGTTCTCTTCCTGGGAGCAGACCGGCCACTTGGCTGTCGCCGAGCGCGCCGCCAAGATACGTATCCGCGCGGCATGTCAGCCGGCGAATGCTGCCTATGCTCTGTTCCTCGGCCATGTTGAGGGGGTGCGGGGTCGAGCACTGTTCGACACGCTGTGGACAAAGATCCTTGATCAGCCGCCCTCACAGCTGTTCGAGCTCGCGACCGTCGCATCCCAACAGGGAATGCTAGAACTGCGCCAGGCCGGTGGCGTTGTCGAGGTCGGATTTCGAGAGTTGCTACGTCCCTTCCACGGCGATAAGCAGGGGCGACTTCTATGAGCTACGTCGACCAGCTCCTTGCTGCTTACCGACGGTTCGTGTCGTTGCCATGGCAGCAGAACCTCGCCGGCCCACAGCGAGTCTGGATGGTGGTCTATCCGCCGGAGCATGAGCGCCGGGTCCGCCTGTACCTGCCTTCTTTCGAGCAAGCGACGACCGAGCATCAGCATCAGTGGACGCTCATCGATATTTCGACGTCGTTCGAGGGGTGGATGGCAACACACGACTATCGCGAAGCCTACTTCGAGGATCCAGAGCTGCTCGAAAGCGCCCTGCCGGGCTTCTTCCGCTTTCTGGTCGACGAGGTGCGGTCGCAACTCGCGACGCAAACCGCGACGGATGGGATCGTGGCGCTCCTCGGGGCCGGCACGTTGTTCGGTCTGGGTGATGCAGTCAAGGTCTCAGCACTAATCAACGCAGTAAATGACGCCATCGCCGGTCGTTTACTGGTCTTTTTTCCCGGCGAGCACGAAGGAAGCAGTTACAGACTGCTTGACGCTCGCGATGGCTGGAACTACCTGGCGATTCCGATCACACCGAAGGGGAGCGGTTGATGACGAGCACGAATCAAGAGGTTTTTTACCGGGATCCGACCCGGACAAAGATCCCGAACGACGGTGTCGCACAGGTTGTACGACCCGAGACCGAGCAGCAGTGGGACGTGCTGAGGTGGGAGCTCCACAGCTTCGTCTGCGACGGTCAGTACCAGCAGGGCCTGGAGAAGATTCTCAACAGCTTCCTCACGAACCTCGCACAGTCACAGCAGCCGGCGGTGTGGGTAAGTGGCTTCTACGGCAGTGGCAAGTCCCACCTTGTGCGCGTGCTCGAGCATCTGTGGCGCGACGTCCAGCTGCCCACCGGAGAGCGAGCCCGGGGCCTCGTCACGTTGCCAGATGAGGTTCGCGACCATCTCACCGAGCTGTCAACCGCTGGGAAGCGTCTCGGAGGTCTTTGGTCGGCGGCCGGCACACTTGCATCAGGCAAGAGCGACGCTGTGCGCCTTGCTTTTCTGTCGATTCTCTTCGAAAGCGCTGGGTTGCCCACCCGGTACGAGCACGCGCGCTTCACAATTTGGGCTCGCGAGCAAGGCTACCTCGACATCGTGCGCACAGCAGTCGAAACGCAAGGCCGCACACTCGACAAGGAAATCCACGACCTTTACGTGTCCCCGGTGATCGCCAAGGCGCTTCTCGAAGCAGACCCAACGCTAGGCAGTTCGGTCAGGGACGTGCGCGACCTGCTCAAGACGCAGTTTCCCCCCACGACAAGGGATATAAGCGACGACGAGATGTTCGACGTCATGAGTGACGTCCTTCTGCTCCAGTCGACGACGCCGGGCAAGCTGCCGCTCACCCTCATCGTGCTCGACGAGATGCAGCAGTACATCGGCGACGACAATGACAAAGCACTCGCTGTTCAGAACATTGTTCAGGGTTGCTCCGCACGGTTCGAGAGCCGGGTGTTGTTTGTCGCCACAGGCCAAAGTGCGCTCACCGCGACGCCCACCCTTCAGAAGCTGATCGACCGCTTTCCGCTCCCCGTCGAGCTGTCCGACAAGGACGTCGAGACCGTCGTACGCGAGGTCGTACTGCGAAAGAAGCCAGAGCTCGTCCCGACGCTGAAGTCAACGATCGACGCGTCGGCCGGCGAGATCGACCGCCACCTTGGTGGCACGCGCTTCGCGCCACGTGCCGAGGAAAAGCGGAAGCTTGTTCCGGACTATCCTGTGTTGCCGAACCGGTGGCGACTGTGGTCTGAGATGCTCCGCGCCGTCGACCGTGCCGGCAAGTCTGGGCTTGTTCGGTCCCAACTGGGACTTATCCATGGCGGTGTCCGAGCCGCAGCGGACCGGCCCGTTGGGCATGTCATCGGTGCTGACTATCTCTTTTTCGACGACAAGGCGCACGTCGACATGCTCATGAGCGGCGTGCTTCTACGCGAAGTCGATGACTTCATCCAGCGCATGAGGAGAGAAGGGGGCGACAGTGCCACGAAGGGGCGCCTGTGTGCCCTTATCTTCCTAATCTCGCAGATGTCTCAGCCGGTCCTCGGTGGTGAGACAGGTCTGCGGACAACGGCGCCGTTCCTCGCCGACCTTTTGGTCGAGGACCTTGCAGGGGACGGTTCACGGTTGCGCAAGCGTGTTCCGGAGCTGCTCGATGCCCTCGTCCGAGAAGGTCGGATTGTGCATGTCGGAGATGAGTACCGGCTGCTCACGCAGGAGGACGCCGAGTGGGAGAAGGACTTCCGGAGTCGACTCGCCGCTATACGTGACGACGCGACGCGCATTAGCCAACTGCGTGCCGAGCGGCTCGTCTCTGCCGTCGAGTCGGTACTTGGTGGGTTAAAACTGGCGCAAGGTGCGAGCAAGACCCCTCGAAAACTCGACATCCACTGGGAGGAGCCTGTAACAGGCGAGGGGAATGTCCCTGTCTGGGTCCGAGACGAATGGTCTGTGAGCGAATCTACCGCAAAGAAGGCGGCCGCTGAGGCCGGCGACGAGAGCCCGGTCGTATTCGTTTTCCTTCCGCGACACGAACCGGACCGTATCAGGGAAGCGCTCGCGACGCGTGACGCTGCCGAGAGGACTCTCAGCCGGACGGTGCCACAGACTGACGAAGGTCGCGCTGCGAGACAGGCGATGGTGTCTCGCCGAGACCGCGCTGAGGAGGAAGTCGTTCGCCTCTTCACAGAGATTGTCAATCGTGCGCGGATCTTTCAAGGGGGCGGCGCGGAGCTGACCCCCACTAACCTTCGCGAGACCGTCCAGACCGCCGCCAATCGCTCCCTCATTCGACTGTTCCCGAAATTCTCTCTGGGGGACAACGCAAGCTGGGGCAAGGTCGTCACCAAGGCACGTGAGGGCGCCCCCGACGCTCTGGCAGCGGCGGGTTATCACGGCGAGCCGACCTCCAACCCGGTCTGCAGGGAAGTGCTCGCCGCCGTCAGCCCTGCCGGCACGAAAGGTGCCGAGCTCCAGAAGCGTTTCGCCGGCCCGCCGTTTGGCTGGCCGAGAGACGCGGTCAGCGGCGCGGTCCTCACCCTCTTCGCAGCCGGCAACATTCGCGTTGACCACGAGGGCAAGCATCTCACCGGCCCTAAGGAGTTGCCCCAGACGCAGATCGGCAAGGTCACGCTCTACCGTGACGAGACTCCGCCTACGATGCACCAGCGGCTCAAAGTGCGGGGACTCCTCACTACTGCTGGCATCGCCTACGAATCGGGCCAAGAAGGCGCACAGCTCTCAGCACTCCTCCAGCAGCTCAAGGACCTCGCCAGTCGCGCGGGCGGTCCTCCGCCGCTTCCTGCACTACCGGATATCGACCATCTCGATGCGTTCCTCGCCGGCGGAGGAAACCAACGTTTCCGCGATGTCGCGGACGACCATGAGCGTCTCAGCGCCGACCTCGAGCGCTGGCAAGCCGCCGTCCAGCAGCGCGAGAAGCGTGAAGTCGAATGGCAAGTCCTGGAGCGACTGCTGCGACACGCTGACGGCCTCTCAGCAGCCGCAGACGCATCGTCAACCGTCACAGCCATCCGAGACGGGCGCCAACTTCTCGACGACCCGAATCCCATCACGCCTGTTCTGGCCAAACTCGTCACCGCTCTCCGCAAGGACGTCACACAGCGCGCGGAGCAGCTCGCTGAAGCCCAGCGCGCTGCCGTGGCCGAGCTTGAAGCGTGGGACGAGTGGGCCAAGCTGGACCCCGCAGACCGCAATGCCATCCTCGCAGAGGCCAACCTCGTCACCGCTCTGCTGCCCGACTTGAGCAGCGCGGCCAAGCTGTTGGAGGCGCTCGACTCTACCCCGCTGAGCGCGTGGAGCGACCGCATCGGCCTTGTCGCGAGTCGACGCAACCAAGCCCGCCAGCGGGCGGCCAGGGAGCTCGAACCCGAAAGCGTGGAGGTGGCTCCTCCATCGGTGACGTTCAAGCCCGGCGATGACCCGACGCCATACTTCGACGACCTGCGCGCACTGGTGCAGTCGCACCTCGACGCTGGCACGACCGTAATTATTTAAGGACAAACATTGCGCACTCTCTCTGCTTCGCTTCGCAAGCATCTCGAGGTGTCAGTGCTAGCCGCCCGCCGTGCGGCGGAGGGCGCGTCGCGCGCTGCTGTTGAGAGTCTTGGCGTCTTCGCCGATCGCCGCCCCGAGCACCTTACTGCCAGCCAAGCCGCCCTCCGCAATGGATTTCGTGCCAAATGGCGACAGCTCGGCGGGGACCGCGAACTACTCGTCGCCGAGTGCGCATATGAACAATGGCACCGGCTGTTGTTCGCCCGGTTTCTAGCAGAGAACGATCTGCTGCTGCATCCTGAGTACAAGGCACCGGTCACACTTGCTGACTGCGAGGAGTTGGCCTCTGAACTCGAAGAGCCAGATGCATGGTCTGTTGCAGCGCGGTTCGCTGCCGAGATCCTTCCTGGGATCTTCCGCCTCGACGATCCCTTCGTCCGGCTGCGGCTCGCGCCAGAAGGCCGACACGCACTAGAGCAGATTCTGGACGCCATTCCAACGGAGACTTTCAGAGCCGACGACGCGCTCGGTTGGGTGTACCAGTTCTGGCAGAAGGACAAGAAAGAAGAGGTCAACGAATCGGAGCGCAAGGTCGGCGGCGCCGACCTTGGACCAGTGACCCAGCTGTTCACCGAGAATTACATGGTGCGATTCCTGCTGGAGAACTCGCTCGGCGCCTGGTGGGCATCTCAGCACCCCGACAGCCCGCTAGTCAAAGACTTCGACTACCTCCGCTTTGACGACGATGGCCGTCCCGCGGTCAGCTCCTTCGACGGCTGGCCTGAGCATGTTGCGGAGGTTACCGTCATGGACCCCTGCTGCGGTTCGGGCCATTTCTTGGTCGAGGCGTTCTCAATGCTCTGGCAGATGCGCGCGGAAGAAGAAGCACTCGACCCCATTGCCGCGCAAAATGCAGTTCTGCGCGATAATCTCTTCGGGTTGGAACTTGACCCTCGCTGTGTGCAGATCGCGATGTTTGCTGTCGCGTTGACAGCTTGGAAGCAAGGTGCCGGATGGCGAGAACTGCCCACCCCGCACGTCGCCTGCTCGGGGATTCCGGTGAAGTCGACACTAGACGAATGGGTGACGCTCGCCGACGGCGACCATCGGCTACAGCGGGCGTTGACGCGCTTGCACGCACTCTTCGAAGATGCCGACACACTCGGTAGCTTGATTGACCCGTCCAGCCCGTTGGAACTTAACGGCACGACTTTTCAGCAACTCCCCCTCGACGTTGTCGACTGGGAGGAGATCGCTCCTCTGCTGTCAACTGCGGCGCTGCGTGAGACGAGCGATCCAGCAACTGAGGTACTGGGGAGCGACGCTACTGGCATAGCTCGCGCCGCAGAGCTGCTTGTCAGTTCGTACACACTTGTTGCAACCAACGTTCCTTACCTGAGCAAATCGAAGCAAGCACCATCCCTTCGTCGTCACATTGAGCGTCGCTACACGGAAGGTGTCGCGGATTTATCGATTACGTTCCTACTTCGTTCGCTCGAGCTTGGCGGCTGGATAGCTGTCGTAACTCCGCAAAGCTGGCATCAGCAGAGTACCTTTGAGAATCTTCGCAGGTGGATTCTTCAAAATCATAGTTTTAAATGCATGGCGCGACTGGGAAATAACTGCTGGCAGAACCGCGTCTCTAATCCGCTTTTCAAATTCCATACAGTTCTCAATATTATCGGTCCTCGAAATTCAAAGAAGGGAGATGCCATCGCCGCTTTCGATATTGGCGATGGATCAGTCGACAAGAAGCCGCTGACACTAAGAGAGACGCCTCTTATCGCGATCCGAGCCGAGATTCAGCTCGGAAACCCTGGGGCGAGATTCGTTCTGCAACCGCAAATTTCTGGAGCGGACCTGCTGGAGCAATTCTGCACGGCTGCAACAGGCGTGCAGACCGGCGATTCATTCCGCTATATTCGCAAATTCTGGGAACTTCCAGACTCTGGAAAACGTTGGATTCGGTTGCAGAGCACAGCGCTTGCCTGTAAGCCCTACACGGGCCGAGAGCACCTTCTCGACTGGAACGGCGGGACTGGAGCTTTATCGCGTGAACCCGGCGCCCGTTTACAGAATCTCTCAGCATGGGAGCAACAAGGAGTCGCAGTTAAACAAATGGGCGACCTGCACGCAACACTATTCACCGGTGGCGCATTTGACAACAACACGGCAGTTTTGCTGCCGAAGCATCCGGAAGACCTGCCTGCGGTCTGGGCTTTTGTCTCCTCGGATGAGTACAGGCAGCTTGTTCGCCAAATAAACGCTCGCCCATACGTTACAACTGCAGATCTCGCGAAGGTGCCGTTCGACCTCGCCCGTTGGCGCAAGACGGCCGAGAAGGCTGGCCCGTTGCCGGAGCCGCGGTCAGATGATCCGACCCAGTGGCTGTTCGAGGGACGGCCGGAGGAATCGACGGCGCCGTTGCAGGTCGCGGTTGCGCGACTCGTCGGCTATCACTGGCCCGAACAGGCAACGTCCGATGATCTCGACGCGCTCGCGGATAGCGACGGGGTTGTCTGCTTACCTTCGGTGGCCGGCGAAGACTCAGCCGCAGACCGAGTTCAACAGCTGCTCGGCGCAGCCTTCGGAGACGCGTGGTCACCAACGAAGCTCCGAGAGCTGCTCGAACGTGCCGGCAGCAAAAAGAAAAATCTCGCCGACTGGCTGCGGGACGAATTCTTTAGACAACACTGTGCACTGTTCGCCAACCGGCCGTTTGTGTGGCACGTCTGGGATGGGCGGCGCGACGGGTTCTCGGCGCTGATCAATTACCACAGGCTTGATCGCAGGATGTTGGAGAAGCTGACCTACACCTACCTTGGCCAAGACTGGGTGGAACGCCAGCGCGCCGAAGTGCGCGAAGAGGTCGCCGGAGCAGAGGCGCGGTTGTCGGCCGCACTCGAGTTGCAAAGGAAGCTAGAAGCGATCCTCGGCGGCGATGCGCCACTCGACGTGTACGTACGATGGAAGGAGATGCACGAACAGTCCATTGGATGGGAGCCGGACTTGAACGACGGTGTACGACTCAACGTGCGCCCGTTCGTTGAAGGAGGTGTGCTGCGAACGCCGTTCAACATCAAGTGGCGAAAAGACCGCGGCAAGAGCTCAGATGGCTTCGAGCGTGTGAATGACAAGCACCTGACGTTGGCCGAAAAAGTCGACGCGCGGAAGCGAACGGGGCGGGCGTGAGCGACACCGTTTTGGAGCGCATCGTCGCGTGCGTGCGTGCTGCGCGCGACGCGTACAACTCTAGCGTGAGTGTAGCGCCGGTCGCGCTTCTCTGGCCTGACGAAGGCGCTCAATGGCAACCAGTGATTCGCCGGTTAAACGAATACCTCCCCGTCGTATCCCTTGGCGATTACGATCCGGAAGCGAGGCTCGGTCCGGCGTACTGGCTACGTTGCGTCGTAGCGCGGACGATAGATATCTACCTTTCCGACGGCCCGGTGATCGTATATCTGCCACACGTCAGCCGGAGCGCGTTGCGGGCGGCCGACACATGCCCGGCGTCTCTCGCGCCGATCGCAGAGCTGCAGTACCGAAGCCATTGGTTCTCGCACCCGACCACCCGCGACTGGACGGTGCGCACGCTCCTGTCGCACCGCGAGCGTGGTGTTGGGTTGCGAATCGCCGACGATCCCGGTACGAACACTGCCTTGCTTCTCGCGCTCGGCCGCCTCCTCGACGAATCGATCGACCAAATCTCGAAGCAGACACTCGACGCCGACTATCTCCTTGAGCTTGTAAACGAGGATCCCGTTCGTAGTCTTCTCCGATGGCTCGACGATCCACAGGGCTTCCGCACCGGTTCCGATGACACACGGTGGACAGCGTTCGTGCAGCAGTGCAAAGCAGATTACGGCTTCAATCCGACCCTTGACGGCGAAGTCACCGCCGCCCGGAAATTAGGCGGCCGCAAGGGCGCGTGGGCAAGCGCATGGAAGCGGTTCGCCGAGACTCCTGATCGCTACGCTGGCGTCGTCGACCAGCTCCGCAAGGCACGCCCTGACGAGCTGATCTTTGAGCATGCTGATTCCTGGCCACAGGACAACGAGAACGCCGAGGACCAGCTTCGCTGCCAACTCCGTGAATTCCCTATACTCACGTCGGACGGCGCCCGTGGAGAAGTAGCCCGCTTGGAAGCTGAACACGGCTCCCGACGCAGCACTGTATGGGCCGACCTCGACCACGCGCCACTGGCCTTCGCGCTCGAGCAACTCGTCGCTCTGGGCGAGCTGACAGGCCAGCCGCTCCCGTCCGGCGGTCTCGGCTCGCTCGTAGCTGACTATGCCGCCCGGGGTTGGCGGGCCGACGACGCGGTGGTGCGCGCGCTCGCCGCCGCGAGGAGCCCCGCTGACCGCGAGGCAGTGTCGGCTGCGGCGGCAGCACTGTACCGAGAGTGGCTTGACGTTGGTGCCAGGGCGTTTCAGCAGGCAATCGGGCCTATGGCGAACGCACACACCTACCAATCGGGTACTCCGGCGTCGACAACAGTCGGAACTGTCACTGTATTTATCGATGGCCTGCGCCTCGACATCGCCCGCCGACTTCAAACGCGCCTAACGGGCGCGGGCTTGCGCGTCACCGCAACTGAGAGCCTGGCGGCGCTCCCGACCGTCACAGAGACGGCCAAGCCCGCACTTGTTCCAGCAGCGCCGGGAACGCTTGCCGCAGGACCTGATTTTTATGCCGCGAATGCGGCGACACATACGAAGGCATCTATCCAGGTGCTTGGCCGTCTCATGGCAGACAACGGCGTCCAAGTACTCGGTCCCACGGAGCACGGAGACCCCTCCGGCGTAGCCTGGACTGAGACCGGCGAGATCGACAAGCGAGGTCACAACGAGGGCATCCGACTCGTTGATCACCTCGATGAGGAGGTCGACCGCATCACCGCCCGCATCCGGGAACTTCTCGACGCTGGCTGGCAACAGGTCGAGATCGTCACCGACCACGGCTGGGTGCTCCTTCCCGGCGGGATGCGGAAAACTGAGCTTCCGCCAGCGACAACCGAAGTCAAGAAGGGCCGGTGCGCCCGGCTGAAGGAGGGCGCTGCGGTCGACGTCCCGACCGTGCCTTGGTTCTGGGACGACGGCGTGCGGATTGCACTCGCTCCCGGTGCCACCTGCTTCGAGGCCAACAAGGTGTACGAGCACGGCGGCGTGAGCCCACAAGAGTGCATTGTGCCGCGGCTCACAGTCCGCACTGGATCGCAATCCACCACGTTGCACGCGCCTGAGTTCACCAAAGTGAAATGGCTCGGCTTGCAGTGCCGGGTCGAGTTCATTGGCGTAACGGACAAAGTGGTCGTCGACCTCCGCGGCTTGCCCGCCGAGCCCAGGACCAGCATTGCCGAGCAGACAAAGGAGACGGCAAGCGCCGGCAAAGTGTCGCTCATCGTTCCCGACGAAGAGCACCAAGGCGAGTCCGCTCACCTCGTGCTCATCGCTCCGAGTGGCGAGATTCTCGCTCAACGTGAGGTCGTGGTAGGGAGGAACAGATGACCGCACCGGACGAGCTCGACCAACTCGCCGCCGAGGCATTCGAGGGCTATCTGGTCAGGAAAGACCTCGCCCAGCAATTCCGCGGACAATACCCGGTGCCCACCTACGTCGGCGAATTCCTCCTCGGCCGTTACTGCGCCACGACCGATCCTGAAGAAATTGCCGAAGGACTCGCGATAGTTGAGCGGTCGATGAAGGAGCGCACGGTTCGCGCCGGCGACGAGGAGCTGTTCAAGTCACGTGCCCGGGAGAAAGGCAAAGTCAAGGTCATCGACCTGCTCCGAGCGCGGCTCGACGCCAGAGCAGACGCTTATAAAGCCGAGCTTCCCAGCCTGCAGTTGAGCGACATTCACATCTCAGACCAGTTGGTAAACGAGCATGATCGAATGCTCACGGGCGGCTTCTACGCCGAAGTTACCCTCGAGTACATCGCTGCACTCGCACGCGACTCCGGCGGACAACCGTTTCGAGTGGAGTCTGTCCGCCCGATCCAAATGTCGACCCGCGACGCGCTCGACACGTTCGTCCGCGGCCGGGCCCGCTTCACTCTCGACCAATGGCGCAACCTTCTACTGCGTAGCATCGGCTTCGAACCGGCACGCTTCACAGGTCGACAACAAGACATCCTTATTGCCCGTATGATCCCGTTCGTCGTGCCGAACTACAATGCTGTCGAACTCGGCCCGCGCGGCACTGGAAAATCGCACCTGTTCCAGCAGGTGTCACCGTACGCGCACCTCGTCTCTGGCGGAAAAGCGACAGTCGCGAACATGTTCGTGAACAACGCGTCTGGTCGGCGAGGGCTTGTGGCCCAGTACGACGTCATCTGCTTCGACGAAGTCTCCGGCGTGTCTTTCGACACGAAGGAAGGCGTCAACATGCTCAAGGGTTACATGGAATCCGGCGAATTTAGCCGCGGCAAGGAAAGCATCCGTGCCGATGGCGGGATAGTCATGGTCGGGAACTTTGACGTCGACGTCGACGAGGAGCTGCGGCGGAGCCATCTTTTCGGACCCATGCCAAAGGAGATGTGCAACGATACGGCATTCCACGATCGCATTCATGCTTACTTGCCCGGGTGGGACGTTCCGAAGCTCGACCCGTCCTTTTTTACCGCCCGCTTCGGTTTTGTGAGTGACTTCCTCGCAGAGTGCTGGAGTCAGCTTCGACGCACGTCGCGGCTCGACGCCATGCACGGTCGAATTTCCTGGGGAAGTCATCTCAGTGGACGTGACCGCAAAGCCGCCAACAATACGGTCAATGGCTTGCTGAAACTTCTATGGCCTGATCCCACGATGGAGGTGCCGGACGACGCCTTGACGTGGGCTGCCGAGCTCGCACTCGAGCTGCGCAGGCGGGTTAAGGAGCAGCAGGCACGGATTGGTGCCGCTGAGTTCGGCCAGGTCGATCTTGGCTATCGTCTCAACGCCCGACCCGAACGCGTCGTTTACTGCGAAGAGTCTGTACAGCATCGCCTGCGCGCAGAGAACGAGCGCGCCGTGGAGGGTGCGCAACGAGATAGCGAGGTGCTGCCCGAACCGGACCCCAGTGAGGTTAAGTCGTCAATCGGCGCGAAGGCCGCCGACTACACAGTCGGCGACGTTATTGACGAGCGATTTGAAATTCTTGATTTCCTTGGCCAAGGCGGGTTTTCGAAGGTATACCGCGTTCGCGATGACGTCGAGGACGAGGAACGTGCGTTGAAGCTATTCGAGAACGCGGCTGGCTACGAGGCGGTTCGTCGAGAGATTGCCGCGCTTCGCAAGATTGATCACCCCAATGTAGTGAAAGTGTACTGGGCTGGCAAGACCAGTGTTGGAGATTGGTATCTGATCACCGAGTTTATCGACGGCGAATCACTCGACGAGTACGCCACAGGGAAGCACCACCTTCGTGATCGCGAGGCGATCGAGGTCACGCTTGACATCCTTGACGCCTTAGTAGCAATACATCCCGATTCAGTTCGCCTAAAAGATCTTGATGAAAAGCGCCGCGTGGGTGAGCTTTCTGAAGGGGAGTTCTCAGAATGGATGGAGCTCCAGGATAAGGGCCTCGTTCATCGTGACATCAAACCCTTGAACGTGATGCTCACTCGCGCCGGAGCGAAGCTTCTCGACTTCAACATCGCCTCACGGGTGGGCGACGAGGTCAGAACCCGATCTGGCACGCCACCCTACCAAGCCCCCGACGTGGACCTTACTCGATGGGATGTTTCCACCGACCTGTTCGCTGTCGGCGTGCTGCTGTATCAGTTGCTCTGCGATGGTCATCACCCGTATCCCGGGTCAAACCCGTTGGTCGGAGAGTCGGTTGTCGACCCTCGTACAGTTCGGCAGGACCTCCCTGTGGACGTTGCCGAATTCCTGATAAAGTCGTGCGCCCCTTACCGCGAGCAGCGCTTCACCACAGCCCTTGAGATGAAGGAAGCGCTCGATACCATCCGAACTGAGAGCCGCCGTAGTCGCTGACCGTGCATCGTAGCCGTTGATTTGGTCGCGCGGAAATCGTATTCCATTCGACGAGCTACTGGCCGTGTTCAACGCTGTCAGAAGTGCATTGGCAGCCCCGACCTGTTCGATGGGCTCGTCGAGTCTATCGGGGAGATGCACCACGAAGAGAAGAAGCGTCAGAACGCTAACGGTACGCTCACGGTACTCCGGCCGCGAGCTCCGGCATGACACGGAGCCGCCTACGGGTCGAAAAGACGTTCAAGCGCTCGATTAGGCGCGGCGCGGTCCGCGTCACTCTCGACCCCAATTGACGCAGCACTTTGGTCACCGTCAAAGAAGGGTTGGTGGCTCAGCTGGACCGGGGTCGGATGCACATGCGTATGTCTCATCCGAGTAGTCGTAGCCGTGTGGATAGTGAGCAACTCGCCCCTCGGACACACTTTCGTGGCATCACTGCTACGTCTAATGTATCGGTGCTTCAACGCACTCCAACACCCTGAACCGGCATTCTGCCGGACCACGCGCCGCATGCCGCGGCGGTGGTGGGCATGACCGGCGCTGTGATTCACCCGGTCACTTTCCCTGCCACGCCTGCCCGGGGTGGGCGTTCCCCGATGGCCGCGTCGAACCGGCCGCTACCGTTGCCCACGGTTCCCACACCGCGCGCCGATGCCACCGTCTACGGCCTAGCGGCCGTGGACAGTCGCGGGCGGGTCGCCGACCGCACGGTGTTCACCGCGCTGGGCTGGGTGGCGGGCACACCGCTGGCCATCAGCGTCACCGACGGAACGCTGGTGATCGGCACCGACCCCCGCGGTGTGTTCGGCATGACCAGCCAGGGACACCTACGCCTTCCCGCACATGTACGGCACTGCTGCGAACTGGGCCCTGGCGATCGCGTGCTGCTCGCCGCCTACCCCGACCGCGACCTGCTTCTCGTGCACCCACCATCAGTGCTCGACCTGCTGCTCGCCGACTGCCACGCAACGCTGCTGGGTGGTGGTCCCGCATGACCGCCGAACATCACCAGGGCGCGTCGGCGGACCGGGCTGCCGATCTCGACGCCGCCCGGCTGCTGCTGGCCCGGATCGGTGTCACCGCCGAAGACCTCATCAGTGAGCCGATCACCCGGCCACTGCTGCCGACCTTCGCCGAATACATCCCCGTCGTATCCGACGCAGTCTCTGACGGCACCCGCCGCGTCTACACCTCCTACTGGAACCGGATCCTCGAACACTGGGGGCACCGCCGCCTGGACGAGCCGACACCGTCACAGATCAAACAACTCGTCGAGCACATCAAGACCAACGTCGTCGCCCGCCGCAACGCCCGCGGTGGGCGCAACGCCCGCGGTGGGCGCAGCGCAGGCGAACACCTCATCGCCGCCCTGCGCTGCCTGTACCGGCACGCCGAAGACGACCGCCTCATCGCACCCGGCGACAACCCAGCCCGTAAAGTCGCCAAACCCCCACGACTGCCGTCGACGCGCCGTGCGGTCGCGGGCGACCGGCTGGCCGAGATCAACCACACCGCCGCCACCACCGGCAACGACCCCGCCCTCGACACCCTCCTGCTGCGACTGCATACCGAAACCGCGTGCCGCCGTGGCGGTGCGCTCGCCCTACGGCCGCAGGACCTCGATCCAGCCCAGTGCCTGATCTTCCTCCGCGAAAAAGGCGAGACGGTTCGCTGGCAGCCAGTCTCCCCCACGCTGATGACTCACCTGCAACAACACACGCACGACCGGCACGCGCCACACGACGGGCAACTGCTGCGCTACCGCAACGGGCAACCAATCACCAGCCGCCGCTACGACCACCTCTGGACCCGGCTGGGAAAACACCTACCCTGGGTCGCCACCCAGCAAATCTCCACCCACTGGCTGCGCCACACCACCCTGACCTGGGTCGAGCGCAACTTCGGGTACGCCGTAGCCCGCGCCTACGCCGGACACAGCGACCACGGCAGCGATGCCGGAACCACCACAACCTACGTCCGCGCCAGCATCAACGAAGTAGCCGCAGCGCTCGCAGCTCTCACCGAAGAACCACACCCCCTCGCGTGAATCAACGCCCCAGCGGACCGTTGATCCGACCAGGGCGGTCAGCCCGGAAGGGTCTCTCAAGAATTGGCGCTGTCGCAGATCTTGTTGAGCCTGCCGGGACAAGGACCCGCCCCAATCCAGTACGCGGTACAAAGGCGTCATCCAGCGCGTCCGGATCACAGGACCTGCGCCAGCAGCCCGTCGTCTGACAGACTCCAGCAGTGGGCCTCTTCTCGCGACAGTCACGCCAGACGCGACGCCAGCAACCCGACGCCGTGGTCTTATGCGCGTTCCGAGAGCTGACGAACCCAGAACCGCTCAGGAACTTCGATCCTGAGCACGCGTATGCCTACCGCTGGGCGCTTCCTACGCTCCCTACTGTCGGGCAATGGGCCATAGTCGAAGGGCACGACGGCCCAACAACCATCATCGTGGGCGCCATCGGCGTGAACTCCTACGTCGAGAAGTTCGGAGTGAATTCTCTGGACTCAATCACGCGCCTTGTTCCAACCGCGGACATCCAACAGGCACATGCTGCGGCAGAAAAGAAGCTCGCCGACCAACGTGCTGCCGAGACCGTATGGCTCGCCCACTGCCGCTGGGTGGCCGGAATTGATGCCAGCGAACCGGCGGACCCGCTACCGGCCGGGTTCGATATTCCTGCTCTGCCTATGGAGTCGGAGGGCTCAACCAGCGCCGATCGGCACGGGGGTAATTGGTGGCGCGCGTCCAAGAAGGCTGCGGAACTCCAGCACTCAGGGGCAGAGGTCGAGCGCTTCAGGGATGTTGCCCGCTCCTGGTTCCGGATCCGCGACGCCAGTATGAGGGCTGAGCAAGTGTCGTCGGTCAAAATTGTCGCGCAAAGCGTCGACTTGGACCGAGTGATCCGCGAGGTAGCGAGCGGCGTAGACCTTGGGGACCAGCCCGGCCACCTTCTCGGCAAACCGATGTGGGAGTGGCTCCGGTACGTAGAGGAACTGTCGAAGGCCGGTGAGCCCGAGGCCGCCAAGGCGTTGGCCCTCGTTTACGCCTTGATCGTGGTCGCGGAGAAGGAAGCGGCGATTAGCGGCCGCGAACCCGCAAACGCGTACACCGAGCGAGCAGCCATCCTGCATCGCAAACGCAAGGAGTACAGCCAAGAGGTTGCTGTACTCGAACGCTGGGAGAGTGCGTGCCCACCGGAAGGTCGCGGACCGGGGGCACTGCACTCGAAACTCGCCCAACGCCTCACCAAAGCGAGAGAACTGGCGAACAAGCATCCGGAACCTACGTCGTAGCCTCCGCCCGGTCGTACACCCGACCTGCTGCGACGGACGCGTGTCGCCTGCAGCCATCGTGGGACCACCACGTTGCCAGTCGTGGGACCTCCGACAGCACCGCAGAAGTGGAACCGGTTGTCGGATTGGCGATTGACGAACCCTGCGTTCCCGAATGACCGATATGCGGCATGAGAGTGCGTAGGGGCGGTGTCGCCGTGGCGTTACGCCTGGTGTCGGGGATTCACTCAATTGGCTGCCATCGCTGGTCGTGACCGAATTGTCTCGGGCCGCGCGGTAATGGTGCGGCGCGGGCAGGCGACTCAGCGAGTGAGTGGCCTGTGACAGTGCTGCTGCGGCCGTGAGCCGCGTCGAAACTGCTGACCGGGCCGATCGCCCGGTACGGGCGCAGGGTGGTGGTACCGGTGCGCGTTGGTCGGTCGCCGTCGTGGTGAGCCACGTGCATGACTGAGAGGGATGGGTGTTGACCAGGCTGTTCCAGTGCGTGCTCTTGACCAGGTGTGGTGGATGTGGTGTTCCTGCATGATTTGGACGGCGACGCGCGCCGGTCTTGCTCTTGTGGGGGTGATAACGGGTTTTGGCCGGAGTGGCTGGCTGATGCTGTGCCGGGCCCGCGGTGTGGTCGGAGGGCTATGACGCGTGGTCGAGTGGGTACCGCGGTCATGCGATGCCGATGCAAGACCGTGCGGTCAATGTGCTGGCGACACTGCACGCTCGTGGTGTGGGTGCGCGGCCGTTGGTGTTCGTGACGCACAGCATGGGCGGGTTGATTGTGAAAGAGGCGTTGTTGTACGCGGCGTACGGTGGTACAGAGTTCGCGTCGTTCGCCGACGTCGCTCGGGGTGTGGTGGTTCTGGGAACGCCGCACAATGGGTCTGGTCTGACGAGAGCGGCGACGGCTCTCGGGAGGATCTATCGCGGCACTCTTGCTGTGAAGGATCTGGAGCGGAACAGTGCGCATTTGCGGCAGATCACGAAGCGCCACCGGAATTGGGTTCACCACGAGGCAGGTGGTGTCAGGCATCTGGTGTTCTTCGAGAACAGGCCGACCAAGGGGGTCCGGTGGTCGATGAGGGGTCGGCTGATCCCGGGTTGCCACAGGTGCAGCCGGTCGAAGTCGATACCAACCACATCGACATCTGCAAGCCCGTGGACCGGGAGGACATGGTCTACCTCCGGATCCAGAATATGGTGACCAACATCGTCGCCTCACTCGACGCGTCACGGACTCCTGCAGGGGATGTGTCGGATCGGCGTGACGTTCGGGTGGTAGTTGACCGGCCGGGCGGCGGTTCGATCACGGTGAGGAGCCAGATCGGTGGAGTGCTGGTTGAGGGGAGGTCGGTGGGGTGGCCGTCGGAGCCGGGCGCGTGGCGGCAGGCGCTGGCTATTCCGACAGGGGTACCGAGACGCTACAGACGAGCCATAGCACCGGACCGCCTAGTGATAGTGCCCGACATGCGACCGTTTCTTGTCGGGTCTTGGACAACAAGTTGGGTCTCAAGGCCAGTAGCTTGTCCGCCCACTTGGCGCTACGATAACAAACCCCCGCTTAAACCGAGGATTACCTGTTGACAACACAGATTCTCCATTCACCACTGGCGCATTCTCGCGTAGATATACCCCGCCGCATTGGGGAACCGATTCACGGTGATCACGCTTCTCGCGATTCTCCCAGTTTCAGGATCACGTCCACGACTTTCACCAGTTCGTCTTCGCGCGCTCGTGCGATCACATTTGCGCCGAAGCGCCACCGGAGCGCGAACTCCGCGACGGTGGGGGCGAGCACCACCACTGCAAGGATCAGCGCGAGCCACCACGGCGCCGCAAGGCTCGCCACGACAGCCATAACGTTTGACCAGCCGCGTCGCGAGATGTGTTTGACCATGCCCTACTCCCTCGTTTGTGCCGACGCCGACGACGTTGCCAGGGTCGACGACTTCAACGGCAGGGGGTGGGACAACAGCGGAACGAAACCGGGACAGATCTTGATCTCGATCGCGGAGGCTCGAAGATGACAGACCCGCACCTTCCCGACCGCATGACGGCTCCGGAAGCGCTGGGCGACATCCTGCGACGAGCCCTCGCCCGCCACGGCCTCAGTGCGCGCGACCTAGCGAAAAAGATGAATCGCGGTCACACGTCGATTTCGTACCTGATGAACGGTGGGCGTCGATTTGACTGGAAGACGGTGCATGAGGTCGCAGTCGCCGTCGAAATCTACAACGGATGGGCCGATTCGAAGGATTTACTGGAACTGTGGCGATTGTCGACAGCCCACCACGGCGGGGAGCCGATTCCTCAGCGTGCGGTGAATGCTGTGTACTTGACTCTGCTGAACACATTCACCCGACAGCCACTGTCTCACCTACCACGCGACATCGTCGACTTCACCAATCGCACGGACGAACTGACGAAGGTATCGGGCTTCGTGGCGGATGGCTGGCAGTTCATCGTGTTGACCGGCATGGGTGGTGTCGGGAAGTCCAAGCTGGCCGTCCACCTAGCGCACCGTCTCGGCGCCAACTGGCCGCACCACCACCTTTACTTGAAGATGCAAGACCGAGATGGCACCACCCTCGACGCAGTTGCCGCAATGGCAGCTCTGCTCGATCAGATCGGTGACGCCACGGGCGACGACGTCATCGATCTTAAGACGCGATGGAATACCGCACTGCGCGGAACCCGCTCGTTGTTCCTCCTGGACGACGTCGCCGAGTTCAACCAGATTAAAGCTCTTTTGCCGGCCAACGGACAACACCTGGTCCTAATTACCTCGCGCAGCGGGATCGCGTTCGAGCACGCGAAGGTTGTGCGCATCGGCACCGTCTCCGATGAGGCAGGTCTGCAGCTACTGCTCCGCATCAGCGGGACACCTGACAGCAACCGTTTGGCGCCTCTGCTCGACATCGGACGTGGGTTACCGATCGCCCTGCGTGCGATCGGTACGCGCATCCAACTCGGCACGAGTCCTGAATCTTTGGTCGTCGCCCTACGTGACGAGAAGACTCGCCTGCGGGCGCTCAGCATCGGCAGCGAGGAAATCGACGTGCTGGCGTGCCTGTCGTTCAGCTACCGTTCTCTTGATCCAGATCAGCAACGGCGTTTTCGGTTGCTCTCCGCCATCCCCGGCACGGACTTCGGCTTGGAGGTCGCCGCAGCCGTGCTGGAGATGCCGGAGAGCGCCGCGACCCTGGAACTCGACATCTTCGTCACGGCGAGCATCATCGAGCCCGCGTCGCCCGGCCGGTTTGCGCTACACGACCTCTACCGAACGCTCGCCCGTCAGGTGGCCGAGCAGGACGCAGCACCGGGCGATACCCGCGCGGCCGCGGTCCGGGCGGTTCGGTGGTACACCGAGCAAGTCCGCGACCTCGGCGCCGATCATTCCCGTGATGGTGTGCCCGACATCAGCAGCCTCCCGTGGCGCGACCGTGAAGGTGCCAACGCTTTCGCCGCGGCGGCCGTTGGCTTGGAGCTCGAAGAGTGGCAATTGGTTTTCGACCTGTCGCGAGAACTGCACGGCTACTACACGTATCGCGGTAAACTGGAAGAGGCCGAGGCCGTGATGCGATACGGTCTCATTGCTGCACGGTCGCTCGGCGGAGTCTCCCCGCTCATCGACAGTTGCGTCACACTGGCGGTGCACTTGAGCGACCGGGGACGCAACCATGACGCTATCCGCCTCTTGATGCCTCTGCTCGAGCTGAGCATGACTGATCGAAACCGATCTTGGGTGCTCGCCCACTTGGGCGCTCAACAACGCGACTGCGGCGATCACGTCGCGGCGATAGCGAACTTGACCGGGGCACTCGATTTTGCCCGATCTAGCGGCGAGCGCCGACACACAACATGGGTATTGGGCTATCTAGGCCTCACGTATGAGGTCGCAGGGATGCACGAGCAAGCGCTTGAGGCTGAGACCGAGGCCGAAAGGATCTATCGCGATGTCGATGACCTCGACGGTCTCATCTGGATCGTCGTCTACAAGTCCCGCACGTTCCTCGGCCTGAACCGGGTGAAGGAGGCTGAAGACGCGCTTCTCTGGGCGTTGTCAATAGTCGAATCCGTTAACAATCTCGGCACGGAGGCTTGGGTATGGACACGGCTGTGCTACCTATATCGTGATCACGGCTCGTGGGCCAAGCTCGTTGACGCCGCAAAGCAACTCGAGCGCGTGGGCGCCCTTCGCGAGAACCAACACATCGTCGGCGAGGCGGCAGAGCTGAGAGCGTTGGCCGCGCGACAGTTAAGCGCGGGCCGCAATGGTGACGACAGTGGCCATGACCCCGGGGGAACATCGTGAATTCTGATGCAGAGGACGTGCTCATTCAAATGCTGCGCTCGGCGGGCGTCGACACATCGACGTCTGCCGAACCTCGATTTCGCGACGTGGTAAGCAGCAGTTGGACCGTCTTCTCGGTTGACTCGGTTCTCAGCGAGATAAGCGCCTTGGCGAATCTCGCCACCGTTGTTCGAAGTTACTACGGCGCCAAGCAGTCGAGCGACATTCCTGTTGCTGAGGAGACGAAAGTAGTCAAATTCGCACTACGCAAGCTGGCGGCGTCCATGGGCGTGGATCTGAACGATCTGACTGCGATTGCCAGCTACGCCAGCCCACACACCACCGCCTGGCTTGTCTACGTGAAATCAACTGAAACAAGATTCTATCAAGTAGGAGTGCACGCAGTTGGCAATGCCGCGCGAATCATCGGGATGCAGCGATCCGAATAAATGCGACTACGTGCACAAACAATGACCGAAGGGCAGCGAATTGAGTATCTGGGACTACGCCGAGCCTGCGGGAGTGCTCGTCGAGCACTCTGAATTCACCGCACTTGTCACGCTCGCCGACGGCCGCCTGAGTACCGTGTATGTGGAGAGTATTCACTGGCTCGAGACGAGTTGGAAATGGCCCATAGGCTACAGCCCTGTCGTGGAGTCCTTCTGGACGAAGGACTCGAACGGCAACCGTTTCTCGCTCATGCATGTGGCTTCCCGACTTCATCGTGCGGCGCGAGGAGTGGACAAGGTAGCCGCCGTCGGCGCACATGTACTGACCATGACCAACATAGTTGGGCAGGTGATGCGCAGGTACAGCAGGGCTGGACATGCCCATGAAGACCTCGACACAGGTGAGTTGTCGTACCCGCACACCTATCACCCTTTTGAGAAGATTCGCGACATCAGTCAGGGCGTCATCGCTTCATCGACCCTCCTGCATAGCGTCAAGGACGCCCGCGAGTCACTAAGAATTCTTTTCGATGGACCAGCCGAGGAAGGCTACTATCAGATAAACAGCGACGGCACACTGGGATCGCGCCTCATTAATGGTACTTTGAGAAAGAATCAACTGATACCCTCATGACGTCAAGCAAATAGGCCGCTCGCCAAGGGTGCCAACTTTGCCCGCTCGTCGACATGAGCGAACCTTCGCCGATACGCGAGGTCAGCGGCATGAGCGGACGTTTGCCATGCGTGTTCATTTCAAGTCGTCATCCTGTGGCGTGCAGGAGAGGCGTGCTAGGACTCATCGGGCCTCCGCCATGCAGCCTTGGGGTAGCAACAGCATCCATTGCGGGGCTGCGCCAATGGCCCCAGCTGAACGTCCGTGGCGAAGTCGTACCGGATCGGACTAATCCTACCTAGGTAAGATAAGCGTTGTGGCAGAGGCGAGGCGGATCACCGGGCCGCTCTTGGACGTACTGGAAGTGCTCGTCGCGGGCTTCCAGCAGGGCCAGGACCCGCACGGCTGGACGATCATGAAAGCGATCAAGCGTACCGGGCCGACCGTGTACGGCGTGCTGGAACGCCTGGAGAGGTGGGGGTGGATCACCGGCACCTGGGAAGAACTACCTGCCGGGGAAGTCCGGCCGCGTCGCCGCTATTACCGGCTGACACCGAACGGCCGGGTCGAAGCGGCCGCGCTATTGGCCCACCGCCGCCCGGCTTCCGCCGGTGACACGGCGATCCGCCGCTTCTTGCCCGGAGGTGCCTCGTGAACAGCTGGCTGGACGTGGTGGCCGGGGTCGTACTGGGTCTCCTGGTCAACGAGGGCACGGAGATGTCGCCGTGGCTGGCCCACAAGGTCCTGCGCTGGGCGGGCGCGATCCAGCAGCCCAGCAGAGCCGCGGAATTCGCCGAAGAGCGGTCGGCGACCATCGACAGCCGGCCGGGCAAGACCTTCAAGCTGTGTACCGCGCTCGGGTTTCTGTTCGCCGCCATGGTCCACCGGGCCGTCGATCCCGGAACGACGGCGCGATCGAGGCGCCTTGCGGTGTTACGGCTCCGCATTCTGGCAGCGATCGCCGTGGGCGGGGTGTATGCCGCGACCTGGGGCCTTATCGGTCTCTGCCTGGGCAAATCACCGCTCAGCCCGATGGTCTCCATGGGGTTGGCGCTGTTCGTCGTCGCCGTGGTGGTGTTCCACTTGCCGCTGCTGAGGCCCGAGGCGGCCCTGTACTCTGGGGCGCTGCCCGCGGTACTGATGTCGTTGCTGTGGATCGACGCGGATTTCAACGTCCCCTTGGTCATCGCGACCCTGCTCGCGCCTGTATATGGCACCGCGCAGGCGGTGCGCATGTTGCTGCGTGATAGCCGTCTTCTCGCCAGGATCGCGTCCGTGGTCGCGATCGGCGCCGTGATTACGACTACCGCCGTGATACAGCTGGAAACCATGCCACCCGACGCCGTCTTTTCGTTCTCTCTGGGAATGACCGGTTTGGGGTTGGTGGGTGGCCTGTGCGTGGGGATCGGTTTGCTGCTGATCGAGCACGTCGAGAACGAGTGGCACGACATGGGAGTCACTCCGACGACCGCCATCGGGACACAGGGCCGGGATTGACCGGGGTTGCGCGGGCATGGCACAGCAGCGACGCGCGACCGCACCTATGTGTGACTGAGCGCTTCATCTTGCCAGCCGAACATGGCGGTCGGCCAATTGAAGCGCCTGGACAGCCGTAGCTTCGCCCGACCTGCGGCATGAGAGTGCGTTCTTTGCGGTCGGGAACTCGAGCGCAAGGGTAGCGTTCTGCGGCTGATCCACGACTAGTAAGTACAGGATGGTTGTGCCGAGCGCGTGGGACGTAGGGAGTTGTGTGGCAGGTCGTGGGCGGGGCCGGCAGCGGGTGGCCTGGCGGTGTGGGCGGTGCTGCGGTTCGGCGGCCTGCTGGCCTGGCTGGGTGATCAGGGCAGTAGCGTCCGGCCCGTGGTGGAGGGGTTGAGCTGGATTGCGGGTATCGGCGGTTTGCTGGTCGCGGTGGCGGCGGTTGCGGTGCGGCAGGGACGCGTCGCCGCTGCCGATGTCCCTGCTGAGCAGACGGCATCCCAGACAGCTTCGGATCAAGCCGTGATTGTCGCCGGCGGTGCGTCGGGCGGTTCCGGCTCGGAGTCGGCCGGTGCCGTCCTCCGAGGCAATCAGTCTGCCGGAAGCCAGGGAGTTCGGGCTGTGGCTGCGGCGGACGCCGGGGATGGCGCGATGGAGGTCGTAGTCGCCACGGCGTTGGGTGCTGTGATGTCAGCCGCCGTTCGAGAAGGCGGAGGCTGGGGGCAGTGGACCGAGCACCCCTTTTCCCGCCAAGCTTGGGACATCGCCGCTGTGCAGCCGTCGCGGGACGTCATGGAGTACTACGTAGTCGACAGGGATGGCGTCATCCATGGTCGCAGGAGGGACCGAGGAGAATGGTCGTCGTGGCGGCCCGTACCGGCCGCGGAGTCTGGGCATGCGCGTGTTGTGCGAATCTCGGCCGCCAGCCTAAAAGCTGGTCATCGCGAGCTGTACACAGTGCTGGACGATGGCCGAGTGCTGCACGCATGGAAATGGGACGACTCTTCAACGTGGTCCGGGTGGTGTGACGCGGGAATCACCGGGGGAACAGACGTAGCAGCGTTCTCGCCCGACGATGATTTCTTGGATCACTTCCTACTCGATCGAGACGGCAACGTGTGGCGCCGCTGGTACGGAAATGAAACTTGGCACGAGTGGGAGAATTGGGGTCACCCAGGCTCGTCGGCAAAGGCGGTGACAGCCTTCCGCCAGGCTGTGGGCCAGCGCGAAATCTTCGTAGTCGACAAGGCGGGTGGTCTCGCCGACCGATGGCATGGTGGAGGCGAAGTCTGGTCGGAGTGGGGTTTCCTTGGAACTCCAGATGACCTCGTCGATGTGGCTGGAGCAACTACCAGTGCATTTCGCGTCTGGTGCGTCGGCGTAGGAAGTGAAGGACACCTCTGGTCGCGTTCATACGACAGAGAATGGGCACCGCAGTGGCAGTGGATCAGCCTCCGCCACTAGCCGGTCGCGATGGGGTCTTTCAGGCGGAGTGCCCACTCATCGGCGAGACAGTGTGTTGGTGTCAGGTTGCGGACGCCATGTACGCGGCCAGGATGTAGTTCGGGTGCCGGTCGAGGTTCTTGCGGGCGCGGTGTGAGGTTGCTACCTACGGAAACGTAAAGGATGCACGCTGCGACCACATGACCATGGGTAAGGAGAACCGAGACGCTCTGGTCCTGCAGGTAAGAGCCACGCTGGTCGTGGCCGCGTTGCGCCGGTCGATCGTGACGTACAAGGAACTTGGGCTTGCGATTGGGCTGAAGAACATCGAGCTGCGCAACGAGATGCCTCGTGTGCTGGAAAAGCTGGCCAACGATTGCCGCAACGCCAAAGAGCCTCCGGTGACGGCGCTGGTCGTCAACTCGCAGAGCGGAGCGCCTGGCGCAGGCTGGCACGGCAACGGAGAGCCATGGTACACAGATGTCCAACGAGTATTCCGACATTGGGCTAACCGATCCTGATCAGCCGGTCCTGTTCTGTCAGCCTGATGAACCTAGGGAGCCAGTGCTCCATCAGCGGCATGAGTGAATGTTTATCCGGTACCGATGGTGCGGTCTGCGCAACTCCTCGTGGCATGGGCTGGTGACGTGGCTGTTTCAAGCGAGGTCTTCGAAGGAGTTCTCGCCTGGGCGCCAGCACATCCATTGGCCGTCGGTGAAGCCGGTCAAGTTTGCGATCTCGGGTCCGGTGAGTTCGGCCGGCGTCGGGTGCAGGGCGAGGATGCCCGTGTCGAGTTCGAGGCTCAGTCCTGTGCCGGTGACTTCCTCGGTGGAGACCACAGTTGCGGTGACCAGCGACCGTAGTGCGTCGGCGTAGCCGGATCGGCCCTCGGTGTACGTGCCGTTGACGACGGTGACCGTCGGCATGGCGTCGCAGGTGAGGATGGGCTGGTCGCCGCCGGGTCCGTCGAAGTGCAGTTGGACGTAGTCATACACGAAGTTCACGGAGTACAGCCGCGACCCGACCAGCCTGCCCAGCAACTCGTTCGGCATGTACCTGTGTTCCGACATGCCGCCATCCTGCCGGAGCGACCTCGTGTCGTCCGCTTGAGCGCGCGTCCCGACAGGTAGACGCTCAGCAGCATGGGCGGACGTTCTATACAGCAATTGACGGTGGTCATCTGAATCTAGTTTCGGTTTGGAGCTACGCATGTGGGTCTTCCGATTTTGGCAGGTCGAGGAGCTGGTCGGGGCTCAGTTCGGATAGGTCACGTGGGCCGTCGTCGGTGATCAGTTCGAGGGTGGTGTTCCCGTCGAGATCTTGCCTGATTTTGTTGATGAGGTCTTGTGCTCGTCGGCGCTTGCGGATGCGGTCTGCCAGGTCCGTTACGGCGAGCGCGGCCGAGGGGATGGAAACGATCAGCGCGGCTACCGCGACTGGGTCGACCGACTTCTCGTTTTCGCGGGTGGCGTCATTGGAGTCTGGCCAGTTCGGCGGGGTCTCACGCAGGCAGTATCCCCATTCGCCGATCAGGTCGCCAAGGCTGGCTTTGGCAGATGTCAAGCCGACGGTGGAGTCGCTCTCGATACGAATAATCATCGTTCGTCGTTCCCTTGGTTGAGGTGGTCGAGCAGGTTCGTCAGCTGCTCCACGAGAGGGATCGCGCCAATCTTCGTAGCGGCCTGAAGGCCTTCGTTGGCTACTAGCTGGGCATCGTGGATCTGATCGGCCGCCGCGAGCAGGCTGGTTAAGCTCAGGGCGACGATGGCGAGGCCATCGGCGCGTTGGAGGCGACTGAAAATCGTGTAGGACTCGACGAGCCTGGGTGCTGCGGACTCGTAGTCTTGCTGAGCCAGGTGGATCTGGGCCAGGTCCCAGTTCGCTGCGGCAATGCCGTCGAGGTCACCTAGGTTCGTGTTTGTCTCTAGTCGTTTGAGCTGGAGCGATGTTGCTTCCTGGTAGTCCCCTTGCTGGAAGTGGATGTCGCCGATCTTGCCCCAGGTGATCGCGACGGAGCGGGTATCACCCAACCGCTCGAAGGCCGGTAGCTGGACTTCGCGGCGGATGCGCAGAGCTTCGTCGTAATCCCCCCGCCGTTCGACAATGTCGCCGATCTTGCCCCAGGTGATCGCGGTTTCGCGGGTGTCGCCCAACCGCTCGAAGGCCGGTAGCTGGACTTCGCGGCGGATGCGCAGAGCTTCGTCGTAATCCCCCCGCTGGAAGTGGATGTCGCCGATCTGGCCCGAGGTGATCGCGACGGAGCGGGTATCGCCCAACCGCTCGAAAGCCGGTAGTTCGACTTCGCGGCGGATGCGCAGAGCTTCGTCGTAATCCCCCCGCCGTTCGACGATGTCGCCGATGCGGCCGGATGCCACTGCGGCTTCGCCGTCGGAACCCGCGGTGAGGAACAGATCGCGTGCCTGGTTCAGCAGGTCTTCGGCCCTGCTCAGATCGCCCGTGGTGATCAGACGCTGCGCCTGTTCGGCCATGACCCGAGCCTGCTCGACGGGATCGTCATGATCGCCTGCGGCGACCCTTCGCGCGGCTCGCTCCAGCAACGCTTGCCCGGTCTCTCCCTCACCGCTGGTGAGAGCTGCAGCCGCCACCGCACGCAGGAGAGGAAGGGGTACTGGGTGGTTGTGCCGGTCCAGGAGCGCGATCGCCTCACCTCCTATCGCGGCAGCGGTGGCGGCGGGGCCTGTTCGCAGGTGCGCGACAGCGCCCTGAGCGCAGAGAGCCGTGATGGCCGGATTGTCCGCCAGCAGTGCCAACTGGGTCAGCTGGAGATCCTCCTCGGTGGTTCTGCTGCGCGATGGTGTGGGCGGTGTCCAGGCGGCCAGCAGGGCCTCGACGGTGGCCTCGGCCAGGACTGCTCGTTCTTCGGAGGTGAGTGGGGGGACCCGGCCGGCTGCCAGTGGATTGACGGCCAGCGCGGTGTGTCCCGGCTCCGCGGCATCGCCGTGGGGCTCCAATAGCCCGAGGCCGGACAGGCGGGTCGGTGATCCACCGACGAGGTCGGCGACGAGGCCGATCACTGTGTCCGGGACCGGCAGGTCGAACAGCGTGACCGCCCGCAGCAGAGCGGCGTTGGCTGTGCCGGCCTCCTCGAGGAGCACGTCCACGGCGAGGTTCTCCAGGAATTCCCGCAGCTCGGCTTCCTCGGGAAGATTTCCCCGTTGCAGGTATTCCTCCATCCCCGTCACCGCGGCATCCGCACGAGACACCGACACCTGCTCGTTGTACACCAGGCGCAGGCAGATCAGGTCCTGCAGACCTGGGTTTCCCCGGCTCACCGCGACCGCCCGGCGGGCCAGAACGGCGCGCTCGGCCCTTTGGGCAGCGGGGGCTAGAGCCTGCTGGCGGCGGTGCAGCTTCCGCTGGCCCACCGCAGGCAATGCCCCCAGCTGAATAGGTTCGAGCCGGGCTTCGGCGCCGTCGAGTACGAACGTGAACCGGCTGGTCACCAGCAACCGGCTGTCGGTCTCCTCGGTGTCGAAAGCGCGCAACACCGCCGACAGCACAGGCGCATGCCCGGAGGCGACCCGGTGCGGCCCGCCCTGCGAAGCCACGAGGACCTGTTCGAGGTCGTCAATGATGAGCAGCACCGGTTTGCGTCCATCACGCGCTTGGGCACACGGCCCGAACAACAGGTCGAGCAGCACCTCACCGACCTTTTCCGCCTGCTCCCGTACCCGCGGCAGACGGCTGTCGATCAGCTCCCGCGCGGCGGTGTTGGTGCGTACCGCCTCCCGGACGGCGTCCAGGACAGCCAGGGCGCTGTAGTCGCCGAACACCACCGCCACGGCGTACTGGCCGGCGACCCGGTCGGCGATCCGGGCGGCGAGGCTGGACTTGCCCAACCGGCCCTGCCCATGCAGCAGAACCCCAGCCTTCTCACCATCGCGCAGCACTCGCACAGCGCGCCGCAGCTCTTTGCGACGGCCCACGAACATCTGCGCCTGAGCCACCGGCACTTGCTGCTTGCGGTCCAGGAACCGTTTCGTGCCGTGCACGGCAGACACCAACGACCGCTTCCGGTCTCCGGCCACCACCGGCCCGCCACCGGTAGGCCCCAGCCACACCCGGGCCAGATGCCAATCCGCCCGCACTCCCGGATCTTCCGATGCCAGCAACGCCCGCCGGGCATCACCGACCGCCACCGCCACATCCACCTGCTTGTTCAGCTCCTGATACAGCCGCTTAGCGAACAACGTGGCAGCGTGATCCTGCACTGAACCGTCCCAGCCGATCACGGCGGGAACCCCAGCGGCGATCAAACTGGTCGACAAGGAATGGGCCAGCATTTCCCCCTGCCCGCCCGGCCCGGGGCCGGCCTTGCGCCCGTTGCCCGCGGGCAGATGCGGAGTGCTGTCGGCGCCGGTCGCGGTCAGGCACGCCGACACGAAAACCAGCCGCGTCGCGCCGCCGGGGAACAGGGCGACCAGCTCGGACGCTGTCGTCGGGCGTTCACTGCCGGTTTCGTCCTCCATCAGCAGCACCGGCGCGCCAGCTTCGCCGTTCTTGCCTGGCCAGCTGTTGGATCCGTGACAGGACAAATGGACGACCGGAAGGTCCGCGCTGGACAGCCGCACCCCAAGCTGTGCCGGATCCCCGGTGTCCTCGACCAGCAAGTCGATGCGAGTATCACCCACCGCATCAAGGATCGCCATTTCCTCAGCTTCGAAGTCCAGCTCGTGCGGCCCGGTCGGGGACGAAGCCATGAACGCGACCCCAAGCCGGTAGCCATCCAGCTCCGCCGAGACCGACGCCGTGCCCAGCCGACGGACCACGCCAAACCGGGTCATCCCGTCCTCGGCCAAGAACCCTCCACCCGGCCACGCCAACACCTCGAACGGTGCCCGCAGCAGTTGCCACTCAGCATCGGAAGGCCACTGCGGTCCCGCCACTTCCAACACCACCGGTGCCACCGCCCGCTCCAGCCAGGCATGCAATTGCCCCTGCTCGCCGTCCAGCCAGCCGAACAGCTCACGTCCCAGCCCTAGCACCACATCAGCGGAACTCGCGCGCGCATACCGGTCTGCGATCCCCCTCAGGAAATCGACATCCGAATCCCCCAATACTCGCCGCGGACCGACCCGCTCCTCACCGAGAACCAGCTCGAACCCCGAACCGTCCACGATCAGACCGGACACTGCCCCTCCCCTCCGGCAGCGAACAAACCACCAGCCCCGCCATCCACAACTCGATGCAGCACCCCTACAGGTCGCCAGATCACTGCCGACAGTTACCAGACATCTCATAACAGCAACCAAATTCGCCCAAACGGTCCAGTCAAACGCAGGTGCCCTCCCCGCGATCACGCCCCTGCGAACACCGCTCATCGGCAGAAGAGGACGTTCGAGCGGCGATGTAAGTTCCGGAGGCGACACCATCAGCCACTTACTCACTTATGCGGTCTGGCTGTTGCGAACGTGCTGAAAGGCGGCGGCGTGGTTGGGTGGATGCCGCCCCCTGCGAGCCTGGAGTTTGGTGTTAGTGGCTAAGGCCGTGGCCGTGATGCCCTGCTTGTCCAGGCGTAGTTTGTAGGCAGGGGCGCCCTCCGCTTCGAGCGGTGCGTTGCTCAGCCTGAAGTGTCCGAACCAGGCCTTCCGGAGGTGGCTGTGGAGTCCTCGTCCAGCCACGAGATCTGGATGAGCTGCTTGCCGTGCTTCCGGGTCACGAGGTTTCCTCGGCCCGGCGGCATCTGGCTCGGCTTCACGTTGGAGACGAGGTTGCCTTCGTCCCGCGAGCCGTTCATGACCATACCGGGCGC
>NZ_JBVILA010000032.1:59181-88215 GCF_055580625.1 Amycolatopsis sp. NPDC031561 | reverse complement strand
CCCCCCCCCCCCCCCCCCCCCCCCCCCCCCCCCCCCCCCCCCCCCCCCCCCCCCCCCCCCCCCCCCCCCCCCCCCCCACGGCCGCTCGGCATCGGGCGCGGCAAAGGGCGCCTTCATCCCGTCACCGGCCTCGCCCACGAACACGCCACCTTTGACTTACCTCTCAATAGAACCGGCACCGCCACTCACGACCCCCTCCGCACGTACTCGCGAACAAGACGCGTTTGCCTTCTCCTCACTGTGAAACACGTCTGGCGCGGTCACCGGTCAGAACCAGTGCAGGCAGTGCGGGGAACGTTCGGCGCGGAACAACGCGTCGGCCACCGCGCCCACTTCCGCGTGGCGCGCCCGGACGCGCCCGGCACGGATGAGCTTGCTCGGGGCGGTGCCGCCGAGGTAGAGCGAACCGAGGTCGCTCGCGTCCAGGGACAGGTCGGGTTCCCGGTCCGTCGGGACGCAGGTGGCTTCGCCGTCCCGGACGGTCAGCAGGTAGCGGCCGTGTTCGCCGAGCGCGGGGTCGTCGACGTCGAGGACGAGCTCGCCGTCGGCGAACCAGCCGCGTGCGGTGAGCGCGCGGGGGATGTCCAGCAGCCGCACCCAGAGCCAGTCCGTGTCGTCGCTGACCTCCCCGGCACGGAAGTCCTCGAGTTGCCAGCGCAGCGGGTGGTCGGGCGGGCAGTGCTTGAACACGACCTGGGTGACCAGGTCGTGTTCGAGCAAGAACCGGGCCAAGGCCGTGGAGACCTCGTCGTCGGCGGCGATGGTTTCGTCGACCGTGAAGGTGCCGCGCTCGCTCCGCCAATAGCTGGCGTACCCGTCCGGGACACCTTCGGCGTCACGGTGGACGGCGACGTAGCGCGGTGTCGCGGAGATCGGGGGCTGCCCCGCCCCGGCGGCCCACCAGCGGTGCGGTCGCGACAGCGCGCCGGGGCGGGTGCGGCGGTACCGGTCGTAGACCTCCTCCAGGATCTCGCCGCAGTCGGCACGACGCAGCACCTCGATCGCACCGGGCGCCGTACCGCCCGCGGCGAAGGCGGCCTGGCGGCGCGGCACCGTCAGCCGGTGGGTGTAGGTCGCCGGTCCATAGCCGAACCTGCGGTAGATCAGGGCCTCCGAGGCCAGCAGGACGGAGAGGATTTCACCCCGCGCCCGGAAATCGGCGAGCTGATGCCGCATCATCGCCGTGAGCACACCCCGGCGCCGGTGCGTGGGCAGGACGCCGACCGCGGTCACCCCGGCGGCCGGGACGACGACCTGACCGGGGAGGGTGAGCTCGAACGAGTACGCGGCTGCCGTGCCGACGGGCCGCCCGTCCTCCGTCTCGGCGAGCACGCCGCGGTCCAGTTCGAGCGCGGACCAGATCTTGCCCCAGTTTTCCGGGAACTCCGCGAAAATGGCGAACATGGTGGCGAGGAAGGCGTCGCGGTCCTCGTCGGTGGTGGCGCGGATCTTCATCGGCACAGTGCATCGCCGCCCCGTGGCCGGGTCAAGTGATTTGCAGCGCCCGGCGCAGGGCGTCGCCCAGTTCGGCGATCTGGCGGCGCGACACCTCGGCGGACAGGATCGCCTGCGATCCGTGGAAGGTGCCGGGCCACTGGTGCAGTTCGACCGAGATCCCGGCCTGCAGCAGGCGGACCGCGTAGTCGATGTCCTCGTCGCGGTTGGGGCAGAGTTCCGCGGTGGCGACGTAGGCGGGCGGCAGGCCGGACAGATCGGTGGCCCGCGAGGGGGCGGCGTAGTACGAAGGGGCGGGCTGTCCCGCCAGGTAGTAGTGCCACATCGCGGTGATCCTGGCGCGGTTCACCCAAGGCGTGTCGGTGAAGGTCCGCGCCGACCAGGTCTCCTGCCGGTCGTCGAGCCCCGGCTGGTTGAGCAGCTGGAACCGGATCCGCGGCCCGTCTTCGTCGCGGGCCCGCAACGCCGTGGCCGCCGCGAGACCGCCGCCCGCGCTGTGCCCGCCGATCGCGATCCGGTCCGGGGTGACGCCGAGTTCCGCCGCGTTCTCCGCCGTCCACTTCAGGACCGTGTAGGCGTCGTCGAGCGCGGCGGGGAAAGGGTTCTCGGGAGCGAGGCGGTAGTTCACCGAGATCACCACCGCGCCGGAAGCTTCGGCGAGCCGCGCTGCCCACGGGTGTTCGGTGTCCAGGTTGCCCATGACCCACCCGCCGCCGTGCAGCCAGACCACGGCGCCTTGCGCCTCGAGCGGGCGATAGACGCGGATCGCGACGTCCGGCTCGCCGGGCACCGTCCGGTCCTCGACCGTCATCGCGGAGGTGTCCGGCCGCGGCACCGACGTGGCCAGCTTGGCGAAAGTCTCGCGTTCGGCGATCGGGTCGTCCAGGGTCGACACGGGGAACAGGGCGACGAAGGCTTCCAGTTCGGGATCCATGACGACGATCCTGCCGGTCGCCCGGTCCGGAGGTCGCCCGCCAAGCGTCGCGCGTAAGCGCTCCGGCGCGCGACGATCGCCGCGTACGCTCGCGAACATGGAGGCACTCGCCGCGCGGCTGTCGCATCTGGATCCCGACGTCGAAGGCGTGATCCGGGTCGTGATGTTCTACGACACCCTGATGCGGCGGCGGGTCGACCTCCCCGCGCTCGCCCGCGCCACAGCGGGGCTGGCGGAATGCGCGGCGGGCATCCGGCTCCACGGCACGGGGCGCACGATCCGCATGGCACCCGACGGCCGCGAACCCGCCACCCCGCTCGCGTCCGCGTCCACCACGACGGCGATCACCCTCGACGAGGAAGAGATCGGCTCGGTGTGGCTGGAGCGCGACGGGGAGCCCGGCGCCCTCGACGAAGCCGTGCTGGACCGGCTCGCGATCGCCGTGGCGACGGTCGTCGAACGGTACGGACCGGCGCGCACCACGATGGCCGATCCGGCACTGGTGGAACTCGTGATCAGCGCCGCCAGCGACGACGCCGCCAGGAACCGGGCGCTACGGCTGCTGGGTTTCCCCGCCGAGACGCCGATCAGGGTGGTCGCCGTCCGCTCGGGGATCCCGCTGGAGAAGATCGGCGGCCTGATCTGCCCGGCCAGGCCGGTCAAGGCGGCGCCGCTCACGGACGTGGGCATCATCCTGGCCTCCACGGTGGATCCGGCCCGGATCCCGGAAGGCGTGCGGGCCGGGATCGGCGCCACCGACTGCCCGCACCGGTCGTGGCAGGACGCCAAGACCGCACTTCGGTTCACGACCGCTCGGCAGCCGGTGATCCACTACAACGACCTCGGAGCACTGGCGCTGCTCGCGCGGATCCCGGCTGAGGACACACGGGCCAACGCCGACGTCGTCGCGATCACCGCCCTGTCGGCGGATCCGGAGGATCTGCGGACGCTGGACGCCTACTGCGCCACCGGTTCCGTGCGCCAGGCCGCCGACTCGCTGCACTTGCACCACAGCAGCGTCGCGCGACGGCTCACGCAGATCGGGAAGAGCCTCGCCATCGCACTGCACGAACCCGCCGGCCTGACCCGGGCCAGGCTCGCCCTCACCGCTTGGCGGCTGCTCGACGAGTGAACGAATACCTAATGATCTTCGCCGCATACTCAAAAATCACCGGCGGCCGTCATAGTAATAAATAGGTAGCCCACGCGAACTTTCGTCGGTTTCCGGCTTCCCTTGGCACGACACAGAATCAGCGCGTTGGTCCCCACGGACGCGGCCGGTATCCGGCCGCAGAAATGAGTCGGAACATGCGACTGCGCTCCCTCGTCCTGCTCGCCGGCACCGCCTTCATGGCGCTGCTCGGTTCGACCGCCCCCGCCGCGACCGCCGCCGAGCCCTCCGGTGCGCAGCCGATGATCATCGGTGGCCAGTACGCGCAGAGCGGCCCGTGGGCGGCCCGGCTGTTCGTGAACGGCCAGCAGAACTGCAGCGCGACGATCATCGCGCCGCAGTACATCCTCACCGCGAAGCACTGCGTCGCCAGCAGCGGCAGCTACACCTTCCGGATCGGCAGCCTCGACCAGCAGAGCGGTGGCACCACGGCCACCGCGGCGAGCATCACCCGCCACTCCGGCGCGGACCTCGCCATCGTCCGGCTGACCAGCTCGGTCAACGCCACCTACGCGCCGCTGGGCACCACGAGCAACGTCGCGGTCGGCCAGAACGTCCAGGTCTACGGCTGGGGCGCGACCAGCCAGTGCGGTTCCGAGATCAACTGCCAGTCCCGGTACCTGAAGGTCGCCACCGTCCGGGTCAACTCGGTCAACTGCAGTGACTACAACGGCGGTGTCGCGGTGTGCGCAAACCGCGTCGACGGCATCACCGCCGGCGGTGACTCGGGCGGCCCGATGTTCTCCGGCGGCCGCCAGGTCGGTGTCGCCTCGACCAGTGACCGGTCGAACAACACCGCCTACACCAACATCACCCGTTACCGCAGCTGGATCCAGCAGGTCGCCGGCGTCTGACCCCCGGTGAAAGCGGAGCCCTCCCCGGCGCGGTCGGGGAGGGCTCCGTGTTCGGTGGGCAAATCACCAGCACGGAAACGGGAGAACATATTTGTCAATTGACACTCAACCCCGGGCCGATTGACGCGATAATGTGGCGGTCGGCGCCGACGGGTCGGCGCCGTGGACCTTGGGAGGGGGCCAGTGGCGCAACCGACGCAGGCTCTCGACCGCACGATCGTCGTGGTGGACGTAGCGGGCTTCACCGCTCCGGAACGGAACCCCCTCGATCGGCTCGCCGTGCGCCGGGGCATGTACGAGGTGCTGCGGATCGCTTTCGCCGAAAGTGACGTCGACTTCGATTCCTGCTCGCGCGAGGACCGCGGCGACGGCGCGCTGATCCTGTTGCCGCCCGGCACCACCAAAAGCCTTGTCGCCGACCGCTTGCCGGATCGGATCGCGGTCGCCCTCCGCCGGTACAACCACACGCGGACCCCGCAGGCGCAAATCCGGCTGCGGGTGAGTCTCAACTCCGGTGAGGTGCTGAACGACGGGAACGGGTGGGTCGGCGACGCGGTCGACACCGCTTTCCGGATCTTGGACGCGCAGCTCGCGAAGGAGGCGTTCGCGGAATCCGACCGGATGATCGCGTTCATCTCGTCGCAGCGCTTCTTCGCCGATGTCATCGCGCAGGACCCCGGCCTGTTGCCCGAGTTGTACAGTCCGATACCGGTTTCGGTGAAGACATTCACCGGAATGGCTTATTTACGGTTACACGGCGAACTCACCACGACCGTCACGAAACCGGCATCTCTCGCGGCCGAGGCCGCCGAAGACCTGCTTCTGGCCGACCTGAACAACGCGGTTCTGGAGTTGATCCCCCGCAAGGACCTGGCGACCCTGCATCGACGGCTGACCCGGATGGAAGTCCCTCGCCTGCCGGTCATCGTGGCCCGGGCGCTCGGGCCCGCCGTGGCGCTGCCGCCGCTGGACGGCGTCACCGACGCGTGGGACGCCTTTCACCTGCTCACCGATTTCAACGCCGGCCCGGACGGGATCCCGCCCGCGGTGACGTTTCTGGCCCTGCTCGCGGAAAACATGGAAGGCGAGCCGGGCGCCGTCCTCGGGAACTGGATCGCCGACCATGCCCGGGCGCTGCGGATCGGCCCGGCCATCGCGCATCAGCGGCAGAACCGGCCGCCGATTCCCGAGCGCCCCCATCTCTACTTGGTGATCATGATCGAACCGATTTCCGCCGACCCCACACGCTGCACTCTCGCGTTCTGGCGTCAAGATGACCCGGAAGTGTGGCCACCCGCGCTCGGTGGAGTGCGGGAAATCGGGATAGACGAGGTCGAGTACAGGGTCGATGACGTCATCCTGGAGACTGAGGGAGTCTGGTCCGGTCAGAGCGTCTCCGCGTCCGTGGAATTCCTGCTGCCGAGGACGTTGATCAATTTGCCGGTGCAGCGGTGGGCCAAGGAACATGGGACGGGCCAGCCCCAGCCGTTGCGGTACGGGTATCGGCTGGGAATTCGGTCTTTGGAGAGGATGCGGGCGAGGCATTGGCATCGTGCGTGGAACGTTCGCTGGGACTCGATGGTGAAGGATCCCACCGCCGACCGGCTGCACTATTCCGGTTGCGAGGAGTTCGAGGGGCACCCGATCGACGCGGTACTGAGCGACGATCACTGGGTCGGGCTGGTTTTGGCGAAATCGCCGTCGCCGCAGCCGGAACCGGGCGCCGTGCCGGACGAACTGACGGCCGCCCTCCGCAGTGGATTGCCGGTGGTGCTGTGGCATCCGGAGGCCGAGCCGGAGACCCTGCGCGAGTTGCTCGACTGGGTATTGGCCGCGGACGACGGTTTTATCAAACTTCCGGATCGCCGCAAACTGGCGAATTCCGGTATGGCCGTACCGTTCAAGAATTCTCTGGCTCACGATCTGGTGGTAATGTGGGACGACCCGAAACGCGTAATCGTTCTAGACCAGCCGTTGATCCCGAGTCGACAGTAAGGGGATGCCGCGGATGAGCGCGAACGATCAAGACGCGACCGTGAACGGGCGGACGTCCCGGCCCGATGCACCCGATTGGTGGATTTACCGGGGGACCGGCAGGCCGATCCACGACATCGATCTCGCGCAGTTGCTGCCCGCGCCGCCGCCGTGGCGTTCCTATCGCGGGGATCCGCCGCCGGAGAACGAGGTGCCACCGCCGGACGACGGTGAGGTGGAGCGCCGTCTCGGTACCGCGTTCACGCTTTCCGAGCAGGACACCGACGCGGGCGAGCTGAACATGGTGAACGCCGCCCTTTATCTGCGGCGTCCGTTGCTGGTCACCGGGAATCCGGGGACCGGGAAGTCCAGTCTCGCCTATCGGATCGCCAGGGAACTCGGCCTCGGCCGGGTGCTGCGCTGGGCGATCACCAGTCATACCGCGTTGAGTTCCGGGCTGTACGGCTACGACGCGATCGGCCGGGTCCAGGCCGCGGCGACCAGTCAGGCCCAGCTCGGTGGCGAGGCCGAAGAACCCCCGATCGGTGATTTCGTCCGGCTCGGCCCGCTGGGGACCGCGTTCCTGCCCGGCCGGTTGCCGCGGGTGCTGCTGATCGACGAGCTGGACAAATCCGAGGCGGATCTGCCCAACGACCTGCTGTCTATCTTCGAAGACGGTGAATTCTCGATCGAAGAACTGGCCCGGGTGCGCAACCGGCATCCCGAGGTCACCGTGCACACCGCAGACCCGCAGCGCACCGCCGTCGTCCGTGACGGCCGGATCGCCTGTCACGCCTTTCCGATCATCATCATGAGCAGCAACGGAGAGCGGGAGTTCCCGCCCGCGTTCCTGCGCCGGTGCCTGCAACTGCGGATCGAGAACCCCGATCACGACCAGCTCGCGGCGATCGTCGCCAGCCATCTGGTCGCGGAGAACGGCGAACACCGGGACAGGCTCATCCGCGAGTTCGCCGAACGGAGCAAGGCGGAAGGCGGTCTGCCCACCGACAGACTGCTCGACGCCGTCTATCTCGCGACGTCGGGTGCGTACCAGCCGGATCAGGAGGCGTGGCCGCGGCTGGTGGACGCTCTCTGGCAACGACTGACGGTGCGGTGACATGGGGAGGCCGGGCGGTGTGTCCGACTCGCGCTCCGTCCCGGTGACGGAGCAGCGGAGGCCAGGCACTCCCCAGGGAGTCAAACGGTTCGAGTTCAAGGATCTGGACTGGACCGATGTCGCGGACATCGTGTGGCTGGCCGCGGCCATCACACCGAGGTGCACCGGCGACGAGGCCGCTCCCGACGAGGAGCCGAAGCCGGCGTCCGATCAGGTGCGGATCCGCAACGCACCCTCGGAACGCGGGGAAATCCCTCCGCCTCCAGAGCCCAGGCTGTCTCAGATTCCCGGTGCCACCCCGTCGAGTGACGGTGACGGCCGGGTCGTCGAGATCGACGCCGTCTCCGGTGAACTGCCCGAACCCGCGGTGGAGGGCTCGGGACCGGGCGGAGCTGTACTCCTGGAATCACTGGAGTACTTCCGCGTACTGAGAAAGCTGAAACGGGAGACACCCTCGCTGCGACTCGACAATGTGGTCCTGGACGAAGTGGCGACCGCCGTCCGGGCCGCGGAGACCGGACGGTGGTGGCCTGTCACCCGGTCGAGAAATGAGCGCTGGCTGGATCTGACGCTCGTCCTCGACAACGGTCCGTCGATGGCCTTGTGGCGGCCACGGGTGTCCGCGTTTGTCGAATTGCTCCGTCAAGTGGGTGCTTTCCGTACCATTCAGGTCCGGCTGTTGGAAACCGCGAAGGACGACGATCAGGAGGATCTCGTTCTTCGAGGTGGCACGGCGGGAGCGCCGGCGCGGGATCCGAACGAAATTCTGGATTCGTCGGGACGGCGCGCGGTACTGCTGGTGACCGACGGGGTCGGGGACGCGTGGCAGAAGAAGGACGCGCTCTATCCGATACTGGCGCGCTGGGGCCGGACGATGCCGGTGAGCATCGTGCATCTGCTTCCTCAATGGCTGTGGGGACGCTGCGGCATGAGCCCGCAGAAGGCCCGGCTGAGGGTCCCGAACGCGTTGGCCCCCAACGGTCGCTGGACTTGCGACCTCGCGGACGCGTGGCTCGAGCCCGAGTCGAAAATCCCTCGGGACACCGTGCCGGTGCCGGTACTCGAACTGCGGCCGAGGGCACTCGGATGGTGGGCCGGACTGATGACCGGCGAAAACGCCGCCGGTGTCGAAGGAACGGTAGTACTCACTACTGAACGGATTTCTCGCTCCGATTCCGGTGACCGGCCGGTAACTTTGTCACCCGCCGAAAGAGTGCATAGATTTCGCAGCGTTGCGTCGCCGCCAGCGCTACGCTTGGCTCAGTTGCTCGCGGCGGTACCGGTCCGTCTCGACGTGGCGAAGCTGGTGGGACAACGGTTCGTGCCGGAAGCAGGACTGGAGCACCTCCTGGAGCTTTTGCTTTCAGGCATCCTGTACGCTCCCGGCCTTAGGGAAGGGAAGACCACTTGGGACACGGGTGGTCTTTTCGCATTTCCCGAGGCAGTCCGGGAAATGTTGCTCAGTGGCGCGCGGAGGTCGGAAACGGCCAATGTCGTTCGAGTGGCGGCCACTCACCTAGGTCGAAGGATTCCGCTGCTCGGTCACCTCCGAGACGCACTTGCCGATCCCCACAACACGCCGGATCCAGTGCTCACTCATGAGTCCTCGTCTGACGTCGAACTGGAAAGTGTGCTGATGCGCGCGCTGTCCGGGCCGTATCTGTCTCGTGCCGACCGGTTGCGGAACGTCGTTCAAGGGCTTCAAGGGCAGAGCTCTGTCCTGCCCACCCTTGAACCGAGACTGACATCCAAGACTGTGAGCCCCCAGATGCCTGAGACGGCCGAACGCCCGCCTGCCTCGACTGCCGCGACCCAGGGACGTTCGTCTTATCTCAGTGAGCCCGAATCGAATGAGCCGACGACCAGGATCATGCATCCTGCCGCGTCGGACAGCTCTCGAAGTTTCCCGGAGCGCCAGCCCGACGATCCGCCCTTGGTGTTCGGGAACGTCCCGCCACGCAACCCGAACTTCACCGGTCGCGACGAATTGCTCGGCCAGCTGACCAAGCGGTTGAGCAGTGGCACCACCGCCGTACTTCCCTCGGCACTGCACGGCCTCGGTGGTATCGGCAAGACGCAGATGGCCACCGAGTACATCTATCGGCATCTGCAGGATTACGACCTCGTCTGGTGGATCGACGCCGCGCACACCACTCAGATCCGAGCGGGTCTCACCGAACTCGCGGGTCTCCTCGGGCTCGCCGGCGCGTCCGAGGCCAATGTCGCGGTTCCCGCGGTGATCGAGGCGCTCCGGACCGGACGGCCGTTCCGCCGCTGGCTACTGATCTTCGACGCTGCGGAGACCCCGGAGTCCGTGCTGCCGTTCTTCCCGCGCAACGGTCCCGGCGAAATCCTGATCACCTCGCGGAACTCCGACTGGGCCGGTATCGCGCGCCCGCTGGAACTCGCGGTTTTCAAGCGCGAGGAAAGCGTCGAGCTGCTCGGCCGTCGCGGTCCGGAAATCGAGCCGGACGACGCCAATGAGCTCGCCGAGAAGCTCGGCGATCTGCCGCTGGCCGTCGAGCAGGCGGCCGCCTGGCGTGCGGTGACCGGGATGCCGGTTCAGGAGTATCTGCGCCTGTTCGACGAGTCGGTCGAGGAAATCCTCGACACCGCCACGGCGCCCGATTACGAGGTTTCCGTCGCGGCGGCGTGGAACGTGTCGTTCGAGGAGCTGAAGACCCGCAACCCGGCGGCGCACCAGATCCTGCACATTTGTGCCTTCTTTTCGCCTGAACCGATTTCGCGTGATCTGCTCACCGGAGTCAGCCGGGTTTCGATTTCCCCCGAGCTCGACGCGGCGCTGCGTGATCCGATCAAGCTGGCCCGCGCCATCCGCGACATCAACCGGTACGGCCTCGCGAAGATCGACCACGGCAACAACACCCTCCAGCTGCACCGTCTGGTCCAGTTGGTCCTGCGAAACCGGGTGATGGCCCGCCAGGTGCACGCGAGAATGCAGCACGGGGCCCATCAGTTGCTCGCCGCGCTGGACCCGAACGACCCTGAGTCGAGCAGGCATTGGTCGCGTTATCGTGAATTGCTGCCGCACGTCTACGCGGCGAACGTGCTGGACTGCGACGACAGTTGGCCGCGTCAGCTCCATATCAACCTGATGCGCTACCTGTTCGAATACGGTGACCACGAAGAAGCCACCCGGCTCGGCCTCGAAGCACGGAAGCGGTTCACCGACACCCTCGGTCCCACCCATCCGCAGACCCTCGAAGTTTCGTCGAGGCTGGGTCTTTATCTGTGGTCGGTCGGCCGGTACGCCGAAGCCTCGGAACTCAACCAACGCACTCTCGCCCTGCGCCTCCAGGTGTCCGGTGAAGAGAACGAGGAGACCTTCGCCCTCCAGCGGAACATCACGATCGACCTCCGGGCCCAGGGCGACTTCGCGGCGGCGACCAAACTCAGCGAAGAGATCTACCACAAGGCCAAGCGCATGTTCGGGGAAGACGACCCGGAGACGCTCAACGCCGCGTACCAGCACGCGATCAGCCTTCGGCTCAGCGGCGCCTACCGTGCGGCGGAGGAACTGGACCGGGAGACCCTGCACCGTCGGATCGAGGTCCTCGGTCGCGACCACGTCCGTACTTTCGGCGTCAACAGTTCACTGATCGTGGACCTGCGCGAGGCGGGGGAGTACGGCCAGGCCCGGGTCCAGCAGGAAAGGCTCACGGACAACTTCCGAGCCCGCTTCGGTGACGAACAGTCGGACGCGGCCAACAACTCGTTCCTGCTTTCGGTGGCCAGGCGGAAGGACGGCGACCATCCGGGCGCGCTCGACCTTTCCACGCAAACTCTCAGGAAGTACCGGCTGGCCTACGGTGACGACCACTCCATCACGATGGCCTGTTCTCTCGCCCATTCGATCGACCTTCGTCATTCGGGTGACCTGGCTGCGGCGAGGAAGCTCGGCGAGGAAACCTTCGAGCGCTACCGCAGTGGTCTCGGCGAACAGCATCCGCATACCCTCGCGGCCAACGCGGACCTCGCGGTGACGTTGCGGCTTCAAGGTGACCCCGCGGCGGCTCGAGTCCTCGACGAGCGCGCTCTCGAGCATTTCCGTGCCACCATCGGCCCGGATCACCCCTACGCCGTCATCGTCACTATCAACCTGGCGAGTGACCTGTCGGCGTTGGGCGAGCTCGACAGGGCGGTCGAACTGGGGCGGGACGCGGTCGAGCGTGGCAAGCAGATGCTCGGGGAGGATCATCCCACCGTTCTCGTGGCGTCCTTCAACCTCGGGCTGGATCTGACCGCCCTCGGCCGGGCCGAGGAAGCCGCGCCGTTCCGCGACCCGATTCTGGTGAAGTACCGCCAGATCCTCGGCGAAGCCCACCCAGGAACGCAGGCCGCGGTCCGCGGCGTCCGCGGTGACTGCGACATCGACCCGATGCTGATGTAGCTCAGTCCGGTACGAGTTGGCCGATCCACGAGGCGAGCTGTTCCACGGTCGGTGGCCGCGGAACGGCTCGCAAGGGTCGATGCACCGCCCGGACGAGTTCGGGACAATGCAGCAACGCACGGGCGGCGGGATGGGGGCCTCTCGCCGAGAGCGCGAGGCCCAGCCCGACCAGCGAGGCGGGCCGGTCCGGATCCCTGGCGAGTTCCTCTCGGTAGCCGTTGATGGCTTCGAGGGAATCGCCTGCGGCATAAGCGAAATCCGCGGTGGTGGCGTCAGGCACAGCTGGCGGTCGCCCGTCCGGCGAGAGCGGTGTGCCGCCGACGGTGAGCCGGATCAGGTCCGTCCGGGCGTGGGACCAGCCGCCGTCCGGAACCGGCGTCGGGGGAAGGTCGGTCGTGTCGAGGGTGGCCGGCGGCCGAGGCCGTCCGCTCAGCCAGGCGGCCGCCAGTCCGCTGACCATCGACGGATCCGGACGAAGGTGACGGGCGCGCCAGCCCGCGAGGTGATCCCGGCAGGCGGCCGTGGCCAGGTTGTTCGCCTCGGCCGGGACGGGTTCGTCCCGCCAAGGGCCGAGACGTTCCGCGATATCGTCGAGGAAGCGCCGACCCGCGGCGGTCAAGGTCGAGTCCACCCGTAGGACTTGCAGGGTTCGCCACGTCTGACGGCGCCAGAACGCGAATTCGAAGCCGGAGCGCCGGGGGCTCTCCCCGGACTGGTGCAGTGCGCGCCAAAAGGCCGTTACCCCGAAGAAAGCGTAGACCCCTTGCAGGGCCCCGCTCAGTGGTCGCGGGTCATCCCGCCAGGCCACGTAGATCCGCTCCCTTGGATCCGACTCGTACAATTCGACGAGGTGTAACAGACCGCCGAGCACGATGTGCTGGAACTCGTGGATCAAGCTCTCGGCGAGAGACGCTCCGTCGGAAGGCAGGCCCACCACCGCACTGCCGAACGCCTCCCCGGTCGACGCGCTCGGATTCCGGAAGAGCACCTGGGGTTTCGGTACGAGCGAGGCCAAGCCCACCGGCATGATGCGGGCCAGACCGGGCAGATGGGCGGCGATCAGACGGCAGGCCTCATCGATCAGCCGCTGCCAGTCCGCCAGATCCTTGCCCGGCAGCCGTTCCGGTGGGACCGGCTCGTAAAGTCCGCGATAGGGATCGAGGTCGTCCAACCGCAGGGAGAAGCGGTGCGCACCGACCTGGCTCCGTACCCGCCGGATCCCCCACCAGCCTGGGGCGTCGGAGTCGTACGCGCTCGGCAAGCGGACCGTGGTTCCGGCGCTCGAAACGAAGTACCGGCCGTTCACTCCTCGCACGATGGCCGAAGAAAACGTTTCTGTACCAGGGAATCTGGCCATCCCGAGCGAAGGAAGAATGGCGTTTCCGTTCCAGACCGGGATGGTGGTCTCGAAGTCCAGCTCCGCCCGGATCGCCGCGGCCGACGCGATCGCGTGCGCGTGCCCCAAATGCATCCACAAAGGACCCACGCCGTCGATTCCATTGCGCAGCAGCCGAGTCGTGTAGCCCGCCCAGCTCCCGGTGTACGGATTGGTGAGCATCCGGGAAACCGCTCGGGGTGCTCGTGCTTCGGCACGTGCAAGGAGTTCCCACGCGAAATCCAGCGACGGCAACGGGCCCGAGTGGCCCGGGATTTTCGTCGCCTCGGTCAGCAGCGCGTGGATCAGTAGTTTGCGGCGGCTCCGCTCGGCTCGTCGCAGACGGCGGGCCATGTCCTCGTCACCGTCAAGGCGTGCCAGTGCGTCGAAGTCTCGCCACGACAAGCGGTGGAACTCGGGGCGTGGCCCGGACGGCGGCGGCATCAGTCGATGCGCTCACCGGCTCCGTTGGATCCGCTTCTGTAGCGTGCGCGGACATGCGTGGTGCGTTCGACGACATGACGCTCCGAATGGCGGAAGGCGTCACTGTCCAATTCTCGTAACGCGGTGAATGAGACCGCGTCGAGATCGATCAACGCCGATTCGATGTCCGGTTCCGTGCTTGCCGAGAAAGAACTCATCGTGCCGATTCCCTCCACCCCGTGAAACGGTTGCGAGAGTTGAACCTTGACAAGGATAGCCGAGATTTCGGGTTCGATCAGGCCTCTTCCGCCGGTGGTGGCCGTCCGGCGGCCAATTCCCGGAGTGCGCGAGGCCGGGTGATGGTGACGCGCTGGCGCGCGGTGTGCACCACGCCCAGCTTCCGGAGTTCTTCGAGGCCGCGGATCAGGGTGCTGCGGGAGACGCGGGCGAACCCCGCCAATTCCCCTTGGTTGAAGCGAAGAACGACCTGTTTCCCGTCCGACCAGTCGAGGGCGTGCTGCAGGGCCAGTTCCAGGAGGACCGCGGCGAGGCGCTGGGGGAAATCCGGTCCGCCGGACTCGAGACGCAGCCGATCGGATTGTTGCAGCCGGATCGCCGCGGTACGGAAGATCTCCTCGGCGATACGAGGCCGGTCGCGCAGCACGCCGAGGAATTTCTCCCGCGACACGACCAGGGTGTGCACCTCGTCGATCGCCGACATGGTGGCGGAACGGGGGAGTCCGCTGATCGGCGCCACTTCGCCCACGATTTCCGCGGGTCCGCGGGCGGCGAGCGGGGCGTCTTCGCCGCGATAGTTGGTGGCGCTGATCTTCACCCAGCCGCGCAGGACGACGAACATGCTCGTGGGCGGACTGCCCTGGAGGGCGAGGATCTGGCCGGGCTGCCATACCTTCACATGCCCCGCGCCGCGGAGGGCGGACTGCTCGGCAGGCGTCAGCCGTTTCCAGATCCCGTACTCGGCCGCAGCGGAACCTGTCATCCCGGCGCTGCCGGATTCACGGAAACCGGATCGGCGCTGTGTTCCATTTGACGCATCGCACACTCCCCCGACTCGCCAACATGGTCTGTGGGCAGAACGACCCGGAAGTTTCGAACCGCAACCGGTAATTGTGCCAGGCAAGAGGTGACTTCACCAGGCCTCGGGCCGGCGACGGGGGAGGATGTCATGCGCAGTGCCGAAAGTGTCATGGGACGGCCGAAGGATCACCGCCACGAGCCTGCCGAGGAGAACCCGCGGACGCCCAAGGCGTTCGGGCGAAGACCGGCCTTCTTCGCTCCGCACCCGCCGCTGATCTCCGGCGGGTGGTACCAGGGGGCCGACCACGAGGTCCTCGGCCCGGGGCGGTACCCGGTCCCCCGTCCGCCCGTCAAGTCCGTGAAGGCGGCGTTGTTGTGGGCTCTTTTCTTGGGCCCGTTGGGGTTTTGTTACGTGTCGCCCGTCGGCGGGCTGATCGCGACGGCGGTGTCGGTCATGGCGATCACCTTCGGGGGAGCCCCGTTGGCAGTCGTGATCTGGCCGGTCGTCATGGTGCTTTCGCTGGCCGCCCTGTCTCGGCGCTCCGACATCGGGGAATAGGCGACACGAAAGGTGTCCGGCCGCTTTCGGCCGGATGAACCGGGTGGGGGCCGTTCAAGGGGGGCGGCCCCCATCACGGCCTTCCGGCGAGGTCGCTGGGCGAAGCGGCGGCACGCCATCCTCCGAAAGTCGCGTCTTGTTGCTCCGATCATGCAGCGCGGAGACGGAACTCTTGAACCCGAGCCGGTCGATATGTTTCTATCTGCTCGATAGTCGCACCTAAGGTGCAGTTTCGAGCATATTCGAGCGGGTTCAACGCAGTTCTGGAGGGCTCCGTGCGCCGTCGTACCCTGCTGAAGGCCGCTGGCGCGGCTTCCGCCTTCACCTTGCTCCCGGAGAGCGTCCGGCAGGCACTCGCCGCCGACGCCCCGACGGGCGGACTCGACGTCATCGAGCACGTCGTGGTCTTCATGCAGGAGAACCGGTCGTTCGACCACTATCTGGGGACCCTGCGCGGCGTCCGGGTTTTCAATGATCCGGCCGCGATCAAACTGCCCTCGGGGACATCGGTCTTCCAGCAGCCGGACGGCGCGGGCACACTGCTTCCCTACGCGATCGACGATCAGTTCATGGCCGACGTCGACCACAGCTGGTCCGGTGGGCACCGGGCGTGGAACAAGGGCCGCCACGACGCGTGGCGCGCGGCCAAGGGCGTCCGCTCGCTGACCTATCACACCCGGTCGGCGCTGCGGTTCTATCACGAGCTCGCCGACGCTTTCACCGTCTGCGACGCCTACCACTGTTCGGAACTGGGTCCCACCAACCCGAACCGGTTGTACCTGTTCACCGGCAAACTCGGGTTCGAACCGGACGGCACCACCCGCGCCATCGGCAACGACGCCTGGCAGAACCCCGGGCACACCGGCTACACCTGGAAGACCTACGCCGAGCGCCTCCAGGCCGCGAGCCGCAGCTGGCGGGTCTATCAGGAATGGGACAACTACGGCGACAATTCGCTGGACTACTTCAGCAGTTTCCTCGCCGTCGGCGCCAAGGCACTGTCGAAGGTGAAGGACTCCTCCGGCAAGGCCTTCCCGAAGCTGGAGTACTTGTACTACGCCCTCGATTCGGCCTCGGCCACCGAACGGACCAGGTTGCTCGACGGGCTGGCGGCGGGCGTGGCGACCCTGACCGCAGGCGAGCGTGCCCTCTACGACCGCGGGCTGGCCCGTGTCGCGCCGAAGCAACTGTTGAGCGCCTTCAAAGCCGATGTCGACGCGGGCAAGCTCCCGTCGGTGTCCTGGATCGTCGCGCCGGAATCGCAGACCGAGCATCCCGCCTGGGGCCCCAACACCGGCGCCGACCTGGTCAAGTCGATCCTCGACACGATCGCGTCCAAACCCGGGGTATGGAACAAGACGCTGTTCTTGCTGACCTACGACGAGGACGGCGGCTTCTTCGACCACATGCCGCCGCCGGCGCCGCCCGCCTCCGACGACGAAGGCAAGAGTTCCGTGGCCACGACCGACGAGTTCGTCTCCGGCGAGCCGATCGGACTGGGCGTGCGGGTGCCGATGTTCGTCATCTCGCCGTGGAGCCGGGGCGGGAAGGTCTGCTCGGAGGTCTTCGACCACACGTCCGTGCTGCGGTTCCTGGAACGGTGGAGCGGCGTCGGCGAACCGAACATCTCGCCGTGGCGGCGCACCGTCTGCGGTGACCTGACCTCGGCGCTGGACACCACCGCGCCGAGCGCCGCCTATCCGGCGCTGACCAAACCGGTGCCGACGAGCGGACCGTGGAACACCCAGCCACAGCCGCCTTCCGTGCAGAAGCCCCCGATACCGGAGAGCGGGGTCAAGACGGCGCGGCCGCTGCCCTATCAGGTGACGGCGTCGGGCCGGGTGACGGCGGAGCGGTTCTGGATCGACTTCGGCAACACCGGAGCCGCGGGCGCGCATTTCTACGTCTACGCCACCGCGCATCGGACCGACGGACCGTGGCGCTACACCGTCGGCGCCGAAGCGTCCCTCTCGGACTACTGGCAGGTGGGTTCGCCGGACGGCGCGTACGACCTCACCACGCACGGCCCCAACGGTTTCCTGCGGCGGTTCGCCGGTAACCGGATCACCGCGACCACCGGGGGCAAACCGAACCCGGAAGTCGTGCTGCGACCGGGTTCCGGCGTCGTGTACCTGAAGATGACCAACGCCGGAGCCGCGTGTCAGCTGACCGTGCGCACCGGCAACCGGGGTGGCGGGCCGTGGAGGTACTCGGTCGCCCCCGGTGCGACGGTCGAAGACTGGTTCAGCACCGAAGGCGGCATGAGCGGCTGGTACGACCTGACCGTTCAGGGGCCCGACGGCTTCCTTCGCCGCTTCGCGGGCCATGTCCAGACCGGCGCCGAGACCATCAGCGACCCGGTCATGGGCTCAGGGCCGCTCGCGGCCACCGTCCGCTCGGCCGACAGTCAGGAGACTTCGGGCGAGTCCGGCGCCGCCACGAACGCCGTCGACGGAAACCCGGCCACCCATTGGCACACCAAGTGGTCCGGCGGGGAGGACCCGCTGCCCCACGAGCTGCAGCTCGACCTGGGCGCGGCCCGCACCGTCACCGGCCTGACCTATCTGCCGCGCCAGGACGGCTCCGCTCACGGCCGTGTCGGCGGCTACGAGATCCATCTGAGCATCGATGGTTCGGCCTGGGGAAGCCCGGTCTCCGCCGGGACCTTCCCCGACGACGCCGTCCTGAAGACTCTGCGGTTTTGGCCGACGCGGGCCCGCCATGTTCGCTTCCGTGCTCTCACCGAGGCGGGCGGACGCGGCCCGTGGACGTCGGCGGCGGAGGTGACCCCGCTCGGCTGGGCTTGATCGAACGGGCAGAATTCCTTGTCTCAAAGGGAAAGATGCGTGGCGGGCGGTGAGGTTGCTTTTCTGAGAGCAGCGTCATCGCGGCGCATCTTTCCGTCCCCTCTGGGCATCCTGCTTGGTGAATCGACCGCGAGCGGGAACATCAGGGGAGAAGATGATGAGCCACCGACCGAACCGACCGACCATCGTGCGTGCCGCCAAGGGGATCGCGGCCTGTGCCGGTGTGCTCGCCGTCGTCGCCTGCGGCAGCGTCGGTACTCCTTCGGCCGCACCACAGGCTTCCGCGCCGGGCACCACCGGAAGTGTCGAGACGTCCGCCGCGCCGACCGCCACTTCCAGTGCGCAGAAGGCGAAACCGCAGGCGACCACCGGGAAGCAGGTGGGGTCGGGCGACACTCCCCGTTGTGCCACAACGGAACTTTCGCTGGTTCTCGGTAGCCCCAAGCCGAGCCCGAACTCGCCGGGGCAGGTCGACGTGCCGGTGACCTACAAGAACACGTCGTCCCGGACATGCGGGCTGTACGGCGTTCCCGGCGTCGACCTGAACGGGCCCGACCACGCGAATGGCGCGGTTTACCACCTGCCCAGGGTGGACAACGGCGTGAAGTACAACGAAGTGCCCGCGGGGACGACGGCGACCGCGACGATCACCGTCCTCAAGCCCGCGGACGACGCGGCCACCTGGACGCCGACGCGGTTGACGACCATCCCGCCGGGGCAGACCCAGGCGCTCACCGCGAACTGGCCGTCCGATCTTCCCGTGCTGCGCCAGGACGGCGCCACGCATCCCGGGACCTATGTCAACGGAATCCTCGCCGACGCTTGAGGACTCGCTGCCACTCACGAGGCCCGACGCCTTCCCGTCTTGTATCGTATGCTTGATACAAGACGGGAGGTTCGATCGTGCCGTTCGACAACATCGTGGCCGTCGCCCTGATCATGGGGCTGTTCGGCCTGGCGATCCTGGTTCTCCTGTGGCCGGGCGAAAAACAGGGGACGAAGGTGCTGCGCCGGTGGGGTGTCGGTGATCCTTCGCCGTCGGACGTCGCCGAGGCCGTGCGTTATCTGCGGCGCCGCCGGTTCTGGTATCCCTGGCTGTTCCTCGGGTTGCCGGTGCTGGCCGACGCCGCCGGGGTGCGGGGCGACAGCACGGCGTTCTTCCTGGCCACCCTGCTCGTCGGCGCGCTGATCGCCGAAGTGCTCGCTCAGCGGCCGCAGAAGGGCGCTCGCCGTGAGGCCGGGTTGGACCGGCGCGCGGTGTCGGGGCTCATTCCGGTCTGGGGTCTGGTCACTTACGCTGCGATCGTCGCGGCGGCGGCGGCCTGGCTCGTGGTCCATCGCTGGTGGGCGCTGCTCGGGATCGCCGCGGCCGTCTCGGCGGTCACTTGGCTGATCATCCTGCTCGCCGTGCGCCGACCGTCCACAGGGGACAGTGCGGCCGACGGCGCGTTGCGGGTCCGCAGTGCGCGGGTGGCCGCGGGGCTGGGACTGGCCGCCACCGTGACACTGGCGATCCCCGAAGTGACGAACCTCGGCTCGTGGATCCTGGTCGTCGCCGGGTTCGCCGGCTGGTACAACCTCGCCCACCGGTCGCGTGCCGAGGCCGCCTGATGCCACTGAAGGTGGTCGTCGACACGGATCTCGGGATCGCGCCGTGGCGGCAGGTCCGGGACCAGATCGTCCGGTTGATCAGCGCCGGCGCGCTTGCGCCGGGCACCCGGTTGCCGCCCATCCGGCAACTCGCCAGGGATCTGGCGCTGTCTTCGGGCACCGTGGCGCGCGTCTACCGGGAACTGGAAGAGAACGGCTGGGTGCACACCGCGCGCGCCAAAGGCACGGTCGTCGCCGAAATCGCCGACCGTCCCGGCAAAGCGGTCCTGCTGCGGGCCGCGGCGGACGAGTACGCCCGGGCCGCCAGGGAACTCGGTGTCGACACCGACGCGGCGCTGGCCGCCGTGCTGGAGTCACTCCAGTGACGTGTCGCCGAAGTGTTCGAGCAGCTGTCGCAGGCCGCCGATCAGCTCGGCCCACCGCGCCGGGTCGAGGTCGGGCAGTAAGCCGGCCTCGTTTTCCAGGTGCAGCACGAAAACCTCGTCGACGACCTTCCGCCCCTTGTCGGTCAGCCGGATCTTGACCGACCGGCGGTCGTCACTGTCGCGCACTCGCTCGACCAGGCCCTTGGTCTCCATGCGGTCGATGCGATTCGTGATCGCCCCTGAGGTGACCATCGCGGCCTTGAGGAGCGCGCCCGGCGTCAAGCCGCCGGCCTCCCCGGAGCGGCGAAGTGTGGTGAGGACGTCGAACTCCCATGACTCCAGGCCGTGCTCGGCGTTGAACTCCTTGAGCTTCTTGTCGAGGATCCGGGAAAGCCGCTGGATACGCCCGATCACCTCGGCGGGCCAAAGCTTGTCCTCGAGGTCCGGCCGCTCGTGTCGCCAAAGCCCGATCACCGCGTCCACCGCGTCGGCCACGCTACGCCTCCACTCATCTCAATATTAAGAGACTTGACATTGACAGAACTCGCTGTTGTTATCTCAACGTTGAGATTATCAGTGAGGAGACATCATGGCGATCATCGCCGAGCGGCCCGTCGTCCCAGGTGAGCCGTCAGCCGCGAGACCGAACCTTCGCGACGCCGGGCTCGCCGCGCTGGCACCGGCCAGTTGGGGCACCGTCTACGTCGTCACCGCGACCTTGCTGCCCCCGGACCGGCCGCTGCTGGCCGCCGTGCTGAGGGCGCTCCCGGCGGGGCTGCTCCTGCTGGCCCTGACCAGGCGGCTCCCGCACGGGTCCTGGTGGTGGAAGACGGCGGTGCTCGGCATGCTCAACTTCGGCGCCTTCCTCCCGTTGATCTTCCTCGCCGCGTACCGCCTCCCCGGCGGCGTCGCCGCGACCCTCGGCGCCCTGCAACCCCTGATGGTGGCCCTGCTCGCGCTACCGGTACTTCGCGTCCGGACACCGGCGCCGGTCCTGCTCGCGGCGATCGCCGGGGGCGGCGGTGTCGCTCTGCTGACGCTCTCGTCGGAGGCCCGGCTCGACCCGCTCGGCCTGGCCGCCATGCTCGGCGCCGTCGGACTCGTCGCCGTGGCGCTGGTCCTCGCCAAGAAATGGGGCCGCCCCGAACATCCCCTGGCGATGACCGGCTGGCAGCTGACCCTGGGCGGTCTCGTTCTCGCCCCGGCGACGCTCCTGTTCGAAGGCCTCCCCGGCTCGCTGACGGCCTCGAACCTGATCGGCTACGCCTACATCGGCATCGTCACCACCGCGCTGGCGTATCCGCTGTGGTTCCGCGGCATCGACCGCCTGGCCCCGGCGTCGGTCTCCCTGCTCACGCTGACCAACCCGCTGGTCGCCACCGCCGCCGGATTCCTCGTGCTCGGCCAGACCCTCACCGGCTGGCAGCTCACCGGATTCGCCATCGCCCTCTCCGCCTTGATGCTCAGCCAGACACTGACCGCCGTTCGCGCAGGAGCCCGGCGAGTTCGATGACCGTCGGATGGTCGAAGAGCACGCGTGCGGGCAGTTCCAGCCCGGTCAGGTCGCGGAGCCGGGTGCGCAGGTCGATGACGGCCAGCGAGTCGAGCCCGAGGTCGGTGAACGGTTTGTCCTCGGGGATCGTGTCCGGATCCTGGTGGCCGAGGACCTCGGCGAGCTCGACGCGGAGCAGGTCTCGCAGTTCCTCCTCCGAGGGGCGCTCCGGCCAGCGCCTGTCCGGCGAGGGCGGCGCCGGTCTCGACGCGGGGTGTCCGAGTCCGTCGGCGATCGGGGGCAGGCCGGCGGCCGTGGGGTCGAGCCGGGCGGCGATCAGGACCGGTTCGGTATGCCCGATCGCGGCGTCGAACAGGGCCAGTCCCTGCTCCAGGGTCAGCCCGGCCACCCCGGAGGCCTGGATGCGGTGCCTCGCCACGTCGGGAATCAGCGAGCCGAGCCCGGCCTCCAGATCCCAGAGGCCCCAGACGATCGACGTGGCGGGCAGGCCCTCAGCGCGCCGGCGGACGGCCAGCGCGTCGAGAGAGCGGTTCGCGGCGGCGTAGTTCGCCTGCCCGGCATTGCCGAAAGTGCCTGCCAGGGACGAGAACAGCACGAAAGCCGAAAGCGGGAGATGCCGGGTCGCCTCGTGCAGGACCCGGGCGGCGTCGGCCTTCGGGCGGAAAACGGTGTCGAGGCCCGCGGTCGTCTGCGCGGTGAACGCGGCGTCGGCGACGACCGCCGCGGCGTGCACGACGGCGGTCAACGGCGGATCGCACGAGTCGACCAGATGCCGGACGACGGCCGGATCGGCGATGTCGCCGTCGACGATCCGCACGTCGGCGGGCAACTGGAGGAGATCTTCCGCGCCCGGTGCGGAGAGGCCGCGGCGGCTGACGAGCAGCAGATGCCGGACACCGTGCGCGGACACGAGATGGCGGGCCAGCGCCGCGCCGAGCGCACCGGTGCCGCCGGTGATCAGCACGGTGCCCGCCGGATCGATCGGCCGCGCGGACGCGGGCGCGGTCCGGGTGATCCGCAGCGCGTGCGGCACGCCGTCCCGGATCGCCAGCTGGGGTTCGGGGTTGCCACCGACGAGTTCGCGCACCTTCTCCACGGGGACTTCGGCGCCGGCTTCGACCACGGTGACCATGCCGCGGTACTCGGTCGAGGCGGCTGTCCCGAGCCCGAAGACCGCCGCTCCCGCCGGATCGGTCGCGGCGCGGGTGACGACGACCGTGCGTTCCCCGCGCGGGATCGTGTCCTGCAGGGTGGTGAGCACGGTCCGGACGTCGTCACCGTCGATGACCCGGACGTCGTCGGCGCGCGCGGCCGGGACGGGGACCCACTGCGGGCGGTAGAGCATCCTGCTCTCGGCGGGCAGTGGTCGGGTGAGCAGGGATTCCACCACCGCGACGGGCATTCCGTCGGGGTCGAAGAGTTCGACGCGGGCTTCGCCGGGACCTGTCCGTACACAGTGGACCCGAGCCCGGCGCGCGGCGGGGGCGAAGACGTGGACGCCGCTCCAGAGGAACGGCACGCGCACCTCGGCGTCCGCCGGTTCGGCCAGCGCCAAGGTGTGCACGGCCGCGTCGAGCAGCACGGGATGGATGCCGAACCGGCCGTCGACGCCCTCGGGGAGTGCGACGTCGGCAAACAGTTCGTCGCCGTCCTGCCACAGGCCCGTCACCGCGCGGAAGGCGGGACCGTACTCGCGGGCCGCGTAAGCCTGATCCAGGTCGACGGGTTCGGTGGCGGGAGGCGGCCACTCGCCCTTCCACGGCTGCGCGAAGACGTCGGACGGGCGCAGGCGGCCCGTGGCGTGACGCGTCCAGCCGGCGTCGTCCTTGGCGTAGATGTCGATCCGGGGTCCGTCCACGACCACTTGGAGCGCGACGTCGGCGGTTCTGCCGAGCCGCAGCGGCTCCTCGATCGTCAGCTCGGCCACACTCGCTTCGCCCGCGTGCAAGGCGATCTCGACGAAAGCGCTGGCGGGGAACAGGACCGTGCCGCCGACGACGTGGTCGGCGAGCCAGCTATGTGCGCGCACGCCCGCCGAGCCGCCGTGCACGATCCTCGGCGAGTCGGGCGCGACCAGCGCCGGGCCGAGCATCGCGTGCCCACTGCCTTCCGGGCTCCGCCGCGGTTGCGGGTCGAGCCAGAAACGCTCGCGCTGGAAGGGATAGGTCGGCAGGGCGAGCAGGCGGGAACCGCCATCGAACACCGCTCGCCACGAGACCGGCACTCCCGCGGTGTGCAGTTCGCCCGCAGCCTCCAGCACTCCCTGTTCGGTGTCCATAGTGGACACTGTCGGGAGTACCGCGCCCGCGACCCTGCTGAGCGTGGCCGACGGGCCGATCTCCAGGCAGATACCGGTTCCCGCCGCGGCCACGGTGTCCAGCGCGTCGGCGAACCGGACCGTGTCCCTGGCATGCCGCACCCAATGGTCCGGGCCGAGGCCGGTGATCGCGCGGCCGGTCAACCCGGAGACCAGGGTGGTCTCCGGACTCCGGTGGGTCAGCCCGGCGGCGACCTCGCGGAACTCGGCGAGCATCGGATCGATCAGCGGCGAATGGAACGCGTGGCTGACACGCAGCCGCGTGGAACCCGGCCACTGCGCCGCGATCGCTTCCGTCACGCTCTCGGTCCCGGACAGGACAAGGGATCGGGGGCCGTTGACCGCGGCGATCGCCACCTGGTCGGCGAATTCCCCCACCAGCGGCGCGACCTCGTCCTCGGCCGCCCGGACGGCGATCATGACGCCCCCGGGCGGCAAAGCGGCCATCAGACGTCCGCGCGCGGCCACCAGGATCCCCGCGTCTTCGAGCGACAGGACACCGGCGACGTGCGCGGCGGCGATCTCCCCGATCGAGTGCCCGGCGACGACGCCCGGCCGGACACCCCACGATTCCAGCAAACGGAACAGCGCGACCTCGAACGCGAACAGGGCGGCCTGCGCGTGGTCGGTCCGGTTCAGCGCATCGCCGCCGTCGAACGCGACGTCGCGGACCCGCCCACCCAGCGTCTGGCAGGCCGCGTCGAACGCCGCGCGGAACACGGGGAAACCGTCCGACAGCTCTTTCCCCATTCCCGGCCGCTGCGCACCCTGTCCGCTGAACAGGTACGCCGCGGTCGCCGGGGCGCGCACGGTCCGGCCGCGGCGGTCACCCGTGGCGAGCGCGCGCAGTGCGGCGAGATCGCCGGACGGGACCATCGCGCGGTGTTCCAGCGGGGTGCGGGTGGTGAGGGTGAACGCGACGTCGCCGGTGTCCCGGCCGCCGGCCGTCGCCAGCAGCCCCGAGGCGACCGCTCGCAATGCGCCCTCGTCGGCGGCGCTCAGCAGCCACGGCGCCGCGAGGGGCGCCGCGCGTCCGGTCTCGACCGGCGGTGGCGCTTCCGAGACGACGACGTGGGCGTTCGTGCCGCCGATCCCGAACGCGGAAAGCCCCGCATGCCGGGTTTTCGGTCCGGCCGGCCAGTCTTGCGCTTCCGCCAGCAGGGCCACGTCCCCCGCCGACCAGTCGACACGAGGACTCGGATCCCCTGCGTGCAGCGACGGCGGCAACTGCCCGTGCCGCAGCGCTTCCACCATCTTGATCACCCCGGCCACTCCCGCCGCCGCCTGGGTGTGCCCGATGTTGGCCTTCACGGACCCGAGCCACAACGGCCGATCGCGTCCGCCTCCGTACGCGGCGATCAGCGCCTCCGCCTCGATCGGATCGCCGATCGGGGTGGCCGTGCCGTGCCCTTCGACGGCGTCGACGTCCATCGCCGACAGGCCCGCGTCGGCCAGCGCGGACGCGATCACCGCCCGCTGCGCCCGCCCGCTCGGCGCCGTGAGCCCGTTCGACGCCCCGTCGGAATTGACGGCCGAGCCGCTCACCAGCGCCAGGACCGGATGCTCGTTCCGGCGGGCGTCCGACAACCGCTCCAGCAGCAGCACACCCGCCCCTTCGGCCCAGGCCGTGCCGTTCGCGCCCGCGGCGTAGGAGCGGCACCGGCCATCCGGGGAAAGACCGCGCTGGCGGCTGAATTCGAGGAACGTGCGTGGCGTCGACATCACCGTGGAGCCACCCGCGACAGCGAGCGAGCATTCTCCGGCCCGTAGCGCGCGCACGGCCCAGTGCAGCGCGACCAGCGAAGAGGAGCACGCGGTGTCGACCGTGATCGCGGGTCCGGTCAAGCCGAAGGTGTAGGAGATCCGGCCGGACGCGAGCGCGTGCGAAGACCCGATGCCCAGCCGTCCTTCCAGCTGATGCCCTTCGAAGCGGCTCGCGTAGTCCTCGTGCATCACCCCGACGAACACGCCGGTGTCGCTGCCCCGCACCGTGGCGGTGTCGAGACCGGCGCGTTCGAACAGTTCCCACGACGTCTCCAGCAGCAGCCGCTGCTGAGGGTCGGTCGCCAAGGCTTCGCGCGGGGACATGCCGAACAGGGCGGGGTCGAAGTCCGCTGCGTCGTAAAGGAATCCGCCGCGGCGGGTGGTGGACCCGCCGATCCGGCCGGGGTCCGGGTCGTACAGCTCCGCCAGGTCCCAGCCCCGGTCGGCCGGGAAGTCGCCGGTGGCGTCGACTCCGCCCGCCACCAGGTTCCACAGGTCTTCGGGCGAGGTCACGCCGCCGGGGAACCGGCACGCCGTCGCGACGATGGCGATCGGGTCGTCGGCGCGAGCGGGCGCGGTTTCCGTTCTGGCCGGGCGGATTTCCCCGGACAGCAGCCGTTCCAGTTCGGCGATCACCGCCGCCGGGGTCGGAAAGTCGTAGACGAGCGACTGGGGAAGGTCGCGGCCGGTCGCGTCGGCCAGCCGGTGCCGCAGGTGCACGCCGCCCACCGACGTCAGGCCCAGTTCGGCGAACGGCCGGTCACGCCATCGCTCGCCGAGGTCGTCCTCGCACAGTTCGGCGGTCACCTCACGCACCAGCGCTTCGACGTCGTCGGGCCGCGGGACCCGCAACGCGTTCCGCTTCGCCTTTCCCGACGGCGTCCGGGGAAGGCTCTCCATCCGGTGGAAGGTCACCGGGACCTTGAAGGGGGACAGCCGACGGTGGCACAGGCGCCGCACCTCGCCGAGGTCCAGCTCGGCGGAGCCGGAAACGAGGAACGCCACCGGTACCGCCCCGAGGACCTCGTCGGGTCTTCCCGTCACGAGGACGTCGTCCACGCCCGGGAATTCGGCGATGACCGCTTCGATCTCGGTCGGGTGCACGTTCTGGCCACCGCACACGATGACGTCGTCGGCCCGGCCGTCGATCGTGAGCCGCCCTCCGGTGAGCCTGCCCGCGTCGCCGGTCCGGTACCAGCCGTCGACTCCTTCGGCACTCGGCGCCACGCCGGGACCTCGCACCTCGACCTGCCCGTCGACGACGCGGATCTCCATACCGGGCAAGGGAGTCAGCTCGTCCTCGCCGGGGAGCTGGACGGCGATCTTGCCGCTGGTCTCGGTACTGCCATAGCCGTCGAGGACGGGGATGCCGAACAGTTCCCGGACAGCGGCGCGGACCGGCGGAGTGCAGGGCGCGCCTCCGGACAGGCAAAGTCGCGGCGCGGGCAGGGAATGCCGGATCTCCTGACGCAGGTTCAGGAAGGTCGCCGGGACACCGGCGAGGACGCTGCCGGGATGCGCCGCGAGCGCTCCCGGCAGATCGTGGCCGACGATCCTCGTGTGCGTGCCCAGCGCGATCGTCCCGGCGAAGGCCAGCGACAACGCATACGCGTGGTGCAGCGGAAGCGGCCACAGAACGGTGTCGTCGCCGGAGATCCCGTACATCGGGCCGTAGCAGGCCGCCGACGACCAGAGGACCGCACGTTGCGTCGTCAGCACGCCTTTGGGGTGGCCGGTCGTGCCCGAGGTGTACAGCAGCCAGGCGGGTTCGTCGAGGCCGAGATCGTCCCGCGGCTCACCCCGGGCGGGCGACGGCTCGTCCTCGGCGAACACCACCCGCAACCACGGCCGCTCGGACTGGAGCTCGCACACGATCGCGGCGTGCCGTTCCTCCGTGACCAGCAGCCCGGCGCCGGAGTCGTCCACCAGCCGCGTCAATTCGGCCGCCGTCGACCGGGTGCTCACCGGAACGCCGATTCCGCCCGCCCGCAGCACCGCCAGGCAGTATTCGGCGAATTCGACGCGCCCGCCGAGGTGCACGAGTACCCGGTCGCCGCGGGCGATTCCGATCCCTGTCGCCAACCGGCCGCTCGAGTCCAGCAATTCCCCGGAAGTGAGGGTCCGGTGCGCATCGGTGAACGCGGGCCGATCGCCCGGCGATTCCTTCAGCAACGTCACCAATGGCCGCAGCGGCCCGCCGCGAATCTCGGTCATTACACGAAGGTATAGCGACACTGCTCCACGCTGGTACAAACGGACGAGACCGCGAACGCAGCGAAGTCTTTTCCTGCCCGATCGTGCACTATCCGCCGACGAATCGCGCATTCCAGACTGGATGTCCAGCACCGATCCGGGAGGAATCATGACGGAGACCGCGGCTTCGGCCGAAGCCACGCAGACCTTCGAAGCCGTTGAGGGTGAACAGAAAATCCATGTTCCGGCGGACGCGAAGTGGGGCCGGTTCACGGTACGCGGAGGGCAGGGCGGGCACGGCAACGCGGATTCCGGCGGCCCGGGCCACGGTGCCGAGGTCGAAGCGACCGTGCCGGTCAAAGGCGGGGAGATGCTCAAAATCAAGGTCGGGAAACAGGCTGGCAGATCCGGCGGATCGGGATTCACCACCGGCGGCAGAGGCGGGTCAGGGGAAACCGATTCCGGCCGCAACGGCGGAGGCGGCGGTGGCTCGAGCGCGGTCTGCCGCGGCGACGTGCCCCTGATCGTGGCAGGCGGGGGAGGCGGTGCCGGAGGCGGATCGCTGGTGGCCCGCGGCGGCGACGGCGGTGCGGGTGACGAGAAACCGCACAACGGCGACAGCGGAGGACGCGGAACCGTCGGTGTCGGCGGCGACGGCGGCCGCGGCGGTGCCGCGGAGAAGTCGAAGGGAGACAACGGTCAGGGAGCGCCCGGAGCGTCGACCGCCGGCGGTGGCGGCGGTGGTGGCGCGGGATACGTGCTGAAGGGCGGAGGTGGCGGCGGGGGTGGTAAGTCGGGCACCAACGACGGGGCCGGAGGCGGCGGGGGAGCCGGTGCCTCCTACTACGTGGAGGGTTCTCGCGACCCGTCGATCCACAAAACCGGCGCGAAGGGGGACGGAAAAGTGAAACTGGAGGAGTGGATCAAGAAGTGACCACGGTCGTGAGTGGCGTTTCGGGTTCTCTTGAGGGGTAGGTCAAAGGTGGCGTGTTCGTGGGCGGGTCCGGCGATGGGATGAAGGTGTCCTTGCCGCGTCCGATGCTGAGCGGCCGTGGGGGGGGGGGGGGGGGGGGGGGGGGGGGGGGGGGGGGGGGGGGGGTGGTGGGGGGGGAGGGGGGGGGAGGGGGAGGGGGGGGGGGGGGGGGAGGAAGGG